>NZ_LBJA01000041.1:257500-542799 GCF_028128695.1 Bradyrhizobium sp. CCBAU 25360
ATCCTCGGTCGCGCGCACCGGCACCGAGCTCGGCGAAAACTACAGACAGAACTCGTTGACGGCGAAATGATCCGGCGCGGCGGCACGCGGTGAAACGTGTCGGCGGCGCAACGGGAGCAGAAGAAATGTTTGGCGCGCTGCGTATTCCATTCGTGGATCGGCAAGAGATCCTCGCCGCCTACACCGTGAGCGCGTGCTCGTGCACCTTGGTCGTCCGCGTTCTTCTGCCAGCACAGTGAGCAGTCGCAAGTCGTCATCTCGGCGATTTCTGACGCGAGGCTGAACGTCGCCGAACCGCAATGGATTCTCGATAGGTCAGCATGCAGGTCTCTCAGGAGAACGCGGATCAAGCTCGTCAACGCAGGCCGGCCGCACAACAGATGGATTGCATGCCGAACAATGTTTGGTGATCCCCGAGGGCTCCACAGGGTTGTGATCATTCAGCCATGATCGGCCGCTAGCAGGAGTGAGCGGAGTTCATACGGAGTTCATTTCAAGTTCCCTAGCGTTCGATCGCCAAGGGTTCGCTCCACGACAAACCTGCCCCTTCACGAGGAGACTTCCATGCCAGCATTGCTTCGTCCCGCCCTCACCGCGTTCGGCGTCGCGTGCCTTCTGTCCGCGGCATCGCTCGCCTCGTCCGGCTCTGCATTCGCGCAAGCCAAACAGCAGGCCGCGCCGGCTCAACAGACAGCACCGGCCCCGCAGGCTGCGCCCGCTCAGGCTCCGGCGCTCAAGCAGATCGCGTTGACCGATAAGCAGCTCGATGGCGTGCTCGCTGCGCAAAAGGACATGGACGCGATCACGGAGAAACTCCCTGAAAACACCGCGCCCGACCAGAAGGTGATCGCGCAGCTCGACGGCGTCGCCAAGAAGCACGGCTTTGCCGGCTATGACGACTACAACAACGTCGTCGACAACATCAGCCTGGTGATCGGCGGCTTCGATCCCGCGACCAAGAAGTATGTCGGCCCCGAAGCCGTGATCAAGGCGCAGATCGCGCAGCTCCAGGCCGACAAGAAGATGCCGGCCAAGGACAAGAAGGAAGCGCTCGACGAGCTCAACGAGGCGCTGAAGACGCCGGCACCTGCGGTTGAGAACAAGGCCAACATCGATCTCGTCGCCAAGTACTACGACAAGCTGGTCGCAGCGCTCGGCGATGACGAGAATTGAGCAAGGTCTGCGGCGCGATTGCTCGCGCCACGCAATCACTGCCGTAGGGTGGGCAAAGCGGAAGCGTGCCCACCATCCCTGTCCACATGCGTGAGATCGTGGGCACGGCGCTGTCGCGCCTCTGCCCACCCTACGATGGCTTCATCGACGCAACAGAAAAGCCCCGGAGACATCTCCGGGGCTTTTGTCGTTTCGCGCCTCGCAGCGCAGTGCGATTACGTCCGCGTCCGCATCCGCATCATGAAGCTGTCGAAGCTGAGCTCGGCGACCTGCATCCAGGCCAGCGAGTCGGCCCGGTAGGCGGTCAGGCTCGCATACATCTTGCCGAAATGCGGATTGCTCTTGGCGAGATCGGCGTAGATCTCGCCCGCCGCGCCATAGCAGGCCTCGAGCACCTCCTGGGGGAATGGCTTGAGGATCGCGCCGGCGGCGAGCAGCCGCTTGAGCGCGGGCGGATTGACCGAGTCGTACTTGCCGGTCACCCAGGTGAAGGTATCGAGCGAGGCCGCCGAAATCGCCGCCTGATAATGTTTCGGCAGCGCATTCCACTTCTCGAGATTCATGATGTTGTGGCCCTGGCCGGTGCCTTCCCACCAACCCGGATAGTAGTAGTACTTCGCGACCTTCACGAAGCCGAGCTTCTCGTCGTCATACGGGCCCACCCACTCGGCCGCGTCGATCGTGCCCTTCTCCAGCGCCGGATAGATGTCGCCGGCCGCGATCTGCTGCGGCACGCCGCCGAGCTTCGAGATGATGGTGCCGGCGAACCCGCCGACGCGGAATTTCAGGCCCTTGAGATCGTCGACGGTCTTGATCTCCTTGCGGAACCAGCCGCCCATCTGGGCACCGGTCGAGCCTGTCGGAACGCCGATCGCATTATGCTCCTTCAGCAGATCGTTGAGCATCTCCTGACCGCCATTCCACAACAGCCAGGAGATGTGCTGGCGGGTGTTGAGACCGAACGGCAGCGACGTGCCGAAGGTGAATGCCGGGTTCTTGCCCCAATAGTAATAGAGCGCAGTGTTGCCGATCTCGACGGTGCCGTTCGAGACGGCGTCGAGCACTTGCAGGCCGGGCACGATCTCGCCGGCGGCAAAGGGCTGGATCTGGAAGCGGTTGTCGGTGATCTCGGCGACACGTTTGCAGAAATATTCGCAGCCGCCATAGAGCGTATCGAGTGATTTTGGCCAGCTCGCCGCCAGCCGCCATTTCACCTCGGGCATCGATTGTGCAACGGCCGGCGCGGCAACTGCACTCGCGGCCAGGCCCAGCCCGCCTGCCGTCAGAAACTTACGACGTTCCATGCGTCTCCCCTCTTCCTGTGATGTCGTGTCCTCGACGAGGGATCGCGATCTTGCGTCGCTTTATCTTCGCCGCTGGCCGACGTTTCTTGGCGTCCGAGATTTGGATGTCCCGGATCGCGGTCAGGATGACCAAAGGGGGAGCGCAAATCAAGCGCACTTTGGTTGCGCTATCGTCGCTGCCGTTCAATGCTGCGCTGCGAACGCGGCTTCCATGGCCTTTCGAACCTTCACCGTCTCATTGCCCGCGTCGAACTCGACGTCACTCCAGTGCACCACCGCGCCGTGTGCGACGTCGTGTTTCAGCTTCAGGCGATGCGCAAGTCCGATCGGCAAGGCGCCGGCCTTCAGGCTTGCTGCCGCCGGTACCAGCTTGCCCCACACCGTGTAGCCGCCTTCGCCGTCCAGCATCTCGCCCGCGCGCAAATTGCGCTTGGCGACCGCTGCGACGTCGCCCCGGAAGCCGCTGGCCTGGCCGGTTGGCTCGCCGCGCAGCGCGGCCGACAGCACCGAGATATTCAGCTCGAGCCCGATCAGATGATAGGGCTTGTACATTGCAGCATAGCGTCCGCTGGCGTCGGTCTTGAGGCCGTATTGCCTGAAGCAGTCGGCGGCGTAGTCGTTCGGCGCCTCCAGCACGACATAGACGCCCCAGCGCAGGTCGCGAAACACCGGCCGTCCGTCGCGCTCGAGCGAGGACACGACCTCCACCAGGCCCGCCCGATCCAGCACGCCGCCGCGCGAGCGCGGCCGCATGATGTGCGGGAGGTCGTCGACGCCGCAGGGCGGAAACAGCAGGCCGTCCGCGGGTACGTCGAGGGCGCAGGCATTGGCGATCGCAGCCATCTCGATCGCCGATTTGGTGCCGTCGAGGAAGGAGTTGAACATCTGCGGATTCATGCCGGCCGATTGTGCCTCGCCCGCGGTGAGGCCGTAATGCTGCCAGACGCCGTCAGGCGTCACGTCGTGATAGGCCGGCAGGTATTTTGTCCCCTTGCCGGCGGCGACCACGCGGAAACCTGTGGCGCGGGCCCAGTCGACCATCTCCGCGGTCAATGCGGGCTGGTCGCCATAGGCGAGCGAATAGACCACGCCCGCCTTGCGCGCTTCCTCGGCGAGCAGCGGACCTGCCAGCACGTCGGCCTCGACGTTGACCATCACGATATGCTTGCCCGCCGCGATCGCGGCGCGCGCATGCCTGATCCCGACGGCGGGATTTCCGGTCGCCTCCACCACCACGTCCATCGCGCCGCCGGCAATGGCGCGCGCGCCGTCATCGGTGAAGACCGTTGCGGCGATCCGCTCAGAGCTCCAGCCGACCGTGCGGCAGGCCTCGCGTGCGCGGTCGCGGTCGATGTCGACGATGATGGGCACTTCCAGCCCCGGCGTGTGGGGCACCTGCGCGAGAAACATCGAGCCGAACTTGCCCGCGCCGATCAGCGCGACACGAACGGGCTTGCCGGCGGAAGCGCGAGCCTGGAGGAGGCGGAAGAGGTTCATGGGAAATGTCCAGGATTGCAGTTGTGATCGGGGGACCACGCGAACTATCAACGTCGTCATTCCGGGGCGCGACGAAGTCGCGAGCCCGGAATCCATACTCCCGATGGTGGTTATGGATTCCGGGCTCGACGCTACGCGTCGCCCCGGAATGACAGTGAGAGACTACTCCGCCGCTTGCCTTGGTGCACGGGCAAGCCGCAGCAGCGCGTCGTCGTCCACCGTCTTGATCGGGGCGAAGTCGCGATGCGCGATGTAGTCCGGCCGCGTGGGATTGCGGATGTAGTTCGAGACGGCGTTCAGCGTCAGGTACACGATCTTGCGTGGGAAGGGCGTGATGTTGCCGGCCGAGCCGTGCACGAGATTGCCGTGGAACATCAGCATGCCCCCCGGCTTGCCGGTCGGCGCCACGATGCCGCCCTCCTTCACCAGCCGCGTCACCGTCGCCTCGTCCAGCGTCCACAGCGGATAGGAGGTGGTGGCGAGATCATGCGAGGCCTGGAGATCGCCGGCATTCTGGCTGCGCGGCACCAGCATCAGGGGGCCGTTGATCGGCATCACCTCGTCGAGGAAGATCGCAATGTTCATGGCGCGCGGCTCCGGCATGCCGTCGTCGCGCTTCCAGGTGCCGTAATCCTGGTGCCATTGCCAGACATCGCCGGTGAAGGCCGATTTCGCGTTGATCTTGAACTGGTGCATGTAGACGGGCTCGCCGAACAGCTGCTCGACCGGATCGATCATGCGCGGATGCGCGCCGAGGAGGCCGAACGCCTCATTGTAGAGATGCGCGGCAAAAGCCGTGCGCGGCGCGCCGCTCTTCTCGCGCCAGACTTCGGGACGGTTTGCGTCGTAGATGCCGACCGCCTCGCGCGCCAGCAGATCGACCTCTTCCTGGCTGAACAGCTCGGGCAGGAACAGCCAGCCCTCGCGGTGGAAGAACTCCAATTGCTCCTGAGACAGTTTCATGGGCCGTTTCCTCCTGTTTTGTTTGTTTTTGTCATTCCGGGGCGCGACGAAGTCGCGAGCCCGGAATCCATTTCTCCGCAGTTTCTGAGGCCCGATGGATTCCGGGGCGCGCTGTCGCGCGCCCGGAATGACGGCGTTTGTCGCTACGCCGCCGCCTCTTCGCTCGCCCTCAATCTCTCCTCAGTCATCCGTCCCGCCGTCTGCGCATGCGCCAGCGCGGCGGCTTCGGCCGCCTTCACGTCGCCCGCGAGAATGTGTCCGGCGATATCGGCATGTTCGGCCCAGGCGCTGCCGCGGTAGTCGAGCTCCGACAGCACCGTCGCCATCGAGCGGCGCATGTGCGGCCATTGCGGCGCAATGGTCTCCTCGATCACGGGGTTGCCGGCGAGCTGATAGATCGCGCGGTGAAAATCCACGTCGAGCACGATCAGTTCAGTGAGTGTCGTGTTGCGGTCGATGCCGCGCCCCGCGGCGAACGCAGCCTCCAGCCGTGCGCGTCCTGCCGCGTCGCTGGCGGCGCGCTTCGCCGCAAGCCGCGCGGCCAGCGCGTCGATCGCGCCGCGCACCTCGTAGAGTTGGCGGATGCGCGCGGGATCGAGCTGGGTGACCTCAAAGCCGCGCCGTCCGCTCTCGGCGACCAGACCCTGGCGGTGCAGCAGGTGCAGCGCATGCGAGACAGGCTGGCGCGACACGCCGAGCCTGTCGGCGAGCTCGTTCTGCCGGATGCGCTGGCCGGGCTGAAGCGTGCGGTCGGAGATCGCCTCCAGGATCCGGGCATAGACCTGGTCGATCAGGTTCGGGAGCGGGTCGAGAGGGATCACGCCGGCGGCTCCTACGAGGGAATACGGAATTCCGTATTCGACGGTATCGCGGGAGGGGAAGGGCGTCAAGACGGGCTCCGCGCCCACGCCATGGCGCCCCGTGCTGCTCCACTAAGTCATTGATATTACTGTGCCCGTCTACTGTGCATAGGGTTGTTTTCGCAAAAAGGCGCCCGCCTCAGCCCTCCAGCACCTCCACCTCCAGCGCGGCGATCCCTTCCGCATCGGCCAGCGCCTCGATCCCGGCGATACGTTCGCCGTTGAACGTCACACGCAGCGCGATGCGCAGCTGTCCGCCGAGAATGACGGCAACGCCGATCTCGCCGTCGACCAGCGCCGTCCGCGCGGCCTGGGCGCGGCCCTTGTAGAGCTGCGCGACCGCGTCCGCCCCGCGGATCTCAGGCAGCGAGCCGAGCCGCACCGCGGCCATATCGGCGCGGAATACGACGTCGGGATCGAGCACGGCGAGCAGCCCCTCGAAATTGCCCTCGCGCGATGCCTTGAGGAAAGCATCGACGATTCCGCGCTGGCGCGACAGGTCGGTCTCGGGCACCGGTGCCCCCTGCACGCGCCGCCGCGCCCGGCTTGCAAGCTGTCGCGACGCGTCGACCGAGCGGCCGACGATCGGCGCGATCTCCTCGAAGGGCACTGCGAACATGTCGTGCAGCACGAAGGCGAGCCGCTCCGCCGGCTGCAAAGTCTCGAGCACGACGAGCAGCGCCGCGCCGACGGAATCGGCCATCTCCGCTTCGCGCTCCCGCGTTTCGTCGACCGGCTCCGGCACATGCGGGCCCATCGGCTCTTCCTTGCGCGACTTCCGCGCGCGCAGCATGTCGAGGCAGATGCGCGCGACCACGGTCGTCAGCCAGCCGCGCAAATTCGCGACATCGGACATGTCGTAGCGGCTGACCCGCAGCCAGGCCTCCTGCACGGCATCGTCGACCTCTGCGCCGGAGCCCAGCATCCGGTAGGCGACCGCGCGCAGATGGTCCCTGCTGGCCTCGAACTGGTGGCTGAGAAAATTGTCTTCGAAGTTTTTTTCGGTCATCGGTCACATTCCCTCGTCGCGATCCGTCATGCCCATGACGAAGCCAATCCGGTGTGACCGGAACCTTCGCAATTCGAGCGATGGAGACGAAAAAGATGCACGCCCGCATGAATCACCCTGTCATGGTCCTCCCCGAGGCCATGAATGTCCTGCAGTCCCTCGGTAATCTGACCAAGCAGGGTCTGCCGGAAAAGCTCCTGGAACTGGTGCACCTGCGCGCCAGCCAGATCAACGGTTGCAGCGTCTGTGTCGACATGCATCCCAAGATCGCCCGCAAGCTGGGCGAGACCGACGAGCGCCTGTTCGCCGTGTCCGCTTGGCGCGACGCGCCCTATTTCTCGGACGCCGAGCGCGCCGCGCTGGCGTTGACCGAGGCCGTCACGCGCCTCGCCGATCGCGAGGACCCGGTACCGGATGCGATCTGGAATGAGGCCGCCAAGCATTTCGACGAGCGCGAGCTCGCAACGCTGGTCCTCTCGATTGCGACCATCAATGTCTGGAACCGGCTGAATGCGGCGATCAAGATGCCGGTGGGTGTTTGGAAGGTGTGAGGTCTTCACCTCTCCCCGCTTGCGGGGAGAGGGAGCACCTACTCCGCCAGGAATCTGCTCACCACCTCGCCGAACTCAAGCGGGGCCTGCTCGAACATCCAGTGGCCGGCGTTCGGAATCACCGCCGTCCGGGCACCTGCGATATGCTCGGCAAGCACGCGCCACATCACCGAGAGGCTTCCCGTTGTCGCCCCCCCACCGATCAGCAGCGTCGGCGTCCGGATCGCCTGCGCATCGCTGAGCGTGTAGGGCCTGCGCTGCTCGTTGATCTGGCCGAGGAACGTCAGCGCGTTGTCGCGCAGCTGCTGCTTGGCCGCTGCCGGCACTCGCCGCCACGAGCCGTCACCCTCGATGCCCTCGTAGAAATTCTGCAGCGCGGCCTCGATATCGCCGGCGCGGATCATCTCGACCGATCGCGCGGTGCGCGCGGCCAGCGGCGGATGCGCGGGCGTGCCTTCCGGCACCGGCAGCGATGCGTCGAGATCGCCGCCCGGCTCGGCCAGCACCAGCTTTCGCACCAGATCAGGCCGCGCCTGCGCCACGCGAAACGCGATGTGTCCGCCGCGCGAATGACCCATCAGGTCGACGGGGCCGGGCCTCACTTGCTCGATGAAGGCGATCATATCGGCGACATGCTGCGCCATCTTGTAATCGTCGCCGACGGCGTCCCAATGCTCGGGGAAGAAATGCCGCAGGCTGACCGAGATCACCCGATGCGTCTTCGACAGCGGGCCGAGCACCGAATACCAGGTGCGGAAGTCGCCGAGCGTGCCGTGCACGCAGACCAGTGGATGGCCCTCTCCGACTTCGAGATAGGCCATGTCGTAACCGTTGACGCGAAATGTGTGCATGATCAGCTCGCCAGGAAGTCGAGAACCACTTCGGAGTATTTTTGCGGCGCCTGCTCGAACATCGGATGCGTCGCGTTCGGGATGATCGCCGTCTTGGAATAGGGCACATGCGCGGCGAGCGCATGCAGCACCTTCGGCAGCAGGCCCTTGGTCCGCGCCCCCAGGATGAACAGCGTTGGCATCTTGATCTGCTCCGCATCCGCCTTCGAGAACGGCGGGCGGTTGTCACGGACCTGCCCGATCAGCGTATAGGCATTATCGCGCAAATTCTGCTTCACCATCGCCGGCAGCCGCGGCCAGGTGCCGGCGCCTTCCAGCGTGTCCACGAACACGGCGAGGCCGCCGTCGACATCGCCGGCGGCGATCTTCTCGGCCGAGGCCACGAAGCGCGCCAGGAGCGGCGAGGGCCCGCCGGCATAATCGGGGTCGAGGCTCGCATCGAGTTCGCCGCCGGGCTCGGCCAGGATCAGCCGCCGCAACAGATCTGGCCGCCGCTGCGCCACGCGGAAACAGATGTGCCCGCCGCGGGAATGGCCCATCAGGTCGACTGGGCCGAGATCGAGCTTCTCGATGAAGGCGATGACGTCGTCGACATGCTGGGCGATCGAGTAGGTGTCGCCGATGCCGTCCCATCGCGCCGGGAAGAAGTGCCGCAGGCTGACAGCGATCACCCGGTGCCGTTGGGTCAGTGGGCCGAGCACGCAGCCCCAGGCCCGGAAGTCGTTGAGCGAGCCGTGCACGCAGACCAGCGGCGGCCGGCCGCTGTCCTCGCCCACATCGAGATAGGGCATGTCGTATCCGTTGACGTGGAGGCCCTGCATTCTTAGCTCGCGAAGGGGTTGGAACTCCTGTGCAAGATTCCCGGAAACCGGGTGGATCGCAACTATTTCCAAGCCTAGATTTGGCCCGAGATCACATTGGGGGCATGCGAGGCAACGCAAGCCAGGAACCAAGCCATGACCGACCAGCATTTCGCCCTGTTCGACACCAGGATCGGCCTCTGCGCCATCGCCTGGGGCCCGCGCGGCATCAACGGCACGCAATTGCCGATGGGCGGCGAGCAGAAGATCCGCACCCGCATCAGCCAGCGCCACGGTGATGCCGTTGAGGCCGAGCCGACCCCTGAGGTGCAAGAGGCGATCGACCGCATGACAAAACTGCTCGCGGGCGAGCCGGATGACCTCACCGATATCGAGCTCGATCTCGACGGCGTGCCCGAGTTCAACCGCGGCGTCTACGAGATCGCCCGCGCCATCCCGCCCGGCAAGACCCTCACCTATGGCGACATCGCCAAGCAGCTCGGCGGCGTCCAGCTGTCGCGCGACGTCGGCCAGGCGCTCGGCCACAATCCGTGCCCGATCGTGGTGCCCTGCCATCGCGTGCTGGCTGCCGGCAACAAGCCCGGCGGCTTCTCGGCGAATGGCGGCGTGGTGACGAAGCTGAAGATGCTCGAGATCGAAGGCGCGCTGGTGAACCACACGCCGAGTTTGTTTGATTGAGACTACGGCAGCGTAGGGTGGGTTAGCCGAAGGCGTAACCCACCACCTTTGTCTCCGCAGAAGCAGAAGAGGTGGGTTACGCTTCGCTAACCCACCCTACGAACCGCGTGCTAAATCTTCGTCGCGGTCTTCGGCCAATATTTGTCGCGCAAATGCCGCTTCACCAGCTTGCCCGTCGGCGTGCGCGGCAGCTCCGCTTCGAAATCGATCGAACGCGGGCACTTGATGGCGGAGAGGCGGCCCTTGCAATAGGCGATCAAATCGGCCTCGAGCGCCTTGCCGGCGCGGCTCATGTCGTGCGGCTGCACCACCGCCTTCACCTCTTCACCCATCTCCTCGTTCGGCACGCCGAACACCGCAACGTCGGCGACGTCGGGGTGGGTGATCAGCACGTCCTCGGTCTCCTGCGGGTAGATGTTCACGCCGCCCGAGATGATCATGTAGGACTTGCGGTCGGTGAGATAGAGGAAGCCCTCCTTGTCGAGATAGCCGACATCGCCGAGCGTCGACCATCCTTTCGCGTTGTAGGCCTTCTTCGTCTTCTCGGGGTCGTTGTGATAGGTGAACGCGGGCGCGTCGGCGAAATAGACCGTGCCGATCTCGCCGAGCGGTTGCTCCTCATCGTTCTCGTCCAGAATCTTGATCTTGCCGACCACGGCGCGGCCGACGCTGCCGCGATGCTCCAGCCATTGTTGCGAATTGCAGACGGTGACGCCGTTGCCTTCCGAGCCCGCGTAATACTCGATCAGGATCGGCCCCCACCATTCGATCATCTTCGCCTTGACGTCGATCGGGCAGGGAGCGGCGGCGTGGATCGCGCCCTTGAGCGTGGAGACGTTGTATCGGTTGCGAACCTCGTCCGGCAGCTTCAGCATGCGCACGAACATGGTCGGCACCAGCTGTGATTGGGTGACCTTGTATTTCTCGACGAGCTTGAGGAATTCCTCGGCGTCGAAA
This sequence comes from Bradyrhizobium sp. CCBAU 25360, assembly GCF_028128695.1. Classification (NCBI taxonomy): domain Bacteria; kingdom Pseudomonadati; phylum Pseudomonadota; class Alphaproteobacteria; order Hyphomicrobiales; family Nitrobacteraceae; genus Bradyrhizobium; species Bradyrhizobium sp. CCBAU 25360. The sequence goes on from NZ_LBJA01000041.1 coordinate 268,165, forward strand.
TGCTCCATGATGATGGAGGTGCCGCCGAGCACGACCGCCATCATGTTGAAGCGCAAGGGAGCCGCGTGATAGAGCGGCGCAGGCGAGAGATAGGTGCTCTCTGCGTTCATGCCGCACATGTCGGCGCAGAGCACGCGCAGGAAGGCGTTCGGCACGTCGATCCTGTTGCCTTCGAACGCCTTCTTGATGCCTTTGGGCCGGCCGGTGGTGCCGGACGAATACAGCATGTCGTAGCCGGCGACCTCATCCGTAACAGGCGTGGTCGGCTGCGCCGCGGCCTCCTTGTCGTAGGAGCGAAAGCCGGGCTGTGGCTCGTCCATCATGTAGAAGACCGGCTCGCCGGGGGTGCCCTTGATCAGGCCTTTGATCTGGTCGGCGCATTTCGGCGTGGTGATCACGACCTTGGCGCCGCAATCAGCGATGATGTAGTCGATCTCGTCCTGCTTCAGATAGCGGCTGATCGCGGTGTAATAGAGCCCGCTCCGCTGCGCGGCCCAGCACAGCTCCATGAAGGCGAGGCGGTTCTCCATCAGCAGCGCGATGTGGTCGCCGGCCGTGAGGCCGAGCGAGCGGAACAGATGCGCGCCCTGGTTCGAAAGCTCGTCGAGCTCGCGATAGGTGATCGCCTTGCCGGTGCCGGCCATCTGGTAGGCGATCTTGTTCGGCGTGGTGCGGGCGTGGATGGAGGGGTGAGTCATGAGCGCAGGTCCCAAAGGCACACGAGATGTCGTCCCGGCGAAAGCCGGGACCCATAACCACAGGGCGTCGTTTGGCAGAGGATCGTCGTTCGGTACTGCGACCAACCACTATCGATAGATTTCGCGGTATGGGTCCCGGCTTTCGCCGGGACGACACCGTTAGTGTGGCGGCAGTAGCTTACAATCGCTCCACGATCGTCACGTTCGCCATGCCGCCGCCTTCGCACATGGTCTGCAGGCCGTAGCGCTTGCCGCGCTGGTGCAGGGCGTGGACCAGCGTTGTCATCAGCTTGGTGCCGGAGCCGCCGAGCGGATGGCCGAGCGCGATGGCGCCGCCGTTGACGTTGAGCCTGTCAGGATCGGCGCCGGTCGTCTTGAGCCAGCCCGTGGGCACCGAGGCGAAGGCCTCGTTGACCTCGAACAGGTCGATGTCGCCGATCTTCATGCCGGCCTTTTCCAGCGCCTTCTTGGTGGCGTGCAGGGGCGCATCGAGCATGATCACGGGATCGCCGCCGGTCATGGTCATGTGATGGATGCGCGCCAGGGGTGTGACGCCGAGCTGCTTCAGGCCACGCTCGTTCACCACCATGACGCCGGAGGCGCCGTCGCAGATCTGGCTGGCGCTGGCCGCGGTCAGCTTGCCGTTCTCGGCGATCAGCTTGACGCCCTTGATGCCTTCGAGCGTGGCATCGAAGCGGATGCCTTCGTCGATGTGGTGGGTGTCCTTGGAGCCGTCGGCGCGGATGATCTCGATCGGCACAATCTCCTTCTTGAAGTGGCCGGCTTGCGTTGCCGCGATCGCGCGCTGATGGCTGTTATAGGAGTATTCGTCCAGATCATCCTTCGACAGGCCGTACTTCTCCGCCATCATCTCCGCGCCGGTGAACTGGCTGAACACGATGTTCGGATAGCGCTGCTCGATGCCCGGGCTCTTGTAATTGCCAAAGCCATTCTTGGCGGGAAGCTGCGAGGACAGGCCCATCGGCACGCGCGTCATCGATTCCACGCCGGCGGCGATCACGACGTCCATGGTGCCGGACATCACCGCTTGCGCGGCGAAGTGCAGCGCCTGCTGCGAGGAGCCGCACTGACGGTCGATCGAGGTGCCGGGCACGCTCTCCGGCAGCTTCGAGGCCATGATCGCGTTGCGCGCGACATTGTTGGACTGTTCGCCGACCTGCATGACGCAGCCCATGATCACGTCCTCGACCAGCGCAGGATCGACCTTGGTGCGGTCGACCAACTCGTTCAGCACTTTTGCCGCGAGATCGGCCGGATGCCAGCCAGCGAGACGGCCCCCCTTGCGCCCGCCCGCGGTACGCGCAGCGGCGACGATGTAAGCCTCGGCCATGTCGGTTTCTCCCTGAATTCTTGATTGGGTCGGTTGTCGGGGCGGATTTAAGGGACGCAAGATGATTTAGTCAATCGATCAATTAATTCTTGTGATGAGGCGCTGCTTGGGCTTATCTGCGTGCCTCTCGAGGTGCATTCAGGGATCTCCGTGGCTACCAGCGTACCGAACAGGCTCCCCAGCGGAAAAAATTCCACGGCAGAGAAATTGCTCGTGGCCGCGAGCGAGCTGATGATCGAACGCTCCTCGATCGAGATCTCGCTCAGCGACATCGCCCAGAAGTCGGGCGCCAACGCCGCGCTGGTCAAATATCACTTCGGCAACAAGGACGGCCTGCTGCTGGCACTGCTCGCGCGGGATGCCGCGACCGAGATGTCCAATCTCGAATATCTGCTGGCGCAGCCGATTACGGCGACGGCGAAGCTCAAGCTGCATATCGGCGGCATCATCCGCGCCTATCACCGGTTCCCCTATATGAACCGGCTGATCCACTATCTCCTGCACGAGAGCGTCGCCGGCTCCGCGGACGAAGTTTCAAAGTTCTTCGTGGCGCCGCTGCTCGACTTTCACCGCCGCCTGCTCGCCGAGGGCGTCAGCCAGGGCGAATTTCGCGCCACCGATCCGGTGCTGTTCTACACCAGCCTGATCGGCGCCTGCGATCATCTGTTCTTTGGCCGGCACGCGATGTCCCGCGCGACCGGCGTCGGCCCGGTCACCGACGACGTCTGCCGGCAATATATCAAGCACATGGAAACGCTGATCTGCGGCGGCATCCTCACGCAAGCCGGGGAAGCTGCCGCGGCCGGATGATCCGGCCGCAACTCTCAAGTCTAGAGAAGAAACGTCCAAGGAAAGGTAGCCTGTCATGGAATTGAAAGACGTAGCCGTTCTCATCACCGGCGGTGGTTCGGGCCTTGGCGAGGCGACCGCCCGCGCCATGGCGGCCAAGGGCGCCAGGATCGGCGTGATCGACCAGAACAAGGAGAATGCCGAGAAGGTCGCGGCCGAGGTGAAGGGCGTGGCGCTCCATGCCGACGTCACCAGCGAAGAGCAGATCAAGGCCGCGATCGCCAAGGCGGAAGCCGCGCATGGCGTTGCGCGGGTGCTGATGAACTGCGCCGGCATCGGCGGCTCGCAGCGCATCGTCGGCCGCGACGGCGTCTATCCCCTGGAGAAGTTCGCGCGCATCATCAACGTCAATCTGATCGGCACCTTCAACTGCCTGCGGCTGTTCGCCGAGCGCCTCGTCACGATCGAGCCAGTCGGTGAAGAGCGCGGCGTCATCATCAATACGGCCTCGGTTGCCGCTTACGAAGGACAGATCGGCCAGATCGCCTATTCGGCCTCGAAGGGCGGCGTCGTCGGTTTGACTTTGCCGGCCGCGCGCGATCTCGCCAGCCAGAAGATCCGAGTCAACACCATCGCGCCCGGCCTGTTCTTCACGCCGCTGCTGATGGGGCTGAACGAGGAGGCCCGCAAGAGCCTGGGCGCGCAGGTGCCGCATCCCTCGCGCCTTGGCGACGCCAAGGAATACGGCTCGCTCGCGGTGCATATCGTCGAGAACCCGATGCTGAACGGCGAGACCATCCGTCTCGACGGTGCCATCCGCATGGCGCCGAGGTAGCTGCAAACTCCGCTGTCGTCCCGGCGAAAGCCGGGACCCATACTCCGCGGCGTCTGTGGCGGGCGCGCTGGCAGACGCGGTGCGCAAACAACAAACGCCTGTGGTTATGGGTCCCGGCTCGCGCTTCGCTTGGCCGGGACGACAGTGAGGAGGAGCGCCCCATGTCCCAACCGCTGCTGATTGAGCATGATGACGGCGTCGACCGGGTGACGCTCAATCGTCCTGACAGCCTCAACGCGCTCGATCCCGCGCTGATCGATGCGCTCAACGTTTATTTCCAGGGCCTCCAGCGTAACCGCGACACGCGTGTCGTGGTGCTGAAGGGTGCCGGCAAGAATTTCTGCGCGGGCCTCGATCTCAAGGCGGCCATGGCCCGCCGGGCCGGGCAACAGGAGCCGCCTGACGTCACCGAGTCGCTCGACTCGCAGCGCCGCATCGCCGACATCGTGATGCTGATGCGGCGGTGTCCGCAGCCAATCATCTCTCTCGTGCAGGGCGCGGCGGCTGGCGGCGGTTTTGCGCTGGCGCTTGCCTCCGACATCCGCATCGCGACGAAATCGGCGCGGATGAACTGCGCCTTCATCAAGCTCGGCCTCGGCGGCTGCGACATCGGCACCAGCTATTTCCTGCCGCGGCTGGTCGGCGTGTCCGTGGCGTCGGAGCTGATCCTCACCGGCCGGTTCATCGGCGCCGAGCGCGCGCTGGCGGTCGGGCTGGTCTCGGAGGTCGTCGAGGAAGACAAGCTCGATGCGGCGGCCGAACCCTATGTCGAGGCGATGATGACGGCGTCGCCCGTGGGCCTGCGTCTCTCCAAGGAATGCCTCAACATGAGCGTCGATGCGGGATCGCTGGAAGCAGTTATCGCTATGGAAGATCGCAACCAGGTCCTGTGCAGCCGTTCCGAGGAATTCTCGGAAGGCATCAGGGCCTTCCTTGAGAAGCGAAAGCCTGTCTATATCAAGCGCTGAACGAGAACGATCCGCAAAGGACGATAATTCCGGGAGACGCAAAATGAGTGGAAGCGCGGCGGCTGTGATGACGAAGCCCGCCTTTCGCAAGATCGAATGGCTCGCGCGCGACATCGACGTCGAGCGCCGCAGCGACGGCACAGTGGTGCTGAAGTCGCGCATTCCGCTGCAAGCTTACGAGAAGCACATTCCGGCATCGCTGGCGAAATGGGCGAAGGAAGCGCCCGAGCGCATCTGGCTGGCGCAGCGCGGCGGTCCGAACCGCGAATGGCGCAAGGTGTCCTATGGCGAAGCCAAGCGCACCGTGGATGCGCTGACGCAAGGTCTGCTCAACCTGGGACTCGATGGTCGCCCCGTTGCGATCCTCTCCGGCAATTCGATCGAGCATGCGCTGATGACGCAGGCCGCGATGCAGGCGCGTTCGCCAGCGGCGCCGGTGTCGCCGGCCTATTCCTTGATGAGCCACGATCACGTCAAGCTGAAGTATCTGTTCGATCTGATCAAGCCGGCCGTGGTGATGGTGCAGGACGGCCCGACCTTCGAGAAGGCACTGAAGGCGATCGAACTCACCGGCGTCACCGTGGTTCACGTCGCGCGGCCATGTGAGGGCATCAAGAGCGTCAGCTTTGCTGAGCTCGCGGCAACTCCGGTGACCAAGGACGTCGAGGAGTCGATCGCCAAGATCACGCCCGACACCGTCGGCAAACTGCTGTTCACGTCAGGCTCGACCGGCATGCCCAAGGCCGTCATCAACACGCAGAAGATGATGTGCGCCAATGCGGCGATGATGATGCAGGTGCGGCCGCGCTCGCCTGATGGTCCTGTTGCGACCATGCTGGACTGGATGCCCTGGAATCACACCATGGGCGGCAACGCGGCGTTCCACCCGATCCTGGTCGATGGCGGCACGCTCTATATCGACGATGGCCGGCCGATGCCGGGCCAGTTCGAGGAGACGCTGCGAAACCTGCGCGAGATCTCGCCGACCTACTACGCCAATGTACCGGCCGGTTACGCGGCGCTCGCGGCCGCCATGGAAAAGGATGATGCGCTCTGCCGCTCGTTCTTCAAGAACCTGTCGATCATGGCCTATGGCGGCGCGCGGCTGCCTGATGATCTCTACGATCGCATGCAGGCTCTCGCCGTGAAGACCACCGGCGAACGCATCGTGTTCTACACCGGCTGGGGCTCGACCGAGACCGCGCCGACCTCGACCGGCACCTATTGGGACACCGAGCGCGTCGGCCTGATCGGCCTGCCATTCCCCGGCGTCGAGTTGAAGATGGTGCCGTGCGGCTCGAAATACGAATTGCGGCTGCGCGGCGTCAACGTTACGCCGGGCTATTTCGGCCAGTCTGAGCTGACAAAGAAGATGTTCGACGAGGAAGGCTTTTACTGCATCGGCGATGCCGGCATCTTCGTCGACGATGCCGATCCGGTGAAGGGCATCATCTTTGCAGGCCGCGTGGTCGAAGACTTCAAGCTCACCACCGGCACCTTCGTGCATGTCGGCTCGCTGCGGACCGATGCGATCGCGGCGGCCACGCCTGTCGTGCACGACGCGCTGGTCGCGGGGCAGGACCGCCCGTTCATCGGCCTGCTCGCCTGGCCCAACTTGCACGCCTGCCGGCAACTCGTCGGCAATCCCGAGCTGAGCTTCGAGGACGCAGTGAAGCACCCCGAGATCGTCGCCTGCTTCAAGCGCGGGCTAGAGGCGCACAACAGGGAGTGCGAAGGTGCCAGCAGCCGCATCATCGCGCGCGCCATGCTGATGGTCGAGCCGCCCTCGATCGACGGCAACGAACTCACCGACAAGGGCTACATCAACCAGCGCGCCGGCCTCGAACGCCGCGCGACACTGGTCGAGCGGCTCTATGCCGACAAGCCGGATGAAGATGTGATCGTGCTGCGATGAGAACCCACCCCTCTCACCTCCTCATTCCGGGGCGCGCGCAGCGCGAGCCCGGAATCCATCAGGCCTCATACGCCTAGCGAAATGGATTCTCAGATGCGCAATTGCGCATCATAGCTCGCCGCTAGGCGGCGCCCCGGAATGACAGCATCAATACAAGCGACAGACAATAAGAGGTAGCCCGCCATGAACTTCGATTTCTCCGACGACCAGAAGCAGCTCCGCGATCAGGCGCGCAAATTCCTCACCGAAAAATGCTCGCCGAAGGCGGTGCGTGTGGTGCTCGACGGCAAGGCGCCTTACGACAAGGAACTCTGGAAGGGCCTCGCCGAGATGGGTTTCCTCGGCGTCGCGATCCCCGAGGAGTTCGGTGGCGCGGGCGCCGGCCATCTCGAGCTCTGCGTGATCGCCGAGGAGATGGGCCGCGCGAACGCGCCGGTGCCGTTCTCGTCGACCGTGTATCTCGCCGCCGAAGCGCTGCTGATCGCAGGCAGCGAGGCGCAAAAGAAGAAATGGCTGCCGGCGATTGCCTCGGGCGAGGGGATCGGCACGCTGGCGCTGTTCGAGGGCAAGGGCAATCCGTCGCCGAAGAACGTCAAGCTGACGGCTGCGAACGGCGTGCTCAACGGCGTCAAGAAGCCGGTCCCCGATGGTGCGATTGCCGACTTCGCGGTCGTTGCCGCGCGGACCGGGTCGAGCGGCCGCGACAGCGACATCTCGCTCTTCCTGGTGGACCTGAAAGCCGGCGGTGTCGAGGTGAAGAGCCTCACCAACCTCGATCCGACCCGCGGGCAGGCCGAGATCTCGTTCAAAGACTGCAAGGCCGAGCCGCTCGGCGCTACCGGCGAAGGATGGAGCATTTTGACCCAGGTGCTCGACCGCGCCGCGGTGCTCTGTGCGTTCGAGCAGGTCGGCGGCTCCGACCGTGCGCTGGAAATGGGCCGCGACTACGCACTCGATCGCATCGCCTTCGGCCGCCAGATCGGCTCGTTCCAGGCGGTCAAGCACATGCTTGCCGACATGTATGTCTCGGCCACGCTGGCGCGCTCCAACAGCTATTACGGTGCCTGGGCACTTTCGACCAACGCGGCTGAATTGCCGGAAGCCGCCGCTGCCGCGCGCATCAGCGCGACGCAGGCGTTCCAGCACTGCGCCAAGAACAACATCCAGGTCCACGGCGGCATGGGCTTCACCTGGGAGTTCGACTGCCACATGTACTACCGCCGCGCCAACGCCATGGCGCTCGGGCTCGGCAGCCTCAGCTATTGGGAAGACCAGTTGATCGACCGCATGCGCAAGAAGAACGCGGCGTAATCCGCCGCCCGTATCCCGGACGCGATGCGGCATGTAATGCCGCTTCGCAGAGCCGGGACCCAGAGGCCGCAATGGACCCCGGCTCTGCAGCGCATCACTTCGTGCTCCGCAGCGTCCGGGGAACGAACCGAGAGATGAGACCATGAATTTCGACGACACCCCGCAGGAAGCCGAGTTCCGCGCCACCGCGCGCGCCTGGATCGGTGCGAATGCGCCCAAGCAATACGAGGACGAGCTGCGCAAATCCTCGCTTGGCCGCACGCAGTTGAAAAACGCCAACATTCTCGAGGTCGCAAAAGCCTGGCAGAAAAAGAAGGCCGACGCCGGCTGGGCCTGTCTGCACTGGCCGAAAGAGTATGGCGGCCGCGGCTCATCGCCGATCGAGCGCGTGATCTGGCAGCAGGAGGAAGGGCCGTTCGGACTGCTGTCCCGCATGTTCATCATCGGCCACGGCATGTGCGGGCCGACCATGATGGCGTTCGCGCGCGAGGAGCATAAGCGCGCCTATCTGCCGCCGCTGGCCTCCGGTGAAAAGATCTGGTGCCAGCTGTTCTCCGAACCGGCCGGCGGTTCTGACGTCGCCGGCCTGCGCACGCGCGCGGAAAAGGACGGCGACGACTGGATCATCAACGGCCAGAAGATCTGGACCTCGGGCGCGCATTATTCCGACTACGGCATCTTGCTCACGCGCACCGATCCGACCGTGCCCAAGCACAAGGGCCTCACCATGTTCTTCCTGGACATGAAGAGCCCGGGTGTCGAAGTGCGGCCGATCAAGCAGGCGAGCGGCGCTTCCGACTTCAACGAGGTCTATTTCACCAACGTCAGGATTCCTGATCATCAGCGCCTCGGCGAGGTCGGCGACGGCTGGAACGTCTCGCTGACCACGCTGATGAATGAGCGCAGCGCGATCGGCGCGGCCGTCGCGACCGGATTTCCGGAGCTGTTCGAGTACTGCTCGAGCCTGATGCTCGACGACGGCCCCGCGATCGAAGATCGCGCGGTACGCTCGAAGCTGGCGAACTGGGCGGTGAAGGCGAGCGGGCTGAAATACACCAGCATGCGCGCGATCTCGGCGCTGTCGAAAGGCGAACGGCCGGGGCCGGAAAATTCCATCGGCAAGCTGGTGGCGGGCTCGATGATCCAGGACGTTGCGACCTACGCGTTGGACCTGCAGGGTGCGGGCGGCGTCGTCAGCGGCGAGGATGGCGAGCTCGCCGGCCGTTTCCAGGCGATGCTGCTGCGCGCGCCCGGCACCCGCGTCGAAGGCGGCACCGACGAGATCATGCGCAACATCATCGCCGAGCGGGTGCTGGGCCTGCCCGGCGATATCAGGGTCGACAAGGACGTGCCGTTCAACAAGATCCCGACGAAGGGAAGATGAATGCGTGTCCCGGACGCGGCGCAACGCGCCGGCGAGCCGGGATCCAGAAACTACGATGGGCCCCGGCTCTGCAGCGCACCGCTCCGCGCTGCGCCGCGTCCGGGGCACGAGAGAGGAGAGCTCGAAGATGAATTTCGACGACACCCCGCAGGAAGCCGCGTTCCGCGCCTCCGCGCGCCAATGGATCGACGCCAATGCGCCGAAGGAGTTGCATGCCGAGCTGTCAAAATCCTCGCTCGGCCGCATTCGCCTTGCCAAGCAAGACATCGTCGATGTCGGCAAGGCCTGGCAGAAGAGGAAGTTCGAAGGCAATTGGGCCTGCCTGCACTGGCCGAAGGAATATGGCGGCCGTGGCGCGACGCCGATCGAGAAGGTGATCTGGCAGCAGGAAGAGGGTGTCTACGGCAAGCTGACGCAGCCGTTCCAGATCGGCGAGGGCATGTGCGGCCCGACCGTGATGGCCTTCGGCAGCGAGGACGCCAAGCGCCGCTATCTGCCGAAGCTGGCTTCGGGCGAGGAGATCTGGTGCCAGCTGTTCTCGGAGCCGTCCGCAGGTTCGGACGTTGCGGGCCTGCGCACCCGCGCGGAGAAGAAGGGCGATAACTGGATCGTCAACGGCCAGAAGATCTGGACCTCTGGCGCGCATTACTCCGACTACGGCCTTCTGATCGCGCGCACCGATCCGAACGTGCCCAAGCACAAGGGCCTCACCATGTTCTTCCTGGACATGAAGAGCCCCGGCGTCGAGGTGCGTCCGATCAGGCAGGCCAATGGCATGCAGGAGTTCAACGAGGTCTATTTCACCGACGTCGTGATCCCAGACAGCCAGCGGTTAGGGGCTGTCGGCGAGGGCTGGAGCGTCTCGCTGACCACGCTGATGAACGAGCGCATGTCGATCGGCTCGCGCCTTGCGACCGGCGTCCCGGAAATGTTCGAGTTCTGCTCCAATCTGATGCTGGAAGATGGCCTCGCGATCGACGATCCTGCGGTGCGTTCCAGGCTCGCGAGCTGGGCGGCCAAGTCGAGCGGGCTGAAATACACGAGCTACCGTACGATCTCGGCGCTGTCGAAGGGCGAGCGGCCAGGCCCGGAGAATTCGATCGGCAAGCTGGTGTCGGGCATGATGCTGCAGGACATCGCGACCTACGCTATGGACCTGCAAGGCGCGGCCGGTGTTCTCACGGGCAGCGACGAGGAAACCGTGCAGGGCCAGTTCCAGCAGATGCTGCTGTCCTCGCCCTCGATGCGCATCGCCGGCGGCACCGACGAGATCCTGCGCAACATCATCGCCGAGCGCGTGCTGGGACTGCCCGGCGACATCCGCGTCGACAAGGACGTGCCGTACAACAAGATCCCGACCAAGGGGCGGTGATATCACCTCTCGCTGCATCTCGTAGGGTGGGCAAAGCGAAGCGTGCCCACCATATGCAGATGCTCCGGAGCAAGTCTGTCGGTGGGCACGGCGCGATGCGCCTTTGCCCACCCTACGAGAAGAGCGCGAGCTGAACCATGGACGCTACCGTCAAACAAACCGATCGCATCGGCGTACTCGAAGAGCTGCTCAACGAGCGCTACTCCGTCCGGGCCTTCCTTCCCAAAGAGGTTGACCGCGCGACCATCGAGCATGTGCTGACCACCGCGCAGCGCACTGCGTCCTGGTGCAACAGCCAGCCCTGGCAGGTGATCATCGCCAGCGGCGAGGCCAAGGAGCGCTTCCGCAAGGCGATCTACGCGGAAGCCTCGGGCGGTCTCGGCGACGACTACGATTTCACGCCGCCGCGCGAGTATGTCGGTGTTTATCTGGAACGCCGACGCGAAAGCGGCTTTCAGCTCTACAACACGCTCGGCATCATCAGGGGCGACAGAAGCGCCTACGCCAGGCAGGCGCTGGAGAACTACAATTTCTTCGGCGCGCCGCATGTCGCCATCATTCACACCAACGAGCCGCTCGGCATTTACGGTGCGATCGATTGCGGCGCCTATGTCAGCAATTTCATGCTGGCCGCGCAGGCGCTCGGGCTGGGCACGATTCCGCAGGCGGCGCTCGCGCGGCATTCCGGATTGATCCGCCGCCACTTCAATCTGCCCGACGATCGCCGCGTCGTCTGCGGCATTTCGTTCGGCTATGCCGACGACGCCCACAAGGTCAACAGCTACCGCACCTCGCGCGCCAGCGTGGCCGAGACCGTGACCTTCGCGGACGAGTGATCAAGCGGCGTAGCTCTGCGCTATCGCTGCCGGACGCACGCGAAGACGGCCGTGAGAACGGCCGTCTTCATCTCATCTGAGCTCGGGTTGACGCCGGCCGTCAGCCGCCGCTGCCGCCGATCACGGCCCGCACGGTCTCGTCCGGGCCAAAGTCCTCGGCGCCATCGACATAAAGCAGCGCGGCGAGCTTCGACCGCGCGCGGTTGACGCGGCTCTTGATCGTGCCGACCGCGCAGCCGCAGATCGAGGCCGCGTCTTCGTAGGAGAAGCCGGAGGCGCCGACCAGGATCAGCGCTTCACGCTGGTCCTGTGGAAGCTTGTCGAGCGCCGTGCGAAACTCCTCGAACTCGAGATGCGCGTTCTGCGACGGCTGTGTCTTCAGCGTCTTGGCGTAGTTGCCTTCGGCGTCCTCGACCTCGCGCCGCCGCTTGCGATAGTCGGAGCGGAAAAGGTTGCGCAGGATCGTGAACAGCCATGCCGGCAGATTGGAGCCGGGCTGGAACGAGTCGATGTTGGCGAGCGCGCGGAGCAGCGTCTCCTGGACCAAATCATCGGCGCGGTCCGCATTGCCGCTGAGCGAAATGGCGAACGCGCGCAGACTGGGCACGGCCGCCAGGATGTCATTACGCAGGGAGTCCGTGAGAGGCATTAATCCCTCCCATTGTTGTCGTTGGATCCGCCCTCATTTCCCACGTGGGGTGTCGCTCCCGGCGCATCAAGCTTCTTGATCAGCTCTGCGAACCGATCTGGAACCCCTTGTCGCACGACATCATCATACATGGCGCGCAACTGGTGCCCGATCCGGGATTGAATCTCCGGAGTGAGGCCTCCCTTGCCGGGGGTCGTGCTTCTGCTGGCTTGAGACTTGAGATCTTTCATGACCTGTTCCACGTTTCCCCGAGTTAAGTGACTGTAAAATCGAGAGGTTTTCTCAACCGGGAGCCGTTCCCTGGATAGGCTCAATTCGAGGTTCGAGAAAAAGTTCCCGCTCAGACGGAACTTTTCTTGGCCTGAGGCGTAATCAGCCCAGCAGGGGAACCCGGGCCCCCCTCGGATTGCCTGGACCTTAAGGTTGGCCCGAAGATGAATGGAGTGGGGATGTCCCGTTCACAGCTTGTTGCTGAACACTTGCCGTTGTTGCGCCGGTACGCACGCGCCCTGACGGGCAGCCAGGCCTCCGGTGACGCCTATGTCGCAGCCATGTTGGAAGCCATGCTGGGGGATCCCTCGGTGCTGGACGAGAGCCATGGGCCGCGCGCGGGCCTGTTCCGGCTGTTCACCCAGATCTGGAATTCGGTCTCCGTCAACGATGATTCCGAGGTGACGACCTTGCCGATGCCGCCGGAGCGGCGGCTGTCGAACATCACGCCGTTGCCGCGCCAGGCCTTCCTGCTGCTCTCGCTGGAGGGATTTTCGGAAGAGGAAGTCGGCTACATCCTCGGCACCGACGTCGCCGAGACGCGGCGGCTTGCGGATGCCGCCGGACGCGAGATGGCCGCCGAGATCGCCACCGACGTGCTGATCATCGAGGACGAGACCTTCATCGCCATGGACCTCGAGAGCCTGGTGAAGAATCTCGGCCACAATGTCGTCGGCGTCGCGCGCACGCATGCCGATGCGGTGGCGCTGGCCAAGAACAAGCGGCCCGGCCTGATCCTCGCCGACATCCAGCTCGCCGACGGCTCGTCGGGCCTCGACGCTGTCAACGAGCTGCTGCGCACGTTCGAGGTGCCCGTGGTGTTCATCACCGCGTATCCCGAGCGCTTCCTCACCGGCGAGCGCCCGGAGCCGGCCTTCCTGATCTCAAAACCGTTCCAGCCCGCGATGGTCTCGGCGGTGGCGAGCCAGGCTCTGTTCTTCCAGCGCAACTCGCGCAACCGCACACCGAAGGCGCCGGCGGCTTAATAGAGCTGGCCATTTGGCCAAACGATCCGATCCGGCGTGCTGCAAGGCACGCCGGATTTTTCGTTTCGCCTGCCGTGCTTGACGTGCGTCGGCTTCGCCGCTCATACCTCCTGCATTGATCCCAGCCGGAGATGTGCCCATGGACCAGCAACTCCTCGATCGCCTCGCCATCCGCGACCTCGTCGAGAACTGGGCGGTGTGGCGCGATGCCGGCGACTGGGAGCGCTTTGCCACGGTCTGGCACGAAGAGGGCTGGATGTCCGCCACCTGGTTTCAGGGGCCGGCGCGGGATTTCATGCGCGTCAGCCAGGAGGGATTTGCCAGGGGCGTTCGCATCCTGCATTTCCTCGGCGGCACCAGCATCGACCTCGCAGGCGAACGGGCCATCGCGCAGACCAAGATGACGATTTCGCAGCGTGCCCCGGTGCACGACGTCGTTTGCGACGTCGTCTGCACCGGGCGCTTCTACGATTTCCTGGAAAAGCGGCAGGGAAAATGGGGCATCGTCCGCCGCCAGCCGATTTATGAAAAGGATCGGATCGACCCGGTCGATCCCGCCGCGACGCTCCGTCTCGATCAGACAGCGCTCGCCGGGCTGCCCGAAGGCTATCGCCACCTCGCCTACATGCAGGAGCTGATCGGCTACAAGGTCAAGCGCGACATGCCGGGGCTGATCGGACCCGAGGTCGAGAAGCTCTATGGCGAAGGGCGGGAGTGGCTGGCGGGGAAGTGAACCCCAGAAAAAAGTAAGGCGCGACTGGCATCACCACAGTCGCGCCCTACGTCGCCGGCTTATGGGGCAGGGGGGAATAGCCGGCTGTTGAGACGACTCCTGTCTGCGAAAGTCGTTCCACCCCTCGCGGAATATTTTGTGCACGTTGTCGCATTTGTCGCACACGGTTAAGTGATCGTAACCGCTGAGAACCCCTGATCCTTCCCCGGCGTTGTTCCCGTGATCGCCATGGGGCGAGGGACCGACAGCCATGTCACAGATTCATAAGGTATTTTTGAGTGCCGTCGCCGTGGCTGCGACGCTCGGTGCCGTGCAGCTGGCCTCGGGCCATGATCTGGCGGACCGCTGGCAGGCGGTCGCCGACAAGGCCGACAAGCCCGGCCACAACGTCAATCGTACCGGCAAGGCCGACCGGCTCGCCGAGATCAAGCAGGCAGCAGTTCCAACCCGCACCGTCTCGATGCGGCTGAACGACCTCGCCGACACCTCGGTGCTGCTGCGGGTCCCCGCCGTGATCGAAACCGGCAATGCCAAGCCGCCGGCGCTGCTCCAGAACCAGAAGAAGGTGCGCAACCGGCCGACGATCGCCTGCGAGCCGATGGTCAGCTCCCTGACCGAGGTCGCAAAGCTGCTCCAGCCCGGCCGCTGCGTGACCTGATCCGCCTAGGCACTGGACAGATCGTCCTCCCGCCCGGAGGGCGATTCTTCACGTCCACTTGATCCCCTCTACGCTCGCGTTATATCCCGGGTTTCTTCCCCTTCGTATTGACCGGGTAAACGCATGACGACGTCAGACACGGCTGTGCATACGCAGCCCTTCCAGGCCGAGGTTTCCGAGCTTCTGCACCTGATGGTGCACTCCGTCTATTCCGAGACCGATATCTTTCTGCGCGAGCTCGTCTCCAATGCCTCGGACGCCTGCGACAAGCTGCGCTATGAGGCGATCGCAAGTCCTTCGCTGCTCGGCGAGGGCGACGCGCTCAAGATCCGCATCATCCCGAACAAGGCGGCCGGGACGCTCACGATCGCCGACAACGGCATCGGCATGGAGCGGCAGGAGCTGATCGACCATCTCGGCACCATCGCCCGCTCCGGCACCAAGGCGTTCGTGTCGAAGCTGAAGGAGGCCAAGGACGGCCTCGGCCTGATTGGCCAGTTCGGCGTCGGCTTCTATTCCGCCTTCATGGTCGCCGACAAGATCGTCGTGGTCAGCCGCCGCGCCGGCGAAAGCGACGTCTGGACCTGGATGTCCTCCGGCGGCTCCGGTTTCGAGATCGCCCGTGCCGGCGACGAGGAGGCCGCCCGCGTGACGCGCGGCACCGAGATCGTCCTGCACCTGAAGGACGACGCCAAGAAATATCTCGAGAGCTTTGAGATCGAGCGCATCGTCGGTGCCTATTCCGACAACATCCTGTTCCCGATCGAGCTGGTGCCGGAAGAGGGCGAGCCGCGCCAGATCAATTCGGCCAGCGCGTTGTGGCAACGCTCGAAATCCGAGCTGACCGCCGACGACTACAAGAAGGCCTATCAGCAGATCGCCTCGGCTTTCGACGATCCCGCGATGACGCTGCATTACCGCGCCGAGGGCCGCTACTCCTACGCCGTACTGCTGTTCGCGCCCTCGACCAAGCCGTTCGATTTGTTCGAGCCGAACCGCAAGGGCCGGGTGAAGCTTTACGTCCGCCGTGTCTTCATCACCGACGATGCTGATCTGTTGCCGGGCTATCTGCGCTTCATCCGAGGTGTCGTCGACAGCGAGGATCTCCCGCTCAACATCTCCCGCGAGATGCTGCAGAACAATCCACAGCTGGCGCAGATCCGGAAAGCGGTGGCGACCCGGGTCGTGTCGGAGCTCGAAAGCCTCGCCGAGAAGGATCCGGAGAACTTTGCCAGGATCTGGGACGCCTTCGGTGCGGTGCTCAAGGAAGGCATTTACGAGGATTTCGAGCGGCGCGAAAAGCTGCTGGCACTGTCGCGCTTCACCACGACGTCGGGCGAGAAGCGGTCGCTGAAGCAGGTCATCGCCGATTTCAAGCCGAACCAGACCGAGATCTATTATCTCGTCGGCGACAGCATCGAGCGACTGAAATCCAATCCGCGGCTGGAGGCTGCGACCGCGCGCGGCATCGAGGTGCTGCTGCTGTCCGATCCCGTCGATGCGTTCTGGACCTCGATGCCGTCGGAGTTCGACGGCAAGCCGCTGAAGTCACTGAGCCAGGGCGATCTCAATCTCGACCTGATTCCGCGCGTCGATGACAAGGACGAGGCAAAGAAGGACGAGCCCGAGGCGGATGAAGCGGCCACCATCGCCGTGATCAAGGCCGCGCTCGGCGAGCGTGTCAGCGACGTCAAGGCCTCGACGCGCCTCACCAGCTCGGCCTCCTGCCTCGTCGCCGACAGCCAGGGCCCGAGCCGCGAGCTCGAGCGCATCCTGTCGCAGCAAAACCGCGGCATGAAGACCAAGCCGATCCTGGAGATCAATCTGCGCCATCCGATGGTGGGCGCGATCGCCAAGGCGCAAGCCGGCTCGAAGGCGGTCGACGATCTCAGCCTGCTCCTGCTCGAGCAGGCGCAGATCCTGGACGGTGAACTGCCGGAGGATCCCGCCGCGTTTGCGGCGAGGCTGAACCGGCTGGTGCTGCAGGGGCTCGACGCCTAGCGCCGCAGCCCGCGGCGCTCACCTTGCCGTCATCTGTCCCTAGGAACAGTC
This sequence comes from Bradyrhizobium sp. CCBAU 25360, assembly GCF_028128695.1. Lineage (NCBI taxonomy): Bacteria > Pseudomonadati > Pseudomonadota > Alphaproteobacteria > Hyphomicrobiales > Nitrobacteraceae > Bradyrhizobium > Bradyrhizobium sp. CCBAU 25360. The sequence continues at coordinate 284,972 of NZ_LBJA01000041.1, forward strand.
GTCTCCGGCCTGGTGTTATGCCATACGAGGCCGTCGGCATCAGATCCGACGACGCCGTCGATTCGAGGACTAAGTCCATGCGCCTGTCGATTTTGACCCTCACCGCGATTGCCACGCTGTTCGTCGCGGCGGATGCCAGCGCCCAGACCTATGATCCGCGCTACCCGGTGTGCATGCACGTTTACACGCCCGGCGGCGGCTTCGGCGGTGGCGGCGGCGATTATTTCGACTGCTCTTTCACCTCGCTGCCGCAGTGCCGCGCGACCGCGTCGGGCCGCTCGGCCAGCTGCGACGTCAATCCCTACTACGCCTTCGACCAGCCGCCGCCGCGCCGGCGTCACAAGAAACAGCAATAGCGATCTGCGATGCAACGCACCGGAACACTGTTTATGCGCTTCTCGTTCGGAATGGTCGTGATGGTGGGCGCGGTGCTCGCAGCCGCGCCGTCGCATGCGCAGACTTTTGATCCGCGCTATCCCGTCTGCATGCACGTTTATTCAGGTGCGAACGGGGGAGGCGGGGAGTGGTACGACTGCTCCTTCACCTCGTTGCCCCAGTGCCGCGCCACTGCTTATGGCCGATCCGCGATCTGCGATCTCAATCCGTATTATCCGGTTCACGCGCCGCCGCCGCACTTGCGCTACAGGCGTAGCGGCTAGCGTCGGCAGCGCGCATCTCCTTCCTGCCCCCACAGCTCGACCACCTTGGGCCAGTGCGATCGGTCTCGGCCGTCACCATGCCGCCGAACTCACCGGCGTTGCCGTGCGGCGGTAAAGGATCACTAGAGTTAACCGCGCCCTAACAGAGTTTTACCTTGTCTCTTAACACCTGGGCAGGGCGCGGGGGCTAGATTGCCTGATGTCAGCAGGCGGCCCGAAAGAATCAACGGCATGACCACCGGTGTCATCGAACGACAAAAAGTCGCGCGCGCGCCTTCGGCTTCAAAGATATGGCTGAAGGCCATCGAGCTCACGGCGCGGATCGAGACGCTGCCGGGACGTCTGTTCGCGGACGTCATCGACGATTGGGCGCAACGCCAGCCCGACCGCGTCGCGCTGGTCACGGACGACGCAAGTCTCGACTATGAAGGCCTGTCGAAGCGCATCAACCGCTACGCGCGCTGGGCGCGCTCGGCCGGCGTGGTCAAGGGTGATGCGGTCGCCTTGATCATGCCGAACGGCATCGATTATGTCGCGGCCTGGCTCGGCATCAGCCGGATCGGCGGTGTGGCGGCGCTGCTCAATACCAAGCTGGTGGGGCAGTCGCTCGCGCATTGCCTCGATGTGGCAAAGCCCTCGCATATCATCGTTGCGCATGAGCTGACGGAGATGCTGGAGAGCGCAACGCCGCATCTGAAGACGCAGGCCAAGGTCTGGACGCATGGCGATGCCCGCAGCGAGCGCGCCATCGACGTCGCCCTTGCGGCGCTGGACGATGCTCCTTTGTCGCCGGAGGAGCACGGCGAGGTCACCATCGATGATCGCGCGCTATTGATCTACACCTCAGGCACCACTGGCCTGCCGAAGGCTGCCAGCATCAGCCACCGCCGCATTCTCAATTGGGGCCTTTGGTTCGCCGGCCTCACCGGCGCGAGCCCGCAAGACCGGCTCTACGATTGCCTGCCGCTGTTTCACTCGGTCGGCGGCATCGTCGCGCCCTGCAGCATGCTCGCTGCCGGCGGCTCGGTGGTGATCGCGGAGAAATTCTCGGCCTCGCATTTCTGGTCCGACATCGTGCGCCATGACTGCACGTTGTTTCAATATATCGGCGAGCTCTGCCGTTATCTGCTCAAGGCGGCGCCGTCGGAATATGAGAACCGGCATCGTCTCCGCCTCGTCTGCGGCAACGGCCTGCGCGGTGACATCTGGGAAGACTTTCAGGCGCGCTTCGCCATTCCGCGCATCCTCGAATTCTATGCGGCGACGGAAGGCAATTTCTCGCTGTTCAACGTCGAGGGGCAGCCGGGCGCGATCGGTCGCATCCCGCCGCTGCTGGCGCATCGCTTCCCTGCCAATCTCGTCAAGCTCGATCCCGACAGCGGCGCGCCGCTGCGCAACGAAGAGGGGTTTTGCCTCGCCTGCGCCCGCGGCGAGGCCGGCGAAGCCATCGGCCGCATCGGCACCGCCAATGAAGGCGGCGGCCGGTTCGAGGGCTACACCGACCCCGGCGAGACCGAGAAGAAGGTTCTTCGCGATGTCTTTGCCAGGGGCGATGCCTGGTTCCGCACCGGCGATCTGATGCGGATCGATGACAAGGGCTTCTTCCATTTCGTCGATCGGATCGGGGACACGTTCCGCTGGAAGGGTGAGAACGTCGCGACCTCGGAGGTGAACGACGCGATGCGCGATTTCACCGGCGTGGTCGATGCCACCACCTACGGCGTCAGCGTCCCCGGCGCCGACGGCCGCGCCGGCATGAGCGTGATCGTCGTCAACGAGGGCTTTGACATCGCGGCATTGCCCGCACATCTCGCGCAGCGGCTGCCGGCCTACGCACGGCCCGTCTTCATTCGCGTCTCCAGCGAGATCGATGCGACCGAGACGTTCAAGCAGAAGAAGGGCGAGCTCGCACGGGAGGGCTTCGATCCCGCCGCGATCTCCGATCCGCTGTTCATGGCAGACCCGAAGTCCGGGGCCTATGTGGCGCTCGATACGGAGGCCTATGCGCGAATCGTGGACGGCTCGATCAGGCTGTAAATCGCGCCAAAATCCGCAGATAGGTCCAATTTTATCTGAATTGTCCAAGAAGCCATTTACTTCTGTCGGGTAAACAAGCGGCCATGGGGAGGCGGCCAGCAAGAGCCGCCGCAACGCCAACGATAACAAAGCGAGCCAGCCATGTCGGTAAGGTCTAAGGTCATTGACGCGATCCAGCAGATCGCCAAAGAGCAGCACGTCACGCTTCCCGCGCTCTCGGACGATCTGTCGCTGCACGAGACGGGTTTCGACTCGCTCGCCTTCGCCATCCTGGTCGCGCGCCTCGAGGACGAGACCGGCGTCGACCCCTTCACCATCTCCGAGGACGCAGTGTTTCCCGCCACGATCGGCGATTTCGTGCGGGCCTACGAAAATGTCCCCGCGTGAGATCTTTGCGCTTCGCGACCATCTCGGCGCGGAGCTGACCGGCCGTACGCTGTCGGACGCGCACACCTGCGTGTCGCTGACCGATATCCTGTCGCAGACGGTCCTGGGCGGCCGCCTGCGCGAATTGTCCGGCCGCTCCGTGCTGCTCAAATTGTCCGACCAGCTGCGGTCGGGCCTTGCCATGATCGAGCTCGACGGCATCGCGCGTCGCATGCTGCTGTGCCCGCCCGATCTCAATCCGGCGTATCTCGAGGCGCTGATCTCCGATGCCGGGATCGATGCCGTCGTGACCGACGAATCCGACCGCCGGGCCGGGACTGGCATCCCGCTCATCGTCACTGCGCAATTGCCGCCTGAAGCCACCGCGCCGGTCAAGACCGAACGCGGAACGGAATGGCTGATGCTCACCTCGGGTACCTCGGGCGTGCCGAAGATCGTCGGCCACACGCTGGAGGCGCTGACCGGCGCGATCGTTGCCGAAGGCCCCGCGCGGGGCGCGGCGCCGGTCTGGGCGACCTTCTATGACATTCGCCGCTATGGCGGCCTGCAAATCTTCCTGCGCGCCGCGCTTTCCGGCGGCTCGATGGTGCTGTCCGATCCCCATGAGGCGCTCGGCGATCACGTCGCGCGGCTGAAGGCGCGCGGCGTCTCGCACATCTCCGGCACGCCCTCGCACTGGCGCAAGCTCCTGATGAGCGGTTCGGCCGCGCAGTTCGCTCCGGCTTACGTCCGCCTCTCCGGTGAAATCGCCGACCAGGCGGTGCTCGACGGGCTGAAGGCGGCATTCCCCAACTCCTCCGTCGGTCATGCCTATGCCTCGACCGAAGCCGGCGTCGGCTTCGCCGTCAACGACGGCCTGGAAGGCTTTCCGGCCGACTATCTCGGCAATCGCAATGGCGTCGAGATGAAGGTGGTGGACGGCTCGCTCCGTATCCGTTCGACGCGCACCGCGCATGCCTATGTCGGCCGCAATGCCGCCGCGCTCACCGATGACGACGGATTTGTCGACAGCGGGGACATCGTCGAGCTGCGTGGCGAGCGTTATTATTTCGTCGGCCGCCGCGGCGGCATCATCAATATCGGCGGGCTGAAGGTTCACCCCGAGGAGATCGAGGCGGTCATCAACCGCCATCCCGACGTGCGGATGTCGCGGGCCAAATCGCGCAAGAGCCCGATCACCGGCGGCATCGTGGTCTCCGACGTGATCCTCACCGAGGGCACCGATCCCGCGCGCGCGAAAGAGATCCGCGACCAGATCCTGGAGCGGTGCCGCGCGCAGCTCGCGTCCCACAAGGTGCCGGCGGTGATCCGCTTCGTCGAGGCGCTCGACGTCACCCCGGCCGGAAAACTGGCGCGCACCGATGCATAATGTCCTCGTCACCGGCGGCAGCCGCGGCATCGGCCTCGCGATCGGCAAGCGCCTCGCCGGCGCCGGCTACAACGTGGTCGCGGCCGCCCGACGCGAGAGCGAGGAGCTCAAGGTAGCGATTGCGGAGTCCGAAGGGCGCCTCCATTTCCGCGCCTGCGACCTTGCCGTGATCGACGCCATTCCGGCTTTTGCAAAACTCGTGCGCGACGAGTTCGGCCCGACCTACGGCCTCGTCAACAATGCCGGCCTCGGCACCGAAGGCCTGCTCGCCACCATGCATAATTCCGAGATCGAGGCATTGGTGCAGCTCAACGTGCTGTCGCCGATCATCCTCACCAAATATGTGGCACGGCAGATGATGGCCGACGGCGCCGGCCGCATCGTCAACATCTCCTCGATCATCGCGACCACCGGCTACAACGGCCTGTCCGTCTATGGCGCAACCAAGGCGGCCGCCACCGGCTTCACCCGCTCGCTCGCGCGCGAGGTCGGCAAGCTTGGCATCACCGTGAACGCGATCGCGCCGGGTTTCATCGACACCGAGCTCACGCACAATCTGTCCGACGAGGCGCGCAAGCGCATCGCCGGCCGCAGCGCGCTACGCCGCCTGCCGGAGACGGACGACGTCGCGCGCATGGTGGAATATCTCTTGGGGGAGGGGGGCCGCAACGTCACCGGGACCGTGTTTACCGTGGACGCGGGGAATACAGCCTAAGCGGAACTCCGCCGACACGATTGCGTTGATCCGGCACAATGACATCCAGCCGGATTTGGTCGTAAGATGCCCCGCAATCGATTGGGTTACGTCAATCGATCTGCCCTAATCGACAGGGAGCAGTCCATGACCATGCCCAACATGACCGCTTCAAATCAGGGCCGGGCCGAGCAATCCCGCGCGAAGCCGGACGATGCCCGTTGCCCGCCGATGACGCACCAGAATTCCGGCGGTCATGGCCACGAAATGTACCCGCAGCAATTCGTGCGCCTGGTCGGCTGCCACGATGCGTCTCCCGATAGTTTGCGCAAGCGTCAGGACGAGAAGCTGCATTAGCAGCTCAGGTCCGGTCTTTCGGCAGGTCAATTCGTTCGTGTGAAAATTCCGGCGGCCCTTCGGTGAGGCGGCGGATGCGGCGGTCGCGTTCGTCCACGGGCAATGCCGGATCGAGCAGCGTCTCGATCTCGTGGACCGCGATCTCTTCGATCCTGGCGGCGTCCGATGCGATCGGGTGCACCGGGGAGAGGACCGGGGGCGCGACCTTCAGGCCCAGCTCGATCAGCTTGCAGATTGCATCCGAGCGGGTCAGTTGATGGGCTTCAGCCCAGGCATCGACGGCTGCCGTCAGTCTTTCGGGCATCTTCACCGCGCTGATCGGGTCGATGCCCGTGCGCCGGCGGACCGGAGAGGTGGAATCCTTGCTGCCGAAGTCGGACACCTCGATCATCCCATGCAACCCTTGGAGCTGAAGACGATAGCCGTTCTTCCCGACCGGCCGCTTGATGCCGATCAAAGACACGCTGCGGCATTGCAACGCGGCCTCGTGTTGTTGCTGCCGTATCTTGTTGTCGCCTTATCTTGTTGTCCTGGCCCGTTTCGGCCAATGATTGAAAGGGGCCGCCGGCCGGCGAACCCGGATCGATCCTGCCACGTATTTGTTTCGCATTCCAACCATCCGGCATTCCCGATGATCTCAGGCGAATCCTTCTATGGCGGCATTCCCGTCTTCCGCGGCTTCACCAGCCTGATGGACCCTGTGCTCTATGCGCCGCTGCCGGACGATTGGAGCATCGGCGTTGCCGATATCGTCGATTCCACCAAGGCGATCGCGGCGCAGCGCTACAAGGCGGTGAACATGGCCGGCGCCGCCGTGATCGCGGCGGTGACGAACGCATTGGGAGGACGCGAATTCCCCTTCGTGTTCGGCGGCGACGGCGCCAGCTTTGCGGTTGCGCCAGGCGATCTCGAATCTGCCCGAGAGGCGCTGGCGGCAACCGCGACCTGGGTGCGGGAAGATCTCGATCTGACGATGCGGGTCGCGCTGGTGCCGGTCAGCGCCATCCGCGCGCAGGGCCTCGACGTGCGCGTCGCGCGGTTCGGTCCGTCGGCCAACCTGTCCTACGCGATGTTCTCGGGCGGCGGGCTCGCCTTCGCCGATGCCGCAATGAAGCGCGGGGAGTTTGCCGTCCCGGCCGCGCCGGCGGGCACGCAGCCCGATCTCTCGGGCCTGTCCTGCCGCTTCGAGGTGATACCGGCCTCACGTGGGCTGATCCTCTCGGTTCTGGTGATGCCGGCGCGCGGCGCCGATCCGCACGCCTTCCGCAAGGTGATCGAGGACATCATCCACCTCGTCGAGCGCAGCCCGGACGGCGCCCGTCCGGTGCCGCCGCAGGGGCCGCCGCTGAAATGGCCGCCACAGGGGCTGGAATACGAAGCCCGTACCAGGCGCGGTGGTCCGCTGCTCGCGCGCCGCGCCACCGTGCTGGCCTATACGCTGTTCGTCTATCTGATCATGCGTTTCGACCTCAACGTCGGCGGCTTCGTGCCAAACGTCTACAGGCGTCAGGTGGTCGAGAACTCGGACTTCAGGAAATTTGACGACGGCCTGCGCATGATCCTCGATTGCACGCCGCAGCTCGAACGCGCGCTGAGCGACCGACTGGCGATTGCGGCCCGTGACGGCATCGTACGCTACGGCCTCTACCAGCAGGATGCCGCCATGATGACCTGCTTCACGCCGTCGGCGCTACGCAGCGATCATGTGCACTTCATTGATGGCGCGCGAGGCGGCTACGCCTCGGCGGCGACGGCGCTGAAGGCGATGATGGCGTAGGACGATCTCGTGCCCCGGACGCAGCGCAGCACGCAGTGATGCGCTGCTGAGCCGGGGCCCATGTCTCGATCGTACCGTGCTGCTTTCTGGGTCCCGGCTCTGCGAAGCAGCGTTGCACGCTGCATCGCGTCCGGGACACGAGAGCGGGGTTACCGTCCCGCCCGCGTCCAGGTCTCTCCGCCGCAGAGCGCGCCGACGCAGCCTTCGACCCGCAGCGAATCCGCTCCCGTCACGGAGATGCTGCTGGCATAAGTGCTGCCGTCGTCGGCGCTGTAGATCTGGCCGGACCATTTGTTCGGACCGGACGGCTGCATGCCGCTGAACAATGGCAAGCCGATCATCGGGCGCCTGGCGAGCTCGCGATTGGGGTTCTTGCTGTCGGTGGCGGGTTGGCCGGTCGCGGTGTCGTAGGGCTCGCGCAGCCAGGCGACGACGCCGCAGATGCCGCCGCTGCACTTGCTGATCTTGACGCGCGCATCGCCCGCCTGGGTGAGCCATGTCCCATCGGCGCTCTGCGCATGTGCGGCCGTCGCGCCGAGCAGCGCAGCGAGGAGGACGATGAGAGCAGCGAATCTGGAAGTCATGGAAGAGGCCCCGAAAATGGAGCGCCTCCATAGCAGCCCGGCGGGATAGTGCAACGCAGGCTGGAATCACATTCCTGCGTTCATTGCCTTCGTTCGATGTCCTGCGATCATTTGTCCCAGCGCGCGAAGGCGACCGCGGCCGCAGTCGACAGGCCGAACACCGCCATGGCACCGCCGACCAGCGCGAACAAGGTCCACGCCGGCGCCTGCGTCATCATGAGGCCGACGCCGCCGATCGCGACGATCAAGAGCCGCGCGGTGGAAGCGAGCACAGGGCCGCCGACGCGCGCCGCGCCTTGCGAGGAGAAGTAGAGCGACACGCCGATGCCGAAGAACACGAAGGTCGGGCCGGCCCAGTGGAAATAGCTGTGCGCGGCGGCGGTGACGCCGGAATCGCGCGTGAAGAGTGCGACCCACAGCGATGGAGCGAGCGCGACAGCGAGGCCGATCAGGCCGACCGTCAATCCGGAAGCTGCAGCGGCGGTCCAGGCCACACGCCGGGCGCGCTTCACCTGTCCGGCGCCCATCGCCATGCCGACCATCGGCACCGAGGCGATGCCGAAGGCAAACGTGATCGGGATCAACAAGAATTCCAGCCGCGAGCCGATGCCGTAGCCGGCCAGCATCTCGGTGCCGAACGTGGCCAGGATCTTCGTGAAGATCAAAATGGTGAGCACGGTCTGGAGCGGCGACAGGCAGGCCACCGCACCAACCTTGAGGATGTCCAGGAACATCGCGCGCTCGAAATGAAACGCGCGAATATTCAGCGGCAGCCGGCTGCGGCCGGACGCGAGATACCAGAGGAAGAAGATCGCGGCGCAGGTGAACGCGATCAATTGGCCGCTGGCGACGCCCGGCATGCCGAAGGGCTTCACGCCGAACAGGCCGAGCCCCAGCGTGCCGCCGAGCGCGATCTGCAACACGCTGGCCCCGATCAGCGTCATCGACGGCAGGCGCATGTCGCCGGTGCCGCGGATCACCGAGGCTAGCGTGTTGACGAGCCAGATCGCGACCGCCCCGGAGAACAGCACCTGCGAATAGCCGCTGGCTTCCTCGAGCACGCGATCGCGCCCGCCGAGCAGCGTGAAGAAGGAACGGCCGAAGACGAGCATCATCACCGTGAAGAACAGCCCGCCGCAGAGGCCGATGATGGCGGCATGCAGCGCCAGCGTCGCGGCGCGGTCACGATCCCCGGCGCCGAGCGCGCGGCTGATCGCGGACGAAACGCCGCCGCCCATCGCGCCCGCGCTCATCATCTGCGTCAGCATCGCGAACGGAAACACCAGCGCGATCGCGGCGAGCGGAATGGTGCCGAGCCGGCCGATATAGGAGGTCTCGGCGATCGCAACCAAAGTGCTGCCGACCATCGCGATCATGTTGGGGATCGCGAGCCGCAGCAGCGTCGGCAGGATCGGGGCCGTCAGCAGGCTGGCGATGGGAGAGGCGACCGGCGCAAGCGGCGGGACGGCGTCTAAGGGGGCGTCGATCGTCATGTTCACCGGGCGGAATTTAGATGATGATCGACATATTATAGGATGGCCGAGCCCCTGCGGCAGCCCTCACGCCACGCAGGGGTCACCACGGCAGGCCGCATAGGTCGATGGTGCCCAGCGTCGGCGCGCGGACGATGTTGAAGACGTAGGGCGCCATCTCGGTGAAGCGGATCCGCCCCTCCGGCTGTTCGCAATAGACCTCGCCCTTGAAGGGCAGCCAGCTCCGGGTCTCGTAGAACGAAAAATTGTGTGGCTCGCAAAACAGCAGCGCGAACCGGACCGCTTCGTTGGCCCTGATGGTGTGCACGGCCGCGTCGATCGCCACGGTCGCGTAGCCGCGACCGCGCCGGTCCTCGCGGGTGCAGACCCCGCCGATTCCGCCGATATGGACCTTCTGTCCGTTCCAGATGACGGTGCGGAAGTATATCCCGACATGGCAGACGAGGCCATCCTCGGGCGTCTCGATCAGCACGCGCAGGTCCGCATTGGCCCATTTGATGTGAGCCCAGGGCTTGTGCGCGACCAAGTGCGGTCCCCAGACCGCCTGATGCAGCGGCTCCGCGATCGGCCAGGAGGCGTCGCCGTTCAAAATGTCGATCTCGATGCTCATGGCTTTGTCTCTCGCAACACGCTGCGCGGTCCATTCGTTCTGTCATAACCGGTTCAAAGGCAATGATATTTTGCGGCGGGCGGCCGCCCCGGATGGATGTCCCTCGGTGCGGCGAAGTTGTGCAATCCGGCCAAGCCGTGGCATCGCGCCTTTTCGCAAATTGGCGGTATTTAACGGCGGTGGAACCTTCTATAAGAGTCCCCGTTAAGCCAGTTCCCCATCAGTCGCGGACAACATCCCATGACCTTTACGCTGCCCCCACTCCCTTACGCCTATGACGCCCTCGGCCAGTTCATGTCGAAGGAGACGCTGGAATTCCACCACGACAAGCATCATCAGGCCTACGTCACCAACGGCAACAACGCGCTCAAGGGGACCGAATGGGAAGGCAAGTCCCTTGAAGAGATCGTCAAGGGCTCGTTCGGCAAGAACCCCGCGGTGTTCAACAATGCCGGCCAGCACTACAACCACATCCACTTCTGGAGCTGGATGAAGCCCAATGGCGGCGGCACCAAGCTGCCGGGCAAGATCGAGAAGAAGATCAACGAAGACCTCGGCGGCTTCGAGAAGTTCAAGACCGACTTCCAGGCGGCCGGCGTCGGCCAGTTCGGCTCCGGCTGGTGCTGGCTCCAGGTCAAGAACGGCAAGCTCGAGATCTCCAAGACCCCGAACGGCGAGAATCCGCTGGTGCATGGCGCCACCCCGATCCTCGGCTGCGACGTCTGGGAGCACTCCTACTACATCGACTACCGCAATCGCCGCCCCGATTATCTCAAGGCGTTCGTCGAGAACCTCGTCAACTGGGAATACGTCGAGTCCCTGTTCGAGAAGGCCTGAGTTTACTCCGTCATCCCGGGGCGATGCGCAGCATCGAACCCGGGATCTCGAGATTCCGGGTTCGGCTTCGCCGCTCCGGAATGACAACAAGGGGCGGTCGCTCGCGCGGCCGCCTTTTTTGCTGTGCGGAATTGCCCTGCGTGGCGCGCGCACGGGTCTGTCATCCTACTGTTTGCATCGTGTGGAGGCCGCCCTTAATCAGGACGGGCATCACCCTCGAGCCAACCGAGCCCGTTGTCAGAACCTTCCCCGAAAGACCCGGCGCCTGCCGAGGACGTCGAGTCCGAGCCGCGGCCGGGGCGAGTGCGCAAGCCGATCGGCTGGTCGACGATCATCATCGCCGCGCTGGTCGCGGTGAGCGCGGCGCTGGTCTGGCGGCGTGATGGCACCGACGGCGTTCTCGATATTCTCACCCACGATCTCTCGCTGTTCTCAGGCATCCTGCCGCGCGTGCTCGCCGGCTGCCTGCTCGGGGCCTTCATCTCGGAGATCCTGCCGCATGAAAAGGTCTCGCGCTCGCTCGGGCCGAAATCCGGCCTGACGGGCCTTCTGATCGGCACAGCCTTCGGCGCGATCCTGCCCGGCGGTCCCTTCACCGCCTATCCCGTGGCGAGTGCGCTGCTCGCGGTCGGCGCCGATTTCGGCGCAACCATCGCCATGGTCGTGAGCTGGACCCTGATCGGCTATGGCCGGGCAGTGGCCTGGGAAATCCCGATCATGGGCACCGACTTCACGCTGTGGCGGATTCTGATCTCGCTGCCGCTGCCGGTGCTCGCAGGGGCCCTCGGCCGCTTCGTCTATGTCCGGCTCTATCCGAAGCGCGAAAGCGACGAGGACCCGGCATGAGCGCCGCGCTTTTCATCGACATCCTGTTGTGGGGCTCGGTGTTCGGCGTCGGCCTGATCGCGTTTCGCCGCGGCCCTCCGGTGTTCAAGGCCTCGCTGCGCGAAGGCTCGATGGACTTCATCAACATCGTGCCGCGGATCGCGCTCGGGGTGATCGGCTCCGGCTACATCGCCGCCATCATCCCGCAGGAGGTGATCACCGGCTGGCTCGGCCCGGACAGCGGCTGGCTCGGAGTTGCGACCGCCGTGGTCGCCGGCGCCGCCACCCCCGGCGGCCCCGTGATCGGCTTCTCCATCGGCACGGTGGCGCTGAAGTCGGGCGGCGGGGTGCCGCAGGTGGTGGCCTATGTCGTCGCCTGGGCCCTGTTTGCCTTCCAGCGTGTGATCTTGTGGGAAATTCCCTTCATGCCCGCCCGCTTCGTCTGGTTCCGCTGTGCCGTGTCGGTGCCATTTCCATTCGTGGCAGCGGCCATTGCGATGGTGATCGGCAAGCCCTGACACCCGGGTCGTGGACAGGGGTAATGTTATAATATAACGTCTCTGCATGGTTCCCGCCGCGTCCCACGCCCATCATCACGATCATGCTCACGGTCATTCCCATGACCATTCGCCTGCTCATGGCCATTCGCACGGGCACGACCACACCCACGCCCATGTCCACGACGCGGCCTCGCCGCATCCGGCCCAGGCCGCGCCCTGGTCGATCCTGCGCATGACCATGGCCGCGCGCCTCGGGGCCGCGCTCGCCGTCTGTGCCGTGCTCTGGGGCGTGGTCTTCCTGGCGATGAGGTGATGATGGCGGCGCTGCACTTTCACAACGTGACGCTCGGCTATGACCGGCATCCCGCGGTGCACCATCTCAACGGCGAGGTCGCGCGGGGCGCGCTGGTCGCCGTGATCGGCCCGAATGGCGCGGGCAAGTCGACCCTGCTGCGTGGCATCGTCGGCATCCTCCGGCCGCTCGACGGCAGCATCCATCTCGGCGGGCTCGACTCTCGCGATATCGCCTATCTGCCGCAGAGCGCGGAGATCGACCGCAGCTTCCCGATCTCGGTGTTCGACTTTGTCGGCACCGGGCTGTGGCGCAACGCCGGCCTGTTCGGTGGCATCGGCAAGGCCGCGCGCGGAAAGATCTTGCGCGCGATCGCCTCCGTCGGCCTCAACGGTTTCGAGAACCGTCCGATCGGCACGCTCTCGGGCGGCCAGATGCAGCGAGTGCTGTTTGCGCGCGTGCTGCTGCAGGACGCTTCGCTCATCGTGCTCGACGAGCCCTTCAACGCCATCGACAGCAAGACCACCGCCGATCTGCTCGCGCTGGTCAAGCACTGGCACGGCGAGGGCCGCACCGTGCTCGCCGCGCTGCACGACATGGAGATGGTGCGCAACCATTTCAGCGAGACGCTGGTGCTGGCGCGCGGCCCCGTGGCGTGGGGACCGACGGCGGAGGTGCTGACGCCGGAAAACCTGCTGGTGGCGATGCGGATGTGTGAGGCCTTTGACGACACCGCCGCGGCCTGCGCGGCCGATGACATCAACTCGCGGGCGGCGTGATCACCGATGCTCTATGACGCGCTGATCGGTCCCTTCACCGAATTCGAGTTCATGCGGCGGGCGCTGGCCGCCGTGATCGCATTGTCGCTGGCCGGCGCGCCGATCGGCGTCTTCCTGATGCTGCGGCGGATGAGCCTCGTCGGCGATGCCATGGCGCATGCGATTCTTCCCGGCGCTGCGGTCGGCTTCCTCCTCTCCGGCCTCAATTTGTTCGCGATGACGGCGGGCGGACTCATCGCCGGCTTCGCCGTCGCCATCCTCGCCGGCGTCGTCGCGCGCTCGACCGGGCTGAAAGAGGACGCCTCGCTCGCGACCTTCTACCTGGCCTCGCTGGCGCTCGGCGTCACCATCGTCTCGATCAAGGGCACCAATATCGACCTGCTCCATGTCTTATTCGGCAACATCCTCGCGATGGACGACCAGACCCTGCTGGTGGTCGCCTTCAACGCCACGGTGACGCTGCTCGTGCTCGCGGTGATCTACCGGCCGCTGGTGATCGAGAGCGTCGATCCCTTGTTCTTGCGGACAGTCAGTCGCGCCGGCGGTCCCGCGCATCTCGCCTTCCTTGCGCTGGTCGTGATCAACCTCGTCAACGGCTTTCAGGCGCTCGGCACGTTGCTGGCGGTCGGCCTGATGATCCTGCCGGCTGGTATCGCGCGGTTCTGGTCACGCGATCTCACCGTCATGATCTGCATCGCCGTGGTCGCCGCTGCGGCTTCCGGCTATGCCGGCCTCGTGCTGTCGTTCCAGACCCGCGTGCCGTCGGGCCCTGCGGTCATTCTCGTGGCGACGGTGCTCTATATCGTCTCCGTGCTGTTCGGCCGCGTCGGCGGCATCGTCCGGCAACTGTTTCCCGGCCGGCATCTGGAAGCGTGACGGCGATGCGACTCATCCTGCTTTGTCTGCTGTTGCTGACTGCCTCGCCGCTGCACGCCGCGGAACGGCTCAACGTCGTTGCGAGCTTCTCGATCCTCGGCGATTTCGTCCGTAACGTCGGGGGAGATCGGGTCAACGTGACGACGCTGGTCGGCCCCGATAGCGACGTCCACGTCTATACGCCCGCGCCAAGCGATGCCAAGCGGGTCGCGGAGGCAAAGCTCGTCATCGTCAATGGGCTTGGGCTGGAGGGCTGGCTGCCGCGGCTCGTGCAGTCTGCAGGTAGCAAGGCAGTGGTCGTCACCGCGAGCGCCGGCATCACGCCGCTGAAGCTCGGCTCGGCCGCAGACCCCCATGCCTGGCAGTCCGTCCCCAACGCCAAAGCCTACGCAACCGACATCGCCAATGCGCTGGCCGCGGCCGCCCCGGATGATGCGGACTTCTTCCGGGCCCAGGCAAAAGCCTATCTTGAAAAGCTCGAAACGCTCGACCGCGAGGTCCGCGAGGCCGTGGCGAAAATCCCGCCGGAGCGGCGCAAGGTGATCTCCACCCATGACGCCTTCGGCTATTTTTCCGCCGAATACGGTATCCAGTTCATCGCCCCCCTGGGGGTCTCCACCGAAACCGAGCCGAGCGCCCGGGACATCGCGGCCATCATCGGCCAGATCAAGGCCCAAAAAATACCGGCCGTGTTCCTGGAAAATATCAGCGATGACCGGTTGATCCGGCGGATCGCGGCGGAGACCGGCTCAAAAGTCGGCGGGACCCTGATTTCGGACGGTTTGACCGGCGAAAAGGGGCCTGCACCCACTTACATTGATATGGTCAGGCACAATATAAAGGCCCTGACCAGTGCGCTTGACCACTAGGGCAGGGGCCACCCCGCCTCGCGTCGCGCGAAAAAGCCCTATGTCCGGAGTTGTTATGTCTGAAGCGACCTCCCAGAAAATCCCCGTGACCGTCCTGACCGGCTATCTCGGTGCCGGCAAGACCACGCTCTTGAACCGCATCCTGTCCGAGAACCACGGCAAGAAATACGCCGTCATCGTCAACGAATTCGGCGAGATCGGCATCGACAACGACCTCATCATCGGCGCCGATGAGGAAGTGTTCGAGATGAACAATGGCTGCATCTGCTGCACCGTGCGCGGCGACCTCGTGCGCATCATGGACGGCCTGATGAAGCGCAAGGGCAAGTTCGACGCCATCATCGTCGAGACCACCGGCCTTGCCGATCCGGCGCCGGTCGCGCAGACTTTCTTCGTCGACGAGGACGTGCAGAAGAACGCCCGCCTCGATGCCGTCGTCACGGTGGCCGACGCCAAGTGGCTGTCCGACCGGCTCAAGGACGCGCCCGAGGCCAAGAACCAGATCGCCTTTGCCGACGTCATCGTGCTGAACAAGACCGATCTCGTCAGCAAGGGCGAGCTTGCCGAGGTCGAAGCCCGCATCCGCGGCATCAATCCCTATGCGAAACTCCACCGCACCGAGCGCTGCTCGGTGGCCCTGGCCGACGTGCTCGACCGCGGCGCCTTCGATCTCGACCGCATCCTCGATATCGAGCCGGATTTCCTGGAGGCCGACGATCATGACCACGACCATGATCACCACCATCACGGCCACGATCATCACCACCATGATCACGGCCACGGCCTGAAGCACTATCACGACGAGGACATGCAGTCGCTGTCGCTCAAGACCGACAAGCCGCTCGATCCGAACGTGTTCATGCCCTGGCTCCAGAATTTGGTGCAGGTCGAGGGCGGCAAGATCCTGCGCTCCAAGGGCATCCTCGCCTTCCACGACGACGACGACCGCTACGTCTTCCAGGGCGTCCACATGATGCTGGAGGGCGACCATCAGCGGAAGTGGAAGGAGGGCGAGCCGCGCGAGAGCCGCCTCGTCTTCATCGGCCGCGAATTACCGGAAGAGGCCATCCGCAAGGGTTTTGAGAGCTGCATCGTCTCGTGATGAAAGAGTTTACGCCGGCCCCCGATACCGCCTCGATCGTCTCCGTCACCGATCGCGTCAAGCCTGTTACGCTCGGCATGGGCGTGACCTCGGTGCATTTCCTTGGCCCCCGCGCCGCCTTCGTCGGCGGCGAAGAGAACGTCGCGTTCGTGGACGCCCAAGGCGAAATCACGACGGTCGCCGTGCATGGCGGCGGCATTCTCTCGACGGCCTCCGACGGCAAGCGCCTCGTCATGGGCGGCGACGACGGCAAGGTCGTCTCGCTCGACGCCAAGGGCGAGGTGACGCTGCTCGCCACCGATCCCAAGCGACGCTGGATCGATGCGGTGGCGCTGCATGCGGACGGCTCCTACGCCTGGTCGGCCGGCAAGACGGCGTTCGTCAAGAGCGGCAAGACTGAGGAGAAGTCGCTCGAGGTGCCCTCGACCGTCGGCGGGCTTGCGTTCGCGCCGAAGGGCCTGCGGCTCGCGATTGCCCATTACAACGGCGCGACGCTGTGGTTTCCGAACATGGCGGGATCAGCCGAATTCCTGCCCTGGGCCGGCTCGCATCTCGGCGTCACCTTCAGCCCGGACAACAAGTTCCTGGTCACCACGATGCACGAGGCGGCGCTGCATGGCTGGCGGCTTGCCGACAACAGGCATATGCGCATGACCGGCTATCCCGGCCGCGTCCGCTCGATGTCCTGGAGCGCGGGCGGCAAGGCGCTGGCGACCTCGGGTGCCGACACCATCATCCTGTGGCCGTTCGCCAGCAAGGACGGCCCGATGGGCAAGGAGCCCGCGATGCTGGCGCCGCTGCAGGCGCGGGTCTCCGTGGTCGCCTGTCACCCCAAGAACGACATCCTCGCCGCCGGCTACAGCGACGGCACCGTGCTGATGGTGCGGCTGGAGGACGGCGCCGAGATCCTGGTTCGCCGCAACGGCACCCCGCCGGTGGCTGCGATCGCCTGGAACGCCAAGGGCACGCTGCTCGCCTTCGCCGATGAAAATGGGGACGGCGGTCTGCTGGAGCTTTAATCCGTCATGGTTCCGGCCGTAGGGTGGGCAAAGGCGCCCTTGCGCCGTGCCCACGATCTCTCCGCGAAACAATAGTGGTGGGCACGTCGCGCGAAGAGCGCGCCTTTGCCCACCCTACCGCATCCTCAATGGCGGCGCGAATAGATGCGATTTCTAACGACCTTCCAGATTGCTGATTTTGCCGACACGCTGGTCAGCCTGTTCACGGCCTTCGTACTGGGCACGCTGATCGGCGCCGAGCGGCAATATCGCCAGCGCACCGCGGGCCTGCGCACCAACGTGCTGGTCGCGGTCGGCGCCGCCGCGTTCGTCGATCTCGCCATGCATCTGACCGGCGCCGACGGCGCGGTGCGCGTGATCTCCTACGTCGTCTCCGGCATCGGCTTCTTGGGCGCCGGCGTCATCATGAAGCAGGGCATGGACGTCCGCGGGCTGAATACCGCGGCGACGCTGTGGGCCTCGGCCGCGGTCGGCTCCTGCGCCGGCGCCGACATGATCGCGCAGGCGGCCGCGCTGACTGTGTTCGTCATCGCCGGCAACACCATGCTGCGCCCGCTGGTCAATGCCATCAACCGCATCCCGCTGAACGAGAAGGCCTCCGAGGCGACCTACTATTTCAAGCTCGCGGTTGCGGCCGACGCCCTGCCCGAGATGCGCGACCGGCTCGTCGACAAGCTCGAAGCCGCGAAATATCCGGTGGCGGGTATCGAGGTCGTCGAGATCGGCGAGGACATGCTCGAGATTGTGGCGAAGCTGGTCGCGAGCGCGGTCGATCCGAACGAGTTGAACACCGTTGCGACCGATCTCCAGCACCTGCCGGGCGTGCGCCACGCGACCTGGGAAGTCAGCACGACGGAGTAAGCGCGGCGTTTTGGCGCGCAGGCGCGCAGTTCCACCTTGCCGGGAACGGAACCCTGGTCGGGCAATTTCGTTGATCCCGCGGACAAAGGCGGTGATCGACATGACGGTCAATGACAAGCGCAGACTGAAACTCGACTTGGTGATCGCCTGTTCGCTGTTCGCAGCAGGTGTCGTGATATCAGGCATATCGATCGCGCAGATCCGCGCCGAGAGCCGGATGCAGCTGGCGCAGGCGACACCGCCGCTTCAGGGCACGCCTTCCGACGAGCAGAGCAAGGTGCCCGCGGAAGCCAAGCCCGGCGGCGACCGGCCGACTACGCCGGCCCCCGAGCCTGCACGCCCCGAGCCGCAGACACAAGGCGCGGCGACCAAGCCGGCCCTGCCGCCGGCACCGGCGGAGAAGATCGCGCCGCCGATCGAGAAGAAGTAGGTCTCTTCGTCATTCCGGGGCGCGCATAGCGCGAACCCGGAATCCATTGATCCCTGCCGCCCGATGGATTCCGGGCACGACGCTACGCGCCGCCCCGGAATGACGGGCGGAGAGAGGCGCCGTTTCACCGCACCAGAATATTCCGGAACTGCCAGGGATCGCTGGTGTCGATGTCTTCCGGGAACAGTCCCGGGCGATCCGTCAGCGGCGTCCAGTCGGTGTAGAAACCCTTGACCGGGCCGAGATAGGGGAGCTGGATTTCCAGCAGGCGATCGAAATCCATCTCGTCGGCTTCGACGATGCCTTCGTTCGGGTTTTCCAGCGCCCACACCATGCCGCCGAGCACTGCGGAGGTCACCTGCAGGCCAGTGGCGTTCTGGTAGGGCGCGAGCTTGCGGGTCTCCTCGATCGAGAGCTGCGAGCCGTACCAATAGGCATTGTTGTCGTGGCCGAACAGCAGCACGCCGAGCTCGTCGATGCCGTCCACGATCTCGTTCTCGTCGAGGATGTGGTGCTTCTCCTGCATCTTCGCGGCGCGGCCGAACATTTCATGCAGCGACAGCACGGCATCGTCGGCCGGATGATAGGCATAGTGGCAGGTCGGCCGATAGACCGCCGTGCCCGAGGCGTCACGCACCGTGAAGTAATCGGCGATCGAGATCGACTCGTTGTGGGTGACGAGGAAGCCATATTGCGCGCCGCGGGTCGGGCACCAGGTGCGAACGCGCGTGTTGGCGCCGGGCTGCATCAGATAGATCGCTGCGCCGCAGCCGGCTTCGTGGGTCCGCGCGTTCTCGGGCATCCATTTTTCATGGGTGCCCCAGCCGAGCTCGGACGGCTGCACGCCCTCCGACAGGAAACCTTCCACCGACCAGGTGTTGACGAAGACGTCGGCCTCTTTCGGCTTCTTGGAGCGCTGGGTGTCGCGCTCGGCGATGTGGATGCCCTTGATGCCGGCCTGCCGCATCAAATCTGCCCATTCGGCCTTGGTCTTGGGCTTGGGGGCATTGAGCTTGAGATCGGCGGCGACGTTGAGCAGCGCCTGCTTGACGAAAAAGGAGACCATGCCGGGATTGGCGCCGCAGCAGGAGACAGCCGTCGTCGATCCCGCCGGGCGCGCGCGCTTGGCGGCCAGCGTGGCTTCGCGCAGGGCGTAGTTGGAGCGCGCTTCCGGGCCCTTCGAGGAATCGAAATAGAAGCCGAGCCAGGGCTCGTTGACGGTGTCGATGTAGAGCGCGCCGAGCTCGTTGCAGAGCTCCATGATGTCGGTGGAGCCGGTATCGACCGAGAGATTGACGCAAAAGCCCTGGCCGCCGCCTTCGGTGAGCAGCGGGGTCAGCAATTCGCGATAATTGTCTTTTGTCACGGCCTTCTGGATGAAGCGCACATTCTGCTTCTCGCAATGCGCCCTGCGGCCCTCCTCCTTGGGATCGATCACGGTGACGCGCGACTTGTCGTAATCGAGATGCCGCTCGATCAGCGGCAGCGTGCCTTTGCCGATGGAGCCGAAGCCGACCATGACGATGGGACCGGTGATCTTCGCGTAGATCTGCGAGGCGGGGCTCATGGGATGGTTTCTCCGGAACGTGCTGGCAAACAAATGGTGAGGGGTGGATCAGGCGCTGCGGCGCTTGTCAGATGCTGCGGCGCTTGGCGGTGACTTCGATCTCGACCTTCATCTCGGGCTTGGCGAGGGCGCTGACGACCAGCAACGTCGCCGCCGGCCTGATGTCACCGAGAACCTCGCCGCAGACGGCGAAGTGGGCATCGATGGTGCTGGCGTCGGTGACGTAATAGGTCGCACGGACGATATCGGCCATCGCGAATCCGCCCTCTTTCAGGGCAGCTTCGATGGTCTTGAAGCAGTTGCGTGACTGGCTCGTGACATCGGCCGGCATCGTCATCGTGGTGTAGTCATAGCCCGTGGTTCCCGCGACGAAGGCGAACTCACCGTCGATCACGGCGCGGCTGTAGCCGACGGTCTTCTCGAGCGGAGAGCCGGTGGAGATGAGGCGACGGGACATGTTTCGGACCTCGACTGAAAGGCGTGTTTCGCGGGGTTAAAGGGCGTTTCTCGGGCCTGCGCAACCCCGAAAGAACAGGCGTCAGGACGGCGCAGCCGAGCGTTGCCGCTTTACGCGGCTTCGGTCGTCACCATCATGGCAATCCCTCAGGCCGCGTGCGCATGGAGGGCGCGAAGGACCCTCCGTTTGGACAGGGGCGCGCCGGTCGGAACGATCATCCCCTCGGCGCCATCGAGCGCACCCGCCTGGAATTCGATCGCGAGCAGCCGGTCGCGTTCGAACGGGCCGGGCAGCGCCAGCGCGCCTGTCTTCTCGCCCGAGAAGCCGAAGCGGGCGTAATAGGGGGCGTCGCCGAGCAGGATGATGGCTTGATGCCCGCGCGCCCGGGCGGCGGCCAGCGCTTGATGCATCAGCGCGGCGCCGATCCCGAGCTCGCGGCAGGCAGGGTCTACCGCCAGCGGTCCAAGGACCAAAGCGGGCCTGCCTCCGGCGCTGACGTGCCACAGCCGCACGGTTCCCACGAGCTGTCCCTCGCGCACCGCCGACAGGGCAAGGCCTGCGGCAGGCGCGCGTCCGTCGCGCAGGCGCTGGCAGGTGCGGCCGTGGCGGTTTTCGCCAAAGCAGGCATCGAGCAGCGATTCACGCACCGCGACGTCGGCAGCACGCTCCGCGCGGATCACGAACGGAGCGGCTTTCGAGGTGAGGGCGATCTGTGGCTTCCGAAAAGCGGTCATGGCGCGTCAGTCCCCGCTTGAACCGGCGTGCGCGCAGCACGCCTGTCCAAGACGTCGTCAGATCGAAATGTCAGGGAGGAGCCGGCAAGCCGGCTCCCGGGTTCGTCAGGCCTCAGAGAAAGAGGCGGATCAGATGTGGTACGTCCTCAGCGGCGGGATGCCGTTGAACGCCACCGACGAGTAGGTCGACGTATAGGCCCCGGTGCCTTCGATCAGCACCTTGTCGCCGATCTCCAGCGTGACGGGAAGCGGATACGGGTTCTTCTCGTACAGCACGTCGGCGCTGTCGCAGGTGGGACCCGCGAGCACGCACGGCGTCATGTCCGCGCCGTCATGGGCAGTACGGATGGCGTAGCGGATCGACTCGTCCATCGTCTCGGCGAGACCGCCGAACTTGCCGATGTCCAGGTACACCCAGCGCACCTCGTCCTCGTCGCTCTTCTTCGAGATGAGCACGACCTCGGATTCGATGATGCCGGCGTTGCCCACCATGCCGCGGCCCGGCTCGATGATGGTCTCCGGAATCTGGTTGCCGAAGTGCTTGCGCAGCGCGCGGAAGATCGAGCGGCCGTAGGTCACGACCGGCGGCACGTCCTTCAGATACTTGGTCGGAAAGCCGCCGCCCATGTTGACCATGGACAGGTTGATGCCGCGCTCGGCGCAGTCGCGGAACACCTGCGAGGCCATCGCCAGCGCACGGTCCCACGCCTTCACCTTGCGCTGCTGCGAGCCGACATGGAACGAGATGCCGCACGGCTCCAGGCCCAGGCGCTTGGCAACGTCGAGCACCTCGACGGCCATTTCCGGGTCGCAGCCGAACTTGCGCGACAGCGGCCATTCGGCGCCGGCGCAGTCATAAAGGATGCGGCAGAACACCTTCGCGCCGGGAGCGGCACGGGCGACCTTCTCGACTTCGGCGGCGCAATCCACGGCGAAAAGCCGGATGCCGAGCGCGAAGGCGCGCGCGATGTCGCGCTCCTTCTTGATCGTGTTGCCGAAGGAGATGCGGTCCGGGGTTGCACCCGCGGCCAGCGCCATCTCGATCTCGGCGACCGTGGCGGTGTCGAAGCAGGAGCCCATGGACGCCAGCAGCGCGAGCACTTCCGGCGCCGGGTTCGCCTTGACGGCGTAGAACACGCGGCTGTCGGGCAGCGCCTTGGCAAACGTCTGGTAATTGTCGCGCACGACCTCGAGGTCGACGACGAGGCACGGCTCGGTGTCGAGGCCATCCTTGCGGCGGTTGCGCAGGAATTCCTGAATACGTTCGGTCATAGCACTCTCCCAAACGGCCCAGCGACGGGGATCCGTTCAAAAAATGTCGTCGGATAAGCGCCCCGGCCAGATCACGCGATGGAGGCGTGACGAGCCAAAGACTCAAATCAGACTGTGCTGCCGTGGATTGGTTGGGAATTTCCCGCCCGCACACCTGGCAATGAAGGACAAGCCTTTTCAGTAGCCCGCGCCGGCGTTGGACTGCCGGTAGAGACCAAAAAAGCCCGATCCGTCGTTGCTTTAAGTCGCGTCCCCCGTTGAGAGCGGGGTGCGCCGGTTCGCCTCCGGCTGCCAGTCACGGTTGCAAAGAGCGAAGTCACCTTCGACAAGGCATCTCTTTGAGAGAGATGCTGGACGCTCCGGGTTTGCTTCCTCGTCCGACCTTCAGGCCTTGCGACCTTCAGTCTTCTGACTTCCGCACTTCCGAAGAGCCCCTCGGCTTCTTCACCCCTTGGCGGCTGTCCGGCCTCTTGTCCGGATACCTACCGACTGACACACGACCACAGGCACGTGCGAAATTGGGCAAGAGCGCACATAAGCGTTTTGACTCTGCTTCGCAAGAATTTTTTTAGGCTGAGAACAGAATTGCCTAACATCTGCTTGCGCGGTGTTGCGCGAGCGCCGCGGAAGATGAACGGGCGTTAAGTCTTGAAGCCTCGTGCGCGCGTCTCTCGCGCACGCGAAGCGTCAGCGGCGCTTCGTGAAGGGCTCGACACGCTGGGCCGCGCGGATGAACGCGGTCATCACGAGCACACCGAGCGCGAACAGCACGGCCTGCAGGATGTGCGTGCCCTGGTCGCCGAGCCCGAACAGGATCGCGAGTGCCCAGCCACCGGCGAAGGCCGCGCCGAACACCTCCGCGCCGATCAGGATGGCGGCGCTGATGACGGTGATGACGCTTGGCCAAGCGATCTGACGGGAAGACGAGGAAGGCGCGTTCATGAGCTCAGGGATCCGTGGTCTGTCGAGGGCCGCAATCTCCCCGAAAAGGCGGCCGGGAGCAAGGGCAAATGGCCCAAAAAAGCCCCATCGCGTGCTATAGCTGGCCGCAACAATTGAGCCACGAAATCGGGACTTGTGATGTCAGAACCCCGCCAAATTACGGACTCCGAGACCAACCCGCTGCTGAAGGCCTGGGTGACGCCGTTTGCGACCCCGCCCTTCGACGAGATCAAGCCGGAGCATTTCCTGCCGGCCTTCGAACAGGCCTTCGCCGACCACTCGGCCGAGATCGCGGCGATCACCAACGATCCGGCCGCGCCCGACTTCGCCAACACCATCACCGCGCTGGAGCGCTCGGGCAAGCTGCTGAGCAAGGTGGCGGCCGTATTCTACGACCTCGTTTCGGCGCATTCCAACCCGGCCATCCTGGAGATCGACAAGGAGGTCTCTCTGCGGATGGCTCGGCACTGGAATCCGATCATGATGAACGCCGTGCTGTTCGGCCGCATCGCCCAGCTCCACGAGAACCGCGCCAATCTGGATCTGGCTCCGGAGCAGCTTCGCCTCTTGGAGCGGACCTACACCCGCTTCCACCGCGCCGGCGCCGGCCTCTCCGAGGAGGCCAAGACGCGGATGGCCGAGATCAATGAGAGGCTCGCCCAACTCGGCACCAGCTTCAGCCATCATCTGCTCGGCGACGAGCAGGACTGGGTCATGGAGCTCGGGGAGGCCGACCGCCAGGGCCTGCCGGAGAGCTTCGTCGCCAGCGCCAAGGCTGCGGCAGAAGAGCGCGGCATGGAAGGCAAGGCCATCGTCACGCTGTCGCGATCCTCGGTCGAACAGTTCCTGAAAAGCTCCGCCCGGCGTGATCTGCGCGAGAAGGTCTACAAGGCTTTCACCGCACGGGGCGACAACGGCAATGCCAACGACAACAACGGAACCATCGTCGAGGTCCTCAAGCTGCGCGAAGAGAGCGCCAAGCTGCTGGGCTATCCGACCTTCGCCGCTTACCGGCTGGAGGACTCCATGGCCAAGACGCCGGACGCGGTGCGGAGCCTTCTGGAGCGGGTCTGGAAGCCGGCGCGGGCACGGGCGCTTGCCGACCGCGACGACATGCAGGCGCTGATCACGGAAGAGGGCGGCAATTTCAAGCTCGCTCCCTGGGATTGGCGCTTCTACGCCGAGAAGCTGCGCCTTCAGCGCGCCAATTTCGACGACGCCGCGATCAAGCCGTATCTTTCGCTCGACCACATGGTCGCCGCCGCCTTCGACTGCGCCACGCGCCTGTTCGGCATCACCTTCGAGGAGCGCAAGGACGTTCCGGTCTGGCACCCCGACGTCCGGGTCTGGGAGGTCAAGGGCCCCGACGGCAAGCACAAGGCGCTGTTCTATGGCGACTACTTCGCCCGGCCGTCGAAGCGCTCCGGCGCCTGGATGACCTCGCTGCGCGACCAGCAGAAGCTCGACGGCGATGTTGCGCCGCTGGTTCTCAATATCTGCAATTTTGCCAAGGGCGCCGGCGGCGAGCCTTCGCTGCTGTCGCCCGACGATGCCCGCACCCTGTTCCACGAGT
This sequence comes from Bradyrhizobium sp. CCBAU 25360, assembly GCF_028128695.1. Taxonomy (NCBI): domain Bacteria; kingdom Pseudomonadati; phylum Pseudomonadota; class Alphaproteobacteria; order Hyphomicrobiales; family Nitrobacteraceae; genus Bradyrhizobium; species Bradyrhizobium sp. CCBAU 25360. The sequence goes on from NZ_LBJA01000041.1 coordinate 309,874, forward strand.
TCGGCCACGGCCTGCACGGCATGCTCTCCAACGTGACCTATCCGTCGCTGTCGGGCACTTCCGTGTTCACCGATTTCGTAGAGCTGCCGTCGCAGCTCTACGAGCACTGGCAGGAGCGGCCAGAGGTGCTGCAGAAGTTCGCCCGTCACTACCAGACCGGCGAGCCGCTGCCCGACGAGCTGCTGCAACGGTTCCTTGCCGCGCGAAAATTCAACCAGGGCTTTGCCACGGTCGAGTTCGTCTCCTCGGCGCTGGTCGACCTCGAATTCCACACCCAGCCGGCCGAAGCGGCCAGCGACGTGCGCGCCTTCGAGAGACGCGAGCTGGAGAAGATCGGCATGCCCGAGGAGATCGCGCTGCGCCACCGTCCGACCCAGTTCGGTCACATCTTCACCGGCGATCATTATGCCGCCGGCTATTACAGCTATATGTGGTCGGAGGTGATGGACGCCGACGCCTTCGGCGCGTTCGAGGAGGCCGGCGATATCTTCGATCCCGCCGTCGCCAAGCGCCTGCACGACGACATCTACGCCTCGGGCGGATCGGTGGATCCGGAAGCCGCCTACGAGGCCTTCCGCGGCCGTCCTCCGGAACCCGACGCGCTGCTGCGCCGGCGCGGCCTGCTCGACGCCGCGAAGGCCGCCTGATGGGCATGCGCGCCTTGTTCGGATTGCTGCTCGCCGCCGGCCTGTCGCTCTCGGCGGGCACGGCGCGTGCGCATCCGCATGTCTGGATCACTGCGACCAGCGAATTGCTCTACGCCGCCGACGGCTCGATCACCGGCGTTCGCCACGCCTGGACCTTCGACGACATGTTCTCGGCCTATGCGGTGCAGGGGCTCGAGAGCAAGACCAAGGGCGCCTATACGCGCGAGGAGCTCGGGCCGCTGGCGCAGACCAACGTCGAGTCGCTGAAGGAATACGCTTACTTCACCTTTGCGCGAGCCGACGGCAAGAAGGAGCGATTCCAGGAGCCGGTCGACTATTTCCTCGACTACAAGGATACGGTGCTGACCCTGCACTTCACGCTGCCGCTGAAGAACCCGGTCAAGTCCAAGCAGCTGGTGCTCGAAGTGTTCGACCGCTCCTTCTTCATCGACTTCCAGATGGCCAAGGAAAGCCCGGTGAAACTGGTCGGCGCGCCCGCCGGCTGCCAGATGAAGCTGGAGCGCCCGAGCGACGGCACCGCGAGCGCGCAGAAGCTCAACGAGCAGACCTTCATGAACGGCGAGAACTCGAATTTCGGCATGATGTTCGCCAACAAGATCACGGTGGATTGTCCTTGATCGGTCGTCTTCAGTCGCCGATTGCCCGCGGGCTTCTTGTCTGCGCCGCCGTTGTCCTCGTCGTGGGTGTGGCCGATGCCGCGCTTCACGATGTCTTCGCGCAAAACCCCTTTGGCGCGCCGCGGCCGGCGCAGGCGGCCCAGCCCGAGACCGGCGGCCTCATCGGCTGGCTATTGGCCAAACAGTCGGAATTCTATCGGCAGATGTCGGCGACCATCCGCGCCGCCAAGTCCGACGGCTCGGCGGTGTGGACACTGCTCTTCATCTCGTTTGCCTACGGCATCTTCCACGCCGCCGGCCCCGGCCATGGCAAGGCAGTGATCGCCTCCTATCTCGTCGCCAACCACGAGACCGCGCGGCGCGGCATCGCGCTGTCGTTCGCCTCGGCGCTGATGCAGTCGCTGGTCGCGATCCTCATCGTCGGCATCTCGGCCTGGGTGCTGAACGCGACCGCCAAGACCATGTGCAAGGCGGAAGGGGCGATCGAGATCGCGAGTTACGCCCTGATCGCGTTGTTCGGGCTGCGTCTCGTCTGGGTCAAGGGCCGCATTTTCATCCGGGCGCTGCAGGCGGCCCAGCCGCTGCCGGCGATCGCCGGCGTGCCGCACGATCATGATCACGGTCATCACCATCATCATGATGCCCACGATCATCACGATCACGGACATGATCACCATCACCACGATCATGGTCATGCGCACGCCCATGCCCACCACGGGCATGACCACGTTCATGACGAACATTGCGGCCATTCCCACGGCCCCACGCCGAGCGAGCTCGCCGGCCCCGGTGGCTGGCGGCGCGGCTTTGCGGCGATCCTGACCGTCGGCATCCGCCCCTGCTCGGGCGCGATCCTGGTGCTGGTGTTCGCGCTCGCCCAGGGCCTGTTCTGGGCCGGCATCGCAGCGACCTTCCTGATGGGATTGGGCACCGCGATCACGGTTGCGGCCATCGCGGTCGTCGCCGTCTCCGCCAAGGACATCGCCGCCCGCCTCAGTGCCGGGCGCGACGGCGGCGGCGCGCTGTTCATGCGCGGCATCGAATTCGCCGCCGCCGGCGTCGTGCTGCTGTTTGGCGCTGGCCTCTTGTTCGGCTACATCGCGGCCGAGCGGACGACGTGTTTCTAGGCCGAGTTTCTCGTGCCCCGGACGCAGCGCAGCGTCCCTTTGACGGTGCGCTGCAGAGCCGGGACCCATCTCTCCGCGCATTAGGACGTAGCTTTCTGGATCCCGGATCTGCGGAGCAGCGCAAGAGCGCTGCACCGCGTCCGGGACACGGCGCCTCACACCGGCAGAAACCGCTTCAGCGCCGGCATGAAGAAGATCCCGAGATTGATCGCAAAGCCGATGCTCCAGAGAATCGAGCGCAGCGTCGGGCGGTTGCCGAGATAGGTCAGCACATAAGCGAGGCGGACGATGAGGAAGAGGGCCGCGAGCTCGTCGATCAGCCGCTGCGGCGAATCCCTGAATTCGGCGAGGAGCACCGCGAAGGCGAAAAGCGGGAAGGTCTCGATGCCGTTCTGGTGCGCGCCGAGCGCGCGCTGCGAGAGCGCGTCCTCGTAGAAGGCGGGGTCGCGCGGCCGGGAATTGTCGAAGCGGCGAAACCTGATCCATTTGATCGAGCCGATCGTCAACAGAGAGAGCAGCAGCGCTCCAAAGACGCACCATTCCGCGAGTGTCATCTTTGCCTCCCCCGCCTGGGTGCGACCCTAGCGAAACCGGCCTCATCTTGACAAGTTCGGACCAACGCGCGACCCACAGGGCCATGACCAGTGTCGTCCCCATCGAGGCCGCGAGACCGGCCGCCCAATCCGCCCTGCCGCGCGCTGGCGTGCTCCTGATCAATCTCGGAACGCCCGACACGGCCGATGCGCCGGGCGTGCGGGTGTATCTGAAGGAGTTCCTCTCGGACGCCCGCGTCATCGAGGATCAGGGCCTGGTCTGGAAGTTCGTGTTGAACGGGATCATTCTGCGCAGCCGCCCCCGTACCAAGGCGCTCGACTACCAAAAGATCTGGAACACCGAGCAGAACGAGTCGCCGCTGAAGACCATCACGCGGTCGCAGAGCGACAAGCTGGCCGCTGCCCTGTCGGACCGGACCCACGTCGTGGTGGACTGGGCGATGCGCTACGGCAATCCCTCGATCAAGTCGGGCATCGACGCACTGATCGCGAAAGGCTGCGAGCGCATCCTGGCGGTCCCGCTCTATCCGCAATATTCCGCCTCGACCTCGGCGACCGTCTGCGACGAAGTGTTCCGCGTGCTCGCCCGTTTGCGCAACCAGCCGACGCTGCGGGTAACGCCGCCTTATTACGAGGACGCGGCCTATATCGAGGCGCTTGCCGTCTCGATCGAGACGCACCTGGCAACGCTGTCCTTCAAGCCGGAGCTGATCGTGGCGTCGTTCCATGGCATGCCGAAATCCTATGTCGACAAGGGCGATCCCTATCAGCAGCACTGCATCGCCACCACCGAGGCGCTGCGTCGCCGGCTCGGCATGGACGAGACGAAGCTGCTGCTGACCTTCCAGTCGCGCTTCGGCAATGCCGAGTGGCTCCAGCCCTACACCGACAAGACCATGGAGCGGCTCGCGAAGGAAGGCGTGCGCCGCCTCGCGGTGGTGACGCCGGGCTTTTCCGCGGACTGCCTGGAGACGCTGGAGGAGATCGCGCAGGAGAACGCCGAGATTTTCAAGCACAATGGCGGCGAGCAGTTTTCCGCGATCCCCTGCCTCAACGACAGTGACCCGGGCATGGACGTGATCCGCACCCTGGTGCTGCGCGAGCTTCAGGGCTGGATCTGATGGGCGTCCCATGAACCGCCGTGAGTGTCTGGCGTTTCTTGGGATGATCGCGGCGCTGCCGGTCCCGGTCCTGGCGCAACAGCCGAACGCGGCACGTCGGCTTGGCGTGCTCTCGGTCACGGCTGCCGATGATGCGATCGGCCAGACCCGCAGCATGGTCCTGGTCAAGGCGCTCGCCGGACATGGCCTGAAAGAGCGCGACAACCTCAAGATCGACTGGCGCAGCGGTGGCGGCGACCGCGCCCGCATCGCGCAGCTTGCCGACGAGCTGATCGCGCTCAGGCCCGACGTCCTGCTCGCGGTCGGCACGCCCTCGGTCGAGGAGCTGCGCCAGCGCACCACGACGATCCCGATCGTGTTCGCCGTCGTCACCGATCCCGTCAGCCAGGGCTTTGTCGAAAACCTCGCGCATCCCGGCGGCAACGTCACCGGCTTCACCGATTACGACGGCCCGCTGGCCGGCAAATGGCTGGAGATGCTGACGCAGGTCACGCCAAAGGTGTCCCGCGTTGTCGTCGTCTACAATCCCGCCACCGCGCCGTTCGCGCCGCTGATGCTGCGGACGATCGAGGACGCGGCACGGACCCTTCAGGTGGCGGTCGAGCCCGCGCCGGTGCATGACGCGGCCTCGATCGCGGCGCTGGGCTTGCGGAAAGACGGTGGGTTGCTGGTGTTGCCGGACTTCTTCACCATGGCCAACCGCGGCGGTCTTCTGGCGGCGATCGCGCAGGCGCGCGTGCCCGCGGTGTTCTGGAGCCGCACCTTCGTCGAGGAGGGCGGGCTGATGTCCTACAGCACCGACAGCGCCGAGCAGCTCCGCCGCGCCGCGGACTATATCGACCGCATTCTGAAGGGCGCGCGGCCAGCCGACCTGCCAGTGCAGAACCCCACCAAATTCGAGCTCGCGGTCAACCTCAAGGCCGCCAGGGAGTGTGGCGTCACACTTCACCCGGGCCTCATTGCCCTAGCGAATGACGTGATCGAATGAAGTCGTCCAATGCGCGCCTTCGGATTCGTTAATTTTTGCCGCTGGGTTTCCGCTGCACGCTTTCAAGGGCCCGCTACAAATACATATCTTGATCCTTCCCCGTTTGGATGTCTTGTGCAGAATTGGATCGATACCGACGTGAATTGCGACCGCTGAACCGGTAGGGTTGCGCTCCCGACCAATGACAGCGCGGGAAAGGGCTTTTCTGCCTTGGAGGAAATATGAGCGGTTTCGACATTTTCGCGATTGTTCTGGTTTTGCTCGTCATCGTCACGCTGGTCGCCGGCGTCAAGACGGTGCCGCAGGGCTATGACTGGACCATCGAGCGGTTCGGCAAATACACCCAGACGCTGAGCCCCGGGCTCAATCTGATCGTGCCCTATTTCGATCGCGTCGGGCGCAAGATCAACATGATGGAGCAGGTGATCGACATCCCCGAGCAGGAGGTCATCACCAAGGACAACGCCACCGTGACGGTCGACGGCGTTGCCTTCTACCAGGTATTCGACGCCGCCAAGGCGAGCTACGAGGTCTCCAACCTGACCCAGGCGATCACGGTCCTGACCATGACCAACATCCGCTCGGTGATGGGTGCGATGGATCTCGACCAGGTGCTGTCGCATCGCGACGAGATCAACGAGCGCCTGCTCCGCGTCGTCGATGCCGCGGTCTCGCCGTGGGGCCTGAAGGTCAACCGCATCGAGATCAAGGACATCGTGCCGCCCGCCGACCTGGTCGAGGCCATGGGCCGGCAGATGAAGGCCGAGCGCGTCAAGCGCGCCGACATTCTCGCCGCCGAAGGCCAGCGCCAGTCGGAAATCCTGCGCGCCGAGGGCGCCAAGCAGGGGCAGATCCTCCAGGCCGAAGGCCGCAAGGAAGCTGCGTTCCGCGATGCCGAAGCGCGCGAGCGGTCCGCCGAGGCCGAGGCCAAGGCGACGCAGATGGTCAGCGATGCGATTTCCAAGGGGGACGTCGCCGCGTTGAACTACTTCATCGCCGACAAATATATCAAGGCGTTCGGCCAGTTCGCGGACGCGCCGAACCAGAAGATCATCATGCTGCCGATGGAAGCAACCTCCATGCTGGGCTCGCTCGCCGGCATCGGCGAGATCGCGAAAGCAACGTTCGGCGAAAGCGCGGCGTCCGCCGCTGCCGCCGCCCGCCGTGGTGGGTCGGTGCCGACGACCGGCAGCACGCCGCCGGCGGTGCCGCCGCGGCAGGGATAGTCCCCGGCGCATGTCCCTTCAGGCGGGGGCATGCACCATGATGGAAGGTCGTGTCATGACCGACATGTTCGTATCGCTCGGCACCTGGAACTGGCTGATCTTCGGCTTCATCCTGATGGCGCTGGAGGTGCTGGCGCCGGGCATATTCCTGTTCTGGCTCGGCTTAGCTGCGCTGCTCGTCGGCCTGATCTCGTTCACCGTCGTCCTATCGTGGCAGATCCAGCTCGTGATGTTCGCGGTGTTCGCCGCCGCCGCCGTGCCGATATGGCGCCGCCTTGCGCGGCCGAAGCCGGATGCAAGCGCCAGTCCGTTCCTCAACAAGCGTACCGAGGCACTGCTCGGCCGCGAGTTCACTCTGGAGAAGCCGATCGTCGATGGCAACGGCACCGTGCGCATCGGTGACACGGTGTGGCGCGTCGCAGGTCCGGATACGCCGGCGGGGACGCGGGTGAAGGTGGTGCAGGTGGACGGTGCGAACCTGACAGTGGCCGCGGCGTGAGGATTCTTCGCCTCTCCCCGCTTGCGGGGAGAGGCGGGATTGCATCGCAGATTCAATCCGGGTGAGCGGACTCTCCGCGAGTCCGTCTCTCACCGTTTGCGCGGAGGCTCCCCCTCACCCCGACCCTCTCCCCGCAAGCGGGGAGAAGGGGAAGAGTCCTTCCACCTCTCCGCAAACCGGTGCAGCGGCATGAACGTCTCGCACAATTCCCGCCCGAGCGGCGTCAGCCCATAACCTCCGCCTTCGCCAAGCTCCACGAACCCCGCCTCGCGCAACTCCGTCAGGCGCGCTTGCAGCACTGTCGGCGAAGCCTCGTCGCAGGCGGTGCGCAGGGCGCGGGAGGTGAGGGGCTCGCCGCGCAACTCCCACAATATTCGCAGGCTCCAGCGCCGTCCGAGCAGGTCCAGCAGCGCCATGACCGGCCGGCCGGTGCGCGAGCCGCGGACGCTTCGTGATGCCGCCTGTTTTGCCATCGCCACCCTCTTGCGACATGCTACAGATAGTGTAGCATGTTGCTATGATAATTGTAGCAAACGAGGCAGCCGATGTCCCATTCCACGCCGCGCATTGCCCCGCTCACCCCGCCTTATCCCCCGGAGATCCAGGCGCAGTTTGATCGTATCATGCGCGGCGCGGCGCCGCTGATCCTGTTCCGGGTGATGGCGGGCCACCGCCGCGCCTGGGACAAGTTTCGCGCCGGCGGTCTGCTCGATCCCGGCCCGCTCTCGCTGCGCCAGCGCGAGATCGTCATCGACCGCACCTGTGCGCTGAACAGATGCGAGTATGAATGGGGCGTGCATGTCGCGGTTTTCGCCGGGCCGGCGAAGCTCGCCGAAGACGAGGTGCGTGCCACAGTGCAGGGCGATGCGACGTCACCGTGCTGGTCGCCGGCCGAACAGGCGCTGGTCGCAGCGGTCGACGCGCTGCATCACCGCGCGACGTTCAGCGATCAAGAGTTTGCCGCGCTGTCGGCGCATTACGACGAGGCGCAGATTCTGGAAATCATGCTGCTGTGCGGCTTCTACCGCACGGTATCGTATCTGGCGAACGGGCTGCGGCTGCCGCTGGAGGAGAACGCGGCGCGGTTTCCGGTGTAGCTGTCATTCCGGGGCACGCGAAGCGTGAACCCGGAATCCATTGGGCAGCGAGCTCGGAGATGAATGGATTCCGGGCTCGCGCCGAATGGCGCGCCCCGGAATGACGGTGCGGAGAGAAAGCGCGTGCCCTAGGCCACGCCCGCCCGCAGCAGATCGTGCAGGTGCACGATGCCCACCACCTTGCCGGCCTCGGTCACCACCAGCGTGGTGATCTTGCGCGTGTTCAGCACCTCGATCATCTCGGTCGCGAGCATCGAGGGCGGCACCGTTTTCGGCTGCTTCGTCATGATCTCGTCGACCGACGCCGTCAGCAGGTCGGGGCGCATGTGGCGGCGCAGATCGCCGTCGGTGATGATGCCCGCGACCTCGTTTGCTTCGTTGACGATGCAGACGCAGCCGAGGCCCTTGGCCGACATCTCGACCACGGCCTCCGACATCTTGGTGCCCAGGGGCTTGACCGGGATCTCGGCGCCCGTGCGCATGTAGTCGCGGACGAATTTCAGCATCGCGCCCAGCTTGCCGCCGGGGTGGAAATGCGCGAATTCCAGCGCGGTGAAGCCGCGGCCTTCGAGCAGCGCGATCGCGAGGGCATCGCCGATCGCGGCCTGCATCAGGGTCGAGGTTGTCGGCGCCAGATTGTGCGGGCAGGCCTCGCGCGCCTTCGGCAGCTCGATCACGAGGTCGGCGGCCTGGCCCAGCGAGGAGGCCGCGTTCGACGTCACCGCGATCATGGGAATGGCGAAGCGCGCCGAGTAGTTCACGAGGTTCTTCATCTCCGGCTGTTCGCCGGACCAGGACAGCGCCATGATGACGTCGTCGGTGGTGATCATGCCGAGGTCGCCGTGGCCGGCCTCGGCGGCATGCACGAAGAAGGCCGGCGTGCCGGTCGAGGCCAGCGTCGCGGCGATCTTGCGCCCCATATGGCCTGACTTGCCGAGCCCGGTGACGATGACGCGGCCCTTGGCGTTGCGGATCAGGTCGACTGCTTTCGCGAATGTCGCGCCGAGCGGGCCGCGCAGGGCGGCTGCGAGCGCGTTGATGCCGCCGCTCTCCGTCTCCAGCGTGCGGAGCGCGGATTCGACGCTGTCGGGGATGGGGCCGGATGATGTGGTCATCAGCGGTTTCGAACTCGGCATGTACTGGTCCAGGGAGAAGGGGGCATTCGCACGGTCGGCGCCTCATTAGCACGCCGCGGCGGGGGAGGCGACGAGCGCGCCTAAGCCCTCAACCGGTCATTAACCATAATTGTTTTAACTCCATTAACGATGGTTCCCGCCAGCCGGCGGAGACCACCGTGAAAGTGTTTGATTTCGTTGGAGTTGTTACATCGTGGGGTCGTCTCCAGGCACCGGCCGGAGCAAACGCGCGCAGTTCCTGCGCGCGGCTTTGCCGTGCCTTGTGCCGGGTCTTGCGCTGACGACCCTCACAAGCGTGCCCGCGGCCGCCCAGAGCCTCACGCCCGATCTGTTCAATCCCAACCGCGGCGGCTTCGCCGCGCCCGAGACGCTGCCGACGCGGCGCACGGCGGGCGTGCCGCAGGCGCCGTCGGATGCATTGCCGGCGTTGCCCGATCCCAGTGCTGATCCGCGCAAACGCCAGCAGGCGCCCGCGACCTCGCGCGTCGGTCAGGTCCCGACTTATGGCCTATCTGCCGCCACCGGCGCGAGCAGCTCCGGCTATGATTCGCTCAACCGCAAGAGACAGCAACCCAAGCTCTATCCGGGCCAGCCGAAGCCGAAGCGCGCGGCCGGTCCCGGCTCGCCGGCGCCGACCACGGTGCCGCCGCCATCGACGCTCGGCCTGCCCAGAATCGCGCCGCCGCCATCCGCCTCCGCCAACAAGGCGCCGGTGCCGGCGGCGATGGCGGGCACCGTGCCCGGCCAGCCGCTGCGCCGTCGCCTCAAGGCGGATGACGATGCGTTTGGGGCCGTCGGCGACTACGCCGGCAGTTTTCTGATCAAGGGCGGGCTCGAGCTCTCCACCGGCTACGACACCAATCCTGCGCGTCTCAACAAGCCGGTGGGATCGCCGGTCTACGTCGTCGCACCCGATCTGCTGGTGATGTCCGACTGGGAGCGCCACGCGCTGGTCGCCGATCTGCGCGGCTCGTTCTCCGGCTACACCAACAACATGCCGGCGACGATCGACGGCTTTGCCTCGCCTTCGCCGGTCGAGATCAATCGTCCCGACTTCACTGGCCATGTCGACGGCCGCCTCGACGTCGACCGCGACCTCAAGCTGACCTCGCAGCTGCGCCTGCGGCTCGCCACCGACAATCCCGGCAGCCCGAACGTGCAGGCGGGCCTGCAGAAATATCCTGTCTACGCCGCCTACGGCACCACGGTCGGCTTCGACCAGACCTTCAATCGTTTCCAGGTTGCCGCGGGCGCCACCGTCGATCGCACCGCCTACACGGACTCCAAGCTCACCGACGGCTCGACATTCACCAACAACGATCGCGACTTCAACCAGTATGGCGGCATCGGGCGCTTCTCCTACGACCTCAAGCCCGGCCTGAAGCCGTTCGTCGAGATCCAGGGCGATTCCCGCGTCCACGATCAGGCCGCCGACCGCAACGGCTACTTCCGCGATTCCAACGGCGGTTATGCCAAGGTCGGCTCGTCCTTCGAATTCTCGCGCATCCTCACCGGCGAGATCTCGGTCGGCTATTCCGCGCGCAACTATACCGACCCGCGCCTCAGCCAGCTTGCTGGCTTCCTGACCTCGGGCTCGCTGATCTGGAATGCGAGCGGCCTCACCACGGTGAAATTCTTCACGGACACGCAGATCGCGGAGACCACCATCCCCGGCTCCTCGGGCGTCCTGGTGCGCACCTATTCGGCCGAAGTCGATCACGACTTCCGCCGCTGGCTGACGGCCGTCGGAAAATTCACCTACGGCACGCTCGACTACCAGGGCCAGAACCGCAACGACAAGACCTACTCGCTCGAAGGCAACCTGATCTACAAGCTCAACCGCAACATCTGGGTCAAGGGCACGCTGCGCCATGACATCCTGGATTCGAACCAGGCGGGCTCGAGCTCGCAGGGGACGGTGGTGATGGTCGGGGTGAGGCTGCAGAATTAGTGCGCCTGTCGGCACACGTCGGAGTGAGATGCCGCGCGGGGGCGAGGCTCTCTCCGCTCGTCATTCCGGGGCGCGCGAAGCGCGAGCCCGGAATCCATTTATCCACTAAGCTTGCGGCCTGATGGATTCCGGGCTCGCGCCAAGTGGCGCGCCCCGGAATGACAGCTCAGCGTGGCAGATCCGTCTTCCCCATCAGGAACGTATCAATCGACCTTGCACACAGCCGGCCCTCGCGGATCGCCCACACCACCAGCGACTGGCCGCGGCGCATGTCGCCGGCGGTGAACACGTTCGGGCGGGAGGTCTGGTAGTCCAGCGTGTTGGCCTTGACGTTGCCGCGGGGGTCGAGCTCGACCGAGAGCAGCTTCAAGAGACCCTCGTGCACGGGGTGGACGAAGCCCATGGCGAGCAGGACGAGCTCGGCGTCGAGTTCGAACTCGGTGCCGGCAATCGGCTTGAACTTGTCATCGACGTGGACGCAGTGCAGCTTCTTGACCTGGCCGTTCTCGCCGGAGAACTTCTGGGTCAGCACGGCGTATTCGCGCACCGCGCCTTCGGCCTGGCTGGAGGACGTGCGCATCTTGAGCGGCCAGTTCGGCCAGGTGAGGCCCTTGTTCTCGCGCTCGGGCGGGGCGGGCATGATCTCGAGCTGGGTCACCGACAGCGCGCCCTGGCGCAGCGAGGTGCCGATGCAGTCCGATCCGGTGTCGCCGCCGCCGATGACGACGACGTGCTTGCCGCCGGCCAGGATCTCCTGGACGCCGTTCAGCGGCTCCTCAGAGACGCGGCGGTTCTGCTGCGGCAGGAAGTCCATGGCGTAGTGGATGCCTGACAGCTCGCGGCCGGGAATCGGCAGGTCGCGCGGCGCTTCCGCGCCGCCGGTCAGCGCCACCGCGTCATACTCGTTGAGCATCTCGCGCGGATCGACATTGCCGTCAGCGCCGACATGGCTGTTGTAGTGGAAGGTGACGCCTTCGCCTTCCATCTGCTTGACGCGGCGGTCGATGACGCCCTTCTCCATCTTGAAGTCAGGGATGCCGTAGCGCAGCAGGCCGCCGGCCTTGGCGTACTTCTCGAACAGATGCACGTCGTGACCGGCGCGCGCGAGCTGCTGCGCGCAGGCCATACCGGCCGGGCCCGAGCCGATCACCGCGACCTTCTTGCCGGTCTTGACGGACGCGACCTCAGGCTTGAGCCAGCCATTGTCCCAGGCGCGGTCGACGATCGCGCATTCGATGGTCTTGATGGTGACGGGGTTGTCGTCGATGTTGAGCGTGCAGGAGGCCTCGCACGGCGCCGGGCAGATGCGGCCGGTGAACTCCGGGAAATTGTTTGTCGAGTGCAGATTGCGCGAGGCTTCTTCCCAATTGCCCTGGTAGACGAGGTCGTTCCAGTCGGGGATCTGGTTGTTGACCGGGCAGCCGGGCGTGCCGGGCGCGACCGAGCCGGTGCCGTGGCAATAGGGAATGCCGCAGTTCATGCAGCGCGCGGCCTGGTCGCGCGTTTCCTTCTCGGTCAAGGGAAGGACGAACTCGTTGTAATGCTTCACGCGCTCGGCGACCGGGGTGTACTTGCGGTCATGCCGTTCGATTTCGAGAAAACCCGTGATCTTGCCCATTAAACCCGAAGTCCCTGCCGCTTAGTCGTTTGTTCTCTCACTCCTCATCCTGAGGAGCGGCGCGCTCTTCGCGCCGCGTCTCGAAGGATAGAGGCCCGGATGATGGTCTCATGGTTCGAGGCGGCGCTTTCCGCGCCTCCTCACCATGAGGGCTTTCTCTTACGCCCCGATCGCGATTTTCGGCTCGGCGTCCGCGTTGGCGGCCATTTCGCGCAGTGCGCGCCGGTACTCGACCGGCATCACCTTGCGGAATTTCGGCAGCCATTCCTTCCAATTGGCAAGGATGTCGGCGGCGCGCTTGGAGCCGGTCGCTTTCGCGTGGCGCGTGATCAGGACGTGCAGGCGCTCGACGTCGGAGTCGAGCAAATTCTTGAACACGTCGACCCGGCCATGCGCCTCGAGGTCACCGGAGTGATTGTAGGTGCCGGCGTTGATCAGCTCTTCCGACAGCACCGGCTCGAGCTCGACCATCGCCAGGTTGCAGAGCTTGTCGAAGTCGCCGGTCTCGTCGAGGACATAGGCGATGCCGCCCGACATGCCGGCCGCGAAGTTTCGCCCGGTCTTGCCGAGCACGACCACGATGCCGCCGGTCATGTATTCGCAGCAATGATCGCCCGCGCCCTCGACCACCGCAACGGCGCCCGAATTGCGCACGGCGAAGCGCTCGCCGGCGATGCCGCGGAAGTAGCACTCGCCCTGGATCGCGCCGTACATCACGGTGTTGCCGACGATGATGCTCTCTTCCGGCACGATGCCGCTGTTGGCCGGCGGCTTGACGATGATCTTGCCGCCCGAGAGGCCCTTGCCGACATAGTCGTTGGCTTCACCCTCGAGCTCGAAGGTGACGCCCTGCGCCAGCCACGCGCCGAAGGCCTGACCCGCGGTGCCCTTGAGGCCGACATGGATCGTGTCGTGCGGCAGGCCGGCATGGCCGTAGATCTTGGCGACCGCACCCGACAGCATCGCACCGGCGGAACGGTTGGTGCTGTTGATCGTGGCCTCGATCTTCACCGGCGCGCCGCGGTCGAGCGCAGGCTTTGCCTTCTCGATCAGCGTGCGGTCGAGCACCGCTTCCAGATGATGGTTCTGGCGCTCGGAGTGATAGATCTTCTGGCCCTTCTCTTCCTTCTGCTTGACGAACAGCTTGGAGAAGTCGAGGCCCTTGGCCTTCCAGTGCGCGACCAGCTTGGTCTGGTCGAGCAGCTGAACCTGGCCGACCATCTCGTTGAAGGTGCGGAAGCCGAGCGAAGCCATGATCTCGCGGACTTCCTCGGCGACGAAGAAGAAGTAGTTGATCACGTGCTCGGGCTGGCCGGTGAAGCGCTTGCGCAGGACGGGGTCCTGGGTCGCGACGCCGACCGGGCAGGTGTTGAGATGACACTTGCGCATCATGATGCAGCCGGCCGCAATCAGCGGCGCGGTGGCGAAGCCGAACTCGTCGGCGCCCAGCAGTGCGCCGATCACGACGTCACGGCCCGTGCGGAAGCCGCCGTCGACCTGGACCACGATGCGGCTGCGCAGCCGCTCGCGCACCAGCGTCTGGTGGGTTTCGGCAAGGCCGATCTCCCACGGCGAGCCGGCATGCTTGATCGAGGTCAGCGGCGAAGCGCCGGTGCCGCCTTCGAAGCCCGCGATGGTGACATGGTCGGCGCGCGCCTTGGCGACGCCCGCGGCGACCGTGCCGACGCCGATCTCGGAGACGAGCTTGACCGAGACGTCCCCCGTCGGGTTGACGTTCTTGAGGTCGTAGATGAGCTGCGCCAGATCCTCGATCGAGTAGATGTCGTGGTGCGGCGGCGGCGAGATCAGGCCGACGCCCGGCGTCGAGTGCCGGACCTTGGCGATGGTCGCGTCGACCTTGTGGCCGGGCAGCTGACCGCCTTCGCCGGGCTTGGCGCCCTGCGCCATCTTGATCTGCATCATGTCGGAGTTGACGAGATACTCCGTGGTGACGCCGAAGCGGCCCGAGGCGACCTGCTTGATCGCCGAGCGCATGGAATCGCCGTTCGGCATCGGCTTGAAGCGGTCGGCTTCCTCGCCGCCTTCGCCGGTGTTCGACTTGCCGCCGATCCGGTTCATGGCGATCGCGAGCGTGGTGTGGGCCTCGCGCGAGATCGAGCCGAAGCTCATCGCGCCGGTGGCGAAGCGCCTGACGATGTCCTTGGCGGGCTCGACCTGGTCGAGCGGGATCGGCTTGCGCTTCTCTTCGTCCGCGTTCTTGATCCGGAACAGGCCGCGCAGCGTCAGCAGGCGCTCCGACTGCTCGTTGAGGATCTTTGCGAAGGCGCGATAGCGCTCCTGCGAATTGCCGCGCGCGGCGTGCTGCAGCAGCGACACCGATTCGGCGGTCCAGGCATGGTCCTCGCCGCGGCTGCGATAGGCGTATTCGCCACCGACATCGAGCGCGCCCTTGTAGACCAGCGCCTCGCCGAACGCGTCGGCATGACGGCGCACCGCCTCTTCGGCGATCTCGCCAAGGCCGACGCCCTCGACGCGGGTATGCGTGCCCGCGAAGAACTTTGCGACGAAGTCGGCCTTGAGGCCGACGGCGTCGAAGATCTGCGCGCCGCAATAGGACTGGTAGGTCGAGATGCCCATCTTGGACATCACCTTCAAAAGGCCCTTGCCGATCGACTTGATGTAGCGCTTGACGATCTCGTAATCGTCGAGCGAGCCGGGCAGGCGGTCCTTCATCGCGATGATGGTTTCGAACGCCAGGTAAGGATTGATCGCTTCGGCGCCGTAGCCGGCAAGGCAGGCGAAGTGATGCACTTCGCGCGGCTCGCCGGACTCGACGACGAGACCGACCGAGGTGCGCAGGCCGGTGCGGATAAGATGATGATGCACGGCGGCGCAGGCCAGCAGCGACGGGATCGGAACCCGGTCGGTGCCGACCATGCGGTCGGACAGGATGATGATGTTGACGCCTTCGCGCACAGCGCTTTCGGCGCGCGCGCAGAGCTCGTCGAGCACCTGGTCCATGCCTGCCGCGCCGAGACCGGCGTGGAAGGTGGTGTCCAGCGTGCGCGACTTGAAGTGCGACTCGGCAACATCCGAGATCGAGCGAATCTTTTCGAGATCCGCGTCGGTCAGGATCGGCTGGCGCGCTTCAAGGCGCTTGGTGGTGGCAAGCCCCTGCAGATCGAACAGGTTCGGCCGCGGTCCGATGATGGAGACCAGGCTCATCACCAGCTCCTCGCGGATCGGGTCGATCGGCGGGTTGGTGACCTGCGCAAAGTTCTGCTTGAAGTAGGTGAACAGCGGCTTGGCCTTGTCCGACAGCGCCGAGATCGGCGTGTCGTTGCCCATCGAGCCCGCGGCTTCCTCGCCCGTGGCCGCCATCGGCGTCATCAGGATGGCGATGTCTTCCTGGCTGTAGCCGAACGCCTGCTGGCGATCGAGCAGCGACAAATTGGAGCGCACGCCGGTGGTCGGCACCTTCGGCAGCTCTTCCAGCACGATCTGGGTCCGTTCCAGCCACTCCTTGTAGGGATGGCTCTTGGCGAGCTCGGCCTTGATCTCGTCGTCGGGAATGAGACGGCCCTGCTCGAGGTCGACCAGCAGCATCTTCCCGGGCTGCAGCCGCCACTTGGTGATGATCTGATCTTCGGGGATCGTCAGCACGCCCATCTCGGACGCCATCACGATGCGGTCGTCCTTGGTCACGAGATAGCGCGCGGGCCGCAGGCCGTTGCGGTCGAGCGTGGCGCCGATCTGGCGGCCGTCGGTGAAGGCGATCGCGGCGGGACCGTCCCACGGCTCCATCAGCGCTGCGTGATATTCGTAGAAGGCACGGCGCTTCTCATCCATCAGCGGATTGCCGGCCCACGCCTCCGGAATCATCATCATGACGGCGTGCGGCAGCGAGTAGCCGCCCTGCACCAGGAATTCGAGCGCGTTGTCGAAGCAGGCGGTGTCCGACTGGCCTTCGTAGGAGATCGGCCAGAGCCGGTTGATGTCCTTGCCGTAGAGCTCGGAGCTCACCGAGGCCTGGCGTGCCGCCATCCAGTTGGTGTTGCCGCGCAGCGTGTTGATCTCGCCGTTATGCGCGATCATGCGATAGGGATGCGCCAGCGACCAGGCCGGGAAGGTGTTGGTCGAGAAGCGCTGATGCACCAGGGCGAGCGCGCTCTCGAAATCCTTCTCGTGCAGGTCGGGATAGTACTTGCCGAGCTGGTCGGCGAGGAACATGCCCTTGTAGATCACGGTGCGGCAGGACATCGAGCAGGGGTAATAGCCTGCAAGTCCGCGGTCGCGGCGCTGGTAGATCGCCTGTGAGATCGACTTGCGCAGGATGTAGAGTCGGCGCTCGAACTCGTCCTCGGTCTTGGCGGTGCCATTGCGGCCGATGAACACCTGCATGCAGGCCGGCTCGGTCGGCTTCACGGTGACGCCGAGCGAGGAATTGTCGGTCGGCACGTCGCGCCAACCGAGCAGTGTCAGGCCCTCTTCCTTGATCTGGTCGGCGATGATGCTCTTGATGACGTTGCGCCATGCGGTGTCGCGCGGCATGAACAGCGCGCCGATGGCGTATTCGCCGGGCTCCGGCAGCGCGAAGCCGAGCTCCCCGGCCTTGCGGCTGAAGAAGGCGTGCGGGATTTGCACCAGAATGCCGGCGCCGTCACCGGCGCGCGGGTCGGCGCCGACGGCACCGCGATGCTCGAGATTGCACAGGATGCTCAGCGCGTCCGCGACGATCTCGTGCGACTTCTTGCCCTTGATATTGGCGATAAAGCCGACGCCGCAGGAATCCTTTTCCAGGCTCGGATCGTAGAGGCCAACGGCTGGCGGGCGCGAATTGTGTTCCTGAATCGGATCGGTCGTTTTCGAGGCGACCGTCGCCGACAGTTCTTCTGCCACGATGTTTGCGCTCTCGAATTGCGACCCGTTCATTGTTCCAATCCTCTCCATGCGGCAAGCTGCCTCACCGCCATCTTCGGCGCACCTTGGGCGTTCCGCGGCACCCGCCTCTGGGTCACCGCTCGTCCGCTGCGAGCCGCATTTTCTTAAATTCAGGCCTAGGCGTTCTTCGTCCCCGAGAACGGCTTTGCCTGTTGCCTTATTGTGCTCGAAAGCACCGACTTTCGTTGCAATCCCTATGCCGGAACCGCAAGCAAAATTGAGACAGTCTTCCTGTCCTAACCGTCACCTTGCCAAATTTTTGTCTATCACACAAGCGCGTGGAAGTCCCGATTCCCGATATGTCAATCAATCGCTTTCCGAAAGTTGCGCGGCCCCGGTTTTGAAGCAAACGCGCCCCGATCCGGCCCTGTGGGCGCCGAAATCCCAAATGAAGCTTCGGATCAGACCTTCGAAAGGCGCGCCACGCCGCAAGAGGCGAAAGAGCGCGAGGCATTCGGGGGCCTGACAGGAGCGTGTCGACGATGAAGTTTTTCACAGGATGTGTGGCTGCTGCCACGCTGGCGCTCGCCATGAGCGCCGGGCATGGGCAGGTTCTGGCGCAAGTTCCCGCGAAAGGTATCGCAGGAGGGGCGGCTATCGCCGTGTCGGATTTCGACGGACCCTATGCGTCCCCCGAAGCCGCCCCGCCACTGCCGCCGCGTTACGGCCAAGGCTACGGTCCCGGCCATGGCTACGAAGAGCGCGGTCCGGCGTTGCTGCCGTCGACCGAGGTCTACGCGGTCTTGCGCGAAAACGGCTTCTCGCCGCTCGGCATCCCGCGCCTGCGCGGCAGCGTCTACACCATCGCGGTGATCGACCGTCGCGGCGACGACGGCCGGCTCGTGATCGATGCCCGCGACGGGCGGATCATCCGTTTCATGCCGGCCGCGGACGCCTACGGCATGGCGCCCGCCTATGACGAGCGCGCGGCCTCGCCTTACGGTCCGCAAAGCGCGCTGCCGCCGCCGACCGTGATCCGCAGCGGCCCGCCGCGGCCGCCGGCCTCGATCCCGCACGTGGCGAGCCGCACCGTGCCGCTGCCCAGGGCGGCCCCGCCGCGCAGCGAGACGCCGGTCGCCGCCGCCAAGCCGGCCGAGCCTGTGACGCAGCAGGCTCAAGCGCCGCAGGCACAGGCACCGCAGCAGACCGCTGCCGCCCAGGCGAAGCCGGCCGAGGCCACACCGCAAACCGTCGCGCCGACCGTCGGTCAGGCCAAGCCGTCGGCGACGATTTTGCCGACGCAGGAGATGCCGGCGGCACAGGGACTGGATTAGCACTGCGAGTTTGATGCGATAGCGCCAGCCACCCACGCTGTCGTCCCTGCCAACGCAGGGACCCATACCGCGTGATCTATCGGTGGGGATGAGGTGCGAGTCCCGAACGACCAATCTTCGCCAAACTGCTCCCTGTGGTTATGGGTCCCTGCGTTCGCAGGGACGACGGCTGAGCAAAACAAAAAAAAGGCGCCTGAGCAATTCAGGCGCCTTCCGCATTTCAGCGATCGCTTCAGCTCCGCGGATATCCCGCGGCTTCCAGGATCAAATTCGCGACCTCCTTCGGATGCGACACCAGCGAGAGGTGGCCGGCATCGAGCTCGACCGTGGTGGCGTTCATGCGCTTGGCGAGGAAGCGTTCGAGATCCGGATTGATGGTGTAGTCGTTCTTCGACACCGCGTACCAGCTCGGCTTCGAATGCCACGCAGCTTCCGTGGTGCGGCCGGCGAAGATCGACGCGGCGGTCGGCCATTGCACGGCATAAAGCTCCCTGGCCTGCTCCGGCTTCACGCCATTGGCGAAATATTTCAGGAAGGCGTCTTCCGAAAGTTTTGTGTCGCCGTCGCGCTCGACGATGCCGGCGCGCACCGGGCCGGTCGGGAATTGCTTCGACAGCGCGACGAAATCCTCGTTCGCATCGGGCGCACGTGCGGCGACATAAACGAGGCCGGTGACCTTCGGATCGGTGCCGACCTGGCTGATCACCGTGCCGCCCCAGGAATGCGCGACCAGCACGGTCGGTCCGTCCTGCTCGGCCAGCGCGCGCTTGGTGGCCTCGACCGAGTCCGCAAGCGACGACAACGGATTCTGCACGGCCGTGACATGCAGGCCCGCGGCCTGGAGGATCGGGATCACCTCCGACCAGCTCGAGCCGTCGGCCCAGGCGCCGTGCACCAGCACGACGTTCTTTGCTTTCACCGTCTGCGGTGTCTGCGCGTGAGCGAGGCTGAGGGGGGCCGCCAACAGGCTCGCGGCGACGAAAAAGCTGCGCCAAAGTGACATGATCGTGCTCCGTCTCGTTTTGTGTTCGATGTCCAAAGGACGGAGCGTGGGGCAGCGGCGTTACGCTCAGTCACCTACCTGTGAGCAGCGTCTTGGTCGGGCGTGTACGGGACGCGTGGCCGAGCTTGCAGTGGGGGTAACGTAGGACGACAGGCCCAACCTGTATTTCCATTTCAACCGAAAACTGCCGCTGGATTCTGCGGCACTGACAAACAGGCCGGTACGAAATATATCGACGCAGGAGTCGCTGCGGGGCTACTCGCGGCGTTTCGCGACACAAATGGGCAAGTAAAAAAACGCCCCGGGGCACCGGGGCGTTTTCTCAAACCTGGAAGTGGCGTGCCGTGGTTAGGCGGCGACCGAGTTCTCGATCACCTGCGCCTTCGGTGCGCTGGTATTGATCGCGATCTGGCGCGGTTTCTTCGCCTCGGGAATCTCACGGACGAGGTCGACGTGAAGCAGCCCGTTTTCCAGCGAGGCGTCCTTCACCTGCACGAAGTCGGCGAGCTGGAAGGCGCGCTCGAAGGCACGCGCGGCGATGCCGCGGTAGATCACTTCGTTCTTGCTGTTCTCGCCTGCGACCTTCTCGCCCTTGATCGTCAGCGTGTTTTCCTTCGCGACGATGGAGAGCTCATCCCTGGCGAAGCCCGAGACCGCAACGGTGATGCGGTAGGCATTCTCGCCGGTACGCTCGATGTTGTAGGGGGGATAACCGGGGCTGCCGTCCGAGCTGGCCTGGTCGAGCAGGCTGAAGAGGCGGTCGAAGCCGACGGTGGAACGGTAGAAGGGGGTGAGATCGTAGCTACGCATGGTCTAGTCCTCCATTGAGCGACTGTTGGGTAACCCGCCCGCCAATCGGGCCGGGCTTTAGTCTGTGTGCAGCCTGATGTTCCGGGTCCGAAACACTGGTAGCGGCCTGCACGAAGATGATATGGGTGGAACGAGACGGCGTTCAAGAGGGCGGCAATCAGCGCCTTTTCGGCGCTCCCGCCCCTTGATTTGCAGCACTTCGCGCCCAAGCACTTCCAATCATGACGCTGGTCTCGATCCCGTCCAATCCCGTCCCCGAAGACGTCGTCAGCGGTACCATCAAGACGCCCGATGGCGCCGAGCTGCGCTTTGCGCGCTGGGCGCCGCCGGCGAACCGCAAGGGCACCGTCTGCGTCTTCACCGGACGCAGCGAGCAGATCGAGAAATATTTCGAGACCGTGCGCGATTTGCGCGACCGCGGCTTTGCAGTGGCAATGATCGATTGGCGCGGGCAGGGCCATTCCTCGCGCCGCCTGCGCGACCCGCGCAAGGGCTATGTGCGCGACTTCTCCGATTTCGAGGTCGACGTGGAGGCGTTCGTGCAGCAGGTCGTGCTGCCGGATTGCCCGCCGCCGTTCTTCGCGCTGGCCCATTCCATGGGCGGCACGGTGATGCTGCGGGTGGCGCATGCGGGCAAGCGCTGGTTCGACCGCATGGTGTTGTCGGCGCCGATGATCGACCTGCCCGGCCGCACCACCTCGCTTCCGGTGCGTGCGCTGCTCAAGACCATGCGCCTGCTCGGGCAGGGGGGCCGTTATGTCCCCGGCGGCAGCGACCGTCTCACCGGGCTCGATCCCTTCATCAACAATCCCGTGACCAGCGATCCGGTACGCTATGCGCGCAATGCCGCGATCCTGGAGGAGGACCCGACGCTCGGGCTGGCATCACCGACCGTGGCCTGGGCCGATACCGCCTTCCGCGCCATGAACACCTTCAAGGGCAAGAACTACCCCTCGCAGATCCGCCAGCCGATCCTGATGCTGGCGGCCTCCAACGACGCGGTGGTCTCGACCGCGGCGATCGAGGAGTTCGCCTATCACTTGCGCGCCGGCTCCCACCTCGTGATCGCCGGCGCCAAGCACGAGATCCTCCAGGAGCAGGACCGCTACCGCTCCCAGTTCTGGGCCGCCTTCGACGCCTTCGTGCCGGGCACGCCGTTGTTCAAGTGAGGAAAGAGCGCGTCATCGCGCTACAAACTCGTCATGCCCGGGCTTGTCCCGGGCATCCACGGACTTCGGTTCGGCGAGACAAGAACGTGGATGGCCGGGACAAGCCCGGCCATGACGAGACGAAGAACTCTGGTCGCGTTAAAGCGTCTTCAAATATTCGATCAGATCGTAGCGCTCGGCATCGTCCTTGAACATGCGGCCGATGACGCCATCGCGCTTCGGTTCGCCTTCCTTGCGCTCGAAGGAATGGCCGAGCACGCTGTTGCCCTGGATCGGGTCCTTCTCCGATCCCGCCGAGAACTGCGTTTCGCCCGTCTTGCATTTCTCATCCGCGGTCACCGCAAAGCCGACGGTCACGGGATCATAGTCGCGGCGGCCCATGCAGAATTTGGTCGGGCGCTCGTTCGCCGGCTTCAGCAACCAGTACAGCGAAGGCACCGAACCGTTGTGCAGGTAAGGTGCGGTAGCCCAGATGCCGTTCAATGGCCGCGCCCGATAGCGCGGGTCAGGCGCCGGATTGAGACAATTCTTGCGCGCGAGATTCCACATTTTCGCCCGTTCGGCCTCCGGGACCTTCTCGTCGTCCATCCATTTGCGGGCGACGAGATCGACCACCGTCATGAGGCCGAGCGCGTAGACCATCTCGTTGGGCGATTTGCTTGCGGTCGGGATATCGCATTGCCACCATGTCTGGAGGTCGGCCGTATTCACCTTCAGGAAGCCGGGCACATCGACGATCCTGTTGCTGAGAACAAGGGACTGTTCGGGATCCGTCTTGATCTCCTTGAGGGGAATCGTGACCGCGTTCAGCACCTTGCTGTCGCCGCTCGGCTCCCAATGCTTCGATGACCAGAAGGCGGGCGTGTCGATGGCCGGAAGGTGGCACCCGGAGCACATCTCGGCATAGATGGCGCGGCCGCGCTCGACGCGATCGGGCTTCAGCCGCCATGCATCGCCGAGGATTTGCGAGGGCCATTGCGGCGCCAGCAGGCCGCCGAATTTCGGATCGGCGGAGGGATCGGCCGGCTTGAACGGATCGGGGCCTCTCAGCATGTCCTCGATCCAGCCGAGTGTCCTGATGTTCACCGAGGACCGCCACAGCCGGTCCTCCGGATAGGCGTCGGACAGGTTGAGCAGTGCGGTCACGCCGAGCGCTTCGCCGGCATTGCGAATTAACGGCTG
This sequence comes from Bradyrhizobium sp. CCBAU 25360, assembly GCF_028128695.1. Classification (NCBI taxonomy): domain Bacteria; kingdom Pseudomonadati; phylum Pseudomonadota; class Alphaproteobacteria; order Hyphomicrobiales; family Nitrobacteraceae; genus Bradyrhizobium; species Bradyrhizobium sp. CCBAU 25360. The sequence goes on from NZ_LBJA01000041.1 coordinate 332,816, forward strand.
CTCGATCGATGCGTCGTACTGGGCGAATTTGAACCAGGGCACGGTCCAGATCGCGGGGTAGCTGACCGGGGCATCCTGGGCATGCAGGTTCTTCTCGAAGCCCTTGACCCCGCTCAGCGCGAGATCCTGCGAGAAGACCTGGTTGCCGATGCGATTGAGAGCGTCGAGGCGGCCGAACCCTTCCTCCGTGTCCTGCTGCTGCCTGCCGTTCCAGGTCTTCTTGCTTTCAACCGTCTTTTGCTGGGTTTTCGCCCAGTCGATCAGGAACGTGCCGATCGCGCTGAGCTTCTGCTTGAGCGCGGCGCGGTCCGTCTTGCTGGCATCGGGGCCGAGCACGCGATCGGCAAAGCGCTGGAAGCGGAACGGGACATACAGGGTGTAGGCGATCGACAGGCCGGTCGAGAGCTCCAGCTTCTTCAGGTCGGTCATGGCCGGGCCGCCGTCGAAGCGCACGTCCACGCCCTGGTAATGGATCTGCCCGGTATGGCAGGCCGCGCAGGTCAACCCGATCTTGTCTTCCTCGCGACGGCCGGTCGCGGGATCGACGACCCCGGTCATCCGCGCGAATCCGACCGGCAGGCCGTCGACGTTCTCCACTGGCGTCCATCTGGTCGACCAGTCCGGCACCTGCGTCGTCTCATAGACATTGGCGTAACCGAAGCGGCGCAACGTCGTCGTGTCGGTCTGGATCGACTGCGGGCTCGGGATGAAGCCGAAGCCTTCGAGATAGGCGCTCTCCTTCATCATGCCGGGTTTCGAGAATAGATGAAGGCGTGGCTGCTCCAGCGCCATGAACCATTCATAGGGCACGGGGAAGGTCGCGGTGCCCTGGCTGGCATGATGGAACCAGTGCCGGTCCTTCAGCGACCAGTTCTGCTCGAGCCAGAAGGCCGCCTTCGTCTCCGGGACCGCAGGCAAGGGCGGCGGCAAGAGATTTACGAGAATTCCCTTCTGCGGCAGCATGGCGCGAACCTGATTGGGGAATTCGGCGACCGCGACGAGGGCAACGAGGCCGACGGCGATCAGCAAGGCCGCAAGCTTGAGGGCGCCCCGCACCACGCGCTGGCAGGTCGACAGCACCGGCGGGACCAGCCGCTCGTTGATGCGCGCCGGGAATTGGCGCTCGTTGAACAGCGTGCGCACGTCGGCAACGCCGAGATAGCGATCCTCGCCCCTGCCCTTGCCGATGATCTTCAGGAGGATCGGCCATTCGAACTTCATCAGCAGCGGGTAGTACCAGCGCGCGGCGCTGCCGGCGCGCTTGAGGTTGTCGCGCATGAAGATGTCGATTTCCGAGGCGTTGAGGCCCAGCTCGGAGTCGCCGTTCGGATCGGTGTAAGTCCGGCCGAAACTCGCGAGCCGCGCGATCTCGTCCTCGTTGACCTTGCCGTCGACTCCGAGGATGCGCGAGCCGGCACCGCGCTTGTCCAGCGGGCCGCCGCGCAGCGCATCGAGCTGCGCGCCCGAAAAGATGCTCTTGAGGATGTGACCGAGACCGTTGGCGATGAGCGCCACGCCGCGGACCTGAAGCCGGGCAGACGCCTTCTTCAGCCCGGTTTCGCCGGTCGCGTTCGCGATCGTCTCCGACAGCTTGCCGAGCGGGACAGTGCCGCCCTCGACAAAGCCCTCGCCGACGAGGCCGCGCAGGAATGGGCAGGGATTGTTCGGCGAGACCTGGATCGAGGGGTCGAACGGCGGTTTCGAAGCGGGGTCATGCATGGCCCAAAATCCTGAAAACAGCGAATCGTGAAATGAGGCGCCGATCAAGCGCGGAAAGTCCTAACAAACCGACAGCAGACTATACTACTTCAGCGTGTGGCGAAGTGTGGCCGAATTCACTGTCCTGTCAACAAGTGCAGGCGGGGTCTCGCCAAAGACCTAAGGGAACGGCTGCGGGGGGACCGTGGCCTGCCGGTCAGGACTCGGCGACGCGTTTGACGTCGCTCTGAACCAGGGTCAGCTTGCCGAGCGGCACGCCGGCCTTCAGCAGTCCCTCGCGATAGTGGGCGAGGTCCTCGGGCCGCTTCCAGTGGAAGTTGCGCAAGTGACGATCGACATTGAGCGTCGGGTAATTGCCGATCAGCACGGAGGTCGCTTCGCTCGCCTCGGCACTCCGCCCCAATTGTGCCAGGGCCGCGGCGCGGATCGCCAGCGCCTGCATGTGGTTGGGGTTGATGTAGAGCTGCTCGCGCGCCCATGACAGGGTCGCGTCATATTGGCGCAACAGATAATGACTGAAGGCGTTCAGCGCCGCCCATTGGTAGCGCGGGTCGCTGTTGTCGCGCTGCGCGGCCATCGAAAACATCTCGATCGCCTCCCGGTGCTCGCCGATGACGAAATGGCAGATGCCGAGCACGCCGCGCGCGCCCATGTCGTAGGGATTGAGCGCGACCGCGCGCTTGGCCGCGTCCATCGCCGCCTCGTAATGCCCTTCCATGGCGTGCGCCCAGGACAGGATCGAGAACGCAAAGGACGAGCGCGGGTCGAGCCGGACGCTGGTTTCGGCGAGGTTCATCGCCTCGGCCCACATCTCGCGCGTGCCCTTGACCCAGCCGAACTGGATGCTCTGGATCTGGATCGTGGCGAGATAGGCGTGCGCGATCGACAGCTTGGGATCGACCCTGATGGCTTCCCGGAACAGATCGACGGCGGCAGTCAGGTCCTCCTTGGTCTGCCGGTAGTAATGCGACAGCCCCTTGAGGAAGCGATCCCAGGCGGTGACGTCCGTCGAGAGCCGCGCGGGCGCCGAGGCTTCGGCGCGGACGATCTCGGTGGCGATGGCGGCGGACAGGTTGGTGGTGATCTCGTCCTGCATCGCGAAGAAGTCGCCGATGTCGCGGTCGTAACGGCCGGTCCAGAGCTGCTCGCCGGTCTCCGGGGCGATCAGCTCGGCGGTGACGCGGATCTTGGCGCCGGCACGCCGCACCGAACCCTGGATCAAATAGGTGGCGTCGATCTCGCGCGCGATCAGGCGGGTGCTGGTGTTCCTGCCCTTGAAGGCGAAGGTCGAGTTGCGGCTCAGCACGCGATAGAAGGATTGCAGCGAAAGTGCGTGGATCAGATCCTCGGTGAGGCCGTCAGAGAAATACTCGTCCTGGGCATCGCTGAGATTGGCGAACGGCAGCACGCCGACGATCGCGGTGCGGTACTGTTGCGAGAGGGCGGACGCCTCGCGGAGCTCGGGGGCGAGCGCCGGTGCACCCTCGGGCGTCCAGGTCCAGACCCCGATTGCATCCTTGATGTTCTTGAAGCGATGATTGCCGGCATCGACCAGCGGCACGCTGAGATGCTTGCTCGCCTCCTTGTAGGCCTTGGCCGAGATCGCAAAGCCGCCGGGGCTCGCGACCGACTCCAGGCGGACGGCGATGTTGACATCGTCACCGAATACCTCGTCCTCATCGGCGATGACGTCGCCCATGTGGATGCCGAGGCGGAACTGCATGGCGCGGTCGGCCGGCAGATGGTGGTTGCGCTCCGCCATCAGCGTCTGCATCGCGATCGCGGCCTCGGTGGCGCCGACGATCGAAGGGAACTCCAGCAGGAAGCCGTCGCCGGTGTTCTTCACGACGCGGCCGCCGTGATTGAGGATGATCGGGTGGATCGCGCTGCGATGGGCCTTGAAGGCGGCATGGGTGCCGGCCTCGTCGCTGCCCATCATGCGCGAATAGCCGGCGACATCGGCGCAGACGATGGCAGCCAGACGTCTTTCCATATCCCGGAAGCTCCAAGGGATCGATAAGTGATCGTGAAGGGACCTGGGACTGGCCACGGCGTGGCAAGTCGGCTCGAATCCCGCATTTCAAGAACCTCGCCTTTATAAAGCAGATGTGGCCGAGCGGAAGCATGATCCGCATTGCAAATTCGAGGTAAATCCTCCGCAATCCCGGCGGTGGACGGCGGCCGCCGGACCGACTAAGCGGAATTGCGACCGCCGGAACGGGCGGCAGGGGGCACCTTTGCATGCTGGGCATTCACGAAATCGGGCTCTTCATCCTGTCGGGCGTGCTGCTCAACATAACGCCGGGGCCTGACTCCGTCTACGTCATCGGCCGCAGCATGCAGATGGGCTGGCGGGGCGGCGCCGCGGCCGCATTCGGCATCAGTTGCGGCTGTTTCGTCCATGTCGCGGCCGCCGCGATCGGGCTTTCGGCCCTGCTGATGGCCTCGTCGACCGCCTTCTCGATCCTGAAGCTGGTCGGGGCGGCCTATCTCGTGTTCACCGGGCTTCAGATGCTGTGGTCGCGCCCGGTGCTGGCGGCGGCGATCGACGAGCCGGTGCGGAACTCGCTGCGGCGGGTCTTCCTCCAGGGCGTCTTCACCAACGCGCTCAATCCCAAGGTCGCGCTGTTCTTCCTGGCTTTCCTGCCGCAATTCGTCGCGGCCGATTCACCGCACAAGCCGCTCGCCTTCCTGACGCTCGGCCTGATCTTCATCTCTACGGGCACGCTGTGGTGCCTGGTGCTGGCCGCGTTCGCGGCCAAAGCCGCCCACCGGCTGCGCGAATCCGAAGGCGTGATCGCCTGGGTCAACCGCGCCCTCGGCGGCCTCTTCATCTATCTCGGCATCCGCGTCGCCATGCTGGAGACGCGGTAGGCTCATTCGAACGAATGATGCGGGCAGCGTAGGGCGATCTTCCCTCAAACGAACTCCTTCGCCAGCGCACTGCCGGCGAGATAAAGGCCGAGCAGGATCATCGCGATCAGGAACCAGCGGCGGAACGCTTCGGCCGGCATCCGTGCTCGCACCGACTGTCCCACGAACATGCCGGCAAAAGCCATGGCCATGCCCACCGCGCCCGGCACGGCATTGGCTGGCGTCAACAGCCCAACGGCCGTCAGGTTGAAGGCGAGCGCCAGTGTCGCCGTCGTGAAGAACACGCCGAGCGCCTGCACCAGCTCGTCCTTCTCCATGCCGATTGCCTGCATGAACGGCATCGAGGGGATCACCTGCACGCCGGTCGAGGCCGAGATCACGCCGGTGACGACACCGACCACGCCGCCGACCCATTTCTCGTTTTGCGGCGCGACGCGGAATTGGAACTTGTTCAGACCGATCACGGCATAGATGACGAGCAGGACGCCGAGCACGATCGTGCCGTAGCGCGCATGCGGCCCGGTCAGCGCGCCGGCATTGAGCCAGCATCCGATCACGGTGCCGATCATCAGCGGCCACAGCCGCTTCAGGATGTCACGCAGATACGGGCCGACGAAGGTCTGCCAGATGTTGGTGACGATGGCTGGCACTATGACGATGGCGATCGCGCGGCTGGGCGTCATGCTCACCGCGAGCAGGCCCATGGACACCGTCGGCAGGCCGAGCCCGACCACGCCCTTGACGAATCCGGCGATCAGGAACACGGCGGCGATGACAATGAGAAGCGGGTCGATCATGCCAGCACATTGACCTAAGCCGCGCGGGCGCACAATCTGGAGGTTACGGAGTAAGCCTTCGGTCTGAACGAAGGCTAGGAGACCTGCCATGCGCTTTGACCTCGTCGATCTCCAACTCTTCATCGCGGTCGCCGACCAGCGCAGCATCACCCGCGGCGCCGAGCGGTCGCACCTGGCCCTGGCCTCGGCCAGCGCGCGCATCAAGGGGCTCGAGGACGCGCTCGGCGTCGCGCTGCTCAAGCGCGGGCGGCGCGGCGTCGAGCTGACCGCGGCCGGCGAGAGCCTGCTCGATCATGCCAGGCTCGTGATCCACCAGATCGATGCCATGCGCGGCGATCTCGCCGGCTTTGCCTCTGGCGTGCGCGCCAGCGTGCATTTCCTCGTCAACACCTCGGGCCTGTCGGAACATCTGCCGAAGGCGCTGGCCGGCTTCCTGCGCGAGCACCGCGACGTCGCCATCGACATCGAGGAGCGCGAGAGCACCGACATCGCGGCGGCGATCACCGCAGGCGCCGCCGATCTCGGTTTCGCCGCCGAGCACGCGCTGCCCGACCATATCGAGCGCTTCGTGTTCAGCGAGGACCACCTGACATTGGTGACGTCGCGGCGCGGCCCGTTCGCGGGTCGCCGCCAGATCGATTTCCAGGAAGCCGGCAGTTGCGACTTCGTCGGGCTCACCAGCGCCACCGCGCTCCAGATGCACATTTCGAAGCACGCCGCCCGGCTCGGCATGCGCCCGCATTACCGCGCGCGCCTGCGCGACTTCGATGCGATCTGCCAGATGGTCGCCGCCGACGTCGGGATCGCGCTGGTGCCGATATCCGCCGCCCGCCGCTGCGCAAAACTGATGCCGCTCGCCATGGTCCGGCTGCGCGATGCCTGGGCCAACCGCAAGCTCGTGATCTGCGCGCGCAGCTTCAAGACGCTGCCAAGGCCTGCGAAGATGCTGGTGGAGCATCTGCGGGCAGAGGCGGTGTGAGCAGTTGTTGCTGCGCTAGTGTGAGGCACGCTCCCGCAGCGAGCAAACTGCGCTCCCTCCCCCCTTGTGGGGGAGGGCGGGGGAGAGGGGTAGCCCAGGAACAGGTGCCTCTGTCGTGAAGAAGAGAGATCGATGGAGTCCCCGTGTGGCCCCCTCTCCCTAACCCTCCCCCGCAAGGGGGGAGGGAACGCACCTGTCGCGTTGTGAAGGTGGTGCTTACCCAGCGAAAACGCGAACTACTTCGCCGTCTCCACGCCGGCGTCCTTGATCACCTTCGCCCACTTCTTGGTCTCATCCGCGATGAAGCTGCGAAAATGCTCCGGCTCGTCGCCAATCAGCGTCGCGCCTTGCGCGGCGAGCTTCTCCTTCACCGCGGGATCGGCCATCGCCTTCGTCGCCAGGGCGTGCAGCGCCGTGACAATCTCCTTCGGCGTGCCCTTGGGCGCCACCATGCCGTACCAGTTCTCGACGCGCAGATCGGGAAAACCCGCTTCCGAAAGAGTCGGCACGTCAGGTGCGGTCGGGGCGCGCTCTGCCGAGCCCATCGCGATCGGCCGCAGCGCGCCGGCCTTGACCTGCGGCAGCAGCACGGGGAGATCGAGAAACGTCATCTGCACCTGCTGGCCCAAGAGATCGTTCACCGCGGGGGCTGCGCCGCGATAGGGCACGTGGACGATGTCGATCTTCCCCGTCAGCTTGAACAGCTCGCCGGCGAGATGTGGCAGGCTGCCGGGGCCGGAAGAGGCGAAGTTGAGCTTTCCCGGCTGCGCCTTGGCCAGAGCGATCAATTCGCCGATGTCCTTGGCGGGCACGTTGGTGGCGACCACGAGCATCTCCGGCACCGTCGCAACCAGCGTCACCGGTGTGAGGTCGCTCAAGGTGTCGTAGGCGACTTTCTCCATGCTCGGGCTGATCGCGAGCGCGCCGGCTGAGGAGATCGCTATGGTGTAGCCGTCGGGGGCGGCCTTGGAGACCGCATCGGTGCCGAGCACGCCGCCTTGGCCGCCGCGATTGTCGATCAGCACCGGCTGCCCTGACAGCTCCGACATGCGCTGGCCGATGACCCGCGCGATGATGTCGTTGGGCCCGCCGGCCGGAAACGGCACGATCAGCTTGATCGGCTTGGCCGGGAAATTCTGAGCGGACGCCACTGATGGCAGCAGCAGCAATAATCCAAGAAGAAGCCTGCGTGAGATGGTCATGCAAGCCTCCGCTCGCGTGTTATTGGTTGAGCAGCTTCAGTGCTTCTTCGTGAACCCTGGCATCCCCGGCCGCGACGATGCGGCCGCCGCCCTGGGCCGGCTTGCCTTCCCAGGTGGTGACGACGCCGCCGGCGCCGGTCACGATCGGGATCAGCGCGGCGATGTCGTAAGGCTTCAGCTCGGTCTCGACCACGAGATCGACGTGGCCGGCCGCCAGCATGCAATAGGAGTAGCAGTCGCCGCCATAACGCGACAGACGCGCGCCCTTCTCGATGCGGCTGAAAATGGCGCGGTCGCGCTCGTTCATCAGGAGCGGGCTGGTGGTGTAGGTCGTGGCTTCCGAAAGCGAGGCGCAGCGGCGAACCTGGAGCCGGCGCTCGCCCGACGGGCCCTTGTAGTTGGCCGAACCGTTGTCGCCGGAGAAGCGCTCGCCGATGAAGGGCTGGTGCATCATGCCGTAGACCGGCGCGCCCTTGTGCAGCAGTGCGATCAGCGTCCCCCAGATCGGAAAGCCGCCGATGAAGGATTTGGTGCCGTCGATGGGGTCGAGCACCCAGACATAGTCGGCCTCCTCGCGCTCATTGCCGAATTCCTCGCCGACGATGCCGTGCTGAGGGAAGTTGGCCTTGATCAGCCGCCGCATCACCGCCTCCGCGGCGCGGTCGGCCTCCGTGACGGGGTCGAAATCCTTGGTCTTGCTCTTGTCGTCGATCGACAGCGAGGTGCGGAAGAACGGCAGGATGGTTTCGCCGGAGGCGGTGGCGAGCCGTCCGATGAAGGCGGAAAAGTCGATCACCGTCACAGGCCGAATCCTCAAAGCGAAGGTTGGAGGGAGCTCCCTCTTGCCTAGCTCAATTCGCCTCCCGCGTGCAGCGCTGTCTTGATCTTGCACCCTGGTATTTTGGATGCCGAAGGCCGCTGCCCCATCCAAGTCATCTGCTGGCCAAATATCGATCACAGAGTTGAAAACTTAGTTCCGAATATGCCTTGTTCGTATGCAAATGGCTATCAACCCATTGAAATTCCTTATCAAAGAAACTGAATCTGGGTTTCCATAGAAGCAATTGAGCCATGTGCGTATTGCATGGGAAATGGCTCAAAAGCCCTTGCACTTTGTGCGGCGCGGTCGCATATTGTTGCGGTGCGGTAGCGCTTGGCGTTACCGCTGCCCTCCTTGGGCGTTTCCTCCCTAGACTTGGGCCGCTTGCGTCATTCGCGAGCGGCCCTTTTTTCTTTGGGCCTGTCGTTTTCGTTTCAAGGTGCGCAGCGAAAGCGAAGCGAAGACGCGTTCGCCCGATCACAGACAATAAGGTTTGACGAAGAAAAGCCGGCGCCTATTCTGCCGCGGCCTGGAACGGGCCGAGATCGCCGAACGGAATCGTGGTCGCCAGCACGTCGGCGAGAACGCCGAAGTCGGACGCCACTTGCGCAAAGCGTGCACTCCGCTCGCGCCGCCGCTCGTCCATGTAGATCGCACGGTTGAGCTCGAGCTGCACCGCGTGCAGGCCGCTCGCGGGATTGCCGTAATGCTCGGTGATGAAGCCGCCGGCATAGGGCTTGTTGCGGCCGATCGAATAGCCGAGCCCGGTCATGGTCTCCTCGACCCGGTCGGGCAGAAGCGGGGTGCAGCTTGTGCCGTAGCGGTCGCCGATCACGACGTCGGGCCGGCGCGGCTCGTCCCTGCTGACGCCGACCGAGGGCATCGAATGGCAGTCGACCAGCACCACGGTGCCGAACATCTGGTGCACCTTGTTGATCAGCCGGCGCAGCGCGCGGTGGTAGGGCTTGTATAGCGTCTCGATCCGCCCCAGCGCATCGTCGACCAGGATGCGGTCGCGGTAGATCTCTTGGCCGTCGCCGACCACGCGCGGAATGGTGCCGAGGCCGCCGGCGACCCGCATCGAGCGGGTATTGGCAAAGCTCGGCAGCCGTCCGCTGAACATGCGGGGATCAAGCTCATAGGGCTCGCGGTTGACGTCGACATAGGAGCGGGGAAAGTTGACCCGCACGGTCGGAAAGCCGCGCTCGCTCAAGTGGCCGATCAGCTCGTCCATGAAGGAGTCTTCGGACCGCCGCAGCGTCGGCAGGTCGATCCTGGACGCCGCGAGGAATTCGTCCGGATAGGTCGAGCCGGAATGGGGCGAGTTGAAGATGACAGGCGCGCGCCATTGCGCGGGCTCAACGATCTCGAAGGCTGGCGACACCTCGCCGTCAAACCGGGTCATCTTCTCAGGCTTCGTCCCTTAGCGGCAGGATCCGGGCCTCGGATCGAATTGATTCGGCCGATCGATGCGGCTCTTATGTGTCGTCATTGTCCGGAATCGCAACCATTCTGCCAAGCGAAAAGATGTGATCGGCGCTGGAACATGTCTTAACCGTGTGGGCAGGGAAGCGGGGATGCGCCGGCGGCTCGATTGATTCGAGCGGCATTCCGGTTCACAAGGAGCCGGCAGTGCAGCCGGCTTGGGGTTAAGATTTTCACCCCAAATTTACCCTCTGTCCGGCTTAGTAAGCTCTGCTGATATCCTCTGGGGATTCGACGTTTCCTGCCATGCCAAAAATCCTGCTCGCTGAAGACGACAACGACATGCGCCGTTTCCTGGTCAAGGCGCTGGAAAACGCCGGTTTTCAGGTCTCGTCCCATGACAACGGCATGGCCGCCTATCAGCGGTTGCGGGAAGAGCCGTTCGAAATGCTGCTCACCGACATCGTGATGCCGGAGATGGACGGCATCGAGCTCGCCCGCCGGGCCTCGGAACTCGACCCCGACATCAAGATCATGTTCATCACCGGCTTCGCTGCGGTCGCCCTGAACTCGGATTCGGACGCCCCCAAGAACGCCAAGGTGCTGTCCAAGCCCGTGCATCTGCGCGAATTGGTCAGCGAAGTGAACAAGATGCTGGCGGCCTAAATCGGCCCCGTTCCGTCCTTGCACAGGGTCCCCTCGTCCGTTATAGGGACCCCACCCGACGTAAGTGGACTTTTAGGGCACGTAGCTCAGCGGGAGAGCACTACCTTGACATGGTAGGGGTCACAGGTTCGATCCCTGTCGTGCCCACCATCCTTCGCTCGCGATAGCGAGAGAAGGATGCCGCGCCGAAGCCCAAAGGGCGCAGGCGGGCTGCCGCCGCGAGCTTCGGCTCGGCAAGCCACGATCTCCATGCGAAGCGTGTCCGGCGTAGCTCGAAGAGCGGAGACGGACTGGCGCGTCTTGCTCGGTTTCCCTGGACAGCCCGTAGCCGGGATGGAGCGAAGCGCAATCAGGGATGCCCCTCCAGAGGCCCATCCCGGCCATCACTTCAGTTCCGTGTTCGCCACCGGCAGGATGGAGGCGACGTGCCAGCCGGTCGCATCCTGAACGTAGGTCTGGCTGATCAGAAACGTATTTTGTTGCGACGGCTTGCCCGGAAGGCCGCGTGTGAAAACGATGGGAACGAGGATCTGCATCACCTCGTTTGAGATCACCGCAACGTGGAATTCCGACATGTTGGGCTCGAGGTGCCAGGTGCCCTCGTAATACGCCTTGAATTGGGTGGCGACCGCATCGCGGCCTCTCGTCTCGATGCCCCTCGCAAACAACAGTGTGCCGGGCGAATTCCAGAGCATCATCTTCACATCGTCCGCATCATGCGCATTCTGCGCGGCGATGAATTTTTCGAAGATGTTTCTTGCCTCCGCGTCATTTGCGGCAGCTTGCGCGCCTCCTGCTGGCCAGAACGCTGCGGCGAGGAGCAGCGCTGCGGTCGCTGCCGCAGCACGACGACGACATCGCGCAAAGGGCCGCGGCCTGATGGAGCCTCGAGACATCTCGGAAGGGGGCATGGTCACCTCTCGTTTGAATGTTGGTCGTAATATCATCAATCGCCTCGCCGGCCTTTCAGGATCGCGCGATCCGCGGTCGCCGCTGCATCACGTCTTCGTTGCCCACGCCTTGGTGGATTGCCGCAGGGATTCGCGCGGTCGGGGGCTGCCCCCTGGAACAGGCCGGTGCTGCCGCGCATTGATCGGCCATGTCCAAGACCCCCGGAAAAAGGTTTGCCGTCGGCGACCACGTCAGCTGGAATTCCGAGGCCGGCCGGGTGCGCGGCCATATCCTGCGCGTGCACACCGCCGACGTCGATTACAAGGGCTACGTCCATCACGCTACGCCCGACGATCCGCAGTACGAGATCAGGAGCGACAAGACCGATCACGTCGCCCTGCACAAGGGCCGCGCATTGCGGTCGTTGAAAAGCTGACGGCCCGCGAGCCGGGCGGTCGAGGTGTCACCATGGCTCATCCGTTCTTCACCATCGGCCACGCCACACGATCGATCGAGGAATTCGTCGAATTGTTGCAGGGCAGCGCGGTCACCTTCGTGGCTGACGTTCGGACCGTGCCCCGCTCCCGTACCAACCCGCAGTACAATCGCGAGACCCTGCCGCAATCGCTCGCGGCTGCTTCGATCGGCTACGAGCACATTGCCTCGCTCGGCGGCCTGCGCAGCCGCAAGCGCGAGGTGCCGCGCGAGACCAACGCCTTCTGGCAGAACGTCAGCTTTCACAATTACGCCGACCACGCGATGGGCGCGGCCTTTCACGAAGGGCTCGCACATTTGCGCGCCGTCGGGCAGGTGCAGCGCTGCGCCATCATGTGCGCGGAAACATTGTGGTGGCGATGTCACCGTCGGATCATCACCGATTACTTGCTCGCGGCGGGCGAGACGGTGTTCCACATTCTGGGGCCGGGGCAGGTCAAAGAGGCCGAGATGAATCCGGCTGCGCGGGGCGTTCCCGAAGAGCGTCTGGTCTACCCGGCGGAAAATCAGCCAATCGCGTAAATCCCCGGCGTGGAGCTAGCCAACGCCGTCAATCGGGCTGGCTCGCCGGTTGGAGCAGCACATCCTTCAACCCGGCCGGATAAAGGCTCGGTCCGCCGTCCACGTCGAGGTCGGCAAGGTCGAACCAGCGCGCGACGATCTGCTCTCCATTGTCCTCGAGGAAGTCGAGGCGATCCCGGTCGGCGAAGGCGCCGTCGGGAAACTCCACCTCGCAGATGAACATCACCTCGTGCCCGGTTGCGTCCTCGTGCATGAAAATGTTCTCCAGCACCAACGGCTCGCTTGTGATGGTGACGTCGATGCCGAGCTCCTCGTTGAACTCGCGCATCAGCGCAGTGCGCCAGCTTTCGCCGAATTCGATCTCGCCGCCGAGCGGCCGAACACCCTTGATCCGCCCGGCATCGTCGCGAATTTCGGCCGCCAGCAGGCGCCCGTCCCGCCAGTGCAGGCCGATCGCGACGACGCGGATGTGGGGATGCGGGCGCCAAATGGTCATAGCGGATCGTTATCGCGCGCGCCGCCGTGGTGCAATGCGTGGGGCGAGCTCCGTCGGGCCGGATGAGGCTTCGCAGCCTTGATCCATGACTCGCCGCCTGCCATTGTCCGGTTATCCACCACGGCAACGAGCCGGTGCGATCGAGTTATGGCGTGCGGCGAAATGCGTCGCTTCGCCGGATGTGAAGCAAAGGCAGGCTATTGAGATGAGCAGCGTGAACAAGCCCGGCGGCAACTATTTGCCGGTGATCATCCATGGTGGACTTGCCTATGTCAGTGGCCAGCTGCCGCGTCGCGGCGAAGACCTGCTGTATGTGGGCAAGGTGGGAGCAGGCGTCGATATCGCGGCCGCACAAGAAGCTGCCGCCCTTTGCGCTGATCTCTGCATTTCCGCCATCAATCACGCCACAGGCGGAGAGGACCGGATCGTCCAGGTCCTGCAGCTCGTTGGATACGTCGCTTCGGCACCTGGATTTACCCAGCAGTCGCAAGTCATGAACGGTGCCTCCGATCGGCTGATCGAACGCCTCGGCGAGCGCGGTCGTCATACGCGGACGTCCGTCGGTGTCGCCGAGTTGCCGCGAGGGGCGCCGGTCGAGCTGAACATGATTGCCGCTGTTCGGTCATAGCAAGCAGCCTATCCAACGAGATATTTGGCAACTGCCGCCTCGTCCCACGCAATCCCGTTGCCGGGCTCCTCGCTCGGCAGCGCAAAGCCGTCCTTGATCTTCAGTCGCGTCGAAAGCACCGCGTCGGCCCAATCGACATATTCCAGCCAGTGCGCGGTCGGCGTCACGCAGAGCAGATGCGCGCTGACTTCCGAGAACAGATGCGTCGACATCTCGATGCCGGCGGCATGGGCGAGCGAGGCGGCGCGCAGCCAGCCGGTGACGCCGCCGATGCGCTGCACGTCGGGCATCACGTAGTCGCAGGCCTCCGCCGAGAACGCTGTTTGCATCGAAAAGGCGCTGTCAAAATTCTCGCCGATCTGGACGGGCGTATGCAGTGCGTCGGCAATGCGGGCGCAGCCGGCATAATCGTCGTGGCGGATCGGCTCCTCGATCCAGCTCAAGCCCTCGTCGTCGAGCATCTCGCCGCGGCGGATGGCTTCGGTCACCGTCAGTGCCTGGTTGTAGTCGCACATCAGCGTCACCTCGTCGCCGACGGCCTTTCTCACCGCGCGGACGACGGCGAGATCCTCCCGCGCATCGGGCCGGCCGACGCGGATCTTGGCGGCCTGAAACCCCTCGGCCAGCAGCTTGTGCGCCTCCTCGACGGCGGCGCCCGCCGGCATGATGCCGAGCCCCTTCGAATTGTAGGCCTTGACCGGCTTCGGCGCGCCGCCGAGAAGCCGTGCCAGCGGCAGGCCCTTGCTGCGGGCGAGCGCGTCCCAGGCCGCCATGTCGATGCCGGATTGCGCCAGCCGCTGCAGGCCGGCGAGGCCAAGCAGGGTGAAGCGCTGGGTCAGCTTGCGCTCGATCTCGACCGGCAGCAGCTCGTCGCCGGCAAGCAAGTCTGACATTTCCGTGACCATCGCCGTCAGCGGCTTCAAGGCCGATGGCGTGATCGAGAACAGATAGGCGTGCCCGCGAGCGCCCTGGTCGGTCTCGCAGTCGATCAGCACCAGCGGGGCCCTGGCGACAGCGCCGGTCGAGGTCTGCAGCGGCAGGCTCATCGGCACGATCACGGGCCGCGCATGGAAGCGTTTGATGCGGATGGTCTCGGTCATGAATCTCTCCGGGCGGGATGGAACGATCGGGCTACTTTTGCTGCAAGGCCATGCGAACGCCAAGACCCAGGTAGATCGCCCCGATGACGCGGCCCTGCCAGCGGCCGATGCTGCGATGACGGGTGAGCCAGCCAGCGACTTGTCCGGCAACAAGTGCGATCAACGCGGTGTAGATCGCGCTCATGATGACGAAGATGAGGCCAAGAATTGCAAGCTGGGCAACGACGGAGCCCTTCTCGGAATGTACGAACTGTGGGAGAAAGGCCAGGAAGAAGAGCGCCGTCTTCGGGTTGAGCAGTTCGGCCGGCACGGCCTGCCGGAAGGCGAGCGACGCGTCGACCAAACGCGACTGCGCCAACTTGATATCCTCGCCTCTTTCCATAAACGCGCGGATGCCAAGATATATGAGGTAGGCAGCGCCGGCGTACTTCACCAGGCTGAAGGCGAGAGCCGAGGTCATCAGCACCGCCGACAATCCGAGCGTAGCCATCGCGGTGTGAAGCAGGTCTCCAGTAGCGATGCCAAGACCGGTGGCAATTCCGACGCGATGCCCGCCCACAGACGCGCGCCCGAGCACCAAGAGGACGGCGGGACCCGGAATGAGAAAGAGGCCGAGAACCACCGCGATATAAGTCAGCAACGTGTCGAACTGGATCATGGTGAGTTCCGGTCTGATTGTCAGGAGCTCAAACCAGCCAGACCCGGTCTCTCAATGCAAGTCCTCGATGCGGCATAGGCTCCTGGTTCTCAGAGCTGTCTCCATCAGCCGCGAGGTGATTCCCTATTCGGTCGACGACGCTGAACGACGCGGCTTCCCGAGCCGGATTATCCGGCCGAAGCCGCGGTGCGCCAGGTTCGCTCCAACGGCGAGATCAAATGGCGAGGCGAGCTCATTCACATTTGCAGCGCTCTCGTTGGTGGAGCCGTTGCCGTCGAGGAGACCGAAGACGGATCCTGGCAAGTGCGCTTCTCGACGTACCGATCGGCATCATCGACCAGAAAACGCGCAAGCTGCGGCGCAGCGCCAGCGCCGCGCCGCAGCCGACCAGATCATGAACGACTGTTACCCATCCATCCGGTCTGTTTTGTTACCTATCCATCCGCTGGACAGCGTTCAGGTGGGCCTCACCTCGCCGCCCCCTCCGTGAACGCCGTCTCGATCACATCCCCAAAGGGCTGCCACGACCGCCCGTCGAACTGCACCAGCCGCATCTGCCTGATCGGCAGATAGTTGTTCGGCGAGGTATTCATCCTGATGTTGGGCAGCGCGACGGAGGGGTTGTAACCCCTCAGCGAAGCCGCCTGACGCATGATGTTCTCGCGTGACAGGTCGTCGCCGCATTGCTTCAGCACCTGCGTCAACGCCTCGGCCGCGGCGTAGCCGTAGACCGCTGCGCTGTTGTTGGTGCTTTCGACCTGATGGTACTTGTCCATGAAGGCGAACCATTCCCTCATGGCAGGATCGTCTTTCCAGGCGGGGTCGCTGGGGTCCTTCAGGAAGGCGGCCGAGATCACGCCGGCCGAATTCTCCAGGCCCGCGGGCGCCATCGCATTGGCGATCGAGGCGGAGGTATCGTTGACGATGAAGACCGGGCGCCAGTTGAGCGAAGCCGCGAGCCTGATCACCTTGGATGCCGTCGACGGCACGCCGAGAAAGACGAAGATATCGGCACCCGCGCGTTTGAGGATCGAGACGTGCCCGTCGAGGTGCTCGTCGCCGATGTCGAAGGCGATGTCGACGAGGACATGGCGGTTCAGATCGCCAAGTCCGTCCTGGATTCCCTTGTAGAGCATGCGTCCGAACTGGTCGTTCTGCCAGAGCACGACGATCTTCTTCCTGGGATAATAGGCCTGAATGTAGTTGGCGTAGATGCGCCCCTCCGACCGGATCGACGGCTGCCAGCCCATGGTCCAGGGGAAAGCCCTGGCCTGGCTCAGCTCCTCGTCGCCGGAGGCGACGAAAAGCTGCGGCACCTTCTTCTCGTTCAGATACCAGCGGGTGGCGAGATTGCCGGGCGTGCCGAACGATCCGAACATCAGGTGCACGTCGTCCTTCTCGACCAGATTGCGCGTCAGCTCCAGTGCGGTCGACGGATCGGAATTGTCGTCGCGCGTGATGAAGCGGATCTTGCGGCCATTGATGCCGCCGCGCGCGTTGACCATGTCGAAATAGGCGGCCTCCGCCTGACCGATCGCGCCGAATTCAGAGAGCGCTCCCGAATACGGCATGACATTGCCGATGCGGATTTCCTTGTCGCTTGTGGGTTGGTCTGGGCGTTGCTCGGACATCGCGCCAAGCGATCCGAGTGCGGCGATCAAAACGAACAGCAGTCTGCCGGTGACGCGCATGCTCGACACCTTGTCGTTGGCCCCCAACGAGGTCGGCTCAGTCCGCACCAAGGCGAGTTGATCTAGATCAGGCGTTTGGCAATCGTGTGGCCTGGCAGCCCGCTTCAATACAGCGCAGGCCCGTACGAAGTGGCAGGCGTGCTGACACGCCGCTACGGCAGCCCCCGCGCTTCCAGCTGATGCACCAGCAGCAGGGTCGGTTCGGCGAGGCTGTCGCCGGAGCCATCCAGGCCAAAGGCGCTCGCGATGCCGTCGCGACTGCGCAGCAGCGCGCTGCGCGGACAGTGGCCGGCGCCGCAGAGCGTCTTCTTCAAGGTCTCGCCCTGCGTCACGAGGCCAGGGGAATCGTCCGCGGCCCAGGCCAGCACGATCGGCACATCGACATTGAGGATGCCGGGGAATACCGAGCGCGCGTTGTACTGGCTGGCGTCACCGCCGAGATAGGCCTTCTCGCTGTCGCTGGCGTCCTTGCCGGCCCGGTAGATGCCGGACACCAGCACGACGGCCGCGACATCGGCGCGGTCGGCCTGGAACTCGGGATGCGCCAGCAGGGTTGCGACATGGAATGCGCCGGCGCCGTAGCCGACCGCGACGATCTCGCGTGCGTCGCCGTTGAACAGGTCGATATTGCCGTGGACCCAGGACAGCGCCGCCGCCACATCGGTCGCTCCCATCGGCCAGGTTGCTGCGGGTGCCAAGCGATAATTGACGCGCACCCCGATCATGTCGTTGCGGGCGGCAAAGCACATGACCTGGTCCTGGATCTGGCGCGACAGCTCGGGCGCGGCGCGGTCGCCGGTGAAACTGTCGCCGGCCACGAACAGCAGTACCGGCCGCGGCGTATCCGCCTTGGTCGTGCTGGCGGCAACGTCGAGCACATTGGCCTCGTTTTCGCCGTAGCGCAGGCCCCGCGAGAAGGTGACCTGCTCGCACAGCCGCGCGGTGCCGCCGGCGGTGGTGTCGGAATCGGTCAGGCCTGTCAGGATGAGGTCGGAGGGCGGCGTCAGCCGCGCCGGCAACGGGCCATGCGCGGATGCTGTCGTGATGGTCAGAAACAGGAAAAAAGCGAGATAATTCTTCATTTGGTGCCGGCCTTTGCGCCCCCCATATTGGTTCGCCGGTTTGGCCTGTCTTTTCAATTCGCCTTATTCGTCCGCCTTGAGGCGATTTCACGGCACCTTTGTTCGGCGACAGCAAGGCGACCATCCCGAAAGCCCCACCGTCGTCGTGTGCGAGATTTTCGGCTGGCGCCCGGCCGCCAGCGGCCCCCGGTCGCACTGGCGACGACGTGGCCCATGTGAGGACAGGTTGCGGCCCCCCGCATCCCTGGCTTCCGAGGTCTCAGGCGGCGCTCTTGCGCCTGGCTGCCTTCTTCGTCGTCTTCCTGGCCGATTTCTTCTTTGCCGTCTTCCGGGCGGCGAGATAGGCCTCGACCTTCCTGGAAGAATGGCCGGCCGCGGCGACGGCAGCCTTCAGCTTGGCCGGGGTGATCTTGAATCTCTTCGACCAGTAACGGACCTCATAGGCCTCGCTCAGCGCGATCCGGCTCTTGTCGGAGGCGCGGTGCTTCTGGAGCTTGATATACGCCTCGACCTTCTTGGCGGAACGGCCGACCTTCTTGACGGCGTATTTCAGCTTGGCCGGGGTCACCTTGAACTTCTTCGACCAGTAGGCGACTTCATATTTTTCCGTGAGCGCAATCAGCGCCCGATCGGCCCCGCCGCGCTTTGCCTTGTTGTCGGCCATGCTTCCCTCCTGCCGCGGAATGCGTGCCGCCAATCTAGCATGCAACCGGATTCGGAAGGCAAGACGCAAGCCGTGCGGTGATTGCGCAAGGCGGCGGTTTTGCACCGATGTGTCAAACCCTTGTGCGGCGCCGCCGCGCCTCGGGCGGAACGGGCGTTTTACTTTGCATGGGGTTGTTTCGCATTTTTTGTCTGGCCGGCCGCGTTACGCCCGCTTCATCGTCCGGAACGTGATGGAGTAACGGCGCGCCTCGACCGGCGGGATACTGTGCTCCCATTGCGAGCGCGCCTCGCCTTCCATCATGTACAGCGAGCGCGGCTGGGCCTCGCGCGTGTGGCGCTGCCATTTGTCGCCGCTGCGGCGGCGGAAGCGGAAGTTGCAGGCCGAGCCGAGCGACAGGCCGAGGATCTTGTCGAAGTGCGGCTTGTCGCGGTGCCAGCCGATGCCGACGCCGGCCTCATACTCGGTGCAGAGCACCTGCCGGACGCTGGCCTCCGGCAGCTTCGCCCAGGCCTCGGCCTGACGCGCGACGGGCAACAGCCAGTCCGGAATCGGCTCCGCCTCGGCCAGCCGCTGCAGCGTGTAGTCATAGCGATAGCCGAACGACGCCACCCGGCGGTTGCCCTCGAACGCCCCGAACTGGAAACGCTCGAGCGGCAATGCTGCGATGCGGCCGATCAAGGCCTGCTCGACGGCGGCTTCGATAAAATTGTCCATGTGGCGAAGGCCGGTCGGGCCTTCGTCAGGGACGGCGAACAAGCCAAGCTGCGTCATTCCTCGCATTTCCGTGATGGAACCTAATGGCGGCTGATGCGACTTACATATGACGCGGGAAGAAACGTGCGAGGCTGTCATGGCACACAAACATACCGCCGATCCGGCAGAGATCATGCGGGCGACCGGTCATCCTGAGCTGGAATATGCCGCCGGTTGGACCATCGCTGGTCTCGTCACCATCGGCACCATCGTCGCCGCCTGGGTGTTCGCGATCTAGACCGCAGGGAATTGCAGCTCGAAGGCCGCGCCCTCGTCGGTCGGCTTGAGCCTGATCGAGCCGCCATGGCTCGCCATCACCGCGCGCGCGATCGCAAGCCCCATCCCGGTGCCCCCCTGGTCGCGGCGGGTGGTGAAGAACGCATCAAAGATCCTGTCGCGGTTCGGTGCCGAGATCGGCTCGCCGTCATTGCTCACCGTCAGACGCAAGGTCGTGCGTTCGTCCACAGCCTCCAGCCTGATTGTCCCAGCCTTGTGCCGCATCGCGTTGTCGGCGAGATGCGACAGCACGATCAGTGCCTTTTCACCGGACATGCCGATGGGGCGGTCGAGGCTGCCGCTGGCCTCGATGGAGCTGGCCGGAAACCTGTTCCTGAGGTCGGCGATCACGGGCGCCAGCTCCGTGCGCTCGTTCTGCGGCAGGCTCTCGGCGCGCGCCAGATCGCGCAGCCGCTGCGCGATCGCTTCCAGCCGCTGAGTGTCGGACAGGATGTTGGCGATGAATGTCTTCTGCTCGGCCGGCGTCAGTCCGTCTGACCTGCCTTGATAGGAATCCTGCAGCAGCTCGGCCGCGCCCTTGATCGAGGTCAGCGGCGATTTCAGCTCGTGGGTGAGATGGGCCGAGAACGTCGCGATATAGTCGGAACGTCGCGCCAGCTGCTCGGCCATGCCGAGGAAGCTGTGCGAGAGCTGGGCGAACTCACGCGTGCCGTAATGCCGAAGCGGCTGGAACGCCTCGCGGTCGCCGCGGCCGATCCGCGCGGCGCGGTCGATCAGCTCGCGCATCGGCAGGGTGATGGTGCGCGAGAACACGAGGCCGATCGCGATCGTGCCGAGGATCACGGCGAGCCCCGCCAGCACGAACTTTGCCCGCTCCTGGTAGAGATGGTCGAAGATGTTGCTCGGCGTCCGCGTGGTGTAGATCACGCCCGCGACGCGGTTGTTGACGATCACCGGCATTGCCGAGAACACGTGCACGCCGAGGCCGCGGCTGAAGGAATAGATCGGGGGCGGCGGCTTGTCCGGCACGCGGTTGCGCAAGGTGGCCCGATACTGCCCGTGCAGCGCGTCGGCGACCTCCTCGATATGGGCGAGCGATTGGCCGACCTCCTGCCGCCCGGCGATGACGACGCCTTGCGGATCGAGGATACGAAAGCCCGCCAGCGTCACCTTCTGGGTCTCGCGGATGATCGGCGACAGTCTTGCGCCGATCTCGATATAGGCCGCCTGCGCCGGATGAGGCGCGGCCTGCGCATCCGGTCGCCGCCGCAGCAGATCGTTGGCGGTGAGATCGAGCGCGGGGCGGATCGGGGTGACCTGGTCGCCGGGGTCGGGCAGCACGTTCGGCGGCACCTCGGCGCCGAGCGTCAGGCCGCTGTCGAGCCTGGCCGTGACCTCCTGCGCATAGATCGTCGCCAGCACGCGGCTTTGCGCGATCAGCTCGGCCTGGGTCTGGCGGATCAGCTGGTTGTCGTAAAGGCGGAAGAAGAACAGGCCGACCAGCGGCAGCACGCCAACGGTGGTCAGCACCGTGAAGATCACGAGGGCGAGCGAGGGCCGCCATTTGTCGGGCGCCGCGCTCATGCCGCTTTCTCGCAGCGGCCGAGCTTGAAGCCGACGCCGTGGATGGTCTCGATCACGTTGTCGCAGGCCAGCACTGCGAGCTTGGCGCGGATGTTGCGGATGTGGCTGTCGATGGTGCGGTCGGAGACCCGGATGTTGAGCTGATAGGCCGCCCGCATCAGCTGCTCCCGGTTGAACACCGAAGTTGGCCGGGTCAGGAACGCGCGGAGGATGCCGAACTCGATCGCGGTCAGCTTCAGCGGTGTGCCGGCGAAGGTCGCGACATGCTGCTCGGGATCGATCAGCAGGCCGCCTTGCGACAGCGCGGCCGGGCCCGCCTTGGCCTCGCCATTGCGCGGGCTGAGCCGGCGCAGGATGACGTTGACCCGCGCCACCAACTCGCGTGGGCTGAACGGCTTCGTCACGTAGTCGTCGCCGCCGATCTCGAGACCGAGGATGCGATCGATCTCCTCGTCGCGCGCCGACAGGAACAGGATCGGCACGTCGGACGCCTTGCGGATCTCGCGGCAGACATCGAGGCCGTCGAACTCGGGCATGCCGATGTCGAGCACGATCAGATCGGGCCTGTCGGCGGCAAAGCGGCTGAGCGCCTCCTTGCCGTCGCGGGCCTCGATCACGTCCATGCCGGCCTTCTTCAGCGCAACGCGGATGACCTCGCGGATATGGCCTTCGTCGTCGACGATGAGAATGCGATGCGCCAAGAAAGTCTCCGCTCACCCTGCCGGCCGGCTGCCGGACTGATCTTTCGCCTGCGCGTCCAGCCTGCGCTGCAGCCGCCAGCTGCGAAAGCCCCAACTTCGCCAGGCCAGATCCTGGCGCTGCAGTTCTACAAGGCGGTTGCGTCGGGACACAAGACAGTAGCCTCGTGCCGAAAGATCGCTGCCCTTCGCGTTCGCCAGGAGTTCAATGGCCTTGTCGATCGCAGGCAGCGCCTGCGGCCCGAGCGAGAGGAGATAATTGGTGTCGAGCTGCACGCCTTTACCTGAAGCTTCCTTGCTGTGCGCCACATTATAGTCGGCAATGAAGGCGTCGAAGTTCACCAGCGCGCAGCCATACAGCACGATCGCGAGCGCGGTCAGATTGACGCCCACGAGCCAGCCGTTGGACCGGCCGAGCGCGATGCGGGCGACGATCAGGAGCAATCCGAGCGCCACCAGCCCCATCCAGATGAAGGCCGCGATCCGCCAGTAAGTCAGCATGTAGATATCGACATACAGGTCGAGGCGAAGGATGGAGGAGGCGACGAGAAGGACGTTCTGGCCGACCCAGAGATAGACCAGCGGCCGGATCACCGACGATTTCTCGGCCGGCCCGCCCGGGCGCATCGCCACCAGCACGAACGCCGCGGCGAGCAGGGCGGTTACGATCAGCGGATAGGCGCCGCGATGCGCATAGCCCGCATAGGTCAGATTGTCCGGCAGCGCCATATGGCCCCAGAGATAGATGCCGTCGAGAATGGACTGCGCCGCGAACAGCAGGTTGAACAGGATCAGCGAGCGCAGGATGGTGGAGGGACCAAGAAACTCCGCCGAGACCAGAGGCGGGAGCGGCGGCGGCACAGGTCCGTCCGCGACGGCGGTGGTGACGATCGTCTTGCGCCGCCAGCGCACATGGATGAACGGCCAGACCAGCGCCAGCATCAAGGCCCAGAAAAGTACGCGCGGGATGCTGATATATTGGAGGATGAGTTTCGGATTGAGCATAAACACCCATTGCTCGATCACCGGATTGGCCGCGGCGAACAGCGCGACGAAGACCGTGCTGAGTGCTGCAGGGAGCAGCCAGCGCGCGATGCCGCGGGTCAGCGCCGACGCGTTGAACACCTGGGGCGCATCGAGGAAGAACCTGAAGGGCCCGAGCAGGACGAAGTTGCGCAGCGCGCGGACGCGGTCGGCGAGCCCGGTCGTCTCCGGATTGGTCGCAAGCAGCAGGGCGATAAGCAGCGCCGCGCCGAGGATCAGCAACGAGAGCGCGTTGAGCTCCTCGACGGCCGGTGCGAGGCCGGCGATGAGAATGGCTGTGCCGATCAGGGCGCGCCGCAGGTTCAGGGCCGCGTGATTGAAGAGCACCGACACGCAAGCCGTCGCGACGGCAAAGAGGGCCAGCGATAGGCCGATCCGGTGGCCATAGAACAGCCAGTCCGCCAGTGCGGCCAGTACCAGCGCGAGGCCGAGCTTGGCCGGAATGGAGGAATGCCTGAGCGGCTGGAGGTCCGCTGCTATCGTCGAAGCCAGGCTCGTCATATCCGGAAGACCTTTCGTGATGGGTGGCATCACGAAGTCTGAACGGTGCTTGTGCAGAAGCCGGGATCATCGTCTGCACGGTTTCAGGAGTCTTTTGCAGATTTCGTGCAGGCACGCGTTTGCCTCTCGCGGAGCGCAAATCGCTTTGATAGGTGCGAAGCATCGCCACTCCCAGCGCGTGATGCATCATGCAATTCCTCCGCCGTATCGGTCTCATTCTGCTCTGGCTTGCCGCACCCCTGGTCGCATTCGTGGCCGCGAACAAGAACGATCCCTATCTGGTCGCGCTCCGGGGCGCCGGAAACGTCGCGCTTGTCGTCGCAAGCCTTGTGATCGTCATCCTCCTGCTGCGCGGAGAACGGTGGCGCACTATCGCGGGCAAGCTGCTCGTCACGCTCTGGTGCCTGCCGCCGCTCCTGATGTCCGCCGCGCATCTGAAGTTCGAGCTGCGCAAGCACGACGTTCTCGGCGCAAGCGCCGCCGAGGCGCGACAGCTCGGGCCTCATTTCATGGTCGGCTATTCCTCGTATTCCGAGGTCGCGCGGCTGGCCGAGCAGGGATTGATCGGCGGCGTCTATGTGACCCGGCACAACATCCGGGGCCGGACGATTGCGGCGCTACGTGCCGAAATCTCGGCGCTTCAGGATATCAGGCGCGCGGCGGGCCTGCCGCCGCTGGTCGTGGCCGCCGACCAGGAAGGCGGCATCGTCGGGCACCTTGCCCCGCCGCTCACCAAGGTGCCGGCGCTGGCGACGCTCACCGGGCTGGCTCCCGACGACCAGCAGGCCAAAGCGGAAGAATTCGGCCGCATCCACGGACACGAGCTCGGCGCGCTTGGCGTCAACCTCAATCTCGCGCCGGTGCTCGACCTCAAGCCGCCGGCGAGGCGCAACCGTCTCGATTTCCACACGCTGATCGGCCAGCGCGCAATTGCAACCGCTCCTGCTGTCGTCGGCACGATCGCAAGCGCTTATGTCCGCGGGCTGGAAGAATCCGGCGTCGGTGCCACGCTCAAGCATTTTCCGGGCATCGGCCGCGTCCGCACCGACATGCATCATTTCAGCGCCAATCTCGATACGCCAGTCGGGGAATTGGAAGCCTCCGACTGGCTTCCGTTCCGCGAGGTGCTGTCGCATTCGCGCAGCGCGCTGATGGTCGGGCATGTCACGCTGACCGCGGTCGATCCCGACCGCGCCGCCTCGCATTCCAAGCGCGTCGTCGATGGCATTCTCCGGGACAAATGGGGCTACCAGGGCATGGTGATGACCGACGACCTCGTGATGGGTGCGATCTACCAGAACGACGTCTGCAAGGCCGTGGTCGAGGCGATCAATGCCGGCGTCGACCTGCTGCTGGTCGCCTATGACGGCGCGCAGTTCTATCGCGTCTTCGCCTGCGCTCTGGACGGGTTGCGGCACGGCAGGCTCGATGCGGCGATGCTGCGCGCAAGCGCGACGCGTCTGGAAAGAGGATTTCCGATCGAGCAGGCCCGAGGGGGTTCTGGCGCGATCAGCCTCGCCCGTCAGGACTAAAGCATGATCCGGAAAAGTGCGCAGCGGTTTTCCGAAAAGATCATGCTTAAACAAAAAGCCAAAGCGCGATGACGATTCGTCCTGATCGTATCGCGGTTTAGCCTTTCGCATACTGACGGTAGTCCGGCTCCCGGTGAAACCAGAATTCGTAGCCGGTGACGGCCTTCTGCATGGCGACGTCGTGGATCGGCTGGTTGAGCGGAACGACCGGGACGTCGCGGATGCAGAGCGCAATGAAATCCTTCACGGCCTGGTCGTACTCGGCCGTATCAGCGGTGAAGCGGGCCTTGTCGATGAGCACGTCCATCTCCTTGTTCTGGTAGGAGGAGATGTTGAAGATCGAGTTGTTGCCGTGGAAATTCCAGTAGAAGTAATATTCGGGATAATCCAGCCAGCCGCTGAAGCGGTTGAGCGCGAGCGGCAGCTCCTTCTTGTTCAGCGTCGTCCGCCAGTTCGCGCCGGGGATCTTTTCGATTGCCGCCTTGATGCCGATCTTGGCGAGGCTCTCCTGGATAAGGATCGCCGTCGGTTCGCCGACGGTCGCGGTGCCTGTGTCGAGTGACAAGGTCGTCTCCACGCCGGAGGCGAAGCCGGCTTCCTTCATCAACGCCTTGGCCTTTTCGAGATCGGTGACATAGGGAAACGGCTGCGGCCAGACCGGCTTTGAAATGTCGGCGGCGCCGCCGTACATGGGAACGGCACGGCCGAAGAACGCGCTGCTCTGGATCTGCTCATATGGCATCGCCCAGGCGATGGCCTGGCGCAGCTTGACGTTGTCGAACGGCGGCTTTGCGGTGTTCAGAGCAACGTACCAGAGCGCATTGGGGATCGGCACGCCCGACACCTTGACCTTGCCTTCCCTGATGAGCTGGTCGAAATCCCGCGGCGCAAAGCCGCTCGACAAGTCCGCATCGCCTCGCTCCAGCATGGCGCGGCGGGTCCCGCCGGAGGGGACGTCGCGTGCGATCACGCGCCTGATCTTCGGCAACGGTCCGCTCTTCCAGTCGTCGAAGCGTGCCAGCACGGTCTCGCTGCCGGGCTTCCAGCTCTCGATCCTGTAGGCGCCGCCGCCGGCCTCGTTGTTCTTCAGCCACGCCAGCGCCCACGGGTCTTCGGCCGTCGCATTTTTCTTCGCCAGCTCGGAATTGATGATGAACGGCACCACGACGGCGACGTTGAACAGCAGCATCTTGTCCTTGCGGACATAGTCGATGCGGAAGGTGTGATCGTCGACGACCACGAACTGCTCGGGCTTTTCCAGCGATCCCGCGGACATCTGGAAGGTCGGAAAGCCGCCGACCTTCACCGCGCGGTCGAACGACCATTTGACGTCCTTGGCCGTGACCGGCGACCCGTCGTGGAACTTCGCATCTTTTCGGAGGCGGAAGGTGCAGGACATGCCGTCGGCCGCGACCTCCCAGCTCTCGGCGAGTTCGGGCGCGAGCCTCTCGCGATCATACGACAGCGTTCCGTCCGGCAGCGTCTTGGAGGCGTAGGAGAGCAGGCGGTCGTAGCAATTCCACGATAGCCCGTTCACGGTCTGGTTGGAGCCGACGCCCTGCATGTCCAGCGAGTTCGGACCCAGCTCCTGCACCACCAGCAGCGTTTCGCTCCGGCCCTGCGCCCAGGCGAAGGGAGGGGCGACGGCACTGATGCCGGCGGCACCCACGCCGCCGAGCAGCACGCTGCGGCGGCTCATATGGAAGGGTGAACTGCTCATGGGTGCCTCCTGTCCGGCAATTGTCCGGCATCGAGAGGCAAGGTGTGTGCCACCGGCACGAATGATCGTACCGTGTCCGGGGCCGGCCGCCCCGCGCGACGGCGCGAGGCGGTTTCATTCGGTGCGTCTGCGCGCGCCAGGCGCTTCCTATTCGGCCTGCTCCAGTGCGGCAGGCATCTTCGCAACCGACATCAGCGATCGCGCGACCTGATTGAGCAGGAGATCGGCGTTTTCTTCTTCGGCGAGGGATTTGGAGAGCAGGGCGACCACTGCGCTATGCCGGAGCTGCTGCGCCAGGTTGCGCGCGGTGGTGTAGCCGGACATCTCGTAATGTTCGACGCGTTGAGCCGCAGAAATCAGTGCGAGGTCGGCGGCCGCGTCCTCCTTTTCTTCGCCTTCCTTCATGACCTCCTGGCCTTCCTCGATGAGGCCCATCATGCCCTTGCAGGGCTTGGCGCGTGCGTTCTCGCCGAGCAGCTCGAAGCACTCGTTGATGCGCTCGATCTGATTCTCGGTCTCGGTCAGATGCTGCTCGAATAATTCCCGCAGCTGGTCGAAGCGGGCGGCCTGCGCCATCTTGGGAAGCGCCTTGGTCAACTGCTTCTCGGCATGGAGAATGTCGCGCAGTTCATGGAGCAGGAGATCGGTCAGGCCGGCTTCGTCGACGGGCGGTGAGCTTTCCGTGACGATCGGCGTGCCGGCGCCGGGATCGGCGGACTGCAGCGCAGGCGATTCCGTGAACACCCAATCCTCGCCCTCGTTCCAGGGACCGCGGGTGTCGATTTCGCCGTGGTCACCGCTGCCGGTGGAGTCGTTGAAGTACTGGTTCACGAGGCCGGGCGTCGGCGCGAGCCTGCCGACGCTGAAGGCCGGCTTCGACAGGCTTTCGAGCGCTCGCGCGAACGCCTTCATATGAGTGATCTCCCGCGTCATCAGGAACTGGAGCGCGTCCTTGCTGCCGGCGTCGTCGCAGAAATTGATCAGCCGTTCATAGACGATCTTGGCGCGCGCCTCGGCGGCGATGTTGCTGCGGAGATCGACGTCGAGCTCGCCGGTGATCTTGAGATAGTCGGCGGTCCAGGGATTGCCTTGCGAATTGAACAGGTTGACACCGCCGCCGCCGGCGATCGCAATCAGCGGATCGGCTTCCGCCGCCTGGCGGTCATTCTTCGAAGGCGCAAGATGCATTCGCGCGAGACAGCCGACGACTTCGAGATGGCTGAGCTCCTCGGTGCCGATATCCATCAGGAGATCCTTGCGGTCGGGGTCCTCGCAATTCAAACCTTGAATCGAATATTGCATCGCGGCCGCGAGTTCCCCGTTGGCGCCGCCGAACTGCTCCAGCAGCATATTGCCGAAGCGGGGATCGGGTTCGTCGACACGCACGGTGAACATCAGTTTCTTGACGTGGTGATACATGGGAAGGCTCGCGCTCTGAGGGAAACTATGCGCGTCAACCGACCCTCGGAATGTTCGTTCCTAGCTCTCGCCGAGATTCAGATCCGGTGCTGCGCGAAGGAGTGAAGCGGAGCGCATATGCACGTTCGTTGGTGCCGGCGAGATCTCTACGGTCCCGCTGCTGCGCGGCCCTATGCTGCCCGCGCGATCAGTCCGTCAATCATCGCGCGCACGAGGCCAGCGATTTCCTTGCGCAGCGCCGGCAGCGGCACGGCGACCAGCTTCTGCTCCAACCCCAGCGCCACCATGCCATGGACCGCCGAGAACAGGCTGCGTGCGGTGATGCCGAGCTCCTCCGGGCCGCGCTTTGGAAACAGCGCGGCCAGCGGCTTGTAGATGTGGCGGAACAGCCGCATCTGGTCGTCGACGGACCAGTCGGGGACGACCTTGTCGGCCTCCATGCGGTGCTCGAACAGCGCGCGCCAGAGCTGGAGATTTTCCGCCGCGAAATCGCAATAGGCGATGGCGATGCGGACCAGGGTCTCCTGCGGCGAGGGGGCGCCCGCGCCTTCCGCCACGCTCAGCGCCTCGTCGAGCCGGAGCAACGTGCGCGACCCCACACGCAGGATCAGCTCATCCATATCGGCCACGAGATTATAGACCGCACCATTGGCGCAGCCGATCTCGCGGGCGAGATCGCGAGTTTTCAGCCCTGACAATCCACGGTCCGCGATCATCCGTTCCGCCGCCTGAATGAGCGCGGATCGAAGTTTCTCTCGACGTTCCAAGGCCTTAGACATGCATCGGTCAAATTCTTGAGCGTTGCTCAAAATTCTCTTGAACAATGTTCAAGGTTGTTGCTACAAAGTATCTGTGAGCAACGCTCATAACAGGGAGCAACAGATGTTCAAGACCGTCGTGACACTTTTCCGCGGCAGCGTGGCCGCCGCGGGCGAAGAGCTGGAGGACCGCACGGCCCTCCTCATTCTCGACCAGCAGATGCGCGATGCGGCCGCGGCCGTCGAGCGCAGCAAGCGGACGCTGGCGCTGGCGATCGCGCAGGATCAGCAGGAAGGCCGCAAGCTCGAGGCGACGATCGCCCGCATTGCCGATCTCGAGGCGCGCGTGGTTGCGGCGCTCGACGGCGGCCGCGAGGATCTCGCCAGGGACGCTGCCGAAGCCATCGTAGGCTTGGAGGCCGACCGCGATGCGGCAATGACGGCCCGCGCCTTGTTCGCGACCGAGATCGCCCGGTTGAAGCGGCACGTCGCGACCGCGCAGGCCCGCATCACCGAGCTCGATCGCGGTCGCCGCGTCGCCCGAGCCTCGGAGGCGGTACGCTCGCTTCGGCGCAGCGGCATCGAGGCGGCACGCCCTTACGAATCCACGCTGCCGGAGGCGGAGAGCACCCTGCGGCGCCTGCGCGAACGGCAGATGGAAACCCAGGCCGCCGATGATGCGCTGGTCGAGCTCGACGCGGCCACCGGTCCGCTCGCCACCGCCGAGAGATTAGCCGAGCAGGGTTTTGGCCCACGGTTGAAGACGACTGCGGACGACGTGCTGGTCCGGTTGAAGTCCAAGCGCGCGCCGACTGCCTGATCCCCAACCCCATCATCATTCGAACCAACAGGAGACCGTCATGAACCAGAACGGCCAACCCCATAGCAGCGCCTGGGTGACCTTCACCTACGCGTCCTTCGCAGCCTCCGCATTTCTCGTCGCCATTGGCATCTTCTTCCTGCCGATCGACCTCTGGATGAAGGGCTATCTCACCATGGGCATCGTCATGCTGATCCAGACCTGCATCACCCTGACCAAGACCGTGCGCGACAATCACGAGAGCAGCCGGCTGGTGAACCGCATCGAGGATGCCAAGGCCGAGCGTTTGCTGATGGAGGTTTCCAAGGCGGCTTGAAAAATGTGCCTTGCGCCAATCGGACGACGAGCAAGAGAGCCGCGGAGCGACGCGTCGCGGCTCTGGCGTCCGGGGCCACCCGGAATGAGGTCTTGATCGTGCCTCGCGGTCCGCATCTCGCATTGTACTTCGAACGCAGGTGCGATATGGCTCTCGCGCTTTCCAGAGGCGGAGACGAGCTTTGTCGAAACAATCGCTGCGTGAGGAGGCCGAGCGCCTGATCCGCGAATCGATGGAAAAGAAGACCATCGTCGTCAAGCAGGGCGCGACCCGCATCGAGGCCGTCTGCGGCAAGTGCGGCGCGCCGAACCGGGTCCAGGCGGAGAAAGGCCAGACCCGGGTCAAGTTCGCTTGCAAGAATTGCGGGCACCAGCAAGAGACGCTGTAGGGCAGTTGCACGAACTTGCCGCGCCGCGAACACTCCAACCCCTCATCCAGAGGAGCCCGCTGAAGCGGCGTCTCGAAGGATCGAGGCCGGGCTGCTGCAGCCGGGCCTGCATGGTTCTCGCGGCGATGCGCAGCATCGTCCGCCTCGCGCGCAAGGGCGCGCTCCTCACCATGAGGGTCTGACAGTTACTTCCCCTCCACGAACCTCGTGAACGCATCCGCGTAATCCGGGTGCCAGCGCGACAGCGGCGGCCGGTTCTCGACGATGTCGCCGGCGGCCCATTGCATGCGCTTCTCGTCGAGCGCGCGCGGCACGTCGTTGTCCGGGCACAGGATGTAGAAATCGCCCACCTCCAGCCGCGCCAGCATGAAATCGACCGTCTGCTCCGGCGTCCAGGCGCCGGCCGGCTTCTCGGTGCGTCCTTTCGCGGTGAGGCCCGTGAAGACGAAGCCGGGGATCAGCAAATGTGCCGTGACGCGACAGTCTCTCGTGTTGCGCAGTTCGTGCTGGAGCGCTTCGGTAAATGCCTTCACGCCGGCCTTGGAGACATTGTAGGCGGGATCGCCCGGCGGCGTGGTGATGCCCTGCTTCGAGCCCGTGTTGATGATGAGGCCGCACCTGCCGCGTGCGATCATGTTGGGTGCGAAGATGCGCGAGCCGTTGATGATGCCCCACATGTTGACGGCGATGACGCGCTGCCAATTGTCGGGTTCGCCGAACAGCGTGCTGCCCGGCTGGATGCCGGCATTGTTCATGAGCAGGTCCGTTCCGCCGAACTGCGCGGCCACGGCGCGTTCCAGTTCCCTCACGCTCTCCGCGCTGCTGACATCGACGGCGAAGGTCATCACGTTTGTGGCAGACGTGACGGATGAGAGTCTTGTTGCGGCGTCCGCCAGACGTTCGCGGTCCGCGTCCGCGATACACACCTTCATGCCCGCGCGCGCGAAGGCCGCGGCGGCGGCAAATCCGATTCCGGATGCGCCACCTGTAATCACGGCGACATTGTCTTTGACGATGGCGGGATGGGGCATGGATCATCTCCGGGGAGCCTCTTCATCGAGCTATAACATGGCAGCAGTCCGACCCTGCACAAGTTGGCATGGGAGGTCTTCGTTCAGCGCTGCCTTTACGCCTATCCGGCACGGCTGTATCCTCCACTCCAACGATCCCGCCCAGATCGAACCAATCAATTACCTGACAGGGAGTGCAGCCATGGCTGTGTCGCAGGCTATTCCGATCACGCGCCATCCGTTCGCGAATGGGTCCTACAAGCAGATGCTGATCGACGGGAAGTGGGTTGATGCAGCCTCAGGCAAGCGCTTCGAGACTCATAATCCTGCCACCGGCGAATTGCTCGCAACCGTCGCCGAGGGCGACAAGGAAGACATCGATCGTGCGGTTGCCGCCGCCCGCCGCGCCTTCGAGGGGCCCTGGAGCAAGGTGAAACCGTTCGAGCGGCAGAATCTGCTGCTCAAGCTTGCCGACCTCGTCGAGAAGAATTTCGACGAATTGTCGCAGCTCGACACCCTCGACATGGGTGCGCCTCTCAGTCGCACCCGCGCCTATCGCCTGCGCGCCGTCGGCATGCTGCGTTATTACGCCGGTCAGACCACGGCGATCCACGGCGAGACCATCGAGAACTCGCTGCCCGGCGAGATTTTCTCCTACACGCTGAAGGAGCCGATCGGCGTCGTCGGCGCCATCATTCCCTGGAACGGCCCGCTCACCGCGACGATCTGGAAGATCGGCCCGGCGATCGCGACCGGCTGCACCGTGGTGCTCAAGCCCGCCGAAGAGGCGCCGCTGACCTCGCTGCGCATCGCCGAGCTGGCGATGGAGGCGGGCATTCCCCCCGGCGTCATCAACGTCGTGCCCGGCTACGGCGAGACCGCGGGCGCCGCGCTCGCCTCGCATCATGACGTCGACAAGGTCGCCTTCACCGGCTCGCACGTCACGGGTCAGTCGATCATCCGCGCCTCCGCCGGCAACCTCAAGCGTGTCTCGCTCGAGCTCGGCGGCAAGTCGCCGGACATCGTGTTCGCGGACGCCGATCTCGACGCCGCAGTGCCCGGCGCGGCGATGGCGGTGTTCGCAAATTCGGGCCAGATCTGCAGCGCCGGCACGCGCCTGTTCGTCGAGCAGTCGATCTACGAGGAGTTCGTCGGCCGCGTCGCCGAGTTCGGCAAGAAGCTGCAGGTCGGCAACGGTCTCGATCCCAATGTGCAGATCGGCCCGCTGGTGTCAGAGCAGCAGCTCGAGCGCGTCACCGGCTATCTCGACATTGGCCAGAAGGAAGGCGCGAGGGCGCTCGCCGGCGGCGGCCGCGTCACCGAGGGCGCGCTGTCGAAGGGCTTCTTCGTCTCGCCGACCGTGTTCGCGGGCGTTCAGGACAACATGCGCATCGCGCAGGAGGAGATTTTTGGCCCCGTCATCTCCGCGATCGCATTCAAGGACATGGACGAGCTGGTCAAGCGCGCCAACAACACCACCTTCGGCCTCGGCTCGGGCCTGTGGACGCGCGACGTCAGCAAGGCGCATGCGGTTGCAAAGTCGCTGCGCGCCGGCTCGGTCTGGGTGAACTGCTACCAGGCGATGGACCCGGCCGTGCCCTTCGGCGGCTACAAGATGAGCGGCTATGGCCGCGAGTCCGGCAAGCAGCATGTCGAGGAATATCTCAACGTGAAGTCCGTCTGGATCAAGACGGCCTAGCACTTGTTCTCTCCCGCCTTCCGCGGAAGGGAATATCTGCTTTTATGGGGGCGGCGCCTTTTCCGGGTGCCGCCCCTCGCTATATGATCCGCATCCTTCTAAAGAAACTCGGGGTCAGCATGAAATTCGAGGCGTTGTTTAGACCGTTGCAGGTTGGTCCGTACAAGCTTGCGCATCGCGTCGCGATGGCACCGCTGACACGCATGCGGGCCGAGCGCGAGAGCTTTTCACCGCGCCCGCTCAACGCCGAATATTACGGCCAGCGTGCGACGCCGGGCGGCCTGCTCATCGCCGAGGCCTCGCCGGTGCTCTCGCACGGCCGCGGCAATCCGGCGACGCCCGGCATCTATTCGGAGGCGCAGATCGCCGGCTGGCGCAAGGTGGTCGATGCCGTGCACGCCAAGGGCGGCATCATCTTCCTCCAGCTCTGGCATGTCGGCCGCGTCTCGCATTCCTCCTTCCACGGCGGCGAGCTGCCGGTTTCGGCCTCGGCGATCCCGATCAAGGCGGAAGGCATGAAGGCGATGACGGCCGACGGCAAGATCTCGGACTATGAGACGCCGCGCGCGCTGGAGACCGGGGAAGTCAAGGGTATCGTCGAGGCCTTCAGGCAAGGCGCGAAGAATGCGCTCGCGGCCGGTTTCGACGGTGTCGAGATCCACGGTGCCAACGGCTATCTGCTCGAGCAATTCCTGCAATCACGCAGCAACCAGCGCACCGATCAATATGGTGGATCGATCGAGAACCGCGCCCGGCTGCTGCTCGAGGTGACGCAGGCCGCGATCGACGTTTGGGGTGCGAACCGCGTCGCCGTGCGGCTGTCGCCGCATGGCATCGCCAACGATTCCGGCGAGCCCGATCCGATGCCGCTATACACCCACGTGGTGAAGGCGCTCGACAAGCTCGGCCTCGCCTATCTGCACTTCATCGAGCCGCGATCGAGCGGCTCGGGTCGCGCCGAGGTCAACTGGCAGAATGTGCCGTCGGCGATGCTGCTGTTCCGCCCGCTCTACAGCGGCGTGCTGATGACCGCCGGCGGCTTCACCGGCGAGACTGCGAATGCGGCGATCGCCGACGGCCATGCCGACATCATCGCCTTCGGTCGCATCTTCATCTCCAATCCCGATCTGCCGCGCCGCCTGCAGCACGACTACCCGATCACGCCGTACAACCGCGCGACGTTCTATGGCGGCGAGGAGAAGGGGTACACGGATTATCCTGTTTATGACGAGCTGACGCCGGCGTAGTTCGGCTGTCATTCCGGGGCGATGCGTAGCATCGAACCCGGAATCCATCTCTCCGTCTGAACAAGCCGCCTGATGGATTCCGGGCTCGCGACTTTGTCGCGCCCCGGAATGACGATCGTATTGTCTGCAATGACAACGGAAAGACGTTCATGGCCAAAGCCGCAGCCGCCGCAGGGATCGCCACCGGCCAATGCCTCTGCGGCAAGGTCACCTTCGAGATCGATGTCCCCGCGCGCTGGGCCTGGCACGATCACTCCGCCGCCAGCCGCCGCGCCCATGGCGCGGCCTATGCGACCTATGTCGGAAGCTGGAAGAAGCGGTTTCGCATCACATCCGGCAAGACCGCTCTCACCCGCTACGAGGACAAGTCCACCAAAACCACGCGCAGCTTCTGCTCGCAGTGCGGCACGCCGATTGCCTATGAACGACCGCGCGGTCCGCACATGGTCAACATCCCGCGTGCGCTCTTCAGGGAGCGCACCGGCCGCCAGCCGCTCTATCACATCGCGATCGAGGAGCTGCAGGAATGGGCCTATACCGGCGAGCCGCTGGTGCCGCTGAAGGGCTTTCCGGGCGTGGTCTGGCAGCGCTCGAAAAAGAAGAAGCGCGCGGGCGGCGAGGACCCGTTCGAGCTGGGCCGGGAGGAAATTTAGCTCCACTCTCATGCCCCGGACGCGGTGCGGCACGAAGTGCCGCGCCGCCGAGCCGGGGCCCATGCAGCGGAGAATGCGGTGAGCAACTGGGTCCCGGCTCTGCGCCGCACCGCTGCGCGCTGCGTCGCGTCCGGGACACGAGAGCGGGGCTTCCATGCAACGCAGCCATGAGCACGCTTCCTTGCGCGCCTCCCGCGACTTCGGCCATCATGCCGCCGTCCTTGCGGCAACGTCCGCTCCCTGGAGGAAACATGAAGAACAAGATCACCGGCCGCTCCGCCTTTCTCGCGCTGCTCAAGGACGAGGGCGTCACGCATCTGTTCGGCAATCCCGGCACCACCGAGCTGCCGATCATGCATGCGCTGAAGGACCATCCCGACCTCACCTATGTGATGGCGATGCAGGAGAGCCTGGTGGTGGCGATCGCCGATGGCTATAGCCGCGCCTCCGGAAAACTCGTCGCCTGCAATGTTCATGTCGCGCCCGGCCTCGGCAACGCGATGGGCTCGCTCTACAACGCCCAGTTCACGGGCACGCCGATGATCCTCACGGCCGGCCAGCAGGAGCAGGGGCACGGCCTGATGGAGCCGGTGCTGTATGGGCCGCTGGTGCGGATGGCCGAACCGCTGGTGAAATGGGCGGTGGAGGTGACGCGGCTGGAGGATTTGCCGCGCATCGTGCGCCGTGCCGCCAAGATTGCGACGACGCCGCCGACCGGTCCGGTGTTCATCTCGCTGCCCGGCGACATCCTGAACAGCGAAGCGGGGATCGATCTCGGTCGCTCCACCCGCATCGACGCGCGGACAAGGCCGTCGGACGAAGCGCTCACGGCCTTTGCCGCGCGGCTGCTGAGGGCGGAGCGCCCCGTCATCGTCACCATGGACGAGGTGGTCAAGAGCGATGCGCTGAAGGAGGCTGCCCAACTTGCCGAGCTGCTCGGCGCGGCGGCTTACCAGTCCTCGACGCCCTATGGCTCGCACTTCCTGTCGGAGAGCCCGAGCTTTGTCGGCACGCTGGCACGCGTGCAGAAGGTCGCGCGCGATACGCTCGCGCCGTACGATCTCCTGATTGCGCTCGGCGGCGATCCCTTGCGGATGTCTGTCTATAGCGAGGTCGATGCGCTGCCTGACGGACTCGGCATCGTCCAGATCGGCCTCGTCGATTGGGAGATCGCCAAGAATTACGGCGCCGAGATCGCGCTCAAGGCGGATCTGAAGGAAACGCTGCGCGCGTTGATCCCGGTGCTGAAGGAGATGGGTGGCGCGACACTTGCGAGCCGCGCCAAGCAGCGCCTCGCCGAGATCGCGCCGAAGAACTGGACCGCGCGGCGTGCCGCGCTGGTCGAGCAGATCGGCAAGAGCGCCGGCCGCGCGCCCATCGATCCGGATTTTCTGGTGCTGCAGATGGTCGAGGCCATGCCGGATAACGCCATTCTCGTTGACGAGGGCCTCACCTCCAGCCGTCAAGTGACGGCGCTGCGACCGCATCGCGATCGCTACGGCTATCACGGCCTTGCCTCAGGCGGCATCGGCTGGGGCCTGCCGGCCTCGGTCGGCGCCAGCATCGCCAATCCGGATCGCCCCGTCGTGTGCTTCTCGGGCGACGGCAGTGCGATGTATTCGATTCAGTCGCTATGGACCGCGGCGCATCACAAGCTGCCGCTCAACGTCGTCATCGCCAACAATGGCGGCTACCGTATCATCAAGCAGCGCCTGCTCGCTTTCCATGACGACGACAATTATGTCGGCATGGATTTCGTCGATCCGCCCGTCGATTTCGCCGGCGTCGCCAAGGCGCTCGGCTGCGAGGCGATCAAGGTCAGCGATCCCAGAGAGCTGAAGGCGACACTGGCGTCGGCGTTCAATCGGCCGGGGACGAAGTTGATCGAGGTGATGGTGGACGGGAAGGTGTAGCCCCGCTGTCGTCCCGGCGAACGCCGGGACCCATACCGCGTGATCTATCGATCGCGGCTGCTCCCAATCCCGAACGACCAATCCTCGCCAAAACTACTCCCTGGGGTTATGGGTCCCGGCGTTCGCCGGGACGACACGGCGTGTGTGGCGCCTACCCCTTCCTCCCCACCCGATACCCCGCCGCCGGATGCGGCGCATCCAGCCTTGCGCGACCTTCGCCAAACAGCTTCTCCCGCAGCGTGCCCTTTGCGTATTCCGACTTGTACCGTCCGCGCCGCGTCAGCTCCGGCACCAGCATGTCGGCAATGTCCTCGAAGTCGCCGGGCGAGACCGCAAACGCGACGTTGAGGCCGTCGACGTCGGTCTTCTCGAACCAATCCTCGATCTTGTCCGCGACCATGTCCGGCGTGCCGACCACGACAGGGCCGGCGCCGCCGATGCCGACATGCTCGATGACGTCGCGCACGGTCCAGACGCGGTCCGGGTCGCCCCGGGTGACGTTGTCGAGCGCGCTGCGACCGGCGTCGTTCTGGACGTGACGCACTTGCTGGTCGAGCTCGTAGCCGGAGAAGTCGATGCCGGTCCATCCCGACATCAACGCCAGCGCGCCTTCCGGATTGATATGCGACCGGTAGTCGGCATATTTCGCCGCAGCTTCCGCTTCCGTGTTGCCGAGGATGATCGTCATCATGTTGAACATCAGGATCTCAGCCGGATTGCGGCCGACCGCGGCGGCCTCCTGGCGGATCGCCGACACGCGCGGCCCGATGATCTTGGCCGACGGTCCCGACATGAACACGCATTCGGCGTGACGTGCCGCGAATTGCCGGCCGCGCGGCGAGGTGCCGGCCTGGTAGAGCACGGGCGTGCGCTGGGGCGACGGCTCGCTGAGGTGAATGGTGTTGTTGATGCGATAGTTTGCGCCCTCATGGTTGACGCGATGGACTTTGGCGGGATCGGTGAAGATGCCGCGCTTGCGGTCGCGCAGCACGGCGTCGTCTTCCCAGCTCCCTTCCCACAATTTGTAGACCACCTCCATGTATTCGTCCGCGATGTCGTAGCGGTCGTCATGCCCGGTCTGCTTGTCCTTGCCGGCGCCACGCGCGGCACTGTCGAGATAGCCGGTGACGACGTTCCAGCCGATCCGCCCTTCAGTGAGATGATCGAGCGTCGACATCCGCCGCGCGAACGGGTAGGGCGGCTCGAACGACAGATTGCTGGTGACGCCGAAGCCGAGATTTTGCGTTACCGCGGCCATCGCCGAGAGCAGCAGCAGCGGCTCGTTCGACGGCGTCTGCGCAGCGTTGCGCAAGGCCGCGTCAGGGCTGTTGCCGTAGACGTCGTAGACGCCGAGCACGTCGGCGAGGAACAATCCGTCGAAACGGCCACGCTCCAGCGTCCTGGCAAGATCGATCCAGTAGGGCAGGCGGTTATACTCGGCGGTGCGGTCGCGCGGATGGGTCCACAGGCCCGGCGACTGGTGCGCGACGCAATTCATCGCAAAGGCATTGAGCCTGATCTGCTTGGCCATGATCGTTCCCCGGCGCTCTATACTGAGCGCTCTTCGAATGGTAGATGTGCGCCCGAACTTGGCGAAGTTCTTGCATATAACCTGCGCTTGGCAAGGCCAAAATCAGCGGGCTGCCGCCTTTGGCAAGCCAATCTCAAGAGAGCAAGAACGAAATCCCAAGAGAACTACAAGAGAAGTACAAGAGCTATCCAAGTCCCTGCCACTTTCGAAGGCCACCCTGTCTCGGGTAGGGTCCTTCGCCTCGAAGTCCGAAAAGAAAATCATGACCAGAGCCGACGCCATCGCCCGCGCCCGTGAGGATTTCAAATCCGGTGCGTTCCTCGCTGAACTCGACCGCCGCGTCGCCTTCAAGACCGAAAGCCAAAATCCCGCGCGCGGCCCCGAGCTGCGCGCCTATCTGGAACAGGAGATGGTGCCGGCCTTCGCGGCGCTCGATTTCACCAGCCGCATCGTCGAGTCCCCCAGTGGCAAGTCGCCGTTCCTGTTCGCCGAGCATCACGAAAGCGCCTCCGCGCCGACCGTGCTGATCTACGGCCATGGCGACGTCGTCGACGGCATGGAGGGCGAGTGGCGCGAGGGCCGCGATCCCTGGCGCACGACGGTTGCGGGCACGCGGCTCTATGGCCGCGGCACCGCTGACAACAAGGGCCAGCACAGCATCAACATGGCGGCACTCCGCGCGGTGCGCGACGCCCGTGGCGGCAAGCTCGGCTTCAACGCCAAGTTCATCGTCGAGATGGGCGAGGAGATCGGCTCGCCCGATCTTGGCAAGGTCTGCGACCTCAATCGCGACGCGCTCAAGGCCGACCTGTTCATGGCCTCCGACGGGCCCCGTTTGTCCGCCGACCGCCCGACGCTGTTCCTGGGATGCCGCGGCGGCATCCGCATTCATCTGGATGTGAACCTGCGCGATGGCGGCCACCATTCCGGCAATTGGGGCGGCGTGCTCGCCAACCCCGCGACCATCCTGGTCAACGCGATCTCGACGCTGGTCGACGGCCATGGCCGCCTGCAGCTCGACGCGCTGAAGCCGCCGCGCCTCAGCAACCAGATCCGCAGCTATCTCGCCGACGTGCAGGTGGTGCCGACCGAGGACGAGCCGGCGCTTGCCGAGAACTGGGGCGAGGAAGGGCTGTCGGCCGCCGAGCGGCTTTACGCCTGGAACACGCTGGAAGTGCTGGCGATGTCATCGGGCAATATCGAGAAGCCGGCCAACGCCATTCCGGGCCATGCCAACGCCGTGCTGCAACTGCGTTTCGTGGTCGGCACCGAGGTCGGCGGCCTGATCGAGGCGGTCCGCGCGCATCTTGTCCAGGAGGGCTTTCCGATGGTCGAGGTGCGGGCGGCGCAGAGCTTTGCTGCATCGCGGACCGATTTCGACAGCCCCTGGATCAAATGGGCGGCGGATTCGGTGAAAGAGACCACGGGGAAACCGCCGGCGGTGCTGCCGAACTTCGGCGGCTCGCTGCCCAACGACGTATTCTCCGAGATCCTGGGTCTGCCGACGATCTGGGTCCCGCACTCCTATCCCGGCTGCTCCCAGCATGCGCCCAATGAGCACATCCTGCTGCCATTGACGGAAGAAGCCTTGACGGTGATGGCCGGCCTGTTCTGGGATCTCGGGGAATTGCCCAAGCCGCTGACCTGAGCCCATTAACCTCTGCCGCAAGCCAGCCGAAAGTCACATTCTAATCCGGCCCAATCTGTGCTTGCATCCGGGCCGCATCATCCTGAAAGGGGACCAAAAAAGTGAAACATTTCCGTAGCATTGGGCTCGCGCTCGCCGCGACCTTCGCCGTCAGCCAGGCCGGGGCCCAGGAGCTGACAGGCACGCTGAAGAACATCAAGGACACCGGCGCCATCACGCTGGGCTTCCGCGACTCCTCGATCCCCTTCTCCTATCTCGACGACAACCAGAAGCCCGTCGGATTCGCGATGGACATCTGCTACAAGATCGTCGACGCCGTGAAGAAGGAGCTCAAGCTCGACAAGCTCGAGGTCAAGCTCAATCCGGTGACGTCGGCGACCCGTATCCCGCTGATGGCCAACGGCACCATCGACCTCGAATGCGGCTCGACCACCAACAATGCCGAGCGCCAGAAGCAGGTCGCCTTCACCAACACCCACTTCCTGACCGCCAGCCGCTACGTCTTCAAGAAGTCGAGCGGCCTGAAGTCGATCGACGACCTCAAGGGCAAGACGGTGGTCTCGACCGCGGGAACCACCAACATCAAGCAGCTCACCGAGGCCAACGTCGCGAAAAGCCTCGGCGCAAACATCATCCCCGCCAAGGACCACGCCGAAGCCTTCCTGATGGTCGAGACCGACCGCGCGGTCGCCTTCGTCATGGACGACATCCTGCTCGCGAGCCTCGTCGCCGGCTCGAAGTCGCCGGATGACTACGCCGTCTCCAAGGACGCGTTCTCCAAGCCCGAACCCTACGGCATCATGCTGCGCAAGGACGACGCCGCCTTCAAGAAGGTGGTCGATGCGGCGACCGCTGCGCTCTATACGTCCGGCGAGGCCCAGAAGATCTACGACAAATGGTTCACGGCCAAGATCCCGCCGAAGGGCCTCAACCTCAATACGCCGATCTCGGCCGAGCTGAAGAACGAGTTCGCGAAGCCTTCGGACTCGCCGAACCCGGACGACTATAAGTAAGATAACCTCGATATTTCGATCGGGATCATGTCCGGCCACTCTTGACACAGGGGTGGCCGGACATTTGCATAGGCGGCCAGGATATCTCTGACTGGCGCGTTCGCGCGGGGGACACGTGAACTATAACTGGAACTGGGGAATCTTTTTCCAGCCGAACCCGATGGGGACGGGCACCTATCTCGACATGCTGCTGTCGGGCCTGGTGCTGACCCTGAAGACCGCGGCGTTGGCCTGGGTCATCGCGCTGATCACCGGCTCGCTCGTCGGCGTCATGCGCACGCTGCCGTCGAAGGGTGCGAACTGGTTCGGCTTCGCTTATGTCGAATTCTTCCGCAACATGCCGCTGCTGGTGCAGCTGTTCCTGTGGTTCTTCGTGTTGCCGGAACTGCTGCCGAAAGGCGCCGGCACCTGGCTGAAGCAGCTGCCGAACGCGCCGTTCTGGACGGCGGCGATCGGCGTTGGTTTCTTCATGTCGGCGCGCGTCGCCGTGCAATTGCAGGCCGGCATCGGCTCACTGCCGCGCGGGCAGAAGATGGCGGCGACCGCGCTGGGTCTGACCACCGCGCAGGGTTATCGCTATGTGCTGCTGCCGATGGCGTTCCGTATCATCCTGCCGCCGCTGACGTCGGAGTTCCTCAACACCATCAAGAACACGGCGGTCGCTATCACCATCGGCCTGCTCGAGTTGACTGGACAGGCGCGCTCGATGCAGGAGTTCTCGTTCCAGGTGTTCGAGGCCTTCACCGCCGCGACGCTTCTCTACCTCCTCGTCAACGCCGTCGTCGTGACCGCGATGCGCTTCCTCGAGCGCTGGGTCGCGATCCCCGGCTACATCACGGGGAAATAGCGCCATGTTCGGCAATCTCGATTTCGACGTCATCCGCCGCGCGCTGCCCTATTTGTTCTACGAGGGCATGACGTTCACCCTGACGCTGACGGGGCTCGCAGCTCTCGGCGGCCTGGTCTTCGGCACGGCGCTCGCGCTGATGCGGTTGTCCGGCTTCAAGATCCTCGGCCGCATCGCCGGCGTCTATGTCGACTTCATGCGCTCGCTGCCGCTGGTGCTGGTCATCTTCTGGTTCTACTTCCTGGTGCCCTATATCGGGCAATGGCTGACCGGCGCCTCGCGCCCCATCAGCGTCGGCGCGTTCGCATCCTCGCTCATCACCTTCATCATGTTCGAGGCGGCGTACTTCTCCGAGATCATGCGCGCCGGTATCCAGTCGATCTCGCGCGGCCAGCCGGCCGCGGCCAGCGCGCTGGGGCTGACCTACGCCCAGACCATGCGCTACGTCGTGTTGCCGCAAGCCTTCCGCAACATGCTGCCGGTCCTGATCACGCAGACCATCGTGCTGTTCCAGGACACCTCGCTGGTCTACGTCCTCTCGATCACGGACTTCCTGGGAGCGGCGAGCAAGGTCGCGCAGCGCGACGGGCGCCTCGTCGAAATGTACCTGTTCGCAGCTGTCGTCTACTTCACCATTTCCTGTATCGCGTCCTTCGGCGTCCGTCGCCTCCAGGCGCGCATCGCCATCATTCGATAGAGCGTGTCGGTCATGATCGAAATCAGCCACGTCAACAAATGGTACACTCCGAGCTTCCAGGTGCTGACCGATTGCACCACCAACGTCACCAAGGGCGAGGTGGTCGTGGTCTGCGGCCCCTCGGGCTCGGGCAAGTCGACGCTGATCAAATGCGTCAATGCGCTGGAGCCGTTCCAGAGCGGCGACATCAGCGTCGACGGCACCAAGGTCAACGATCCCAAGACCAATCTGCCCAAGCTGCGCTCGCGCGTCGGCATGGTGTTCCAGCACTTCGAGCTGTTCCCGCATCTCAAGATCATCGACAATCTCTGCCTCGCGCAGCAGAAGGTGCTGGGCAGGTCGTCTGACAAGGCGGTGACGAAGGGCATGATGCTGCTGGATCGCGTCGGCCTGAAGGAACAGGCGCAGAAATTTCCCGCGCAGCTTTCCGGCGGCCAGCAGCAGCGCGTGGCGATCGCGCGCGCGCTCGCCATGGACCCGATCGTGATGCTGTTCGACGAGCCGACCTCGGCACTCGATCCCGAAATGGTCAGTGAAGTGCTCGACGTCATGGTCGATCTCGCCCATGAGGGCATGACCATGATGGTCGTCACCCACGAGATGGGGTTTGCCCGCAAGGTGGCGAATCGCGTGATCTTCATGGACCGCGGCGAGATCGTCGAGGACGCGGCGAAGGACGATTTCTTCGGCCAGCCGCGCAGCGACCGCGCGCAGAAGTTCTTGTCGAAGATCTTGTCGCATTAGCCGGTCGTCATCCCGGGGCGCGCGTAGCGCGAGCCCGGGATCCATACCCCGATGGTGGTTATGGATTCCGGGCTCATTCGCTGCGCGAATGCCCCGGAATGACGAAACGAGGGATGATTGCGCCCCTCAATCGGCGTATAACGCCCCAAATCCCCCTTTCTCCCCAGGAGACCTGCCTTGGACCCGATCGCCTACGTCAACGGCTCATTCGTCCCGCTCTCGGACGCCAAGATCTCGGTCCTCGATCGCGGTTTTCTGTTCGCCGACGGCATCTATGAGGTCTCGGCCGTGCTCGACGGCAAGCTGGTCGACAACGCCTCGCATCTGGCGCGGCTTGAGCGCTCGGTCGGCGAGATCAGCTTGAGGCTGCCGGAGACGCTCGAACGCATCACCGAGCTGCAGAAGGAACTGATCGCGCGCAACAAGGTCACAAGCGGCCTCGTCTATCTCCAGGTGACGCGCGGCGCCGACAAGGGCCGCGACTTCCCCTTCCCCAAGGGCGACGTCAAGTCGAGCCTGGTGATGTTCACCTCGGAAAAGGACATCATCAACGCCGCCTCCGCAAAGACCGGCATCAATGTCATCACGGTGCCGGATATCCGCTGGGAGCGGCGCGACATCAAGAGCGTGGCCCTGCTGGCGCAGGTCTTGGCAAAGCAGGCGGCGGCCGAAGCCGGCGCCGGCGAAGCCTGGATGCTGGAAGACGGATACGTCACCGAGGGCGGCTCATCCTCGGCGTTCATCCTGACCAAGGACGACGTCATCGTGACCCGCAAGAACTCCAACGCGATCCTGCCGGGCTGCACCCGCAAGGCCGTGGTGGCGCTCGCCGAGGAACGTCAGCTTCGCGTCGAGGAGCGCTCGTTCACGGTGGCCGAGGCGCTGGCTGCAAAGGAAGCTTTTGCCACCTCGGCGTCACTGTTTGTCCAGCCCGTGGTTGCGATCGACGGCAAGAGGATCGGCGACGGCAAGCCCGGCCCGATGGCGACGAGATTGCGCGAAATCTACGTGGAGTTCGCCAAGGCGACGGCGGTCTGAGCCGCGTACCGCTGCCGTAGGGTGGGCAAAGGCGCACTTGCGCCGTGCCCACGTCTCTCTCGCTCTAGCTGACAGAAGGTGGGCACGCTTCCGCCTTCGCTCTACGAGCTACGGCGGACAAGTCGCTTTGCCCACCCTACGAGACCTGCCTCGGGGCGCGCCCCTTCACGCCGCCGACGCCTTCACCTTCACCGGATGAACCGCGCGGAACGCGATCGCGATCCTGTTCCAGGCGTTGATGGCGCCGATCAGCATGGTCAGGTTCACCGTCTCTTCCTCGGAGAACTGCGCGCGGAC
Source organism: Bradyrhizobium sp. CCBAU 25360 (assembly GCF_028128695.1). Taxonomy (NCBI): domain Bacteria; kingdom Pseudomonadati; phylum Pseudomonadota; class Alphaproteobacteria; order Hyphomicrobiales; family Nitrobacteraceae; genus Bradyrhizobium; species Bradyrhizobium sp. CCBAU 25360. The sequence continues at coordinate 377,635 of NZ_LBJA01000041.1, forward strand.
CTGCCCGTAGACGTCATCAGGCGCATGCGTCTGCGCGATCAGCGTGACCGATTCCGTCCAGGCCAGCGCGGCGCGCTCGCGATCCGTGTAGAGCGGGGATTCGCGCCAGGCATCGAGCAGGTAGATGCGCTGCTCGGTCTCGCCGCGCTTGCGCGCGTCCTCGGTGTGCATGTTGATGCAAAAGGCGCAGCCGTTGATCTGTGACGCCCGGATCTTGACGAGCTCGATCAGCGATTTCTCGAGCCCCGTGGACTGGATCTGCGTCTCCAGCGCCATCAGCGCTTTGATCGTGTCCGGCGCGGCCTGATAGTAGTTCATGCGGGGTTTCATGGTCGTTCTCCTTGCGGCTGGGTTGAGTCAGTGGGCACCACCGGCTGAGGTCTGGCCGGGCTTCTTCAGGAACAGGACCGCGGCGAGCGCGACGATCAGCGCCATGCCGAGCAGATAAAACGTGTCGCTGAAGGCGAAGATATAGGCCTGCTTCTGCACGATATGGCCAATCGCGACATAGGCGCGATGCGCCGCATCCGCACGGTCGAGGATGCCATGATTGACGAAATATTGCGTGAGCTGTTCCAGCCGTGTGCGGGTGGCCTGCTCGAACACCGAGACCGACTGCATCAGCACGTTGGAGTGATACTGCTCGCGCTTGGTCAGCACGGTCTGGAGCAGTGCGATGCCGACGGCGCCGCCGAGATTGCGCATCATGTTGAACAGGCCCGAGGCCGAGCCCGCGTTCTCCGGCTCGATGCCTGATGTGGCGACCGCCGACAGCGGCGCCATCACCAGCGCCTGGCCGATGGCGCGGACGATGTTGGGCCACAGCAGCTGGTCGGCGGCGTAATCATTGGTCATATAGATGTTCATGAAGTTGGAAGCCGCGAACAGCACGAAGCCGATGCCGATGATGATCCGCGCATCGAACTTCTGCATCAGGCGCGGCACCAGCGGAATCAGCAGGAGTTGCGGCAATCCGGTCCATGCCAGCACCATGCCGATCTGCTCGGAATTGTAGCCCTGGATGCGCGACAGATATTGCGGCAGGATGAAGACCGAGCCGTACAGCGCGATGCCGAGCAGAAAATTTGCGAGCATGCCGAAGCCGAAATTGCGGCGGACGAGCAGGCGCAGGTTGAGGAGCGGCTTCTTCACCGTGAGCTCGATGATCAGGAAGGCGGTCAGCGCGACGGCCGCGATCACTGACAGCCTGACGATGAAGGGCGAGCCGAACCAGTCGTCCTTGTTGCCTTCCTCCAGCACGGTCTGGAGCGTCGATAGCCCGATCGCCATGGTGACGATGCCGGCCCAGTCGCCGTCGCGCAGCAGCGCCAGCTTCATCGGCTTGGGCTCGAGAGCGTACCAGAGCATGCCGACCATCACCGCGCCGGGGACGAGGTTGACGTAGAAGATGTACTCCCAGCCGAAATTCTCGGTGAGATAGCCGCCGATGGTCGGGCCGATCGCCGGCGCGAACGTCGCCGACAGCGCGAACAGCGCAAGGCCGACCGGCTGTTTTGCGCGCGGCAGCAGCGTGATGATCAGCGTGAACGCCATGGGAATCAGGACACCGCCGGTAAATCCCTGCACGGCGCGCAGCACGATCATCTGCGGCAAATCCTGCGCCAGTGCGCAAGCCGCCGAGAGAACCAGGAACAGGACCGCGTTGGTCAGAAGGTAAATCCGGATCGAGAACACCTGCGCCAGCCAGCCGGAGAGCGGGATCACCACGATTTCGGCGATCAGATAGGAGGTCGAGATCCAGCCGCCGTCGTCGATGCCGGCGCCGATCGCGCCCTGGATGTCGGCGAGCGAGGCGTTGACGATCTGGATGTTCAGCACCGCCATGAAGGCGCCGAGCGTCGCGCCGATCACCGCGACCCAGGTTTTTGCGGATACGGCCGGCGTGGTCGGAGCTGCGGGGGCGGTGAGATTGGCGGCGGCGTCGACGGTCGGTTGCAGCGTGCTCATGGAAGCCTCGTCTCGGGTACGGAGACAGGATGCGTTCGGCGAATGGTTTCGATCATCGATGAAGTTGTGGAAGGATCGTCCGGCAGGATTTGATAATCCCGCCGACGCCTTCCGGCTTCAGCCGCCGTTCGGGCGGGACGTGTTGTCGGCGAGGCGCTTCGCCGTCTCGCGCTCGGCCTGCACCGCATGCTTGGTATCGACCGTCGGCACCGCCGACATGCCGGGGCGCAGCAGGCCGGTGAGGCTGTGGTCGTCGAGCACGATCTTCACCGGGACCCGCTGCACGATCTTGGTGAAATTGCCGGTGGCGTTGTCGGGCGGCAGCAGCGCGAATTCGAGCCCGCTTGCCGGCGACAGGCTGTCGACATGGCCGTGCAGGGTTCGATTGCGAAAACTGTCGACGTGCAACTCGACCGGCTGACCCGGCCGCACATGCGTGAGCTGGGTCTCCTTGAAGTTGGCCACCACGTACACCGCATCGAGCGGTACCACCGCCATCAATTGCGTGCCGGCTTGCACGTACTGGCCGACGCGCAGCGAGCGGGCGCCGACGGTGCCCTCGACCGGCGCGGTGATCTCGGTATAGGACAGGTTCAACGCCGCCTGCTGCGCGACGGCGCGGGCCCGTTCGAGCTGGGCCGCCGCCTGGGCGCGCTGGGTGGTGAGCACGTCGATCTTGCGCTGCGCGGCCAGCAGGCCGGATTTCGCGTGCTGCAATTGCGCGCTGCTCGCGCGTAGCGCCGCGTCGGTCTGCTGCGCGCGCTGGATCGTGCCGGAGCCGGTCTTCATGAGGTCGTCGTAACGGGCGCGCTCTTCCTGCGCGAATTTCAGGTTGGCGTCGGCAGCGGTGACATCCGCCGTGCTCTGCTCGATGATCGGCTGTTGCAGTTCGAACTGGGCATCGATGTTGCGCACCGAGGCTTCGCCCGCGGCGACGTCGGCTTTGGCCTGGTCGAGCGCCGCCTTGAAGTCACGATCGTCGATCTTGGCCAGCGCCTGGCCGGCCTTCACCTTTTCGTTGTCACTGACCAGCACCTTGGCGATGTAGCCGGAGATTTTTGGCGCGATGATCGTGGAGTCGGCCTTCACATAGGCGTCGTCGGTTGTCTCGAGGTAGCGGCCGTTGGTCCAGTAGTCGTGCCCGTAATAGACAGCGGTTGCCGTGCCCGCGAGGAGCGCGAGCGCCAGCGCCGCGCGCCGCACCCTGTTCCGGAGCGGGATAGTCGGCGGCGGCTTGGTGCTATCGGGGGTGATTTCAGTTGCCTGCTGAAAAATCTCGGCGCGGGGCATCTCGGACATGGAAGTCTCCTATCGGCGTACCGAGACTATTGGTCTTTCTGGGCCGGGTGATAATCGGCGAAATGCTGGAAGGATTATCCATCGGGGCTGGATAATCCGGCTGGTTGTAATGTCTAGCGGGCCAGACCCGCGCCTGCCCCAGAGCGATTGCCGCGCCCGTCGAGCGATTTGCGCTAACGTATGCGTCCTGCTGGACCCGAGCCTCCAAGCCGGACGAACTCCAAGTTTTTGACAGATAATCGGGGTGAATTCATTGCGATTATCCATCAAAGGCGGATAATCCGCTGCCATGGATCGATTGACCAGCCTCGAAGTCTTCAGCCGGGTGGTAGAGACCGGCGGCTTCTCTGCAGCCGCCCGCAAGCTCAACATGTCGACCACCATGGTGAGCAATCACGTTCAGGCGCTGGAAGACCGGCTCGGGGTGAGGCTGCTTCAGCGGACCACGCGCAAGGTCAACCTCACCGAGATCGGCAAGGCCTATTACGACCGCTGCGTCCAGATCCTCGCCGACATCGAACAGGCCGACGATATCGCCGGCGAATTGCAGTCGGTGCCCCGCGGCACGCTGCGCATCCACGTCGCCACGCATATGGTGCAGTTCGTCGCGCCTGTGGTGGCAAAGCTTCTGTCGACCTATTCGGAGCTCAAGATCGATCTGCGCATGGGCGAAGGTGACGTCGATCTCATCGAGGAAGGCTACGACGTCGCCTTGCGCATGACCTCGCCGCCGGATTCAAGCCTGATCGTCCGCAGCCTCGCCACCTGGCGTCACGTGCTGTGCTGCTCGCACGATTATCTCGAGAAGCACGGCCGGGTGCAGAAGCTCGACGAGCTCGCCGCGCATAATTGTGGCCGGCACCTGAACTATCCGTTTGGCGATGAATGGCGCTTCCTGGATCGCAAAGGCGCACCGGCCTCCGTACGCATCTCGGGCAGCTTCGTCACCAATAGCGGGGAAGCGCTGCGCAAGGTCGCACTGGAGGGGGCCGCAATCTGTCTGATGGCGGGATTTCTCATTCAGGACGACCTCGAAGCCGGTCGCCTCGTGCGCCTCTTGCCGGAATATCGGACGATCGAGCTGTCCATGAACGCGGTCTATCCGCATCGTCATCATCTGTCGGCGAAGGTCAGGACCTTCATCGACCTGCTCGCGCACCACAGCGCCGAGCAGCAAAAGCTGATCAATCCGTATTCATGAGCGACGTCGGCAGTGCCGTAGGGTGGGCAAAGGCGCAACGCGCCGTGCCCACCATCTCCATGAATTCGAAAAGAGGTGGGCACGCTTCGCTTTGCCCACCCTACGATTCCATCAGCGTGGCGGCGGCAATCGTCTGAACGCGTTGTCCAGAACCATGCCGATTGGGAGCAGCCGGCGTCAACCGGTGGCGTGCATCCTCGCCGGCGACGGTGTGTCGAGTTCGGTGAGCAGTCGCTCGACGTCGGCCTTCGCCTTCCCGATCGCAGCGTCCTTGACCGGGCCGTAGCCGCGGATGTCCATCGGCGCTGTTGCGATTGCGACGAGACCTGGCAGATGCGCCGCATCGAGCCCGCCGAGCATCCGCTCGATCAAGCCTTCGTACCAGGCGATCAGTTCGCGCTCGGTGCGCCTTTCCCAGGTGTAGCCGAATGGATCAAACGGCGTGCCACGTAGTCCCTTCAAGCGCGCGAGCATGGCCAGCGGCATCTGGATCCATTGGCCGAAGGCGCGCTTGCGCGGACGCCCACGTGCGTCGCGCCGCGACGGCAGGAAGGGCGGGGCGAGGTGATATTGGACTCTGAAGCCATCCTCGAATTCGCGCTTCAGCTCATCGAGGAATCCGCCCTGCATGTGCAGGCGCGCCACCTCATACTCGTCCTTGTAGGCCATCAGCTTGAACAGGGCCCGGGCGACGGCCTCGGTCAGGGTCTCGCTGTTCAGGACCGCTTCGGCGTGGCGGACCCTTGCGACGGTCGCCCGGTAGCGCGCCGCATAGGCGTCGTCCTGATAGGCGGTGAGGAAATCGGCGCGACGGTCGATCATCTGGTCGAGCGTCTCGGCCCTGGGCGCATCGTCCACCCTCGGCAAGAAGTCCGAATCGGCGGCCGCAATCCGGCCCCAGGCAAAGGCCTGCTTGTTGCGTTCGACGGCGACGCCGTTGAGCTCGATTGCGCGCAGCAGCGCTTGCAGCGAAATCGGCACCAGTCCGCGCTGCCAGGCAAAGCCCAGCATGATGATGTTGGCATAGACGGCATCGCCAAGCAGCCGTTCCGCCAGTGCGTTGGCGTTGATGGTACTGAGATCGCTCTCGCCGATGACTTGGCCAATGGCACGCAGGCGCGCGGGGGAGGCGAGATCGGCGTCGCGAAAGCGGACCACGTCACCGGTCGGCATCTCCGCGGTGTTGACCGCGGCGCGCGTGCCGCGGTGGTAGGTGCCTGAGGCTTTTGGCGAGGAGCTCACCACGAGGTCGCAGCCGATCAGCGCATCGGCTGCGCCCTGGTCGATACGGACCTGATGCAGAGCCGCGGGGCTCGCGGCGAGGCGGATGTAGCCCAGCACGGGCCCGAACTTCTGCGCAAAGCCGGTGAAGTCCAGCACCGAGACGCCGCGGCGTTCGAGGTGCGCGGCCATGCCGATCAGCGCGCCGACAGTAATCACGCCGGTGCCGCCGACGCCGGTGATGAGCAGATCGTAGGGACGGTCGAGCGTTGCCGTCGCGGGCAACGGAAGTGTGGCGGCCCGACCAACCGCGTCGATCTGGCTCGCGCCCTTCTTCCGGCGCGTCGCGCCTTCGACGGTCACAAAACTCGGGCAGAAACCGTTGAGGCAGGAAAAATCCTTGTTGCAGGCTGACAGATTGATCTGGCGCTTGCGGCCGAACGGCGTCTCCTTCGGCTCGACGCTGAGGCAGTTGGATTCCACCGAGCAGTCGCCGCAGCCCTCGCAGACGAGATCGTTGATATAGGCGAAACGCTTGGGGTCGGCCATCTGCCCGCGCTTGCGCCGGCGTCGCTTCTCCGTGGCGCAGGTCTGTTGATAGATCAGGACCGAGACGCCGGAGATATTGCGCAGCTCGCGCTGCACGGCATCCATCTCCTCGCGCGGATGAAGGGTGACGCCGGCCGGCAGGTCGGCAGGCGAGAACTGTGCGGGATCATCCGACACCAGCGCGATGCGCGCCACACCTTCGGCGCGGACGCTGTGGGCAATGGCATGAACGCTGATGGGACCGTCGACCGGCTGGCCGCCGGTCATTGCGACGGCATCGTTGAACAGGATCTTGTAGGTGATATTGGCCTTGGCGGCGATCGCCTGCCGGATCGCCATCGAGCCGGAGTGGTAATAGGTGCCTTCGCCGAGGTTCTGAAAGATGTGCTTGTGGCCAGTGAAGCGTGACGAAGCCGCCCAGTTAACGCCTTCACCGCCCATCTGGATCAGCGACGAGGTCTCGCGGTCCATCCAGCTTGCCATGAAGTGACAACCGATGCCGGCCAGCGCCTTGGAGCCTTCAGGTACCTTTGTTGATGTGTTGTGCGGGCAACCCGAGCAGAAATACGGCGTGCGCGTTGCGCCAGCGACGTTGATGGTGCGTGCGGCCTCTGGCATCAGGGCGGCCGCGCGTGCGGCGAGATTGAGGCCTGGAAACATCGGATCGAGCCGGCGCGCCAGCACGCCTGCGAGCGCGCGAGGCGACAATTCGCCGATCCAGGAGATCAGCCTTGCCCCGGTTTCATCGTGCTTGCCGACCATGCGCTCCGGCTTGCTGCCAGGATAGTCGTAAAAATATTCCTTGAACTGGCTCTCGATGATGCCGCGCTTCTCCTCGACCACGAGGATCTCGCGCTTGCCTTTCACGAAGTCCATGGCGTCATGCAGCGCCAGCGGCCAGACCATGCCGACCTTGTAGACGTCGATGCCGATGCTGCGGCAGGCGGCCTCATTGAGCCCCATTAGCCGCAGCGCCTCCATCAGGTCGAGATGGGCCTTGCCCGTGGTGACGATGCCGTAGGTGGCGCTGGGGATGTCGTAGATGTGACGGTCGATCGGATTGGCCTTGGCGAAGGCGTAGACCGCGTGCTTCTTCGCCTCCAGCCGCTCCTCGATCTGCGGGCCCGGCAAATCGGGCCAGCGGTAGTGCAGTCCATCAGGCGGCGGCGTGAAGTCGGGCGTGCGGAAGTGGCGGGGCGGCTGCAGCGCGACGGACGCACCCGACTCGACGATCTCCGAGATCGCCTTGAAGCCGACCCACATGCCGGAGAAGCGACTCAGCGCATAGCCATATTCGCCGAACGCGAGGTATTCGCTGACGCTCGCGGGATGCAGCGTCGGCATGAACCAGCTCATGAAGGCGACGTCGGACTGGTGCGGCATCGAGGAGGAGACGCAGCCATGGTCGTCGCCGGCGACCACCAGCACGCCGCCATGCGGCGAGGAGCCGTAGGCGTTGCCGTGCTTCAGCGCATCGCCGGAGCGATCGACGCCCGGGCCCTTGCCGTACCAGAGGCCGAACACGCCATCGACCTCGCGATCTCCTTGCGTCTCGACCTGCTGCGAGCCGAGCACCGCGGTCGCGGCGAGGTCCTCGTTGACGGCGGGGAGGAATTCGACACGGTCCCGCTTCAACCGCTCCTGGATGCGCCAGAGCTCGAGGTCGATGCCGCCGAGCGGCGAGCCGCGATAGCCCGAGATGAAGCCGGCCGTGTTGAGGCCGCTGGCCCGATCGCGCCTGACTTGATCGAGCGCGATGCGGACGATGGCCTGTGTGCCCGTGAGGAAGACGCGGCCGTGTTCGCGATCGTAGCGATCGGAGAGTTCGTAGGGGTCGAGTGACGGAAAGGCGTCCATGCGGACCTCCCGCGGCATCCTTGCCGAATGAGCGGAGGGTAGGCCCTGATGGTTGGTAGGTCTTACCTATCTTTCCTAGCTGCAACCAGATTCTGGTAAGTTATCCCGAACTAGGCTATCATGCGGTAGAATAAACCGAATTGGGTCGATCGATGATCGAAGACCAGGACGCGCGGATTCTCGCTCATCTCCAGAAGGATGGCCGTGCCACCAACCAGCAACTGGCGGACGAGGTCGGCATGTCCACGTCGGCCTGCTGGCGCCGGGTGCGCGCGCTGGAGGAGGTCGGCATCATCCAGGGTTACGCGGCGCTGGTCGCGCGCGAGCCGGCGGGCTTTGCGATGTCGGCCATTCTCCACGTCTCGCTGGAACGGCACGACGCGAAGTTCGTCGACGAGTTCGTCGCGCGGGTAACCAAACGCCGCGAGGTGCTGGAGTGCTTTGCGACCACGGGCGATGCCGATTATCATTTGCGCGTCGTCGTGCAGGACATGGCCGCCTACAACAGATTCCTCGACGAGTTCATGTTCCGCATTCCCGGCATCCGCTATGTCCGCAGCAACGTGGTGTTGAAGGAGATCAAGTCGAGCGTGGCGCTGCCGTTTTGACATGCGGGAGGTGCCGGAGGGTGGGCAAAGGCGCATAGCGCCGTGCCCACGATCCCTCCATGATCGAGAGAGGTGGTGGGCACGCTTCCGCCGTCGCTCTTCGAGCTGGCGGACAAGTCGCTTTGCCCACCCTACGGCACCGGTGCTACGGGGCTGCTATTGCCCCTCCCGCACAAACCTGTTCCGCAACGTCCCGACACCGGTGATGTCGATCTCCACGACGTCGCCGTGCTTGATGTCGGGCGAGGCACCGTCCGTGCCCATCCAGATCACGTCGCCGGGCCACAAGGTAAAATACTTGGTCAGCTCGACCAGGAACGGCACCACGCCAAAGATCATGTCGCCGGTAGCGAAGCGGTTGGTCTCCTTGCCGTTGACCCGGACGATCGTTTCCATCTGTTCGAGATCGGCCTCGGTCTCGATCCACGGCCCCATCGGCTTGAACGTGTCGGCGTTCTTCGAGCGCCACAGGCTGCGGTCGGCCTTCTGCCAGCTGCGCTCGCTGACGTCGTTGCCGATGGTGTAGCCGAACACGCAATCCATCGCGTTGTCCTTGGTGAGATGTTTCACCTTCTTGCCGATGACGACGACGAGCTCGCCCTCGTAGTGGATTTTCTCCGTCGCGAAGGACGGGATCACGACCTCCTCGTCATGTGCGATCAGCGCGTTCTGGGCGCGATAGCCGATCTCGGGACGGTCAGGCACGGCCGGCACGGTGCCGGCCTTGTCGGCGGCTTCCTTCAGGTGCTTGAGGTAGTTCAAGCCGACGCAATAGAAGGTGCGCGGGATCAGCGGCAGCTCGATCTTCACGTCCGACAACGAATGCGTGCGCGAGCTACGTTGCCATTCGCCGAAGGGATCGCCCTCGACCGCGACGACCTTGTCGCCCTCGACGATCCCCCACGAGGTCTTGCCGGTCTCAGTAAACTTCAGCCAGCGCATGCTAAGTCCTCGTTGCTATTCCGCGGCATCGCGCGGCGGCATCTTCCAGGCGCCGGCGGCGGGCCGCTTCAGCCCGAGATTTTCGCGCAGCGTCTTGCCGCGATAGTCTTTCTGGAACAGGCCCCGGCGTTGCAGCTCCGGGACGACATGCTGCACGAAATCGGCGTAGGAGCCGGGCACATAGGTCGCCGCGATGACAAAGCCGTCGCAGCCGCGCTCGACAAACATTTCCTCGAGCCTGTCCGCGATCTCCTTGGGGCCGCCGACCATGGCGTCCTGCACCTGGCCGCGGCCGGAGAAGGTGACGAAGTCGCGCGCGCTCGGATTGCTCTTGCCGGAATTCTTCAGCACGCCGTCGCGGATGCCCAGAATGCCCTGCATGCTCTTCAGCTCGTCAGTGGTCAGCGGCTCATCGAGATCCTTGGAGGCGAAGTCGTAGTTGAGTGCTTCGGCAAGCAGCGACAGCGCGTCGATCTGGAGCGGCAGCTTGTTGATCAGCGCCATCTTGTCCTCGGCCTCGGCCTTGGTCGCCGCGCAGACCGGCGTCGTCAGATTGCAGAGGAACATCTGGTCGGGATCGCGGCCGGCCTTGGCGGCCTCGTTGCGCACGGCCGCGTAGCCGTCCTTGGCGCCCTGAAGATTGCGCGCGGCGGTGAAGATCACCTCGCCCCATCGCCCGGCAAAGCGCTGGCCACGGCCGGATGCGCCGGCCTGGATGATCACGGGGTGGCCCTGCTGCGAGCGCGGCACGGTGAACGGCCCGCGTGACCTGAACGCCGCGCCCGTGTGGTCGAGCCGCTTCACCTTGGTCGGATCGGCAAAGCGGCCGGTCTTCTTGTCCATGATCAACGCGCCGTCTTCCCATGTGTCCCAATGGCCAAGCACCACCTCCATGAATTCGTCGGCCTTGTCGTAGCGGGAATCATGTTCGGGATGGGAGTCGCGCCCCATGTTGAGGGCTTCACCGTCATTGAGCGAGGTCACGACGTTCCAGCCGGCGCGTCCGCCGGACATGAGGTCGAGCGTTGCGAAGCGGCGGGCGACGTCGAACGGCTCGTAATAGGTGGTCGAGCAGGTTGCTCCCAGCCCGAGCCTCTCAGTGACCATGCCCATCGTGGTCAGCACGATCAGCGGATCCATCTTCACGCAGCGGATGCCGTATTCGACGGTATGGGCGTGGTCGTTGCCGTAGCGGTCCGGCATCGCCAGGCGGTCGTCGAAGAAGGCCATGTGGAACTTGCCGGCTTCGAGAATCCTGCCGATCTCCTGATAGTAGTCCGCCGACATCGAATCGTCGCGCGAATCCGGATGCCGCCAGGAGCTCGGCAGGTTGGTGCAGTTCTGCGCCTGGAGGAAGCCGACCAGGACCATCTGTCGATTCATGCTGCTGTTCTCCCGATGCCGTCAGGCCAGATCGAGGACGGTGTCGAGCCGGTATTCCCGCGCCAGCGCGCGCAGCTTTTCCCAGGTGGCATCCTCGATCTCGATGCCGTCGCGCAGACGCTGCTGCTCGCGCAGGCCCTCGATCTCGCCGGGATAGTAGACGCCATTGCTGCCCTCGGACGGCGGCGTCGATTTCAGATAGCGCGCGAACTCGGCGACCTCGCGTTTGAACTCCTGCAGCGGGCGGAATGCGGCGACATTGAACACCGCCATGAAGCATCCGTCATTGTGCCGCCCCGTAGGCTCGACGCCGAAGCCGAGGCCGGTGAGCAGGCCGCACAGCACCTCGACCATGGCGGCGAGGCCGCTGCCTTTGTAGCCCTCGGTGCCGCCGAGCGGCAGCAGCGCGCCGCCCTTGCGGTATTGGGTCGGATCGGTGGTGTGCCGTCCCTCGGCATCGATGATCCAGCCCGTCGGAATCTCCTCGCCGCGCGCGACCGCGAGCTGGATCTTGCCGGCTGCGACAGCTGAAGTCGCCATATCCAGATAGAACGGCGCATCGAGATCGGACGGCACCGCGATCGAGATCGGGTTGGTGCCGAGCCGCGCCTCCTTGCCTCCAAACGGGGCGACGTGTTTCGGCGAGCGGCCGGAATCCGCCGTGGCAATCCCGATCATGCCTGCGCGCATCGCCATCAGGGGGTAGGCGGCGAGGCGGCCGACATGGCTTTGCCGGAACACGGTGCAGGCAGCGACATTCGCCGTCCTGCCTTTCTCGATCGTCAGCGCCATCGCCTTGGCGTTGACGTGGAAGCCAAAGCCCCAATGGCCGTCGATCACGGTCGTGGTCGGCGATTCCTGGACGACGGTCCATTTGGCGCCGGGAACGATGTGGCCGGCCTTGATGCGGTCGAGATAGGTGGGAACGGCGATCACGCCGTGGGAATCATGGCCGGCGAGATTGGCGTTGACGCAGCCGATCGCGACGGCGTCGGCTTCTTCCTCGGAGGCTCCGGCGGCGCGGAGCAGGGCAGCGCTGACGCGCGTGAGGCGATCGGCCGTGACGATCGGCATGGCGTTCCCCGGGGTCTTTGCCCTTGGCGGGCACTGATTGTTGGAGGCCATCGTCTCAAAGCGCGGCTGTGATATCAATCTCCCGTAAACCAATACAGGGCTGCAAATTCGTAAAGAGGTCGCGCCTCTTGCTGAGGATTCGTCCCGTGCGGCGGTATTTTCGATAGTTTACCCCCGGTCGTTCGCAGCTCGTTCACTTTGATCGATTGTTTGCAGCGCGCAATAACGACCACTTAGGCGATGGCCCCTCATAAAGGTACCCGGGAGAAATAGGCAGAAATGCCCGGGAGCTGAGATCGTGCCGACGACACTCGCGCGCACCTTTGCGGCGTTGAGCGCCATCAACGAAGCGATTCTCTATGCGAAATCGCCGGACGAGCTGTACCAGAAGGTCTGCGACGCCGGGTTTTCGAGCGGGGATTTCTTGGCTGTCGCCGTGTTTCTGGTCGGACCGGACGACCGGCGACTCCATTTTGCGGCCGGCTGTGGCGACGACGTTGCGCGGCTGCGCTCGATCGAGATCACGACGGTTGCCGGCACACCCGAAGGCTCGGGCGTCGGCGGCGAGGCATTTCGAGATCAGAAGCTGTGCGTCAGCAACGATTATCTGAACGACCCCCGTTCGCTGGCGTGGCGCGCGGGTGCCGCTTCGGCCGCCATTGGCGCGGCTGCGGCGCTGCCGCTGCTCTGCAACGGCAAGAGTGTCGGCGTGCTCTACGTGACCCGCCGCGAAGCCGGCTCGCTGAACGAGCAGATGGTGTCGCTGTTCGGGCGCATGTCGGCCAACATTTCCTATGCGCTGGACAATTTCGCGCGCGAAACCGCGCGGCAGACCAGCGAACGGGCGACGCGGCGACTCAACCGCATGTTCGGCGCCATCAGCGCCACCAACGAAGCCATCCTGCGCGCCAAAACCGAGCAGGAGCTTTATCAGCTCGTGTGTGACGCCTCGGTTCACGGGGGCAAATCGCTGGCGACCATCGTGTTGCTCCGCGAACCGGATTCGCATTGGATGAGTCCGGTCGCGTCCACCGGCCAGAACCTCGCACTGATCACCCAGGCGCGCTATTCGATCGATCCGGAGAATCCCTACGGCAAGGGAATATCCGGCGAGGTGTTCCGGACGCAGAAGGCCATCGTCGAGGACGATCTCGCCAGCCGCACCAGAGGCTCGCCGTGGGAGCAGGCCAACGTCAACACTGGCGTTGCCGCCTGCGTGGTCGCGCCGCTGATCAGGCACGGTGAAAGTGTCGGCGTGCTCTTGTTCTTCATCAGCCGCTCCTGGGCCAAGGACGAGGAGATCGTCGCGCTCCTGCTGCGTATGGCGGAGAACGTCTCGTTCGCGATCGATAATTTTGGCCGCGAGTCCGAGAAGGCCAAAATCGCCGCCGAAGAGGAACGGCTGGCACGCATGTATGCGGCGCTAAGCGCCACCAACGAGGCGATCCTGCGGGCGCGGTCGCGCGCCGATCTGTTCGACCTCGTTTGCGAGGCGACGGCGAAGGGCGCCAAGTTCACTTCGGCCAACATCGCACTGGTCGACCCTCACGCCGGGCTGCTGCGCGTCGTCGCCTGTTACGGACCTAACGCCGATCAGGTTCGCAACTTCAAATTCTCGATCTCCGAGGAGGTGCCGGAAGGGCGCGGATTGACCGGCATCGCGTTCCGCACGCGCCAGCCCGCCGTCAGCAACGACGTGCTCGCCGACGAGCGCATCGCGCCGTGGCACGCCAGTGCCCGCCGCAACGGGATCGCGTCCTCCGCGGCGTTGCCGCTCTTCAACGGCGACCGTGTCGAAGGCGTGTTCCTGTTCAACTCTCCGGAGTGCGGCACGTTCACACCCGAATTCGTCGAATTGCTGCGCAAGCTCCAGGCCAACGTCGCCTTCGCACTGGAAGGCTTCGATCGCGCCGAGGAGAAGGCGCAGGTGGACAAGCAGCGCAATCGCCTGAGCGGAATGTTCGAAGCGCTCAGCGCAACCAATGAAGCGATCATGCGCGCCAAGACGCGCGAGGACCTGTTCGAGGCCGCGTGCCAGGCAGCTATTCTCGGCGACGTGTTCGCGTCGGCAACGATCGGGATCATCGACGCGGAAAACGAGCTCGTTCGCGTCGTCGCGGTGAAGGGGCGACTGCAGCAGCAAATGGTTGGACGGACCTGCAGCATTTCCGTCGACCATCCCGAAGGCGAGGGGATCATCGGCACCTCGCTCCGGACTCGCCGGCCCAGCGTCATGAACGACTATCTGAACGAGCCGCGGTCGGCATACTGGCGGGCGAAGGCGATCGAGGACGGAACGCGGGCCGCCGCCAGCTTCCCGCTTCTAAAGGCGGGCCAGGAGCCGATCGGCATCCTGCTTTTCCTCGCGCCCGAGGAGGACACATTCACGCCCGATCTGGTCGAACTGCTCGGGCGCCTTGCCGAAAACGTGTCCTTCGCGCTCGACAATTTCGACCGCGCCGAGGAGAAGGTCCGGACCGATGCCCAGAAGGAGCGCCTGACGCGCATGTTCGCGGCTCTGAGCGCGACCAACGAAGCGATCATGCGGGCGAAGTCGCGCGCCGAGCTGTTCGAGCTCGTCTGCCTTGCCGCGTCGAACGGCGCCAAGTTCACCTCGACCACGATCGCGCTGGCCAGGGCCGACAGCGACCAGCTGGAGATCGTGGCGAGCGCCGGGCCGTCTTCCGACACCACGCGCAACGTTCGCCTCTCCATCGACCCCGAGCGTCCCGAAGGACGCGGGATGAGCGGCACGGCGTTCCGCACGCGCCAGCCCTGCATCAGCAACGATTATCTCAACGACGATCGCGTCAGCGCATTCCACGCCGTTGTCCGCGGCGACGGGGCGCGGTCGGGCGCGGCATTTCCGCTCATCGTGCACGACCAGGCCGTCGGCGTCATGATCTACATGTCGACCGAGCCGGCTACCTTCACGGTCGAGTTCGTCGAGCTGTTGCAGCGTCTGGCCGACAACGTATCCTTTGCGATGGAGAATTTCGATCGCGCCGACGAGAAGAACGAGGCGGACGAGCGGATCGAGTACCTCGCCTCGCATGACAGCCTGACCGACCTTCCGAATCGCGAGACCTTCAACGGGCTCTTGCGCGAGGCGATCGAAACGGCGGAGCGCCACGATTACCGTTTCGCGGTGCTGTTCATCGATCTCGACCGCTTCAAGGTCATCAACGATTCGCTCGGCCATGAGGCCGGCGACCTGCTCCTGCTCGAAGTGGCAAATCGCTTGCGCGGCGCGCTGCGGGAAAGCGACGTCGTGGCGCGCCTCGGCGGCGACGAGTTCGTGGTGATCCTCGACCAGTGCGGCGAGATCGACGACGTCCAGCGCATCGCGACCGGGCTGCTCGCTGCACTCGCCGAGCCCATGGAGCTGGCCGGACACGAGTGCCACACCACGGCCTCGATCGGTATCGCGATGTATCCGGCCAACGGCTCCGATGCGCAGACCCTGACCAAGAACGCCGACATGGCGATGTATCTCGCCAAGGAGGACGGCAAGAACGGCTACCGCTTCTTCTCCAAGGAAGTGACGACGCAGTCGATCGAGCGGCTGTCGCTGGAGAGCGCGCTGCGCCGCGCGCTGGAGCGCGAGCAGTTCTCGCTGAATTACCAGCCCAAGGTCGACGTGGCGACCGGCCAGATCACCGGCGTGGAAGCGCTGCTGCGCTGGGCGCATCCCGATCTCGGCAACATCTCGCCGGCTCAGTTCATCCCGCTTGCGGAGGAGACCGGCCTGATCGTGCCGATCGGCCGCTGGGTGCTGAGGGAAGCCTGCGCGCAGGCCATGGCCTGGCAGCGCCGCGGCCTGTTGCCGTTGTCGATGGCGGTCAACCTGTCGCCGCGGCAGTTCGCCGACGAGCATCTGTTGCAGGACGTCGACGAGGCGCTGGCGGCCAGCGGCATGTCGCCGGTGCTGCTCCAGCTCGAGGTCACCGAGAGCATGATGATGCGCAATGTCGGCCGCGCGCTCAAGGTGCTCGATGCCATCCAGAGCCGCGGCATCCGCCTCGCCATCGACGATTTCGGCACCGGCTATTCGTCGATGTCACTGATGAAGCACTTCCCGATCGACACGATCAAGATCGACCGCTCCTTCGTACGGGACCTGCCGCAGGATTCGGAAGACCAGGCGATCGCACAGGCCATCATCAGCATGGGCAAGGCGCTCGGCATGACCGTCGTCGCCGAAGGCGTCGAGAACGCCGAGCAGGAGGCGTTCCTGCGCACCCATGGCTGCGACGAGATGCAGGGCTTCCTGATTTCGAAGCCGCTGCCAGCCAAGCAGATGGCCGCGCTGTTGCGGCCGATGGTCCTGCCTATCGCGCCGCCGCTCCAGCCGGAGCCGGACGTTGCGGCCATGGAAGCTGCAGCGTCACGGCTGAAACGCGCTGTCGTCTGACGGCTGCGGGTGCAGCGCGCGGGCGTCGTGTTCCCCGCCCTCGGCCTTGCTCGGAAAATCCTGCGGTCCCGTCAGCGATGTCTGTTCGACGAACAGCGCGAGAATCGTGTGCGCGCCATCGGCGAAGCTCGCGCCCTCGTTCAAACCGAGTTCGGCGCACCATGCGCAGCTCATCGGCTCCCGGTCATCGAACACTGCCATCGCGGGTCCCCACCACCAGGCGGGCGCAGGCGAGCGCTCGTCCGCGGGCACAATGTGCCAGCGGGCAAACTCCTCCATCACGCGCTCGAACTCCAGGCGTGCGGCCTGATGCATTCGTTCCATGCTCCCAGGAATCCGCGACCGATGACGGGCCTTCGCGCCGAAATGATCGTGACCTGACGCTCGGAAAAATCGGCTCGCGCATTCGGACGAGCCAGGCATGCCGGCATCGTCGCCGGCAGCGAAGGCCCAGTCTAGCCGTTCACGCCACCGCTGAGCAAGGCGCGGGTGCCCCGATTGCCTAACGCGGTCTGAACGGATGCGCCTTCTGGTGCCAGGCCCAGGCGGTGCGGATGACCGTAGCCAGGTCGGAATGGCCAGGCACAAAGTTCAGCACCTTTCGCGCAGCGGAGGGATCCGCAACCAGATAGGTCGGATCGCCGGCGCGGCGCGGCTTGATGGTATGCGGCACCTCGCGGCCGGTCTCCTGCCTGATCGCGTTCAGGATCTCGCGCACGGAAAAGCCGGAGCCGGTGCCGAGATTGAAGCTGCCGCCGGCATGCCCCTCTTCCAGGAGCTTCAGGGCCGCGACATGCGCCGCGGCGAGGTCGGTGACGTGGATGTAGTCGCGGATCGCGGTTCCGTCGGGCGTGTCGTAGTCGTCGCCGAACACCGCGAAGTCGACATGGCCCTGCAGCGCCATCATGGCCCGGGGAATGAGATGGGTTTCATTGTCGCGCAGCTCGCCGATGCCGCCGGCCGGATCGGCGCCGCTGGCGTTGAAATAGCGCAGGCAGAACGCGCCGAAGCCGTAGGCCGAGCGGTAATCGGCGAGCATCCGCTCGATCATCCATTTTGACGCGCCATAGGGGTTGATCGGTACGCAGGGAAAGTCTTCCGGCAGCTCCTTGGAATCGGCATTGCCGTAGACGGCGCCGGTCGAGGAGAACACGATGCGATGGCAGCCTGCGTTGCGCATCGCCTGCAGCAGCGACAGCGTGCCCTGAACGTTGTTGATGTAGTATTTCTGCGGATCGGTCATGGACTCGCCGACCAGGCTGGCCGCCGCGAAATGCATCACCGCCGTGATTTTGTGGTCGGCGAAGGCGCGTGCCAGCGCCGTGCCGTCGAGCAGATCGCCCGTCACCAGGGGGCCGGCAACGAAGCTGCGATGACCTGTCGAGAGATTGTCATAAACGACGGGCTGATAGCCGGCGGCGGTCAATGCGCGGCAGGCATGCGAGCCAATGTAGCCCGCGCCCCCAGTGACGAGGACAGTCGGTCGGTCGGTCATATCGTCTTATGCTCTTCTCTTAGCGGAGTGGTCGGTTGCGGCTGAAGAGAAGATAGAGCGCGCGGGGGTTGGTGGTCAAATAGCGCCAGAACAGGCGGCGCGGCTCGAGCAAGGTGCGCCACGCCCATTCGAGTCCGACCTTCTGCATCCATTGCGGCGCGCGGGAACGGCTGCCCGACAAAAAGTTGAACAGGCCGCCTGATGTCTTGATAACGCCAACATTGGTGAGGTACGGCGTGAACTCTTCCACGAATGCCTGCTCGTTGGGCACGCCGAGCGCGACCCACAGATAGTCCGGCGCAAGCGCATTGATCTCCTCGACCTTGGCGCGCAGCGCCTCGCCTCGCAGATAGCCATGGCTGCGCCCGATGATCTTGAGGTCCGGATACAGCTTCTGGACGTTCTCGACGGCCACGATGTTTTCGGCCTCGCTGGCGCCGAACATGTAGAAGGTGCGGCCGACCGCCTCCGCCTTGCGCGCGACGACGTGGAACAGGTCCGTGGTCGCGACGCGCTCGGGCAGGGGAAACCAGGATTGCAGCCTCGAGGCCGCCACCAGCGGCTGGCCGTCGGCATTGATCAGGTCGGCGGCGCGGAACAGGCGCTCGGTCTGCGGTTCCGTCGAGCAGCGCGCCAGCACCTCGCCATTGGCCGAGGTCAGGAATAACGGGCGGCCGATGCGATTGTCGGGATCGGTCGCCTCGATCATGAAATCGGCGGTCGCTTCCAGATCGATCGCGGCCATGCGGAGCCCGCCGACGGTGATTCGCGGCACGTCGGCCGTTGCTGCCCGTCCGTCGAGGTTGACGCGACGCTCAAGCATATTGTCTGCCTCGCTGGCGCGTTTGGATTGCAGGGGTGAGCTCGTCCAGCACGACGCCGACGAGCTTGCGCTCGGCGCGGCCCAGCGCGGTCAGGATCTCTTCCAGGCTGTCGTTGATGTCGAGGCTGGTTGGCAGCACCGCCACCAGCGCGTCGGTGTCGTCGAGCAGCTTGCGGCCGCCGGCCGAGAGCGGCATCGCGGGGCCGTCGAGGATCACGAGGTCATAGCCGCCTGCGGCACGCGCCTGCGCAATCGCCTTGCGGATCGCGTCGGCAGCCTTGCCGGCATCACCCTCGCCGGCCGGCAGCACCGAAATGCCGTTGACCGTCTTGATCTCGCGTGCGGCCTTGCTGCCGATCGAGAGCCAGCCGAGCCTGCTCGGCTCGCTCTTGCCGGGGCGGCTGACCTTGTTCGAGAGCGCGCGGGCCTGATGGTCGGCATCGATCATCAGCACGCGGGCGCCGTCGCGCGCCGCCGCGAGCGCGAAATTCAGCGCGATCACGCTGCGTCCGGTGGTGTCGCCGGCGCCGACCAGCGCGATGACCGGCATCGTCTTGTCGCCGGCGCGCCGGGCCACGGCAGCTCGCATATCGCGCCAGGCGTTGAGCAGTTTCGTCAGGGGAAAGCCGGGCCGCAACGTCGGCCAGCCCAGCCGGGTGAGGTCGACGCCGCCGCCGGTGGCGAGAATGGCTCCGAGCGTGTGGATGACGTCGGCCTCCTGGAGGCGCGCGATCAGCGGCTTTTCGATCAGGGGCTTTTCGACCATCGCAGGCTGCAGCGATGGCGCGGCAAGTTCGGGCAGGGCCTGCGCCACTTCCTGAGGTCGCGAGACCTGCGGAGGCTGCGGAGCTTCCGGAGCCGGCAAAGCCTCGGGAGTGCGCGTTCTCTCCGGTGCCGGCTTGCGCTCACGGCGGGCCGGTGCGGGCGCCGGTGCGCCGACGAGCAGGAGTTCGACCGCGGCGAACCAGCTTGACGCCGCGAGCGCGCCGAAGACGAAGCCGATCATGGCGAACAGGCTCATGGCGGGCGGGAACGAGCGCCGCTGCGGCACCGTCGCTTCGCCGATGACGCGGGCCGCCGAGGTGTTCAGCGTCTCCTGCTCCTCGGTCTCGCGCGAGCGCTTGAGGAAGGATTGATAGACGTCGCGGCTGGCATCGGCCTCGCGCTCGAGTTCGCGGAGGCGGACGGCGGCCTGGCTGAGCTGCACGCTCTGCCGCTTCTGCGCTTCCATGGCCCGGTTCAGCGAGGCCTCATAGTCGCGGGCGCGCGTCAGATCGTTCTTGGCCGACTGGGCGAAGCGATCGATCTCCTCGCTGATGGTGCGCTTGAGATCCTCGACCTGCTTCTCGGTCTGGCGCAGCGCCGGATGCCGCGGCCCGAGCTCGCCGGCCTGCTCAGCATATTTCTTGCGGGCATCGGCATATTGCGCGCGCAAATTCGCGATCGTCGGCGATTGCAGCGCTTCCGGGATCGCGCCGGCATCGGCAGCGGTACGGCGGCTCGCCTCGATCTGGTCGAGCCGCGCCTGCGCATCCATCGTCGCCGCGCGGGCCGCGGAAAGCCGCTGGTTGCTGGCGGAAAGCTGCTGATCGCTGATCAGTGCATCCTGAGTGCCGACGAAATTGTTCTGGGCCTTGTAGGTCGCGAGCGCGGTCTCGGCGTTGCGCAGCCGCTCGCGCAGCTCCTTGAGGCGGCCGGAGAGATCGTTGGTGGCGCGCCGTGCGGCCGAAGCCTGTGAGTTGCGGGATTCGGTGAGGTAGGCATTGGTCAGCGTGTTGGCGAGCATCGCCGCTTTCGCCGGATCCGTCGACCAGACCTCGATGTCGACGATGAAGCTCTTCTCGGTCTTGCGGATCGTGATGTGCCGGTTCAGCGCCTCGAGCGCCGCAAGCTGCACTTCCTTGTTGTCCGCCGCGGAGGGAGCGCGGGGCTGCAGGCCGATCAGGCCGAGCAGTGACGACATCAGGCTCTGGCCGTCGCTGCCGCCGCCGAATTCCGCGTCCTTGTCGAGACCCGCCTGCTGGATCACCTTGAGCAGCACGCTGTTGGAGGTGATCAGCCGCGCCTGGCTCTCCACCACCATGGACATGCCGGAGACGTCCTGCGCGCGCGGCGTGAGCTCACGATCGACGAGCTGAAGCTCGCGCGGATCGACATAGAGCTGGGCGGTGGCGGTGTAGCGGGGCGTCAGGCTCTTGCCCACGGTAACGGCAAGAGTTGCGCCGAGCAGGGCAGCCGCGGCAATCGCGATCTTGCGTCGCCAGAGCAGATTGGCGAGTTCCAGCACGTTGAAGCCGGCCTGGGGCCGCTGTTGCGGCGACTCCGGTCCGGCCCGATCTATCGGCTGGTTATAGTCAAGCATGATCCCCAGCTTTCATTCCAACTGCCGCAGGCTGAGGGGCTACTCTTCGCTCTACGCCATGCACCCGGGATATAGGTGCCCAATCAACGCAACAGGGAAAATTAACCATACTCATTGAGGGACTATTCACCGAAATGGCAAACAAAGCGTTTAAGCGCATGCCACTCCGCAGTGCGTCCTCGTGACGCCAGCGATGCCGGGGCTCCCTTGAGATTAACAGTTCGTTACCGCGCACGGCTTGGCCGCGAGGCTCGGCTTGTTCTGCAATGAGCCGCGCGCGCGCCATGACAGTCAGCTCTTCCGCAGGATGACGTGATAGTCGCCGCGACGGACGTCGGTCCCACGCGAGAGCATGGTATTCAGCACGGCCGCGCCGGCGTCCACGAGCGCCGCGAACAGCGGCTTGCGCCGGCGCATCTCGGGATAGCGCGGACTTTCGACCTCGCGGCGGTAGATCATCTCAAGGCCGTTGGCAGCCGCGAAGGCTTCGAGCCGGGGCAGCGTCACCAGCGGATGGAAGAAGGTCGGGAATGGCGGCTCACCGGGCATGCCGGCATCCTTGATGCCGCGGATGTGCCGGTAGAACCAGACGTGAAACCAGTGCGGCGAGTATTTGGTGACGATTCCGGAGAGCGAGCGGGGATTGGGCGCGCCGATCAGGATCAGCCCGCCGCGCTTGAGCGCATCGCGGAAGTTCAGGAGCGCGGCGTCGACATGGGGCAGATGCTCGATCACGTTGTAGCAGATCACGAGATCGAAGGTCTCGCGTCCGAAGCGATAGGTCTGCACGTCGCCGAGGATCGCCTCATCTGCGTAGGTGTTGTTGCGGACCTGGTCCTCGTCGATGTCGACGACCGTGACCTTGCTGCGTCCAGGCAATTCCGGCGGCAGGACGCTGCACGAGCCGCCGCCGGCTTCATAGATGGCGAGCTGGCCTTGCGGCAGTTCACGGCGCAGCACGTCGTGAACGGCGAGCAGGCTGTCGCGGGCTTCGCCGGGGACGAGATCGTGAAGCGCCTGGACGGGGGCCGCGGCCGCGGGAATCTGGATCGCCGTGGCTGTCGCAAAATCGATCGTGGCTGGCTTGTTCATATTTTCTGACCGCGCTTGTTCTATTCAAATTTACAGGAAAAATATCGCGAGCCCGAAGAGCAAATCCGATGCCGCGCCGTCTCACCGGTCGCAGTGCTTACGGTCGGGTTAATGCGCATGCGCATTAACTACGGCATTGTTCATGTTGGGTCTTCGTCGGCGCATGGACCGCGAATTGCAGTACTACATGCGCATGATTTCGCGGGAGAAACAGACGAAAGCAGTTAAACGCATGATGTTGTCTTGGGACCGCCGGGAGACCCGCGTGAGGCGCCATCAACTGGCCGTTCGTTTTGGGACGCATCTGTCCCGCGACGATGTGCCGTCGCGGGACGTACGAATGAAGCAGGGCTTTTTCAATATATCTCGGACATCTAGAACGTCATGACATTGATCCCGACAGACCTGTCTGCCACGCGTATCTCGGATGCCGTGCGCGATCCCAACCGGGAGATCGCGGCGAGCTCCGGGGTCATCGACCTGTCGGTCGGTATCGTCGTCTGCATTCCCTGCTTTCGCCGGCCGGAGCACCTGCGGCTGACGCTGGAGTCGCTGGCGAACCAGCGGACCCCGCGGTCCTTTGCCGTCGTCATGGTCGAGAACGATGCCACGCAGCGCGAGAGCGCGCCGGTTGCCGCGGAATTTCTGGCCGCCGGCAGGCTGCAGGGCGTCTGCCTCGTCGAGAAGCGGCAGGGCAATTGCCAGGCCATCAATGCTGCGTTCGAGACGGCGCAGGCACTGTTTCCTGCCGCAACCCGCTTCCTGATGATCGATGACGACGAGATCGCATCAAGCGACTGGCTCGAGCTGATGGTCCGTACCGCGGAGGCGACTGGCGCCGACGTGGTCGGCGGGCCGGTGCTGCCGATGTTCGACGATGACAGCAAGCCGTGGCTTTCGCGTCATCCCGCCTTTTGTCCCGCCTACGACTATTCCGGCGCTGTGCCGCTGATCTATGGCTGCGGCAATTGTCTGATCACGCGCGCCGCCTTCGAGCGGTTCGACCGTCCCGCGTTCGACCTGCGCTTCAATTTCCTCGGCGGCGGCGATTGTGATTTCTTCGTGCGGTGCCGTGATGCCGGCATGATCTTCCACTGGACGGCGGAGGCCGTCATCACCGAGACCGTGCCGCAAAGCCGCACCAGCCTCGGCTGGATCGCCAAGCGTGGCCTGCGCATCGGCGCGATCAATTACCGCGTGCAGTACAAGGCCGCGCAGGGCGCGGCGGCGCGAGCGGGGGTGTTCGCGCAGATGCTCGGGCGATTGCCGCTCTCGCTGGTTCGGTCCGCAGGTTTGTTGACGTCGTCGAAGGCCGTCGTCGCGATGCATCCGGTGATGGTCGCGCTCGGCTCGATGCTCGCGGCATTCGGGATCGAGCCGAAGCCCTATGAGGCCTCGAAGATCGTGTCGTGACGATTAGATGCCGAAACGGGCGAGGGCGGTCCTGGCCGCGGCGCGCGGCAACGCCTTGAGCGAGCGCCGGCCGACCATTCCGAGATAGCCAAAAGCCTGGCGATATCGGCCGAAGCGAACCGCCTGCATCGCCGAATAGGTGATGAGATGAAGTTCGGCGGCGAGGCGCAGTCCGGCCGCCATGCCCTCGGGCAGGCGTGCCAGGATCAGTCCGTCGTCGAATACCCTCGCGATGGCAGGGAAGAAGTCCTTCGGCGTCCTCACCGCCGCGTTCATGGTGTTGGCGGTGTGCAGGCGATAATCGAGCAGCAGTTTTGGCGCGAACTCGAACTCGCCGATTGCGGCGAGGCGACACCAGCAGTGCCAGTCCTCACAATAGCGCAGCGATGTGTCGAAACCGCCGATGGCCCGGAAAGCTTCCGCGCGTGCCAGCGCAATACCGCCATTGACGATGAAATTGCCGGCGGCGAGCCGCGTCAGCACGTCGCCGGACGGCTTCCGGCGCCCTTTCAGCAGGCCGCGCCGGCCGATCTGGTGTCCCTCGCTGTCGATCGTGTTGTAATCGCCATAGACGAGCACCGCCCGCGGAGCCCCGCGTGCCGCCTCCAGCAGGGCCGCCACTGCGCCGGTGCGAAGGCGGTCGTCGGCATCGAGGAACAGCAGCCATTCGCCGCGGGCATATCGCGCACCGAGATTGCGCGCTGCCGACACGCCGGCGGAATCATTCGTCATCAGGCGCAGCCGCGGATCGCGAATGCCGCGGACGATGGCGGTGGTGTCGTCGGTCGAGCCGTCGTCCACGACGATCACTTCGCCCACCTCGCCCTGCGCCAGTGCGCTGGCCAGGGTTTCGCCGACATAGGCCGCAACGTTCTTGGCGGGAATGACGACGGACACCGACGAGGTCGAGCTCGACGGCAGGGGCTGGCGTCCCGCCGGAACGAGGCGCGTGGTGGCCGGCAAATCGAGAACGTCTTCGGCGGTGATCTGAGCCACGGCTCGCCTTTAAGAGTCTGTTAACCAGGACGCATGCGCTGAATGGATGATGCGATCGATCGCAGCATGGGCAGGCCCAGCGAATGATACTCGCATTACAGCCTGATCGTTGCCGGGAAGGCCTGCGCGGCGCCGGTTTCGTCAATTAGCGTTAAGCCGCTGGCATTAAGCCTGTGGCAAATTTGGAAGAGAGTGACAGCCGGTCCCATGCGAGAATGCGCATCCGGTTGCCGCGGATGGAATCCAGTGCCCGCAAAGACATTCGAACACGACCCAGATGCGATGATCCTCAACCTCTTCTATGAGGACAAGGACGATCGCTGGTTTCCCGGCGACCGGCATCTGCGGCGCATGGCGCGCCGCTTGCTGCTCGGCGAGCCGCGCATGAGCGGCCAGCTTCGCGTGTTCCTCAATCTCTGTGCGGGGCTCGACCGGCTCGGCATCCGCTACCGCGTCAACGACTACGGCTACATCGCGCGGCATCCTGAAGAGCTGGCCTGCATCGTCGGCCGCACCTTCCTGCTCGACAAGTTCGCGTGGAAGAACCCGATCCTGCTCGGCGTCGCCGCCCACAATCATCCGCTCGACGATCCTGATTTGTTCAAGCGGCTGCCGGTGAAGAAAGTCGTGGTACCCGGCCCCTGGTACGTGGACATGTACCGGCCGTACTGGCCCGAGACGGAGGCCTGGCCGGTCGGTATCGACACCGATCTATGGGCGCCGTCGCAGGCCTCGCAGAAGGCCGTCGACGTGCTGATCTACGACAAGGTCCACTGGGATCGCGAGCGTTTTGCGCCGGAGTTGATCGAACCCGTCCGCGCCCGCCTGCGAAAGGAGGGGCGCTCCTTCGCGGAGCTGCGCTATGGCAGCTACAAGGAGGAAGATTATCAGGCGGCGCTGGCGGCCTCGCGCGCGATGATCTTCCTGTGTCAGAACGAGAGCCAGGGCATCGCCTATCAGCAGGCCTTGTCTTGCGGCGTGCCGGTATTCGCCTGGGATCCGGGCGGCCCGTGGCGAGACCCCGATTACTATCCGCACCGCGTGCAGTTCGCGCCGGTGTCGTCGGTGCCGTATTGGGATGAGCGCTGCGGGGCCAAATTCGTCGACGTCGCCGGGTTCGAGGCGGGGTGGGACGACTTCTGGGAAGGGTGCGCTGCGGGCGTGTTCGATCCGCGCGGCTATGTCCTGGACAGCCTCACGCTGGAGCAACGGGCGCTGCAATACTACGAGATCGCGCGGAGCATCGTGCGGCAGCCGGCGGCGTCGCTGGCCCCCGCTAACCCGGTCGATGGACGCTCGATGGGATTGAGCCCGGACCTGGAGCTTCCCCGGCGTCACCAGGTGTCCTGAACCATGGACCGCAGCGCCGCCGACATCACCCTCGATGCCCGATCGTTGGGCCGCGCCTTCCGCGACGGCCTGGCGGAGCTGAATGCCGTGCGGGCCGCGCGTTGCATCGTAGCCGTCGCGTCGCTGCTGCTGGTGCTGGTGACGCTCGATCCGTTCCCGGACCTGCGCAATCCCGATGTCACCACCGTCGTCGGCGGACGAATGGCGCTGGCCTATATTTCCTGGGGACTGCTCGCTGCGGTCGCGGTGCTGTTCGTCGCCACCACGGATGCGCCCGCGCTGAAGACCCTGGTGACACCGCTTCATCTCTGCCTCGTGGGCTGGCTGGTGATCAACATCGTCCTCTCTGAGAGCCGCGGCGTTTCCATCCAGCGCTTCGTGCTCGCCGCCAGCGTGACGTCGCTCGCCGTCCTGCTGCCCTTGCTGCCGCCGACGCAGCGCAGCTTCAATCTGTGCCTGGGTACGGCCGCGCTGGTGCTGCTCGCGCTCTGCTATCTCGGTGTCTTCCTCGCGCCGCACTATTCGATCCACACCGCGTTCGATATCGGCGAGCCGCAGCTTGCCGGCGACTGGCGCGGCAGTTTTGGCCATAAGAACATCGCCTCGCCCGTGATGACCATCCTGGTCTATGTCGGCATCTACCTGACCGCCGTCGGCTCGTTCGTGATGGGACCGGCGATCGCCGCGCTGGCCGGCGTCTTCCTGATCTTCACCGGCGGCAAGACCTCGTCGGTGCTGTGCCTTGCGATCTACGCGCTCGCGTCGCTCGTCTACGTGACGCCAAGCCTGTGGCTGAAGCGGATCATCTGCTTCGTGCCGCTGATCGTGATGAACCTGCTGACGGTCGGCAGTGTCTTGAGCCCGGCGTTGGGAGCGATGACGCGCTTGCTGCCGCTCGATCCGACCTTCACCGGCCGCTCCGCGATCTGGGAGTTCGCGCTCGCGGCCGTCGCCGAGAAGCCGATCATCGGTCACGGCTATGCGGCCTTCTGGGATGATGTCACGGCGCGGCAGACCGCCCAGGGCGCCGAATGGGCGACGTCGGCGGCGCACAGCCACAACAGCTATCTCGACCTCGCGGTCACCATCGGTCTGCCGGGGCTGCTGCTCGTGATTCTCGTGTTCGTGCTTGCACCGCTCGGCAATTTCCAGTCAGCCCAGGCTCACAGCCGCAGTGGGGCGCTGGCAAAGCTGTTCCTGACCGTGTGGCTGTTCGGCCTGTACTACGGCGCGACCGAGACCTTCCTGCTCGAACGGCAAAATCCGATCTGGTTCATGTTCGCGCTCGCGGTGGCGGGCCTGCATTTCCTCGCCAGGTTCCAATGCGTCGAGCCGATGGAACCGGAGCGCTGACAGCTTGTCGCAGCCGGGGCGATGGTGGCATCGGCTTAACGATTGAGCGGCTACGTCTCTTGTGATGTGCGACAAGCATAATCTATCTCGAAACATTCAGTAATCGTATGCCCCGCAGATGACGTTCCTCAGCGTCGAGCAACCAGATGGCCTCGTGTCCAGCACGTCGAACGTCGCTGTCGATTTCGTGCGTGACTGGCGGCAGGCCGCGTCGCGTCTGAACGCCGGGCATCGCACCGCATTCCAGCATGGTTACTGGCTCGATGCATGGTATGAGGCGTTTCACGATTTTGCGCCGCTGATCGCGATGATCTCGGATGCCGCCACCGGCAAGGATATCGCGGTCGTGCCGATGGTCAGCCACATCAGGCGCGGCATCCGCATCGTCGAATTCGCAGATCTCGGCGTCTCCGACAACAACGCGCCGATCCTGGCGCTCGATGCCGCGTTGGACGCGGCGGCGATGGATGCGATCGGCGGGGCACTGGTCGAGGCGATGCGCGCCTTGCCGGATCGCTTCGACTTGCTTCGCCTGAGGAAGATGCCGGCCCAGGTCGGCGACAAGCCGAATCCGCTGGTGTCGCTCGGGCGGATCGGATCCTCATCGCTCAACGGCAATGTCGTGCTGCTGGGCGACGACTATGAGGACTACCAGGCCTCGATCAAGCGCATGCAGATGCCGCGTTGCTGGCGCGTCTTCAGCCGGCACGAAGGAGCGCGGTTCGAGATCGCCGCGGACGTTGCGCGCGCGCATGAGCTCCTTGACGTGACGGATGTCCAGCAGCAGGCGCGCATGCGTCAGCTCGGCTCGCGGTTCGTCCTCAACGACGACGCCCATGCGCGGTTTTACCGCGAGGTCGCCCGCCAGGGCGTCGCGGAAGGTTATGCGGTCGTCACAGCGCTCGTCTGCGATAAGGGTATTGTCGCCACCGCGTTCGGCGTCAGATCCGGCGCGACCTACTACCTCTTGCGCATCAGCCACGCCGGCAATTCATGGTCGAGCTGCTCGCCGGGGCTGCTCGTCGCCGAGCGCACGATGGCGGCGCTGCATGCAGAGGGCGTGCGCCGTTTCGACCTCAGCATCGGCAACCAGGATTACAAGCGGCGCTTCGGTGCCGAGAGGGTGCCGCTGACCGACGTCAGCATCGCGCTGTCCTGGCGCGGCGTTCCTTTCGCATGGCGCGACCATGCCGCGCAGGGCCTGCGCCGCCATCCCGCGGCGGCCGCCCTTGCGGCGCGCGCCATGGGCAAGGGAACACGCTGAAGCGGCACTCCCGACGGGAATGCCGCGACGCATCGGCGCTACCGATCAGCCATGGAGCTCAGCCGTGGAGCTTCCTGGCGGTCTCCGCGATCTGGCGTCCCTGATAGCGCGCGCCGGCGAGCTCGTTGGCGCTGGGCTGGCGACTGCCGTCGCCGCCGGTGATCGTGGTGGCGCCGTAGGGTGCGCCGCCGGTGACTTCGTCGAGCTTCATCTGGCCGGCAAAGCCGTAGTTCATGCCGACCACGACCATGCCGAAATGCAGCAGGTTGGTGATGATCGAGAACAGCGTCGTCTCCTGGCCGCCATGCTGGGTCGCAGACGACGTGAAGGCGCCGCCGACCTTGCCATGCAGTGCGCCCTTGGCCCAGAGCCCGCCGGCCTGATCGAGGAAGTTCGCCATCTGCGAGGCCATGCGGCCGAAGCGGGTGCCGGTGCCGACGATGATCGCATCGTAATTGGCGAGATCCTCAATCTTGGCGACGGGGGCGGCCTGATCGACCTTGTAATAGGAGGCTTTGGCGACCTCGGCCGGCACCAGCTCCGGCACGCGCTTGACGTCGACGGTGGCGCCGGCCTCGCGCGCGCCTTCGGCGACGGCGTTGGCCATCGCCTCGATATGGCCATAGGCGGAATAATAGAGGACGAGAACTTTGGTCATGGTGGTCTCCGTTGGGGGGATTAGTTTGAATGGTTGCTTGAGGCGTGGATGGCCGGGACATAGGCTGGCGGAAGCGACGCCGTCCTTCAGACGGCTATGCCCGGCCATGACGGCGAGAGCGTTTACGCCGCGTCGACGAGCACGAGCTCGGTGTCCTCGAGCGCGGTGATCTTCAGCCGGTCCTCGTCGCGGATCGCGGCGCCGTCGCGGGCGTTGACGCGCACGCCGTTGATCTCGACTGAACCTGCCGCAGGCACCAGGTAGAGATGCCGCGCCTTCTGCGGCGCGTACTCCGCGCTCTCGCCGGCCTTCAGCGTAGTTGCGAGCACCCGCGCATCGGCGCGGATCGGCAGCGCGTCTGCATCGTCATCGAAGCCGCTCGCGATGGTGACGAGCTTGCCGGAACGATCCGCTTTCGGAAACGGCTTCGAGCCCCAGGTCGGCTGTCCGCCGCGCGTCGTCGGCTCGATCCAGATCTGGAAGATCCGCGTCTGGGTCGGCTCCAGATTGTACTCGGAGTGGCGGATGCCGCTGCCCGCGCTCATCACCTGCACGTCGCCCGCTTCAGTGCGGCCTTCGTTGCCGAGGCTGTCCTGGTGCGTGATCGCGCCCTCGCGCACATAGGTGATGATCTCCATGTTGGCGTGGGGATGAGCGGGAAAGCCGGTGTTGGGCGCGATCTCGTCGTCGTTCCACACCCGCAATGCGCCGTGACCCATGTTGTTGGGGTCGTAATGGCCAGCGAAGGAGAAATGATGCTTGGCCTTGAGCCAGCCGTGATCGGCGCCGCCGAGTTTATTGAAAGGTCTGAGTTCGATCATCTGCGTAATCCCTGTGTGGGTGGTTGGCGCCTCGATCAGGCGCCAAACCCGCCGTCGACATTGAGCACGGTGCCGGTGACGAAGGAGGCTTCCGGGCTCGCGAGGAAGACGATTCCGGCGGCGACTTCCTCGGGACGGCCGAAGCGCTGCAGCGCGTGCTGCTTGCGCTGGGTCTCGGCGAACTCGCCGCCATCCTTCGGGTTCATGTCGGTGTCGATCGAGCCGGGCTGCACCACGTTCACGGTGATGCCGCGCGGTCCGAGGTCGCGTGCCGCGCCCTTGGTGTAGCCGACCACGGCGGCCTTGGTGGCGACGTAGTCGGCAAGACCCGGAAACGAGGCGCGGTCGGCCAGCATCGAGCCGACGGTGACGATGCGGCCGCCTTCACCCATCAGCTGCGAGGCGGCGCGGATTGCCGCGATGACGCCGTGCACGTTGACCTGATCCTGGCGGGCGAGGGCATCCGTGTCGGCATTTGCGTCGTCGATGCCACCGCCAGCGGCAACGCCGGCATTGTTGACGAGGATGTCGAGATGGCCGAATTCCTTGGCGACGTCGTTGACGAGCTGCGCGACGTCCTTGGCGGAAGCCTGGTCCGCCCTGAAAGCGCGGGCCCTGACGCCCTTGGCCTTCAACTCGGTGACGACGGCTTCCGCCTTGTCCGGCGAGGCCACGTAGCTGATGGCGACATCCGCGCCTTGGTCTGCGAGAGCGCGGGCAGAGGCCGCGCCGATGCCGCGCGAACCGCCGGTGACGAGGGCGACCTTGCCTGAGAGCTTCTTGGTCATTGGATTTCTCCATTGCGTAGGTTTGCGATTGACCCTTGGATAAGCCTCCGCTTGTGGTATAGAAATAGAAACTGTTGAAACGCATTGTTTCCATAGATGCCCCGATTGGATAGCCCTGATGGCAAAACTCCCTGATTTCGAGGCGCTCGCGATCTTTGCGAAAGTTGTGGAGTTACGGTCGTTTGCGGGGGCCGCGAGCGAGCTCGTCATGTCCAAGGCCACGGTGTCCAAGGCGGTGACACGGCTGGAGGAGCGGCTCGGCGCCCGGCTGTTCAACCGCACCTCACGCCGGCTTGCGCTGACCGATGCCGGGCACAAGCTCGCCGAGCGTGCGACGCGGCTGCTGACCGACGGCGAAGCGGCGGAGAACGAGGCGCTGGCGCAATCGGTGGCGCCGCGAGGTCTGGTGCGGCTCGCCGTGCCCATGACGTTCGGCATCAAGGCGGTGGCGCCGCTGCTGCCTGAGTTCTTCGAGGCCTATCCGGAAGTCTCGGTCGATCTGCATTTGAGCGATGCGACCGTCGACCTGATCGGCGAGGGTTTTGACATGGCGGTGCGGATCGCGCGGCTGCCGGACTCCTCGCTGATCGCGCGGCGGCTCTTCACCATGCCGCGTTTCACCGTGGCCGCGCCGTCCTATCTGAAGAAGCACGGCCGGCCGACGCATCCGATGCACCTGGCCGAGCACAAATGCTTCAGCTACGCCTATATGTCGACGCCCAACATCTGGCACTACACCAATTCCGCCGGCGAGCAGGCCAGCGTGCGCCCGGGTGGACAGCTCCGCGTCAACAACGGCGAAGCCGTGATGCCGGCGCTGATCGCGGGCCTCGGCATCGCCGAGCTGCCCGAGTTCATCGTTGGCGAAGCGATCTCATCGGGCGCCGTCGAAGTGATCCTGAAGGATTGGAAGCAGGCCGAAGGCGCCGTGCACCTGGTGACGCCGCCCGGCGGCCCGCGTCCCGCCCGCGTCGAAGCCCTCGGCGATTTCCTCGCGGCCAAGTTGCCGGGCACCTGCAAGCGGCGGACGCGTGGGAAGGTCAAGGCGTCGTAGGAAAGCGAGCGGCATCAATGACGGTGTTCGACTACGCCACCTTCACGCCGTCGATCGCGACGATACGCAGGCTTGGCTTCAGCGTTTCTTCCAGCTGCGACTTCAATACGTGAACGCGAGGGTCTCTCGAACGCTTCGCACAAACCGCATATTGATGGACCGATTGCGCCAATGCGCGGCGCGCTTCCGGCGTACGCGTCACTTCGGGCCTTGCAAGCCGCAGAACGATCGCGGCGAGATTCACCAGCATCTCGTCCAGGGCGACATCGATGGTTCCAATGTTTGGCATCACGAACTCCCTCAAGAGGGCAACAGCGGCTCCAGGCATGCGTTCCGGGCTCGGCCGAACATGGCTAACGCTTCGTAAAAATCTTGTTCTTGCCGATCGCGGCGCTAGGCTGGGTGCGAAACAAGAAAATTCGGGGAGAGGGACCTGCCATGGATCGACGCGACGTCCTGCGCGCCGCTGCTGCACTGCCGTTGCTGCGCGCTGCGTTACCCGGACCGGCCTCTGCGCAAACCTACCCCGCCCGCAACATCACCATGATCGTGCCGTTTCCCGCGGGCGGACAGGCCGATCTCGCCGCGCGGCCGGTGGCGATGGCGCTGGAGCGGATCCTCGGCAAGGCCGTCATCGTCGACAACCGTGCCGGAGGCGGCGGCGGCTCGGTCGGCAATGCCGCGGCGGCACGCGCCGAGCCCGATGGCTACACGCTGCTGATGACGCTGTCCTCGCTCGCGGTGCTCCCCGAGGCCGACCGGCTGTTCGACCGTCCCGCCGCCTACGAGGTCTCGCAGTTCATGCCGATCGCGCGCGTGCTCGCCGATCCCACGCTGCTGGCGGTGCCGGCCTCCGCGCCATGGAAAACGGCGCAGGATTTCGTCGAGGACGCGAAGAAGCGGCCGGGTCAGATCACCTACGGCTCGTCAGGCCCTTACGGGACGCTGCATGTGGCGATGGAGATGTTCGCCAACAGTGCCGGCATCAAGCTGCTGCACGTGCCGTTCCGTGGCGCGGGTCCCGCGCTCACCGCAATCCTCGGTGGGACCGTGCAGGCGATCGCCGCCGCGCCGGGGACGCTGAAGCCGCAGGTCGACGACGGCAAGCTCCGCGTGCTCGGCAATTGCGGCGCCCAGCGCATCGCGAGCTTTCCCGATGTGCCGACCTTCCAGGAGCTCGGCTACAAGGACGTCGAGATGTATATCTGGGC
This sequence comes from Bradyrhizobium sp. CCBAU 25360, assembly GCF_028128695.1. Taxonomy (NCBI): domain Bacteria; kingdom Pseudomonadati; phylum Pseudomonadota; class Alphaproteobacteria; order Hyphomicrobiales; family Nitrobacteraceae; genus Bradyrhizobium; species Bradyrhizobium sp. CCBAU 25360. The sequence goes on from NZ_LBJA01000041.1 coordinate 410,831, forward strand.
CGGGCTGTTCGCACAGAGCTCTCTTCCCGCGCCGATCGCGACCCGCCTGCGCGAGGCGATGGCACAGGTGATGGCGAGTCCCGAGGTGCTCAAGGCCTTCGAAACCTCGGGCAGCCTCGTCGCCTATCAGGATGCGCCGGCCTTCGCCGAATTCGTCGCGACCGACAGCAAGCGGCTGATCGCGGCGGTGAAGAAGATCGGCAAGGTGGAGTAGGGCTTCGCTTCAAGTTGTCTGTTTAAGCATGATCTTTCGGAAAACCGCTGCGCACTTTTCCGGATCATGCTTTAGAATTCGCTGCGGACAACGCCCCGAAGGGTATGCCGGTCATATCCCGGCGCGAACGCGCCCTCGTAGGATGCCTTGAACGATGTCGCGGCCGTGAGGTCCCATCGGATCTCGGCACCGGTGAGCGCCACCGTGCGCGCGCGCTCGACGCCGGTGATCGCGAACGGAATGCCGGGCGCGCCTTCGAGCGCAGCGGTAATGGTTGCTGCGTTGCCGGAAAACTCATGGCGTACGGCAAGGGTCGCGCCGAACTGCGCCGCGTGACCGTTCGGCATCATCATGCGGTGATGGGTGCGCAAGCCGGCCGTGCCGTAGCCGACGTCGAAGCTGCCGGCGCGCACCAGCTGATTGACGCCGGGCGCGCCGGTCTCGGAGAAGCTGCCCTGGCGCGTTGAATACCAGTCGGCCTTGGCGAACGGCTCGGCCGCAAAACCCCATCCGGTCTCGAAGGGACGTGCGATGCCGAACGACGCGGCAAAGGTATTCGCCCGCGAGGAAGCCGTTGCAGTCTGTCCCAGGAACGAGATCGTGCGGGAGGATTCCAGCGCCGCGAAGGAATAGCTGATGGCGGATGCGAGATTGAATCCTCCCGCTTCACCGCGTGCGTAGAAGCCGGCATGACCGGCATTGGCGTCGATGCGGTCGGCCCGGCCCGCCATGCGCAACTGACCGGTCGATGCGCCGATCGCAAGGCCGGCCGTGAAGCCCGGCAGGTTCCAGAGATCGGCGCCGAGGGCCGCGCCGCCAACGGCCGTGCTGGTCCCGAAAGCAATGTTGCTCGCCGCCACCTTGTCCCAATTTCCGTAGCCGCCGAACCAGATGCTCTGCACCGGTGCAGCGCGGCGACCCCGCAGCGCCTTGTCGATCGGGTCCACCGGCGCCTCGGCGTAGGCTGTGGCTGACATCCGCACGCTCTCGCCGCGCGACTGCGTGCCGGCGTTCCACATGAAGCTCTGGAACATGTCGGCCTGGTCCGCGGTGAAGCGGCGACCGTCGGCGTGAATCTGCCCGGCGAGATCGTCGAGGCCGGCCTTGATGCCTGATGTATTGAGCGCGGCGAGCGTATTGATCGCGGTGCCGAGCGGACCGGATGCGCCGCCGGACTGCGCCTGATCCAGCGCGCCGGCCACCGCCGTCTGGTTCGGGGTCAGGCCCGACAGCGTTCCGAAGCCGCCGATCTGTTGCAGAAGGAAGTAGACATTGCTGGCATCGTAGCTGAGTTGCCCCGAGACCAGCGGGCTGCCCGAGGTCGTGAGCGTCGCGAACGTGCCGGTGACGCCGCCGGTCGCGGTCAGGATCGTATATTGGGTGTTGGCGAGGAAGCCCGCGCCGAGCGGCACGATCTGCACCGTGCCGCCATTGAGTGTCGCCGTCCCGGTCGCTGCGATCTTGTCGGACTGGCCGCCGGGATTGATCTCGACCTGAAAGGTCGAGCCGGCGTTGAAGGTCACGTTGCCGCTGACATTGAGGGTCCCGATTGAATTGCCTGATACGACCATGCCGCCATTGTTGACGACGATGCCGCCGACCGTGCCGGTGCCGCCGAGATAGCCGCCGTTGACGGTGACGACCGATGGCAGCGTGCCGTTCACGATCAGGCCGCCCGCGTCCACCGTGGTGGCTCCGTTGAAGGCGGTGGTGCCGGTCAGCGTCCAGACCGAGGTGCCGGTCTTTGTCAGTTGCTCGAACTCGTCGAATTGAAGGCCGGCTCCGAGATTGCCGAGATCGAACGAGGCGCTGCCGCTGCTGCCAAGGTTCAGCGTGTCGGTGCCGGTCCCGCCGCGAACATTTCCGGTGATCGTCGAGCCCGGGGCGAGGCCCAGCAGGTCATCGCCTCCGGACAGGTCGATCGCTCCGCTGCCGCCGCCGGAGATGGTTCCGGCATTGAGGACAGTGTCGGTGCCGGAAGAGCCCTGGATGGCGATGAAGAAGCCGCCCGAAATCGTGCCGCCATTGATGAGGGTATTGCCGCCGGCAATGAGCTGCACGCCGGTATGGCCGCCGCCGATCGATCCACCCTGATAGACAAGGACGACATTGTCGCTGGACGTGCCGCTGATCCGCAGTCCCGTCGTGTTTCCTCCGGTGCCGACGACCGTCCCGCGAATGTTGACGAGATTGCTGTTCGAATTGTCGATGACGATGGCCGCTTCGGCGTTGCCCGTACCTTCCGCGATCCCGCCAGCCGCGATCGTCACATTGTTGTGGCTTGATCCGTTGGAGAGCAGCACGGCTCCGCTGTAGGTCGAAGCTGTCGCCTGATCGTTGACGGTGACATGCGAAGCGATGGTGCCGTCGAACACGATCGCGGGAATCCCGGCGCCCGGCAGGAGCGACGTCAAGGTACCGTCGCCGACGTTGACCGTGACGTTGCTGCCGCCGGTGGCGTTGATGTGGTCGGTGTTGCCGAGGCCGGTGCAGGTCGCGACATCGCCCGAATTGAGCGCGCCAATCGTGCCGGTGCCGGCCACAGTGCAGGCCGCGAGCGCCGGGACGGCTGTAAGGACGGGCAGCGCGGCAAGCACCAGCGGCGCCAGCGCCGCAGTCACGAGCAGCCTGTTACGCAGGATGGCGGCCGTTGTGGTGTTTTGCGCACAGGCCGGTATTGCAGTCGGCATCGACGGATTCCCTCATTCCAGCGCAATTGCTAGCGGGGCCGTCGCCGCGGTTCTTGGCGTTATGCGAAATGCCCTATGGCCAAAGGCGCAAGCCCGCCGGTTTGCGCTGGCCCTGTTGCGGCGGTGCCACGGACCGTGGCGCCGCATGTCGCCCGGGCAAGTGGACAACAGCGCAGGGGATGACGTTGCGGGCAACCCGAATATTTAGGGTGAATTGGGTTCCGAAGCCATTTTCACATTTTGTTGTTGGTTCAGAACCGGGTCCTGCCTCATTGATTGATGAAAATCGACGGGAATCGAGAAGGATCGGGACATGCGAACAGAGCGGATTGCGCTGGGTGTGGCGCTCGCGGTCGGCGGCATCGTCGCGCAGGGCGCTGCATGCGCCCAGGAATATCGCGGCACCATGGAACAGCAGATGGCATGTACGCCGGACGTCTGGCGTCTGTGCAGCGACCAGATTCCGGACGTGAGCCGGATCACCGCCTGCCTGCAGCAGAACACGCCGCAGCTGTCGAGCGGCTGCCGCGCCGTGTTCCAGTCCAACAACCAGATGCCGCCGCAGCAGCAGGTCCCGCGCAATCGCGCCGCACCGCCGCCGCGCTATAACAATGCGCCGCCGCCACCTCCGCAGCGTCCCTATGACGATTACGACGATTAGGCTCTGAAGAGAGCAGGATCCGGAAAATTGCGCAGCGCTAGGCGCGACGATGCGGTCGTGCCGCCGGGTCAGCGCTCGGTCTTGCTGTCCGATTCAGGTTGTCCAAGCACCATCCGCAGGACGACACCGAAGAGAATGGCTGCGACCGGCCAATGGAACCAGATCTTGTTGCCAGTGAAAAGATTGATCAGAATCAGGAAGGCCGACACCGTGAGGGCCGCTGCCAGCGGGCGGGGCAGCTTTGCGAGCCAATCCGAGACGACATTCGTCGCCGAAGACAGCTCGCGCCTGTTGTCCATTCGCGGAGCACGCGCTCGCTCTGAGGGCGCTGCGCTTGCCTCGATCGGGACGCTTCCCGGCACCGCCGTTTGGCTACCCAGGGTCAGCCGATAGCTGGTCAGGGGCGCGATGTTCTTCAGGGGACGCTGGCCGAGACAGTCGAAGCCAACCGACAATTTGTTGTGCACCTGGTCGTAGACGGAGCTCGAGATCACGACGCCGCCGGGCTCAGCGAGCTCTTGCAGCCGCGATGCGATATTGACCCCGTCGCCATAGATGTCGGAGCCGTCCACCATGACGTCGCCGAGGTTGATGCCGATGCGAAACTGCATCGGGCTCGCCTGCGGCGCGTCCGCGGCCTGACTGGAGATTTCCTGCTGAATCTCGACCGCGCATTGCACGGCCTCGACGACGCTGGCGAACTCGGCGATCACGGCATCGCCCCAGGTATTCACGATGCGGCCGTCATGGCGCTCGACCAATCGCGCGATGGCGGTGCGGTAGCGGCGGAGCGTCTCCAGCGTTCCGGTCTCGTCCGCTTCCATGAGACGAGAATAGCCGTACACGTCAGCGCACAGCACGGTGGTCAGTCGTCGTTTCACCTTGTCGTCGGTCATCGGCGCCATGCTAGCCTCCCTGATCGGCAAATGCATCAGGGATCGTATCCGGTGCCGCCTTACGGCCTGACCTCGCAGACATCGACCCATTCGGCGGCGGTTAGCTCGGCCATCCGGTCGGGCGTGATGCGCACCGCGCTGTGGGTCGAGCCGGCGGCCGGGACCACGACGTCGAAAGCCTTCAGGGAGACGTCGCAATAGATCGGCAGCGGCGACTTCAGCCCGAACGGGCAGACGCCGCCGACCTCATGGCCGGTGATGTCGGCGACCTCCTCCAGCCCCAGCATCTTCGGCTTGCCGCCGAACTGCGCCTTGACCTTCTTGTTGTCCATGCGCGAGGTGCCGGCGGCGACGATCAGGATCACGCGTTCGCCGACGCGCAAGCTCAGCGTCTTGGCAATCATTCCGGGCTCGACCCCGTAGGCTTCGGCCGCCAGCGGCACCGTGGCCGAGCTGATCTGTGATTCCATCACGGTGATGTCGGGGGCTTTCTCGGCGAAAAAGGCGCGAACGGATTCCAGGCTCATTCCGGGCAGCTCATTTCAGACTTTGCGGGCGGCGATGCCTAAGCAAACATTGGCAGCTCGGAGAGCGCGCGGACGCGGTGGTCCGGCGCAAAGCCAAGCTCGTCCATCTGGGTGCGGATCGCCTTGAACATGGTGAGCGGTGCCATGAGTTCGTTCTCGACGCAAGCCAGCGCCATGGCTTCCGGTGTCACCCGCTCGATCCAGGCGACGTTCAGGCCGAACGACTTTGCTCCCGCCACGTCCCATGGATTGGAGGACACGAACAGAGTCTCGCTCGGTGCGGTGCCGAGCACTTCCCCGATCAGCAAGTAGGCCTCCGGGCTCGGCTTGAAGATCTTCTTGGCATCGACGCTGATGGTGGCATCGAGCAGACGATCGAGGCCGGAATTGCGCACCAGTGCATTCAGCATGTCCGGGCTGCCGTTGGAGAGGATAGCGAGCTTACGCGGCTTGAGCGCTGCAAGCGCGCTTGTCGCGTCCGGATAGAGGTCGAGATGCAGATATTTCTCGATGACGCGCTCGAACGCCTCGCTCTCATAGGCCAGCCCGAGCACGCGCAGCGTATAGGCCAGCGAGTCGCGGGTGACCGCGGTGAAATCCTGGTAGCGCTGCATCAGCGAGCGCAACCAGGTGTATTCGAGCTGCTTGATGCGCCAGACCTGCGTGATGATCTCGCCATAGCCGGGAAACGCATCCTCAGTGACCTCAGCCACCGACTGGATGTCGTAGAGCGTTCCGTAGGCGTCGAAGACGACGGCTTTGATGGTCATCGGCTGTCCTTCCGGGATCGTTGTGGGCACAAGAACTCCGCTTGGGGGAGTACGCGTTGTCGTCAGCTTACCAAGGCACAGCGGAAGTTTGCCAAACTGCAGGCACGGCATCGAAGTGTGATCAGCATCACAGAGCCAATGCTTGCCTTTCATCAGGCTCGACGTAGGCTGCGCACACTTTGATCGGGGCCTACGATGGGCGCTCTTCGCTGGTTTTCATTATTCTTTTTCATCTGGCTGACCTGCGGTTCGGCGCAGGCCGAGCGTCGCGTGGCGCTGGTGATCGGTAACTCGGCTTATGAAAAGGTCGCCCGGCTCGGCAATCCCTCCAGCGACGCTGCGCTCGTGGCGGAAACCTTGAAGGCTGCCGGCTTCGATCTTGTCGACCTGCGTCATGACCTGAAAGTAGCCGATATGAGGCGGGCGCTGCGGGACTTTATCGAACAGTCCCGCGATGCCGAGGTTGCGGTCGTTTACTATGCAGGTCACGGCATCGAGGTTGATGGGGTCAATTATCTCGTCCCGATCGATGCTGTCCTCGAACGTGACACTGACATTTATGACGAGGCAATGTCGCTGGATCGGGTGTTGGTCGCTATCGAGCCTGCGAAAAAGCTGCGGCTGGTGGTTCTTGACGCATGCCGTGACAGCCCGTTCTCGAAGGTGATGAAGCGGACCCTCGCTTCCAGGGCGATTGGGCGCGGCCTCGCAAAGGTAGAACCGTCAGGCCCCAACACCCTGATTGCCTTCGCATCGAAGGCAGGTTCAACAGCGCTGGATGGTGACGGCAAGAATAGTCCGTTCACGGCGGCGATGGTTCACCACGTCACCAAGCCGGGCCTGGATCTGCGAAAGGCTTTTGGTTACGTCCGCGACGAAGTTTTGAAGTCTACCGCCAACAGGCAAGAGCCATACCTCTACGGCTCACTTGGAGGCGATGATCTATCGCTTGTCCCGGCAGTGGCGGCGCCGTCACCAACAGGACCGCAGGCGGATCCGCAGACGGCAATCCGAAGGGACTACGAACTGGCGCTGCAACTCGGCACCCGCGATGGCTGGGAAGCCTTTCTGTCTCAATATCCGGATGGTTTCTATGCCAACCTTGCGAGAGCGCACGCGAAAAAAATCGCTGCAGAAGAGGCGCGGGCAGCTGCCGCTGAAAAGGCGAGGCTAGCGGAGCAGGAGAGGGTTCGACTTGCCGCAGAAGGTGCAAGACAGTTCGAGATAGAAAAAGCAGCTGCGGCTGCCAAGGCAGCTGAAGAGGCCCGCATCGCTGCCGAGAAGGTCAAGCAGGTCGAGCAGGACAAGGCTGCTGCGGCTGAAAGAGCTCGTCTGACAGCCCAGGAGAACGCGGCGCGGGAACTCGCAACTCGAGAGAATGCCTCGCGAGAAAAGAACCAGCAAGTCGCTGCTCTACCACCTCCCGTCGAGACGGAGCAGATCAGTGCCGACACAGCTCGCGCGCTGCAAGCCGAGCTACGTCGCGTGGGATGCAATGTGGGCGTTGTCGACGGCGTTTGGGGTGAGCCCTCGCAGAAAGCCCTCGACCTCTTCAACAAGCACGCTGGCATGAAACTGAATGTGAGCGTCGCCACTACCGACGCGCTGGACGCCGTCAGAAACAAGGGCGGGCGAATCTGTCCGCTGACTTGCGAGAACGGCTACCGCGCAGAGGGGGACCGCTGCACGAAAATCACCTGCCGCAAGGGCTACGTCCTGAACGACGAGAATGAGTGCGAGAAGAAGGGAGCGTTGCCTGAAGCAAAGAAAAAGCCAGAGCTGCAGCACCGCGAAGCAAGACCCTCTTCGTCCTCCGCCGTCACGCGCGCTGATGCGGCTCTATCTAACGGCACCTACCAGAAATGCATGGGCCCCATCACGGGATGTTATGCAAGGGCTATCCAGCAGATGGATCCGCAAAGAGCCAAGATCTGGTGCAGTCGGCAGCCGACGTGCTGAATCACCAAGGCGGAGAAAAATGAAAGTTGCTTGTGGTCGGGCTGTCGTCGGCGCAGTCGCGTTTTGAACTCGCATCAGCTCAAATGGATGGAGTCGTTCCACGGTCGAGGCGCAAGGCGTATGCTCTCAATGATCGATTTGCTTTCTTTCTCAGTCAAATTCTTGGGTAAAGTCTGACTTGACACTGAAACGAGGGGGCCGGGTGATGTCGAGGATTCTTGCAGTTCTTTTTGTTGTGATGTTTCCGCTGGTGTTTGGGGTCGAAGCGAGGGCTCAGGTGCACAGTTCAGCAGCCAAGATGAGCTCTGACAACGGACAATGCCCCACCGGCAGTTGCGCCATGGACGGTTCGGCTTTTGCAAAACACCGCAAATATTGTTCGCCAGCCAACTGTCTGAATAACCGTTTTAACAGGAAGCAGACGCAGAGGTCGAGGTTGCATGGCGTTCGATGCAACCATTCAAGCTAGCCAGTCGGCTGGCGTCCTCGCCGCGTCCAGGTCGCGCGCTCGGCGAAGACCTGGCTGACCTCCGCCATGTGCTCGGTGCCCCACGTGCAGAGCGGCACGAGAGCCTGGGCCAGACTGTGACCCAAGGGAGTGAGGCTGTAGTCGACCCGCGGGGGCACTTCCTTGTAGTCGGTCCGCTTCACGAGACCGTCAGCCTCCAGCTCCTTCAACTGCTGGATCAGCACCTTGTCGCTGACGTCGCGGATGGCGCGGCGGAGCTCGCCGTAGCGGGTCGGGCCGTCCTGGGCGACGAAGTACAGGATCAGCGGCTTCCACTTGCCGGCGACGACCCGCAAGGTTGCATCTAAGCCGCAGGTGAAGCCGGGCAAAGTCGGCGTGCAGCTCTGGACCGGTGTTGGAGACTGCGCAGGCGGGAAAGTCGTGTCTGACATTTTTTTGGGTACTTACCAAAAGGTGCATACTTGTCGATAGGTGGGTATGCCGCCAGCTCAGTGCAACCTCAGTGAAGGAGCACATCATGAGCAGACTACAAGGCAAGACGGCAGTGGTGACCGGCGGCGGCACCGGCATCGGATTTGGAGCGGCGAAACGGTTCATCGACGAAGGCGCGTTCGTCTACATCTTCGGGCGGCGGCAGGAGCAGCTCGACGCCGCCGTGGCGAAGCTCGGATCCTCGGCGCGCGCCGTCAGGGGCTCGGTGACGGATCTGGCCGACCTCGACCGGCTCTATGAGACGGTGAAGAAAGAACGCGGCGGGCTCGACATTCTGTTCGCCAATGCCGGCACCGGACTATTCGCCCCGCTCGGCGAGATCACGGTCGAGCATTACGATCACATCTTCGACGTCAATGTGAAGGGACTGGTTTTCACGGTGCAGAAGGCCCTGCCCCTGATGACGAAGGGATCGTCGATCATCCTGACCGGTTCGAGCACGGGCGTGATGGGGACGCCGCAGTTCAGCATCTACAGCGCGACCAAGGCCGCGGTTCGCAATCTGGCGCGGAGTTGGGCGCAGGATCTGCGCGGCACCGGCATCCGCGTCAATGTGCTGTCGCCGGGGCCGACCAAGACGGAGCTGGCACTGGAGATCGTCGGAGAGGAAGCCTTCGACGCGCTTGGAAGCACGACGCCGCTCGGCCGCGTGGCAGCCCCGTCGGAGACGGGCGCGGTCGCCGCGTTCCTGGCTTCGTCGGACAGCAGCTTCATGACCGGCAGCGAAGTGTTCGTCGACGGAGGCCTCGCTCAGATCTGAGAGTTTGAGCATGAGGGCTTCGGTCACCCGAAGCCCTCATGCGCGGTGCTGATGAGAAGCGCTTCAGATCCCCAGCAGTTTTCGCGCGTTGGCCTTGAGCACCTTCGGCCGGATCTCGTCGCGGATCTCGATCTTGGCGAAGTCCGACAGCCAGCGGTCGGGCGTGATCACCGGCCAGTCCGAGCCGAACAGCATCTTGTCCTGCAGAATCGAGTTGATGTAGCGCACCAGGATCGGCGGGAAGTACTTCGGCGACCAGCCGGAGAGGTCGATATAGACGTTCGGCTTGTGGGTCGCGACCGACAGCGCCTCTTCCTGCCAGGGGAAGGAGGGGTGGGCGAGGATGATCTTGAGGTCGGGGAAATCAGCCGCGACGTCGTCCATGTACATCGGGTTGGAATATTTCAGCCGCATCCCCATGCCGCCGGGCATGCCCGAGCCGACGCCGGTCTGGCCGGTGTGGAACAGCGCGACCGCGCCGCCATTGTTGATCTCTTCGTAGAGCGGATAGGCCATGCGGTCGTTGGCGTAGAAGCCCTGCATGGTCGGGTGGAATTTGAAGCCGCGCACCCCGTATTCCTCGATCAGCTTGCGCGCCTCGCGCGCGCCGAGCTTGCCCTTGTGCGGGTCGATCGAGACGAAGGGGATGAGGACGTCGAGATGGTCGGAAGCGGCCTCGATCATCTCGTAATTGTTGTAGCGGCGGAAGCCGGTCTCGCGCTCGGCATCAACCGGGAAGATCACCGCGGCGATGTTCTTGGAGCGGTAATAGGCCGCGGTCTCCGGCACCGTCGGCGGATGCTTGTTCGGCGACTTGAAGTATTCCGCCATCTGCGCCTGGAAATCGTCATAGCCGTCGTCGGGGTGGCAGCCGCAGGGCTCCTCGGCGTGGGTGTGGATGTCGATGGCGACGACATCGTCGATGTTGGGCAGCTTCAGCTTCGGCATGGGGTTTCCTCCCGACGGGTTGCCGAATTGATTATATCATATAACGAATTTGGCAAGGCGTCGTCGACAAGGCGTCGTCGACAAGGCGTCGTCGAAAGGTCTGATTCCCCAGCGATGAATCGGGCCGATTCGGCCGCTTCGACTGTGCATGGGGTTGTTTTCGCGAATTTGCCGGTTCGGAACCGGGCAGTTAACATTGACATCACCTCCCGCCATGCCTTAAGAACCGCCCCGTCCCGGGCGGTCGTCCGCCGGCGGGAAAAATCTCATTTTGCCACATTCGCGCGTGCCGAAACGGTAGTGCCGAACACGGCCTTTCGAACGTTCAGGATTCCGCCATGAAGGTCCGTAACTCGCTGAAATCGCTGCGCGGTCGCCATCGCGCCAACCGCCTGGTCCGCCGCAAGGGCCGGGTCTATGTGATCAACAAGGTGCAGCGCCGCTTCAAGGCTCGTCAGGGCTGATATTGCCCTGCCGGACGCCCGCGCGCGCCCCGCAAGACCACGGTCTCACACGAGTTTGACGCCGCCTTTGCTTTGCAAGGGCGGCTTTGCGCGTTTAGACTTCGACCATGGCAGTGAGATTCCTCTTCGCGCGCACCTTGTGTCTGGCCCTTGTGCTGGGAACCTCCGGCCTTGCTCCGGCCCTGGCACAGCAGGTTGATCCACCCGGCAAGCAGAAGAAGCTCCCGGAAGCGCCGGCCAAGCTGCCCAAGGTCGATCGCAACAAGAATCTCGAATTCCTGTTCGGCGCGTTGAAGGCGGCGCCCGACGAGGCCAGCGCCAAGCATGTCGAGGCGCGGATCTGGGCAATCTGGCTGCAGACCCCGAGCGACACCGCCGCGCTGTTGATGGCCCGCGCCAAGACCGCGGTCGACGCCAAGAAGATCGAGGTCGCGATCAAGCTGCTGGATTCGGTCATCAAGCTGAGGCCCGACTACATCGAGGCCTGGAACCGGCGCGCCACGCTCTACTACATGCAGAATGACTATGGCCGTTCGCTCGCGGATATCCAGCAGGTACTGATCCGGGAGCCGCGCCATTTCGGCGCGCTCGCGGGCCTCGGCATGATCATGCAGGAGGTCGGCGACGAGAAGCGCGCGCTCGAGGCCTATCGCAAGGCGCTCGCCGTCAATCCGCACCTCGAAAAGATTCCCGACCAGGTCAAGGCGCTGACCGAGAAGGTCGAAGGCCGCGATATCTAGAGCACGATCCGGAATAGTTCGGGAGGATCGTGCTCGCGCAATAGCGGATAGTTTGATCATCTTCCGAGCGATGGCGCCTTACGTGGATTAACCACGATTGGAAGCGCGGCATCGTGAGGACTATTGCCGGCGCCGCCAGGGGCCTACCTGCATGGCAGGAGCAAAAGCCATGAAGCGTTTGATCTTTGCGGGTAGCTTGCTGCTCGCGTCGGGGACGGTGAGCTTCGCCGACGGACTTTTCTGGGTGGTCGGCAACCGCGCCACCGGAAAATGCAACATCGTGACCAGCAATCCGGTCATCATCGGCGATATCTGGTTCGGCGACGGTCCCTACAAGTCGAGGGCCGATGCCAAGCTTGCCCGTTCGACGATCCGCGCCTGTCCCGCACTTACCCCGGACGAGGAAAAGGACGAGGACGGAGCGAACTAGTCTGCGTGCCAAGCATGATCCGGACCCGAAGGGCCGCGTTCGCGAAAAGTGTGCAGCGGTTTTCCGACGAGATCATGCTCGATAGAGAGCCTAAAGTGCGGTCCACCGCACTTTAGTGCAGAGCGTTGCCGCCGCGCTCGACCAGGCCGCGATCGGCGGCTGCGGCGTAAGCCTTTGCAAGCTCCGATTCCAGGTGCTCGTTGATCAGCAGCAGCGCCCGCAGGGCACCGCGCAGATCGCCGTTGCAGCTCGCCACGATCTCGTCGATCGCAGTGTCGTTCGATCTGAAGCTCATCGAAAATCCTCCGGTTCAAATCAGGACAAATCCTGCCGGTCTTTCCCGCATCCCCTGAGGTTGCCCTGGGGCCTGCGAGGAGGATCGGCGCCCACCCGCGCCTAGATGGCGGAACCGACCATGGCGATTATAAGGAAGCCGCGATGACGGCTGCATGAAGCTGTTCCGAGGCTTGCGCGGCCTCCTGGAATGTTGTTGATTCCATTGAGTTTTCACGTTCTTCAATTATGCACATATCCACAGCCCCGGCAGTTTCGGCGCAAATCCGGAAAGCCGGCGGAGCGAAACTGCCACCCGTAACGCCCGTAACTGCCCTGTGCCCAGGATCACCCGGATTCTCTCCATGATCGTGATGTCAGTCGTGACGGCGCTGGTTCTGCTGGCGCTGGTCACGCAGGCTGGAATCGTCGCCGTGCAGCGCGCCTTTCCGCCGCAGGGCGGGATGGTCGAGGTCGACGGCGCGACGCTTCACGTCGTCGATATCGGTCCGCGCGATGCAGGCCTGCCGATCGTGATGCTGCACGGCGCCAGCTCCAATCTCGAAGCGATGCGGCGCCCGCTCGGGGACCTGCTCGCCAAGGATCATCGCGTCATCCTGGTCGACCGTCCCGGCCATGGCTGGAGCACGCGCGCGCGGCGCCAGGATTCCACGCCGCAGATCCAGGCCCGGATGATCGACGAGGCGCTTGGCAAGCTCGGGATCGATCGCGCGATCTTCGTCGTGCATTCCTGGAGCGGCGCGCTCGGCGCGCGGATTGCGCTCGATCATCCCGGCCGCGTCGCCGGCCTGGTCATGCTCGCCCCCGTCACCCATCCCTGGCGCGGCGGTGTCGGCCGTTACAATGAGTTCATCGCAACGCCGGTGATCGGTCCGCTGCTCGCCTACACGATCACCCTGCCGCTCGGCTATTTCGTCGCTGAGGCCGGCGCGCGCAACGTGTTCCTGCCGCAAATGATGCCGGATGGATTCGTGCAGGACTCCGCGACGCCGCTGCTGCTGCGCCCGCGCGAGTTCATCGCCAATGCCTATGATCTGGTGACGCTGAAGGAGGCGGTGACTGCGCAAGCCGCGCGCTATGGCGAGATATCGGCGCCAGTCACGATCATTGCCGGCGAGCCCGACAAGACGGTGAAGACCAACATTCACGCGCGCCCGTTCGCAGCCATGGTGCCGAATGCGAAGCTGATCGTGCTGCCCGATCTCGGCCACATGGTGCAGAACGCCGTGCCGGAGCTCGTGAAGACGGAAATCGAAACGATGATCGGGAAAATCGCCCCGGCGCAGGCGGCCGCCGATTAGGGCGTCTTCGAGCGAAGTGGCTGCTCCCGTAGAGCTCTCGTAGGGTGGGCAAGGCGCACTTGCGCCGTGCCCACGATCTGCGTGTGACTGGGGAGGATTCGTGGGCACGTCGCGCAAGAGCGCGCCTTTGCCCACCCTACGGGACCGTGCCTGTGTCGGCCCCTGTCAATCCGCTCCGCTAAAAATATTCCACTTTACCGAAATTCGGTTTCGGCGCATGTGTCGTCCATCCCGGCTCGACCTTGAGGGGCGATCGCGCGTCGTCACGTTTCGCGAGCTGGGTTGCGGTGGACGCGGCAGCGTCGGCACGAGAGGCGCGGGCAGGGCGGGTCGTCCCTGTGAGCCCGAAACCGCGTGCAGACGAGCGACGCTGAACGCGTACGGCAAAACCGTGTGGTCCTGGCCGTCGTTGCTACGGTCAAGTCCTGCGAAGGTGCGAGCGAGCCCAACCGGGCAGACTGCATCATCCAATTCGCGGGGCGAGGGAGGCCAGAGGGAACTCGGCTCCCGGGAGAGCACGGCATAAGCCGTCCGACCACCGCGCAGGGAAGGCCGAGTGATCGGCACCACCTGTATGCTGCTGTGCGGTTCTTCCTGCGTGCGCTTTTCGCGCAGCGGACCGCGGGTGCGAGCTGGCACCCGGCCTTCCCTGCGCCCTCTTGGCTATGAGGGTGGCGAGATCAAGCAAAGCTCGGGCGAAATCCGCCGCGAGGACGAGAAGGCATGTCCGCGACTTGAGCTGTGTGCCACAATCTCGATCTCGTAGGGTGGGCAAAGCGGAAGCGTGCCCACGCCTTGTTGCTCATGGAGGGAGATCGTGGGCACGGCGCTACGCGCCTTTGCCCACCCTACGGCACTGCAGCTGGGATGTGCATTGGAGCATCGCGATGCCGCCTCATACTCGTCATTGAGGGGCTCTTGCGACGAAGCAATCCAGAGTCTTTCCGAGGAGGGATTCTGGATTGCTTCCGCCTTCGCCGAGGCTTCGGCGGACAAGTCGCGGCGCTTGCAACGACGCCGTGAAGAAAACGCATCAAACAAAAAGCCGCAGCTTCGGTTCTGACCCGGTCAGAACCGAAGCCGAAGCTGTCGACGGATCCGTGCTTACTGCTTGATCTTCCCGTCCTTGTCGAACTGCGCGACATAGGCCCAGAGATTGTTGATCTCGGTCTCGTTCTTGATGCCGGCGAACGCCATCTTGGTGCCGGGGATCTTGGCCTTGGGGTCCTTGATGTATTCCTTGAACACGGCCTCGTCCCAGGTGATGCCGGAATTCTTGTTCGCGTCCGTGTAGCTGTAGCCCTCGACCGTGCCCGACTTGCGGCCGTTGAGACCGTTGAGCTCGGGGCCGACCTTGTTCTTGGCGCCTTCGCCGATCGCGTGGCAGGCCAGGCATTTGTTGAACGATGTCTTGCCGGCCGCGACATCCTGCGCCATCGCGGCGGGTGCGGTGGCAATCATGGTGAGGATCGTCAGTGCGCCAAAAGTCAGTTTTGTCATCGGATGCTCTTCGTCTCTTCCCTGGTGGGTCTGGCCTGGTCAGTCTCTCGCCGGATCGGCAATCGCCCGACCTGCCGGTTTTGGCAGGCCTGCTCGGCTTGGACAAGCCACCAAACCATGACAGGTTTCATGATTTCCGACTTGTCCCAGAGCGAACTGGCGAAAGATGGCCGATCCGACTTTCGGATGGCCTACCCAAACACCCGCGGACGTGATTGATTTGCCGAGACAAATTGATCGTGCGGCGTGAGCCGGAAAGATATGCCATGAAGGATTTGATATGGCCATCATGATGCCTGCGAGCGACCAGGCGGTGCTCGCGCGCCGCGCCGAGATCGTTGCTGCATTGCGCGCGATCGTGCCCGGCGAGGGCGTGATCGATACGCCTGCCGAGATGCGGGCCTATGAATCCGACGGGCTGACGGCCTATCGGCAGCCGCCGATGGTCGTGGTGCTGCCCGATACGACCGAGCAGGTCTCGGTGATCCTGAAATATTGTGCAGGGCAAGGTATCAAGGTGGTGCCGCGCGGCTCCGGCACATCGCTATCAGGCGGGGCGCTGCCGCTCGAAGACGGCGTGCTGCTGGGGCTCGGCAAGTTCAAGCGCATCCGCGAGATCGATTTCGACAATCGCGTCGTCGTCACCGAGCCCGGCGTCACCAACCTCGCCATCAGCCAGGCGGTCGCCCATGCCGGCTTCTATTACGCGCCCGACCCGTCCTCGCAGATCGCCTGCTCGATCGGCGGCAATGTCGCGGAGAATTCCGGCGGCGTGCACTGCCTCAAATACGGCATGACCACCAACAACGTGCTCGGTTGCGAGATCGTGCTGATGAGCGGCGAGATCCTGCGCATCGGCGGCAAGGGGTGCGAGAACCCGGGCTACGATTTGATGGGCGTCATCACCGGCTCGGAAGGGCTGCTCGGCGTCATCACCGAGGTCACGGTGCGCATCCTGCAGAAGCCGGAGACGGCGCGCGCCTTGATGGTCGGCTTCGCCGAGGTCGAGGCCGCCGGCGAATGCGTGGCGCGGATCATCGGCGCCGGCATCATCCCCGGCGGCATGGAGATGATGGACAAGCCGGCGATCCACGCCGCCGAGGCCTTCGTCCATGCCGGCTATCCGCTCGATGTCGAAGCGCTGCTCATCATCGAGCTCGACGGCCCCAAGATCGAGGTCGACGAGCTGATCACGCGGGTCGAGACCATTGCACGAGGCTGCGGCTCGGTAACGCTGCAGATCTCCAATTCGGAAGCCGAGCGCAATCTGTTCTGGGCCGGCCGCAAGGCCGCGTTCCCGGCGGTGGGGCGCATCTCGCCCGACTATCTCTGCATGGACGGCACCATCCCGCGCGGGGCGCTGCCGAAGGCGCTCGCGCGCATCCGCGAGCTCGGCGAAAAATACCAGCTCGGCTGCGCCAACGTGTTTCACGCCGGCGACGGCAATCTGCACCCCTTGATCCTCTACGATGCCAACAAGCCCGGCGAGATCGAGCGCGCCGAAGCCTTCGGCGCCGATATCCTGCGCGCCTGCGTCGAGTTCGGCGGCGTGCTCACCGGCGAGCACGGCGTCGGCATCGAGAAGCGCGACCTGATGCCCGACATGTTCAGCGAGATCGACCTCAACCAGCAGCAACGGCTGAAATGCGCCTTCGATTCGCAAGGCCTGCTCAATCCCGGAAAGGTATTTCCGACCCTGCACCGCTGCGCCGAGCTCGGCCGCATGCATGTGCATGCCGGCAAGCTGGCGTTTCCTGATTTGCCGCGGTTCTAGCGTCGGTCGCTGCGCCTCGCTGCAACGCGCCAAATTTGCTTTCCGTTCTAAACTTGGATACCGGCTGAGTCGTGGATACGCTTAAGGTCAGAGACGCCAAAGACGTCGAAGAAGTGGTGCGCGCGGCGATTGCCAATGAGCAGCCGCTCGAGATCATCGGTCATGGCTCTAAGCGCGGCATCGGCCATGCCATGGCGACCAACGCCGTGCTCGACCTCTCCGCGCTGAACGCCGTCACTTCCTACGAGCCGAACGAGCTTATCATCACGCTCCAGGCCGGTGCGCCGCTGGGCGACGTGCTGTCGCTGATCGACGCCAAGAACCAGCAATTCGCGTTCGAGCCGATGAATACCGCGCCGCTGCTCGGCACGCCCGTATCGGGGACCATCGGCGGCATGATCGCGGCCGGGCTCGCCGGTCCGCGGCGGATCAGGGCGGGCGGGGCGCGCGACCATTTGCTCGGGGCGCACGCCGTCTCGGGCTTCGGGGACAGCTTCAAGACCGGCGGCAAAGTGGTGAAGAACGTCACCGGCTACGACCTCTGCAAGTTGCTCGCGGGGTCATGGGGCACGCTGTCTGTCATGACTGAGGTTACGCTGAAGGTGATGCCCAAGCCCGAGGCCGAGCGGACGCTGCTGCTAAGCGGCCTCGACGATGCCGCCGCCAACAAGGCAATGACCGCGGCGCTCGGCTCGCCCTTCGACGTCTCCGGTGCGGCGCACCTGCCGAAATCGGCGTTCCGGGCCAAGACCGACGGGCTTGGCGATCTCGCAGGCCAAGGCGAGGCCCTGACCGTGCTGCGGCTCGAGGGTATCACGGCCTCGGCCGCCCATCGCGCTGGCTCGTTGCGCGAATTGCTGGCGCCGTTCGGAACCGCGACTCTGGTCGAGGACGCGGCGTCGGCCGCGCTGTGGGCCACCATCCGCGACGTGCTGCCGTTCGCGGCCAGCGGCGCGCTCGGCGCCTGGCCGGTCTGGCGGATCGTCTGCCCGCCGGCCTCAGGCGCTGCGCTCGGCACGCAATTGGCGCGGGAGACGGGCGGCGACGTGATCTATGATTGGGGCGGCGGGCTGATCTGGGCGGCATTGCCGCCGAAGGGCGACGCGCATGCTCCGGCGGTGCGGATGCGTGCCAACGCCGTCGGCGGTCACGCAACGCTGATCCGGGCGGCCGAGGATGTCAGGCGCGATGTCGACGTCTTTCATCCGCAGGCGCCGGGCATTACCGCCCTGAGCGAGCGGGTGCGCGCCAGTTTCGATCCAAAGGCCGTTCTCAACCGGGGCCGCTTGAGCCGAGGCGCTGTGGCATGAAGACCGAATTCTCACTCGCCCAGCTTGCCGATCCCGACATCGCGGAAGCCGACAAGATCCTGCGTGCCTGCGTCCATTGCGGCTTCTGCACCGCAACCTGTCCGACCTATGTGCTGCTCGGCGACGAGCTCGATAGCCCGCGTGGCCGCATCTATCTGATCAAGGAGATGCTGGAGAAGGACCAGGCGCCGACGGCGGAAGTGGTCAAGCATGTCGACCGCTGCCTGTCGTGCCTGGCCTGCATGACGACCTGCCCCTCGGGGGTGAACTACATGCATCTCGTCGACCAGGCCCGGGTCAGGATCGAGCAGCGTTATGAGCGGCCTCTGGCTGAGCGGCTGCTGCGCCAGGTGCTGGCCTTCGTCCTGCCGGACCCGCAGCGCTTTCGCATGAGCATGGTGCTGGCGCGGGTGGCCCGTCCGCTTGCCGTTTTCCTGCCGACGCCGCGGCCCTCGGCGACGCCCGGCCTGATCCAGCGCATCAAGGCGATGCTGGCGCTGGCCCCGCACCGGCTGCCGCCGCCGGGCCCCGCCGCCGGCAGTGTGTTCGCGGCGCTCGGCAAGAAGCGCGGCCGGGTCGGGCTGCTCCAGGGCTGCGCCCAGCAGGTCCTGGCGCCGCGCATCAACCAGGCGGCCATCAGTCTTCTCACCCGCCATGGCGTCGAGGTTGTCCTGGTCCGGGACGAACAGTGCTGCGGCGCGCTGACCCATCACCTCGGCAACGATCAGGATGCATTGGCGCGGGCGCGAGCCAACGTCGCGGCGTGGCGGAAGGAAGCGGCCGGTGAGGGGCTCGACGCCATCCTGGTGACGGCGTCCGGCTGCGGCACAGTGATCAAGGACTACGGCTATCTGCTGCGCGAGGATGCTGCGTTCGCCGCCGATGCGGCGAAGGTGTCCGCGCTCGCCAAGGACATCACCGAATACATCGCCGGCCTCGCACTCGAGCCGACTGCGCGACAGGACAACATCGTCGTCGCCTATCACTCGGCGTGTTCGTTGCAGCATGGGCAGAAAATCACGGGCCTTCCGAAAGAATTGCTTTCCAAGAATGGATTCGTGGTGAAAGATGTACCGGAGAGCCATTTGTGTTGCGGTTCGGCGGGGACCTACAACATTCTCCAGCCCGAGCTTGCGGGCCGGTTGCGCGATCGCAAGGTCGCCAACATCGCGAGCGTCAAGCCGGACATGATTGCCGCGGGCAATATCGGCTGCATGGTGCAGATTGCCAGTGGCACGTCAGTTCCGGTCGTACACACGATTGAGCTTCTCGATTGGGCTACGGGCGGGTCGCGGCCGGCATTGAACGCGCAAGTTTGAGCTTTCAAGCCTGAGCTTTCCTCCGGAGGCGACGGTAGAACGACGCCCGATCGACCATTGTTCGTCGACAACAGGAGGACCACGATGGCGAAAGCGAAGAAGAAAAAAAGCAAGAAGGCCAAAAAGGCGAAGAAGGCTGTAGCGGCGAAGAAATCCGCGAAGAAGGCAGCCAAGAAGTCCGCGAAGAAATCTGCCAAAAAATCCACGAAGAAAGCTGGCAAGAAAGCTTCGAAGAAGGCCGCTCCAAAGAAGGCCGCCAAGAAGGCTGTGAAGAAGGCAGCCAGGAAAGCAGCCAAGCCGGCTGCACCGAAGAAGGCCGCGAAGAAAGCGGCACCGAAGAAGGCGAAGGCAGCTCCCGCGCCGAAGCCGTCAGCGCCGTCGCCAGCTCCGGCTCCCGAGCCGGCCGCCGAGACGAGCTGGGCGATGCCTTCGTCTTCTGCGGAAGCGGCACCGGCCGAGGGACAAGGCTAGGTCCCATCCAGCGACCGCGATCGCCAACAACAGGGAAGGCCGCTGCGGTGACGCTGCGGCCTTTTTGCATCGCCGCAGGGCCTCCGGAAGTCTTCCGTTCACGGCGCCTGTTTGATTCGTCGCCCGGATGCCACGCTAGCCGCCTTCCCCGTACTTGCACGGGTCCTGCCGTGCCCTTTGGAATGCAAATAATGTGATCGAGAAGACACACAGGCTGACAACCTTTCGCGGAATCGTCAAAACGCCCAAAAAGTCGGCAGATGCCCGTGATTTTTGCTTCACGGTCCCCATCCCTCAATCCAGATTGTCGCAGTAACGCAATTTTGCAGACAGGTCGTTTGCCCCGGGGGGCCTCCGGGATCCGACTGGGTAAGAACTGGCGATGGGGATCGAAATGAAAAAAGTGGCTTTGTTGGCAACGGCGCTGGCAATGGTGACGACGGGTTCGGCTTTCGCGGCAGACTTGCGCGTGAAGGCATTGAAGGCCCCGCCGCCGCCCGCCTTCGATCCCTGGGATATCGCCTTCGGCGGTGCGGTCATGAGCGACTACATCTTCCGCGGTATCACCCAGTCGAACCACAAGCCGTCGGTCTCGGCCTATTTCGAGCCGCGCTACAACGTCACCAAGGACCTCCAGCTCTATGTCGGCGTGGCCGGTGAGAGCATCTCCTTCCCGAACCGCGCCGCAGCCGAGATCGACGTCTACGGTGGTATCCGCCCGACCTTCGGTGCGTTCGCCTTCGACATCGGCGTCTGGGGTTACCTATATCCGGGTGGGACCTGCTATTACGGCGCGCCGGTCGACACCGCCGGCAACGCGCTCAGCGCGCAGTGCGCCGCGAACGCCCTGCTCAACGGCAACGTGATGAAGAAGGACGTCAGCTTCTTCGAAGTCTACGGCAAGGTGAACTACACCATCAACGACAACTGGAGCGTCGGCCTGAACGAGTACTACACGCCGAGCTTCCTGAACTCCGGTGCGTGGGGCGACTACGTGTCGATCACCGCCAAGTACACCGCTCCGAGCACCATTTTCGGCTCCAGTGGCGTCGGCATGTATGTGTCGGGTGAGTTCGGCCGCCAGTTCCTCGGCACGTCCGACTCGTTCTACGGCACGGGCTTCGCCGCGCCGGGCTTCGCCGGTCCGTTCCCGAACGGCATCAAGTACGCCGACTACAACACCTGGAATATCGGCGTCGGCTTCACCTACAAGGTCTTCACGCTCGACCTGCGTTACTCCGACACCGACCTGTCGAAGGCGAACTGCAACGCGTTCACCAGCGACTATACGGCGACCGCCAACGGCAGCTTCAGCAACATCAATCCCACCGGCGTCGGCTCCAACTGGTGCGGCGCGGCCGGCATCGCCAAGCTCTCGTTCGACCTGACGGCGATGACCAACCTGAAGTAAGTTTCTTCCCGAGACCATTTGCGAGGGCGGCAGAGCAATCTGCCGCCCTTTTGCTTTATGGGGTGCGGGTGCCCAGCCTTGGTCGTCCGAGACGCCGGCCGGCCTCTCAGCGCGCCGCGGTCGGCTCCGCCCGGGCCGGCTCGACGGCTTTACCGAGGACGTGGATCTCGCCGTCCTCCACCAATGCCACCTTCCGGGTGTGGAAGGCGTCGAGCGTCGAGCGATGGCCGATCGAGACGATGGTGGCCTGCGGCAGCTTCTCCGTCAGCAGCCGATAGAGCCGGTCCTCGGACGGCTCGTCCAGCGAGGCGGTCGCTTCGTCGAGGAAGAGATAGTCCGGCATGTGCAGCAGCGCACGAGCAAGCCCAAGGCGTTGCTGTTCGCCGAGCGACAATGTCCGGTTCCAGTGGCCGTGCTCGTCGAGCCGGTCCGCCAGTCGCGGCAGGCCGACGGCTATCAAGGCATCGCGGATCTTCTCGGGCGGGACCGAGCCGTGCTCGGTCGGGTAGATGACGGCGTCGCCAAGCGCGCCGATCGGGAAATACGGCCGCTGCGGCAGCATCATCAGCTTCGCCGTCTCGGGAATGGCGATCGTGCCGGTGCCGAACGGCCAGACGCCGGCAATGGCCCGGAACAGTGTCGACTTGCCGGAGCCCGACGGGCCGGTCACCAGCACCCGCTCCGAGGGCTGGATCGTGAAGGCATCAGCTGCGACCAGAGGCGCGCCGTTCGGCAGTTTGACGAGCAATTGCTCGAGCGCGATTGCCTTGCCGTTCGATGGTGCGATGTCGATGGTCGGTTCGAGCGCCGCGCCGCGGGCGGCGGAGCTGACCGACATCTCGAAGCCATCGAGGCGGGCGATCACCGCGCGCCACTCTGCGAGCGAGCGATAGGCGGTGACGAAGAACGACAGCGCATCCTGCACGCTGCCGAACGCCGAGCCGGTCTGCATCATGTCGCCGAGCTGGATGCGCTTGGCGAAGTAGGCAGGCGCCACCACCACATAGGGAAAGAGCGTCGCCGCCTGACCGTAGCTTGCCGTGAAGGCGGTCAGGCGCTTGGTCCGTCCCATGATCTCGTACCAATTGCCGATGACGAAGCCGAAGCGCCGCAGGAGATGCCCTCGCTCCGCGTTCTCGCCTTTCAGAAGGGCGATCTGCTCGGAATTTTCGCGCACGCGGATCAGGTTGAAGCGGAAGTCGGCCTCAAAGCGCTGCTGCTCGAAATTGAGATTGATGAGCGGGGCGCCGATCCAGTGGGTCAGCGCGGTACCGACGATCGCGTAGGCCAGTGCGCACCAGACCAGAAAACCGGGCACGAGGATATCAGTGCCGTAAATGTACAAGGGTGCCTTGTAGGACAGGCCCCAGAGGATGACGACGAACGAGGCGAGCGTCACGATCGACGACAAAAGGCCTAGGCCGATGGTCAGCGTTTGCTCGACGAAATTCTTGACGTCCTCAGTGATACGCTGGTCCGGATTGTCGGCGGCATCGCCCCTGAGCTGCATGCGGTAATGGGTGGCGCCCTCGAGCCATTCGCCGAGATAGTGTTGCGTCAGCCATTGCCGCCAGCGGATCTGGAGCCACTGGTTCAGGTAGAGCTTGTAGACGGCCAAAGCGACGAAGGTGAAGGCAAGCCCAAGGAAGATCCAGACCTCCTTGACGAATTCGGGCAGATCGTAGGCCTGCAGGGCGCTGTAGAACCGGTTCTGCCACTGATTGAGCAGCACGTTGATCGCGACCAGCACCAGCTCCATCGCGACGACGACGGCGAGCAGGCCGCGGCCGGCCCACTTGTCCTCCGACCGGAAATAGGGGACGGCGATTCGCCAGACGATCGCGAGCGTGGCGCTGAGGTTCTTCACAGAGCAGAATCTCCTAGGGGGATGTGCACAACGGCCCGGAGCCAGAGGCTTGAGGTAATGGCGGAAATGGGCGCGCTTAGACTAAAGTCGCAAGTGCTGCAATTTGCGTTGGCTTGTCGCAGCTTGCAACCCTAGCATGGGGCTCGACGGCGCGGGGTGGGGTGCTCTGGGATTTCGCGAGCTTGTGAGCGGGACGGGAACCGCCGCATTCGCGAGGAATTCGCGTCCAGCTCGGGGGTTATCGCTTCCAGCGTCAAGCAGGATCGGCTCTCCACGCGGGCCGTCTGCCGCAAACATGCGTGGGGGAGGAAGACCATGTGGAATCAAGTCTATGATCCGCTGCACAGTCCGGTGCTGTCGACGATTGCGGCGGCGGTGCCCGTCGTCACGCTGCTGGTCCTGATCGCGAGCGGTCGCGTCCAGGCGCATATCGCGGCGGTCATCGCCGTGATCGTGGCCAATTTGATCACGATCTTCGTCTTCACCATGCCGGCGAACATGTCGATCCGTGCCTCGGTGCTGGGCATCGTGACCGGCTTTTTCCCGATCGGCTGGATCGTGCTCAATGTCATCTTCCTCTACCAGGTGACGGTGAGTACGGGACGCTTCGAATTGCTCAAGCGCGCCATCGGCGGCGTCACCGAGGACCGGCGGCTGCAATTGCTGCTGATCGCCTTCTCCTTCGGCGCGTTCTTCGAGGGCGCCTCGGGCTTCGGCACGCCGGTCGCCATCACCGGCGCCGTGCTGATCGGCCTCGGCTTCTCGCCACTCGCGGCGTCCGGCCTGTCGCTGATCGCCAACACCGCGCCGGTCGCCTATGGCGCGCTGGGCACGCCGATCCAGGGCCTTGCCTCGGTCACCGGGCTCGATCCCTACATCCTCGGCGCGATGGTCGGCCGGCAATTGCCGGTCTTCTCGCTGATCGTGCCGTTCTGGGTGGTGTGGGCGTTCGCGGGCTGGAAGGGCATGAAGGATGTCTGGCCGGCAATCCTGGTCACCGGCGTGTCGTTCGCGATTCCGCAATTCGTGATCTCGAACTTCATCAACCCCTGGATCGTCGACATCGGCGCGTCGCTGATCTCGATGGGCGCGCTGATCCTGTTCCTCAAAGTCTGGCAGCCCAGGCAGCTCTGGCTGTCGCCGGCGCTGCGCGGCCGCGATGAATCGGCAGCCACCATGGCGGCGGCCAAACCGCTCGACAAGACGCCGCTGACGCAGAGCGAACTGTTCGGCGCGCTGCTGCCGTGGATCATCGTCTGCATCGTGATGCTGATCTGGGGTAACGGGGCGTTCAAGGCCTGGGCGAATTCGATCTTCGTCTGGAACTATCCCGTGCCCGAGCTGCACCAGATGATCAACAAGATGCCGCCGGTCGCGCCAGGGCCGACGAAAGAGAGCGCCGTGTTCGGCTTCACCTACCTGTCCTTCACCGGCACGGGCATGCTGATCGCGGCGATCATCTCCGGTGTCCTGATGGGCGTCGGTCCCGGCAAGCTCGTGACCGAGTACGGCCGTACCATCCGGCTCTGTGCGATCTCGCTGATTACGATCTCGGCGATGCTGGCGATCGGCACCTTGACGCGGCTCTCCGGCGTCGACGCGACGCTCGGCCTCGCCTTCGCCGCAACCGGCGTGCTCTATCCCTTCTTCGGCACGCTGCTCGGCTGGTTGGGCGTGGCGCTGACGGGATCGGACACCGCCTCCAACGTGCTGTTCGGAAACCTGCAGAAGATCACCTCCGAGCAGCTCGGCCTGTCGCCGGTCCTGATGGCTGCGGCGAACTCGTCCGGCGGCGTGATGGGCAAGATGATCGACGCGCAGTCGATCGTGGTCGCCTCCACTGCCACCAACTGGTACGGGCACGAGGGCACGATCCTGCGCTTCGTGTTCTGGCACTCGATCGTGCTGGCCTGTCTCGTCGGCGTGCTCGTGACGTTGCAGGCCTATGTCTGGCCGTTCACGGCAATGGTCCTGAAGTAGCAGGCCAACTCCGGCTCGAACGCAAATCCCCGCGAGGTTCCGCCCCGCGGGGATTTTTGCGCCCAATCAAATCTCATCGCGCTCCAGGTTGAGCGAACCTTCTCATTGGCGCCGCCGTCTTATAGAAGGTGCGGCAAATCAGGTCGGACGAGAGGTCTCATGGTTTCGCTCAGGCGATTGGTGTGTGCTGCGGTTGCAATGCTAGCGATGTCCATTGTCGCGCGTGCCGAGGACGGTTTCCCGTTCGGCACCGAGATGACGCTGGAAGCGCTGCCGCAAGCAGGCTCGAAGCGAATTCCGAACATCGAAATCGGCGACCATGGCGAGGTCGTGCTCGAGCTCTGGTGCAAGGGCGGCAAGGGCCAGTTCTCGGTCGCCGGCAACACCGTGATCTTCGTCCCCGGTCAGATCCAGGATCGCTCCTGCCCGCCGGCAAGGGCGCAGGCCGACGACGATCTGGTCGCGGCACTGAGCAGCGTCGAGACCTGGAAGCGTCAGGGCGACGTGCTGACGCTGATCGGCCCCAAGCCACTGCGCTTCAGGACGACGGGGAATTAGCTCCGCTCTCGTGTCCCGGACAAGGCGCGTCGCGCAAGCGATGCGCCGCAGAGCCGGGACCCAGATTTTCTATCGGCAAATTCGTGTGTGGCCTCTGGGCCCCGGCTCTGCTGCGCATCACTGACGTGCTGCGCAGCGTCCGGGGCACGAAAGCCTACTTCCACACCGACTTGTCGGCATCCCAGCGCTGGCCCTTGAGCTCCTTGGCAAGCGCCTCGATCGAACCGTTGTCGTCGGGCTGCTCGCCTTCCTCGTCGACCGACGTGTCGTCGGAGAGATTGAGCTTGGCGCCGCTGCTCTCGTCGGCGGTCGTCGTCGCGGGGCTGCCGATCCACAGCATGAGCTTGTCGGTCGCGCCCGGTTTGTCGGGCGAGACGAGCCCTGCGACCTCGATCGTGTCGGTGAGATCGAGCGCGGGGAAATCCGGGTTCGGCCGCTTGAAGACCAGCTTGAGCTTGCCCGTGGCGGGGTTGAAGCTTTGCGAGACCGGCTTTGCCGCGAGCGTCCGGCTCAAAACGTTCGAGACGGCGGCCGCGAGCTTGTCCTTGCTGATCTTGTCGCCCTCGCGCCAGTCGGCTGCGGCGAAGCGGATGGTGCGGTCCATCTCGGTCATGCCCGCGGTCCAGCCCGCGGAGGTGACGCCCGGCGTCGCCTTGAATTTCGCCAGCAGCGCGCCGGCGCGCTCGGGATCGACCGACATGTTGATGGTCTGCTCGCCTGCGCGCAGCGCATCGCAGCCGACCGTGAGGCTCGCCAGCGTCACCTCGACCGCCTGGCCCTTCAGGCTCTTCAGGAAGTCGGTTGCAGCGTCGAGCTTGACCTTGACCGCGATCGCCTCCGGCGAGACGTCGGTGAAATCCTTCGGCTGCGGCGTGATGCCGTCGTCGGAGGTCTGGTTGTCCTGAAATTCCTTCTCGCTGAGATCGGAATTGTCGGGCGAGGTCACCTCGGTCACGACCTGGCCAATGCTGATCTGGCCGCGGAATTCGAAGGTGTCGCCGCTCTGCTTGCGCAGCAGCTTGACGCTGACGGGCGACTTCTCGCTGATGCTCTGCGTGGTGCCGGTCAGGGTCTGGCCCGCGACCTGGAGATTGACGACGAAGCGGTCCTTGCGGTCGGAATTCTTTGCGACGGGATAGCAGACGTCGAGCACGGCCGCCGTCACCGTCTTGCCCTGGCGCGTCTCCTTCAGGATCACGTCGGCATTGCCGTCCATCAGCCCGTCGATCGAGGTGAAATAGCGTGTCTCCGGCCCACCGGGCGTCGTGGCCTTCGGCGACAGCTTCATCTGGGCGGATGCGGAATGCGGAGAAGCTGCAAGCAGAGCCAAAAGGGCTGTCGAACAAACCAGAAGCGCACGCATCGATGAAATCCTCGCGCAACGGGCATGATCCGGAAAGTGTGAAGCGGTTTTCCGAGAGGATCATGCCCAAACAATTCGAATCGGCGCGTCACCGTAGTGGGTTTTGGCCGTCGGTTGAATCGGAAAGCGGAGGGGCAGGGTCGGCAAAAAAGAAGGCCGCCCGGAGGCGGCCTTCGCAACATTGTAACGGAACGGAGGCTTAGAAGCCGCCCATGCCGCCGCCGCCGGGCATCGCGGGCGAGGCTTCCTTCTTCGGCGTTTCGGCGACCATGGCCTCGGTGGTGACCAGCAGGCCGGCCACGGAGGAGGCGTCCTGGAGCGCGGTGCGCACCACCTTGGCGGGATCGATGATGCCCTTCTCGATCATGTCGACATAGTCCTCGGTCTGGGCGTCGAAGCCGAAGGTCTCGGACTTGTTCTCCAGGATCTTGCCGACCACGATCGAGCCTTCCACGCCGGCGTTTTCCGAGATCTGGCGGATCGGAGCCTCGAGCGCCTTCAGCACGATGTTGATGCCGGCCTGGACGTCGGCATTGGCGTTGGTGAGACGGCCGACCGCCTTCTTGGCGCGCAGCAGCGTGACGCCGCCGCCGGGGACGATGCCTTCCTGCACCGCGGCGCGGGTGGCGTTGAGAGCGTCCTCGACGCGGTCCTTCTTCTCCTTGACCTCGATCTCGGTGGCGCCGCCGACGCGGATCACCGCGACGCCGCCGGCCAGCTTGGCGAGACGCTCCTGGAGCTTCTCACGGTCGTAGTCCGAGGTGGTCTCCTCGATCTGCGCCTTGATCTGGCCGACACGGGCCTCGATGTCCGGCTTCTTGCCGGCACCCTTGACGATCGTGGTGTTCTCCTTGTCGATCACGACCTTGCCGGCGCGGCCGAGCATCTTCACAGTGACGTTCTCGAGCTTCATGCCGAGGTCTTCGGAAATGAGCTGGCCACCGGTGAGGATGGCGAGGTCCTCGAGCATGGCCTTGCGGCGATCGCCGAAGCCCGGCGCCTTGACGGCGGCGACCTTGAGGCCGCCGCGGAGGCGGTTGACGACCAGGGTGGCCAGCGCCTCGCCCTCGACGTCTTCGGCGATGATGACGAGCGGCTTGCCCGACTGCACCACGGCTTCCAGCACCGGAAGCATGGCCTGGAGGCCCGAAAGCTTCTTCTCGTGCAGGAGGATGTAGGCATCCTCGAGCTCGGCGGTCATCTTCTCGGGGTTGGTGACGAAGTAGGGGCTGAGATAGCCGCGGTCGAACTTCATGCCCTCGACGATGTCGACTTCGGTGTCGAGCGACTTGTTCTCTTCGACGGTGATGACGCCTTCGTTGCCGACCTTCTGCATCGCCTGGGCGATCATCTTGCCGATGGCGGCATCGCCGTTGGCCGAGATGGTGCCGACCTGGGCGACCTCGGAGGAGGCGGCGACGGGCTTGGCCCGCTTCTCGATGTCCTTGATGACGGAAGCGACCGCGATGTCGATGCCGCGCTTGAGGTCCATGGGGTTCATGCCGGCGGCAACCGCCTTGGCGCCTTCGCGCACGATGGCCTGGGCCAGCACGGTGGCGGTGGTGGTGCCGTCGCCGGCGAGGTCGTTGGTCTTGGAGGCGACCTCACGCACCATCTGGGCGCCCATGTTCTCGAACTTGTCCTCGAGCTCGATCTCCTTGGCGACGGTGACGCCGTCCTTGGTGATGCGGGGTGCGCCGAAGCTCTTCTCGATGACGACGTTGCGGCCCTTCGGGCCGAGCGTCACCTTGACGGCGTTGGCGAGAACGTCGACGCCGCGCAACATGCGATCGCGCGCGTCTCCGGAAAACTTGACGTCTTTGGCAGCCATTTTAGCAATCCCTCGTGTTTGGTGATGTGTCTGCCGCACGCCCGTCGCATCAATTCCGGGATTCGTGGACCGAACCCGGCGGAATGATGGATGCCCGGACCGCCTGGATCCGGGCATGACATTCAGCGGCTGTTCAGGCGGATGGCCTTAGGCCAGTACGCCCATGATGTCCGACTCCTTCATGATCAGGAGCTCTTCGTTGTCGATCTTGACCTCGGTGCCCGACCATTTGCCGAACAGCACGCGGTCGCCGACCTTGAGGTCGATCGGGGTCAGCTTGCCGGTCTCGTCACGGCCGCCGGGGCCGACGGCGACGACCTCTCCCTGGGAGGGCTTTTCCTTGGCGCTGTCCGGAATGATGATGCCGCCCTTGGTCTTTTCCTCGGCGTCGATACGTTTGACCACGACACGGTCATGCAGCGGACGAAATTTGGATTTAGCCATGACGTTTCCCTTTGGAGGCTCGCTTCGGAAGTAGTGGAAGTGGGTGGGGCGGCGCTTCCGTCCATCCCCCTATCCCGAGGATCGAACGGCGTGCTTAGCAATCGGGCTTTCCGAGTGCTAATAGTGGGCCCGGAAATATGGCTTGGCCGCGATCCTGTCAAGCAAAGGTGGTTAAGCGATTGGTGAGGCGGATATAGGATGGTGGCACTGGAAACTTGTTCGGGGCGCCGACGTATTAAAGGACGTCATTGCTCCGGCAGCGGTTTTGCGCTTGGCTGCAGGAGGGGTGCGGCCATGGTCTTGTTCGGGGGAATGCCATGATCAGTTCAGCTCACGCGCGCACGGTTGCCAATCTGGCCGCCGCCTCTTGTCTGGCGCTGCTGCTGGGCGCCTGCGGCGGCGGCATGAGCCTGCCGTCCTTCTCGTCGTCCTCGCCGCCGCCCGAAGCCGAGCCGGGCGTCGCGCCCGAAATGCCTGCGACCATTCGCGGCGACGAGATCGTCGGTCGCTGGGGCCTCGCCTCGTTCCAGAACCCCGCCGACCGCGCCCGCACCGAGGCCGCCGCCCGGGCCCAGTGCAAAAATCCCTACGTGATCACCGCCGGCTCCTCCGGCGGCGTGATCATGCATCTGGCCGACCAGGCAACGCCCCAGGAGCTGCGGCTGAAGGGCTCGCCGAGCGGCAAGAACTACATCGGACCGGCGGGTCCGACCCCCGGCGAGCAGGACCGCGAAATCATCTCCTTCGACGGCCGCGTCCTGATCACCCGCTTCATCGACAAGGACGCCGCCACCCGCTACGGCAACATGGTCTACGTCCGCTGCGCGCCGCGGGCGTGATGTTCGTCTTCCGTCATTCCGGGGCGCGCGAAGCGCGAACTATGGTGCGCACTCGCGCACCTGAGAATCTCGATGTGGTGAGCTTCCTGCCTTAAATCTCCGGATTCCGGGTCCGGCTCTGTCGAGCCGCCCCGGAATGACGGGCTGGGCCAAAAACAAAAACGCCGGCTCTCGCCGGCGTTTTGTTTTTCGCTATGTCGCGTCCGCTCAGTCGAACAGCGCGTCGATGTCGTCCTGCGAGGCGTGGCCGACGTCGCCGGCGAGCTTGGGGCCGTTGAGAAGCTTGTCGTCCTCGCTGCGATTGTCGACCTGCGGCACGACGTGGGACTTGATCGCGTCGACGCCGCCCCAGATCTCCATCATCGCATTGATGTGCTGCTCGATGAACTTCATCGTGCCCATCACCTTGCTGATGCGCTGGCCGGTCAGGTCCTGGAAGTTGCAGGCCTCGAAGATCGAGATGACGCGTTCCTGGATGTCGTCGGCGAGCCGCTTCTGCTGGTCGATCGAGTCCACCTTGGACATTGCGCTGGCGGCCTGGTCGATCGACTCCGCGGCCTCGAGGATCTGCTGGGTCGCCTGCTCGGTGCCGCCGACCACCGCGCCGAGCTCGCCATTGACCTTGGCCATTTCGCCGCCGTCAAAGCTCTTGCCGTGCAGTGTCGCGATTTCGCGCTTGGTGCGGTCGATGGCGTCATGGATGAGGTCGAGCTCGACCTTCAGCTTTTCGCACTGCTCGATCTGGGCCCGGTAGGTCTCGAGCATGGTACGAGCCTCGGAGAGCTCGTGGGCGGTGGAGGCGTCGATCGCCGCCATGGCTGCGCTGCCGGACAAGGGCAAGGGCGCGGTGCCTTTCGCCATCTGTGCACGGATCGCACGTAGCTCGGCCATGATCTCGCTGTGCATCGGGATTGCCTCTTCAGTTACGTCCAAAATCGGCATCTCGCCACCAGCGATATCCTCGACGCGAAAACGTTTGCGGTGAACAGCCATCTGGATACTCCCCCCACCTCACTCACGCGTCTTTGTAGGCAGAAGCGATTTAACACGAAGTTCACGGCAGGAACTGTTGTGCGGCTGCGCGCGACGGCGCGCAAAGAAGCGATTAACCATGGGCGCGCGGCGTTCATCGAAAATAAACGCTGATCGCCAAATTGCCCCGCTGCTGACGACGTGGTGAATCCAAACGCCGCTTCTGTTTACCAAACAAAACGGCTTTTGCTTTTTATTGACCACGTCGGGGGCGCGGACCAGCCATCAGCTCTCCACGGCGCATGTGATCTAGACGAAACAGTACAGAGTACGTCGATGTTCAAGAAAATGTCTGTCGCGCTGCTTGGCAGCGCTTGCACCTTCATTGCCGGCGCAAACAGTGCCAGCGCCTTCGACAATTCGGTGCCGAACGATCCGCCCGCGGTGCTCTACCAGCCGCAGGTGCCGCCGGCGCCGGTGCGCGTCGCCTCCAATGCGAACATGGGCGGCGGCTTCATCGAGTTCCTGTTCGGCGACGGTCCCGGCCGCGGTCCGGCCTACGCGCCGCAGCAGCCGGTCTATCAACAGCAGCCCGGCTATTACGACCAGCGCCGCCTGCCGCCGATGGGCGAGCCGCAGATGCAGGGTGGATATCAGCAAGGCGCGGTTCAGCAGGAGACGGCCGACCCGCGGCAGCGTCAGTTCGATCCAAGGTTCGAGAAGCAATCTGTTGACTATAGCGGCAAGGAAAGTCCCGGCACCATCGTGGTCGATACCCCGAACAAATTCCTCTATCTCGTCGAGGGCAATGGCAGGGCGATGCGCTACGGCATTGGGGTCGGGCGTCCCGGCTTCACCTGGTCCGGCGTGAAGGCGATCACAGCCAAGCGCGAATGGCCGGACTGGACGCCGCCGGCCGAAATGATCGCGCGCCGTCCCGATTTGCCCCGGCACATGGAAGGCGGTCCGGAGAACCCGCTCGGCGCCCGCGCGATGTATCTGGGCTCGACGCTGTACCGCATCCACGGCTCCAACGAGCCCTGGACCATCGGCACCAACGTCTCCTCCGGCTGCATCCGCATGCGCAACGAAGACGTCATCGACCTCTACGGCCGCGTCAATGTCGGCACCAAGGTCGTGGTGATGTAGCCCAGCGCTCGCTGCGAGCCGTCAACTCCGCGTGTCGCGCCGGCTCGCGACGCGCGGCATCGAAGGCGTTGCGCGCCGCCGGCGTACGTCCTCCGGCCAAGGTCCAAAGCGCGATGCGATCAGGATGAATCGTCATCGCGCTTAAAGCATGATCTTTTCGGAAAACCGCTGCGCACTTTTCCGGATCATGCTTTAGGCTGGCCGACGATGCCGCCTCGAACCGAGACGAGGGGCAACAGAGCAGCGACGACGAGTTGATGAATGGGAAAGCGATGCGCGAACGGAGCGTTTCAACCGCCGCGCCGACAGCTCTGCCTTCTTGAGGCGCTCGTGCAGTCCCTCCAACTCCGACAACTCGGTGATGAGATGAGTTGTCACGTTGGTCAGGGTTGCGATGCGCTGCTGAAGTGGACTCATTTTTAAAACCCCGACTATAACCAAGAGAGGCAACCACATTGGTGTGTGGCATGAGCAACGTGTTCTTCCAGTTGAACACCCATGTCCGAATTTGGAAATCCGGGAGTCTACGGTCGCACGCGTCAGACGGCGATTTGATTTGTCATGGTGAATTCAGGCGCGTCGGGTAACCTTCAGCTCAGTCCAATGGAGCTGCGCATTAGTCATATTATATCGAGCGTCCTCTCTCCTTGCCGTGGCACAAAAGACGCTCGAGCCCATGCTCTAAAGAAAACGGCCGCCGAGAGGCGGCCGTCCGCATCTTTCGGACGAATTGCTCACGCGTAATCGCTGCCGCCATCGTCGTCGCCGCCGAAATCGCTGTCGTCGGCTACGTCCATATTGCCGTCGTCGTTGTTGTCGCCGTAGTTCTGGTCGTTGTCGTTACGATCGTTGTTCGCCTGGTCGGAGAAGCTCTGGCGGGACTCCCGGTTCGAGCCGATGTCGTTGAGGCCGGCATCGCGCGCGAGCGAGCCGCCGGACTGGTCGCTGCCGCCCCAAGGACTTCCACCAGCGCTGCGGTCGCCGAGGGCGTTGGTGTCGCCAAAGGCCTGCTGATGCGATCCGCCCATCATGCCGCGGATGCTCGAGAGCAGCAGAGAGCCGCCGACGACGCCGGCCGCAGCTGCCGCCGCGGTGCCGAGGAACGAGCCGCCGCCACCGCCCATCGGCGGTGCGCCATAACCCTGGCCCGGGCCCTGACCTTGGCCGTAAGGCGGCTGACCGTAGCCCGGCTGCGTCTGCTGCATCGCTCCGCCGCTGTTCCAGACCGGCCGCGTGTCACGCGGCGGCACGTTCGGAACCGAGCCGCGCGAGGGGCCTCCGCCGAACAAGGTATCGCGCATGGTGTCGAGGAAGCCGCCGGACTGCGCCTGCTCGGGCGCATGGGCCGCTTCCAGCTCCTGGATGCGGTTATGGGCACGCTTCAGCGCTTCGTCCTGCAGCAGCGTGGTCTGCACCAGCGCATAGATCGCGCCGGGTGCCTTGCGCAGTCCGTCCGAGATCGCGGCGATCGCGTCGGGATCGCGCGGTGCGTTTTCCAGTTTCGAAAGCCGGTCGAAAAGGTCGTCGACGAGCTGGCGTTCCTGCGGCGTCATGATCAGTCTCCCTCGCGCAAAACAAGCGCGAAGCAGATGTAGGGTTCCATTGTGGCCCCAACAGTGCCGGCCGGATTAAATTTCGGTATGCGACAAGCTGCCCCGCGGCTTGCTGTCCGCCGGTGTCATCCCAGCGTGGCGCCGCTGTCCGCCAGCAGACGCGCGAAGGCGTCGCCCGCCAGATAGG
This sequence comes from Bradyrhizobium sp. CCBAU 25360, assembly GCF_028128695.1. Taxonomy (NCBI): domain Bacteria; kingdom Pseudomonadati; phylum Pseudomonadota; class Alphaproteobacteria; order Hyphomicrobiales; family Nitrobacteraceae; genus Bradyrhizobium; species Bradyrhizobium sp. CCBAU 25360. The sequence continues at coordinate 444,974 of NZ_LBJA01000041.1, forward strand.
CGTGCTCGCGTTCGCGGACATCCGTCATCGGATCGAGGCCGGCGAGGACATCGTCGACGAAGCCGGGGTGGCACATCACGAGGCCGCCATCTGGCAAGCCTTCCAGGAATTGCCGCATCAGCTCGCCAAAATCGGCCGCCCGCGTGAAGTCATAGGCGCCGGCAAAGCCCGGGTTGAAGCTGAGCCCCGCGCTGCCGGCACGGCGGCGGAATTGCGCGCTGAGGACGTCGAGCACGATGGCCTTGGGTGAGGCCAGCCGCTGCTTGAGCGGCAGGTCGCGGCCGCCCTGGCGCACCCAGGCGTTCGGCGCGCCTTCGCGGACCGCATCGACAAAGCCGTCGCGCACCTGCGGATAGAGCTGCACATGCTGATGGCCGTCGACGAAGTCAGGCGCGCGCCCGAACGCTTCGGCGAAGGCGGCGAGCTGCGCCTTCACCTCGTTGCGGAAGAATTCGCGGTCGAGCCGCCGCAAAATGCCCGCGCGCAGCAGCTTCGGAAACGGCATGAACATGTCGCCGTCGAGCGGGCGGAAATGCATGGTGAGGGGACGGAACGGCGCCGACAGCGTCACGTGCAATCCGATCGCGCAGCGCGGGCTCGTCTTCGCCGAGGCCTGAAGCGCCTCGACCTCGCTGCGCGCGATTGCGGGCCCCACCATCATCACCGAGGTGGCGTTGAGGCGGCCGCGTTCGATCAGGTCGCGGATGGCGCGGTTGACGCCCGGGCTGATGCCGTAATCGTCGGCACAGAGCCAGATCCGCCGCAGACCCGCGGCCGCGCTCATTCGGCCGCCGTCCTCTTCGCGGCGTCGCTCGAAGCGTCCTGCGCCGCTTCGAAGTGCTTTTCACTATGCTCGGCGACGAAGTAGATCGGGCGCGCCTTCAGCTCGGAGAGGATCTTGCCGATATATTCGCCGACGATGCCGATCATGATGAGCTGCACGCCGCCGATCGTCATCAGGCCGATCACGAGCGAGGGATAGCCGGGCACCTGCTTGCCGGTCGTGAACACCTCCCAGAGGATCGAAAGGCCGAACAAGAAGGCGCCCCCGGCGAGAATGACGCCGAGCAGGCTGGCGAAGCGCAGGGGGGCCACCGAAAACGAGGTCAGGCCCTCGATCGACAGGCCGAGCAGGCTCGCGGCGTTGAAGGTGGTGACGCCATGGGCGCGCGCGGACGGCTCGTAGTCGACGCGGATCTGGCGGAAGCCGATCCAGCTGGCGAGGCCCTTGAAGAACCGGTTGCGCTCGGGCAGCTGCCTGAGCGCCGTGACCGCGCGCGGCGACAGCAGGCGGAAGTCGCCGGCGTCCTCGGGAATCTTCTGCCGTGCCCCCCAATTGATCAGCGCGTAGAAACCGTGCACGGCGACCCGGCGCAGGAAGGTCTCGTTGTCGCGATGCGCCTTGGCGGTGTAGACGACGTCATAGCCGTCATCGATCCAGTGCCGCACCAGCTGTTCGATCAGGGCCGGCGGATGCTGGCCGTCGCCGTCCATGAACATGACGGCGCCGAGCCGGGCATGGTCGAGGCCGGCCATCAGCGCCGCTTCCTTGCCGAAATTGCGCGACAGCGACACCACCTGGACGTCGATCGCGTCGGCCGGCAGCGCGCGGGCGATCGCCAGCGTCGCATCCTTGCTGCCGTCATCGACATAGACGACCTCGCAAGCCAGCCGATAGCGCTCCCGCAAGGTTTTTGCCAGATCGCAGATGCGCTGGTGCAGGGCGGCGAGGCCCGCCGCCTCGTTGTAGACGGGGACGACGATCGACAGTCCCTTCGCCGCGGCGGTGCCTGCGGTCGTCGTCATGCCGGAAACGTCGGAGCCCAGCGTCATCGATCAAGTTCCAGAAGCGTTCAAAGTCATCTTAACAGCATATGGTAGCTGCCGTTTGCTGTCGCAAAGCTGAACGGAAAAGCCGAACGGCCTGAGGCTCACTGCCGCAGGAACGCCTCCAGCTTGGCGAACAGCGGGTTCTCCCGGTCGAACACGTAGTCGAGCGAAACCACCGAGACGGTCTCGGCGCCATGCTCGCGCAGGAAGCTTGCCAGCGCATAGAGCTGTCCCGGCGGGCAGTGCAACGTCAACATGCCCGACGAGGTCGGCCCGCCGAACGGGGCTTCGACGCCGAACCGGCCATGGGCTTCGCCGAGCAGCGCCGCGTCGCATTGCCGGAAGCGGGTGCGGACCTCGCGATACTTGTTGGCTCGCGCCCTTGCTGCGATGTGATCGAGGATGACGCGCGCGGTCTCCCGCGCCTGCGGCGTCCAGTCGGCCTCTTTCGAGGCGACCAGATTGGCCTGGCTGCGCAGGATCACGCCGTCGTCGAGCACCCGCAAGCCGTTGGCGGCGAGCGTCGCGCCCGTCGTGGTGATGTCGACGATCAGCTCGGCGCTGCCGGCCGCCGGCGCGCCTTCGGTCGCGCCGCTACTTTCAACGATGCGGTAATCGGTGATGCCGTGGCTCTGGAAGAAGGTGCGGGTGAGGTTGATGAACTTGGTCGCGACCCGCATCCGCATGTGATGCTGCTCGCGGAAGCCGGTGGTGACGTCGTCGAGGTCGGCCATGGTGCGAACGTCGATCCAGGCCTGCGGCACCGCGACGACGACGTCGGCGTAGCCGAAGCCGAGCCCGTCGATCAGCGACACGCGCTTGTCGGCGTCCGCGATGTTCTCGCGCACCAGGTCTTCCCCGGTGACGCCGAGATGCGCGAGGCCGCGCGACAGTTGCGAGGCGATCTCGCTCGCCGAGAGATAGGCGACCTCGACATTGTCGAGGCCTGCAAGCGTGCCGCGATAGTCGCGGGCGCCGCCGGCCTTCGACAGCTTGAGCCCGGCACGGGCGAAGAAGGCCTCGGTGTTTTCCTGCAGGCGGCCCTTGGAGGGAACGGCCAGAACGAATGGCGCGCTCATGACTTAAGCTCCCACCTTGCGGCCGATCTTCGTCAGCGCATCCACCCAGACCGAGAAGCCGACCGCAGGGATCGGTTCAGTCGATCCAAGCTGGGTCATCAGCCCGTCATAGCGGCCGCCGGCGACCAGCGGCTCGGCGCCGTTGCCCCGGTGATGCAGTTCGAATTCGAAGCCGGTGTAATAGTCGAGCCCGCGCCCGAACGCGGTCGAGAAGCGCGTCTGCTTCACGTCGATGCCCCGCGCCGCCATGAAGCCGACCCGGCTCTCGAACTGGTCGATCGCAGCCGTGAGGTCGAGCCTGGCGTCGGCAGTGAGCGCGCGCAGCTCGGCGATGGCATCGTCGGGATTGCCTGCAATCGTCAGGAAGCGCTTGAGCACGGCAATCGCCTCGCGCGGCAGCGCACCGCCCTTCAGCGTCGATTGCTCGAGGAAGCGGTCGGCGATCTCGGCCGTGGTGCGTCCCCCGACATTGGTGGTGCCGGCGATCGACATCAGATCGGTGACGAAGGCGAGCGCCGCCTTGCGGTCGGAGCCGGCGAGGGCGGCGAGCACGCCCTCATATTCGCTGCGGGTGGCGGTGGTCGCGGCCGCCAGCCGTTCCAGATCCTTTTCCAGGCTGATCTTGCGGTTGAAATCCTTGACCAGGCGGCGGCGCCAGACCGGATAGAGGTCGAGCGCGTCGAGCAGCGCGTTGAACAGCGCCACGTCGCCGGTGCGGATCTCGACGTCGCGGACACCGAAGGCCGCGGTCGCTTCGAGCCCGAGCGCCAACGTCTCGGCGTCGGCCGCGGCGCGGTCCTGGCGGCCGAACGATTCGATGCCGGCCTGCAGGAATTCGCTGGCTTGACCGCTGCGGTAGCGAAACACCGGGCCGAGATAGCTGAACCCGGCCGGCTGGCCGGCACGACCGGAGGTCAGGTAATCGCGCGCCACCGGAATGGTCAGGTCCGGGCGCAGGCACAGTTCCTCGCCGGAGAGGTCACTCGTCAGGTACAGGCTCTTGCGGATGTCCTCGCCGGAGAGGTCCAGGAACGGCTCGGCCGGCTGCAGGATGGCAGGCTCGGCCCTGACGTAACCGGCCTGCGCGAACGACAACAGCAGCGTATCCGCCCAGGCGGCGGAGCCGGCAGCATTTGAGGTGGCAGTCGCGGTCATAACTGGGTCCATCGTCCCGGTGGAACCGGGCAGGGCAAGGGGAGGCAAGCGAATTGCGCTGCCCTTAGCATGGCCCGAAAGCGGTTTCGACCTCCAAAGGATCAATCGCTTAACAGGCGGGCAACGCCGGGATCAGCTGGCATTGCCCCAATCGCCCAGCACCGCCTGTACCAGCGCCAGGGCGGCCACGGCGGCGGTATCGGCCCGCATGATCCGCGGGCCGAGCGCCAGCCGGAGGATCCTGGGCTGCCGCAGCAGCAGGGCCCGCTCTTCCTCGGCAAAGCCGCCTTCGGGGCCGATCAGCACGTCAATCCCCTGTCCGGCCTCGCGGGTGTCTTGCAGGCTTTGCACCGGGTTTTGCACCTCCGCCGCCTCGTCGCAGAAGATCAGCAGGCGGCCCGCAGGGCGCTGACTGAGATACCGCTCCAGCGGCACCGGCTCGGCGACCATGGCGATGCTCAAAATGCCGCATTGCTCGGCCGCCTCGACGACATTGGCGCGCATCCGCTCGGTGTTGACCCGGGAGGTCTGGGTGAACCGGGTCAGGACCGGCTGCAGCGCGGCGGCGCCCATCTCGATGGCCTTCTGGACCATGTAATCCAGCCGGGCATGCTTGAGCGGGGCGAAAACGTAGGCGACGTCGGGCAGTCCGTCCTGGAGCCGGGTCTGCTGCAGGATCACGAGACCGTCCGGCCGCTTGCGACCTTCGATGGCGGCCTGCCACTCGCCGTCCCGGCCGTTGAAGGCCAGAACCTCGGCTCCGGCGGCAAGTCGCAGCACATTGCCGAGATAATTGCTCTGGTCGCGGTCGAGCGGGATCCTGGCGTCCTGGGCAAGAGGAGCGTCGACGAACAGGCGGGGAGCGCGAAAATCGTGGGAGGGCATCGTTCAGGGGTCCGATTTGGGGCCGTTCTTAACCGAAAGCAGCCATTCCGGGGGTAAATATTGCCGAAATGGTGCGTCCCCGCGCCGCGCTCTTGCCCTATTCAACGGGTTGTTAAGCGCCGGCGGGAATCGTAAAAACGCGAACACGCTGGTTGCGCTTCAATTGGGAAGACGCTGAACCCCGTAGCTCCTGCCGGAGAGACTATCCTGATGATCCGTCATTTGATGGTTCCGATCACTGCCGCCATGGTCACCCTGAGCACCGCGGGCGCCTATGCGCAAAGCGCCTTCCCGGCGCCGCTGCCGAACCAGGCCGCCACCAGTTCCGCGTTTCCCCCGGTGAACGGCTCGGCGCCGACCGCTTCGGTCGGCACGGCACCGCAATCGTCCTTTCCCGTGAATGGCGCCGCGCCCGTCGGCGGCGCTGGCGCGTTCAGCGCGGCCCCGCCGACCCAGGGCGGCCCCGGCGAGGACTGCATGAAGGCTTTCATTCCTCTGCGCGAGGAAGCCGAGAAGCGCGGCAAGCTGATCAAGGCCGCGAGCGACCGTCATGCGCCGCCGGACGAAGCCTGCAAGCTGATCCGCAATTTCAGCCAGGCTGAGACCAAGATGATCAAGTACATCGAGTCCCACGCCGCCAAATGCGGAATCCCGGCGCAGATCGGCGCGCAGATGAAGGACGGTCACAAGAATACCGAGGCCATGGCGACGAAGGTCTGCAACGTCGCGCAGCAGATGCAGAACCAGCCGCGCGGTCCGGCCGGCCCGTCGCTGAGCGAGGTGCTCGGTTCAGGCTCGGCGCCTGAGGCCAATGCCGGCAAGAAGGGCGGCAGCACCTTCGACACGCTCAACGGCAACGTCCTGACCCGATGATACACGTGCCGCCGATTTGAAGTTCCTACGGTGCTTGCCGCGAGATCCTCATAGGAACTTCAAATCGACAAGCGGCACGTGAATTATAATTTCTTGCTAGTGCCCTTGTAGTTTTCGAAGTTCGTACCGGAATACGCCGCGATGGAATACGAACTTCGAAAACTGGGCACTAGCACATCCGCCCGCGTTGCCGATTCCACCGGCAACTGGGTCGATACGCTCGCGCCGCCATGGGCGCGGCCTTATTTGCGATTGTCCCGCTTCGATCGTCCGATCGGCTCATGGCTGCTGTTGATGCCGTGCTGGTGGTCGGCGGCGCTCGCGAGCGGCATGGCGCATGACGTCCGCGGACTGCCGCTCACCATCGTGCTGTTCTTCATCGGCGCCTTCGTGATGCGCGGGGCGGGCTGCACCTGGAACGACATCACCGACCGCGACCTCGACGCCAAGGTCGAGCGCACTCGCTCGCGGCCGCTGCCCTCGGGGCAGGTGAGCACGAAGCAGGCGCTGGCCTTCATGATCGCGCAGGCCGTGATCGGTCTCGTCGTGTTGCTGCAATTCAACCGCTTCGCGGTCCTGACCGGCATCGCCTCGCTCCTGATCGTCGCGATCTACCCCTTCATGAAGCGCATCACCTGGTGGCCGCAGATCGTGCTCGGGCTTGCCTTCTCCTGGGGCGCCCTGATGGGATTTGCCGTCACCTTCGGCCGCATCGACGTCACCGCGATGGTCCTCTATGCCGGCGCGATTTCATGGGTGATCGGCTATGACACGATCTACGCGCATCAGGACGCCGACGACGACGCGCTGATCGGCATCAAGTCCACCGCGCGCCTGTTCGGCGCGCACACGCACCAGGCGCTGATCCTGTTCTACGGGCTCGCTGTGATGTTGATCGGCGTCGCGCTGGCCTCAGGCGATGCTCGCTGGCCGGCCTGGCTCGGGCTGATCGCCTTCGCCGTGCATCTGGCGTGGCAGATCATGCGGCTTAGGATCGACGATCCCGAGCTGTGCCTGCGCCTGTTCAAGTCGAACAAATATGCGGGAGCGCTGCTGTTTGCGGGGTTGCTGGTGGACGCGGTGATGCGGGCGGCGTAGCTGCCGTAGGGTGGGCAAAGGCGCCCTTGCGCCGTGCCCACGATCTCTCAATGATTGAAAAAGGTGGCACGCTTCGCTTTGCCCACCCTACGGCACCTGTGAATGCCGTCTAATTCCTCGCGATGATCTCGCGTTCTTCGCGATGAACCGACAGCTCGCGCGCCATCGCAACGCGGCGGCGCATCAGGAATTTCGGACGGCGGGCGCGGATCGCATTGGCGCGGCGGCGGCGGGCTGCGGGCTTGCGCGCACCTTCGTCGAGCTGCGGAAGCGCGAACAGCTCGCTCCAGATCGCCAAGGCCTCGACGAGCTCGTCGCCTTCCGCGCCGACGAGCAGCGGAACGGAGAGCGAGGGATCGCGATGCACCAGGACGATGGCCTGCGCTTCGTCATTGCCGCGCAGTGCGACGCCTGTGAAGTCGCTGACGCGGACGTTGATCGCCATCTGCATGCCGCGAACGGCACGGCGAAGCACGACGCGTTCGCGATGAAGCTCGATCTGCCTGACATGTCCGTCGGCGCGCGGATCGTGCGCATCGAAGCGGACCGGAAGGGAAAGGGGGTCGAGCCGCAGAGAGCGGCTCGACCCGGCGGGAGCGACCCCGCATGTTGCTGTTTGACGCCTCACGGCTTTAGTTCTCCCCGCCGGGATTATGTTCCCGGTCGATGCGAGGACCTTAGCGCGCGGCTTTCCGAAACCGCTTAAAAAGGCTGGTTAACCCACCGTCACTGCTGCTCATGATTGACAAGACCTTGGCGCGCATGATTGACGAGACGTTGCGCCAAAGGTGCGAATCTGAGCTTTTGGCGGGCTGAAAATGCTTGAAGTCCGCGCGATCAGGGCACATCTGTGGGTTCCGGTCCCGAACCCCCGCCCCAACAGGATTTCGTTCGTGAACTCTTCACCATCCGCAAGCTCGACGCTTTCGTCCAAGGATTCCGTCAAGGGGTCAAAGGCCAGCCGCGACCTGTTCGACCAGTCCGCCTTGTCGGATCTGGCGCAGCGGCTGGTGGAGGCGGCCAAGCGCGCCGGCGCGGATGCGGCCGACGCGGTCGCGGTGCGCGGCGTCTCGCAAGGCGTCGAGGTGCGCGACGGACGCGTCGAGGAATCCGAGCGCTCCGAGGGTGACGACGTCGGCTTGCGCGTGCTGGTCGGCCAGCGCCAGGCCGTGGTCTCGACCAACGACGTCAGCGGCGATGCCGTGACCAAGCTTGCCGAACGCGCGGTCGCGATGGCGCGCGTTGCGCCCGACGACAAATATGTCGGGCTCGCCGATCCCGCGCTGCTCGCACGCGACTTCCCCGATCTCGATCTGCTCGATCCCGATGTGCCTGCCACCAGCGAGCTCGAGCGCCGCGCACTCGCAGCCGAGGCTGCGGCCCTCGCCGTGAAGGGCGTCACCAAATCCGGCGGCGCCTCGGCGTCCGCGGGCATGGGCGGCATGGTGCTGGTCACCTCGACCGGCTTCCACGGCTCCTATTTGCGCTCCAGCCAGGGCATCTCGGCCACCGCCATCTCGGGCGAAGGCACCGGCATGGAGCGCGATTACGACTTCACCTCGGCGCCGCATGGCGCAGACCTGTTGTCGCCGGAGATCGTCGGCCGTTCCGCCGGCGAGCGCACGGTGGCGCGCTCCAATCCGCGCAAGGTCGAGACCTGCAAGGTGCCCGTCGTGTTCGATCCGCGCGTCGCCGGCTCCCTGGTCGGTCATGTCGTCGGCGCCATCAACGGCGCCTCGATCGCGCGCAAGACCAGCTTCCTCAAGGACAAGCTCGGCCAGCAGCTGTTTGCGAAGAACATCCGCATCATCGACGATCCCCTGCGCAAGCGCGGCCTGCGCTCGCAGACGTTCGACGCCGAAGGCGTTGCCGTGAAGAAGATCGCGCTGATCGACGAGGGCGTGCTGACGACCTGGCTGCTCGACTGCGCCACTGCGCGCGAGCTCGGCCTTGCCACCACCGGCCATGCTCACCGCGGCGTTTCTTCCTCGCCGTCGCCCGGGCCGTACAATCTGCATCTCGAGCCCGGCACGCCGACGCCGGCCGAGCTGATCTCCGATATCAAGCAGGGCTTCTACGTCACCGATCTGATCGGCTCCGGCGTGAACGGCGTCACCGGCGATTACAGCCGCGGCGCTTCCGGCTTCTGGATCGAGAACGGCGAGATCACCTATCCCGTCAGCGAGGTGACGATCGCCGGCCATCTGTTCGAGATCTTCAAGTCGATGCAGCCCGCGAACAATCTCGAGTTCCGCTACGGCATCAATGCGCCGACGGTGCGCATCGAGGGATTGACGCTTGGCGGACGTTGAGGCGAACGCCCCGGGCGAAACCATCCTGACGCGCGATGCGGCGCTGCTGCAGGACACGGTGCGGGAAGCGGGCGCGCTGGCGCACTCGATGTTCCGCACCGAGCTGAAGAAGTGGACCAAGGGTGCGTCCTCGCCGGTCTCGGAAGCCGACATCGCCGTCAACGACCTGCTCGAAACGCGCTTGCGCAGTGCGACGCCGGATTATGGCTGGCTCTCGGAGGAGAGCGCCGACGATGCGGCCCGGCTGTCGCGGCGGCTGACCTGGATCGTCGATCCCATCGATGGCACGCGCAACTACCTCAACGGCCACGACGATTGGTGCGTCAGCGTCGCGCTGGTCGAGGATGCCGCGCCCGTGCTGGCCGCGGTGTTCGCGCCGACGACCGATGAGTTCTTCTTCGCCGCACGCGGCCAGGGCACCACGCTCAACGGCGCAGCCGTGCAGGCTTCGCCCGGATCGGTGCTCGACTTCTCCCGTGTCGCCGGCCCGAAACCCATGGTCGAACGGCTCAACAGCTCCGGCCGCGAGATCAAGCTGCATCCGCGAATCGGCTCGCTCGCGCTACGCCTGTGCCGGGTCGCCCACGGCGCGCTGGATGCGGCTTTTGCGGGGGGCAACAGCCATGATTGGGACCTTGCGGCGGCCGATTTGATCGTGCAGGAAGCCGATGGTAGGATGAGCGACCTCTCCGGAGAACCCATCCTCTATAACCGCCGGGAAGTGGCGCACGGGGTGCTGGTGGCAGCGGGACGCGATCGTCATGCGGGCATTGTCGCGCATTTTCGAAACCGTCCCTTGGCCTAAAGCGCTTTTCGTCGTGCTCGTCGAACACTGCTTTTGCCGGGCAGCCCGCTAGGAACAGAACTCATGCCAGATAGTGCCCCGCAACAACTGCTTCACCTCGTCATCGGCGGGGAGCTCGTCGATCTCGAGCAGAACGTCTTCAAGAATCTCGACGACGTCGAGATCGTCGGCCTCTATCCGAATTATGCGACCGCGCATGCCGCCTGGCGGGCCAAGGCGCAGAGCACGGTCGACAACGCGCAGATGCGCTATTTCATCGTCCATCTCCACCGGTTGCTCGACCCGAATCAAGAACCGGCGCGTTGAAAAAACTGCTTCGCAATACGCTGCGAAGCAGCTTCGTTCAGCGTGCCGTCGGGGTCCTGGCGGCCGAATATCTGCGTCTGGTCTGGCGGACCAACAAATTCACGTTGGATCCGCCCGACGTCTATGCGCAGGTTGAGCCGCAGCTCCCTGCGATCTTCGCGTTCTGGCACGGCCAGCATTTCCTCACGCCCTTCATCAAGAACCAGAACAAGGCTTCCTATCGCGCCAAGGTCCTGATCTCCCGCCACCGCGACGGCGAGTTCAATGCGATCGCCGCCGAGCGGCTCGGCATCGGCACCATCCGCGGTTCCGGCGATCATGGCGGCGCCTTCCACCGCAAGGGCGGGGTCGGCGCCTTCAAGGAAATGGTGCGCACGCTCCAGACCGGTTGTAATGTCGCGCTGACCGCCGATGTCCCCAAGCGCTCGCGCGTGGCCGGGCTCGGCATCATCATGCTGGCACGGGAATCGGGGCGGCCGATCATGCCTTTCGCGATGGCGACCAGCCGCTTCGTCCGGCTCAAGAACTGGGACCGCACCACCATCAATTTGCCATTCGGGCGGGGCGCATTGGTCGGCATCAAGGAAATCCACGTTCCGCCGGACGCCGACGCCGCCATGATGGAAGCGCTGCGGCAGGAGCTGGAAGACACGTTGAACGAGGCGACCCGCCGCGCCTATGCGCAACTCGGCCGCCCGGGACCGGAAGATGCCTAAATCGCTGCCCATTGCGCTGCCGATCACGCTGCGGATGTACCGGCGCCTGGCCTCCGGCCTGGTGCCGCTTGCGCCGGCGCTGATCAAGCGGCGGCTGAAGCAGGGCAAGGAGGATCCCGCGCGCGTCGGCGAGCGGCGCGGCCTGTCCCGGGACGTGCGGCCGCATGGTCCGCTGGTCTGGATCCACGGCGCCAGTGTCGGCGAGGTGCTGGCCGCGGCGGGGCTGATCGAGCGCCTGCGCGATCTCAACTTACGCATCCTGCTCACCTCGGGCACCGTCACGTCGGCCGCAGTGGTCGCAAAGCGCTTTCCGCCCGACGTCATCCATCAATACGTGCCGTATGATTCGCCGCGCTATGTCGCGCGCTTCCTCGATCATTGGAAGCCGTCGCTGGCGCTGTTCATCGAATCCGATCTGTGGCCGAACCTGATCCTGGCGGGCGCGACGCGCCGGGTGCCGATGGTGCTGATCAACGGGCGGATGTCGCCGCGCTCCTTCCCGCGCTGGCGCCGCATGCAGGGCACCATCTCGGCGCTGCTGTCGCGTTTCGACATCTGCCTTGCGCAGTCGAAGACCGATGCCGAGCGCTTCTCCACGCTCGGCGGCCGCGACGTCGTCACCACGGGCAACCTCAAGCTCGACGTGTCGGCGCCGCCGGCCGATCCCGCCAAGCTCGAACGGCTGATGGCGATGACGCGCGGGCGCCCCATCATCGTCGCGGCCTCGACCCACCCGGGCGAGGACGAGATGCTGGTCGCCGCGCATCGCAGCCTCTCCGGCTTCTTCCCGCAGCTCCTCACCGTGATCGTGCCGCGGCATCCCGATCGCGGCTCCTCGATCGCCGGCCTGATCACGGCCTCAGGCCTGAAGCCGGCATTGCGCTCGCGCGAGGAGCTTCCGACCGCGACCACCGATATCTATGTCGCCGACACCATGGGCGAGCTCGGCCTGTTCTACCGGCTGTCGCCGATCGTGTTCATGGGCGGATCGCTGATCCGTCATGGCGGGCAGAACCCGATCGAGGCGATCAAGCTCGGGGCCGCGATCGTACATGGCCCACACGTTTTCAACTTCGCCGATGTCTATGAGGCGCTCGACGGCAGCGGCGGTGCGCGCCAGGCCGACACGCAGGAGGCGCTGGTCAAGCAGCTCGGCCAGCTGCTGGCCGATCCCACCTTGCGCGACAAGATGCAGCGCGCAGGCAGCGGCGTGGTCGAGGAGCTCGGCGGCGCGCTCGATCGCACCATGATCGCACTCGAGCCGTATCTGCTGCAGCTGCGGATCGAGATGGGAGCCGCCAATGCGTGAGCCGGCCTTCTGGTACCGGCCACGTTCCCTCCAGTCGTACGCGTTATGGCCGCTCGGAGCGCTCTACGGCGCGATCACCGAACGGCGCATGCTGCGCAAAGGCGTGGATACCGGCATCCCCGTGATCTGCGTCGGCAATTATCACGTCGGCGGCGCCGGCAAGACGCCGACCGTGCTGGCGCTGACGAAGCTTTTGCGCGAGCTCGGCGAGACGCCGGTGGTGCTCAGTCGCGGCTATGGCGGACGGCTGAAGGGCCCGGTCATGGTCGACCGCGCGCGCCACACCGCTTCCGACGTCGGCGACGAGCCCTTGATGATGGCGCGCGACGTCCCGGTCGCTGTCGCGCGGGACCGCCTCGAGGGTGTCGCGCTCGCCAAATCGCAAGGCGCCACCGTCATCCTGATGGACGATGGCTTTCAGAACCCGCGCCTGGTCAAGGACACCTCGCTGATCGTGATCGATAGCGAACGTGGCCTCGGCAACGGCAAGGTATTTCCCGCCGGCCCGCTGCGCGCGCCGCTGAAGGCGCAGCTTGCGCGCACCGACGCGCTGGTGTTGATCGGCGACGGCCGCGCCGCCAACGATGTCGCGACCGAGCTTGCCAAGCGCGACAAGCCGGAGCTGCGTGCGCGCCTGAAGCCGGACGCCGGGTCGGTCGCAAGACTTTTGGGCAAGCCGGTGTTCGCATTCGCGGGCATTGGCGATCCCGAACGATTTTTCCGCAGCTTGCGCGCCTGCGGCATCGAGGTCGCGCGCACGCGCGCCTTCGCCGATCACCACATGTTTTCAAACGACGAGATCGCAGCTCTCGCAGCGGAGGCGCAGCGCGAGCAGCACACACTGGTGACGACGGAAAAGGATCTCGCGCGCCTCCGCGGCCGTGAAGGCGTGCCTGACAGCATCGTGCCGTTCGCCGTGCAGCTCGAATTCGATGATCCGGCAGCGCTCCGGCAATTGATCAGCGATCATCTCTACAAGGCGCGCGAGCGGCGGTTCAGCAGGCGATGATCTCGTTGGGTGGGCAAGCTAGTCCGCCGTAGCCAAAGAGCAAAGGATGGAAAAACAATTCATCCATCGCCATGCGGTATTCGACAACTGATCGGGCGACATGTCGCGGCTGATGAATTCTCTTCCGCACGTTCGGGAGTTGATGTAGCCTTCCATCAGAGCCGTCACCGGGACGTGCCGACCTCCCGGAAATCATCGGCGGCGTTTATGCCCACGGCGGGCAGTACCTTCATCACTTCAGATGCAGCGGCCGTAACGATCAGTTCGGAACGGCAGGGAGAATCATTGCCAAAAAACCAGAGGAGAACATGCCATGCATTTTTGCCTCACCGGACAGTACACCCCACGCGCTCTCAATGCCATTTTGGAGAATCCCACGACCGATCGCCAGGAGGCGGCACGAAAGCTCATCGAAGCCGCCGGCGGAAAGCTGCTTTCGATGTACAGCGTTGCGGCCGACGGCCCAGGCGTTTTGGTGATTTTCGATGTGCCTGATCCGGGTGCGGCGCCGGCCATTTCCGGCCTGACCGTCACCGCCGGCACCCTGCAGAATGTGAAACTGACCAGGTTGTTCACGCAGGACGAGATCAAGCAGGTTCGCCAGAACGCGGCGAAGCTGCGTTCTTCGTATACCCCGCCCGGAAGCTGACATCCGGACCTGGAGCATAATCCGGAAAAGTGCGCAGCGGTTTTCCGAAAAGATCATGCTTGAACCAACCCAAAGCGCGATGACGATTCATCCTAATCGCATCGCGCTTTGGAGCTTCGGTTCTGATGAGCAGAACCGGAGCTCTGAATTCCCGTTCTTGACGCGCCTTCTTCACGCGAATCGCGGCTCGGCAATCAGTCATGCTCACCACGCCCCAACGGCCATTAATCCAATAATGGTCAGGCACGAGACGCAGGCCACCACGACGGTATAGCATTCGGGCGTATTCATTGTTCACTCCCAAACTGTTGCCAATTGCTTGGTCACTGCTACGCGGGAGAGATCGCCGGTTGCGGGCCACTTCAATGCGGCAGGCCGAGACCGGTCTTGCGATGTGCGTCCGTCCTCTCATCGTCAACCTGATCCGCAGGATGATGATGCGCTTCGAGAGCTTCGGCGCGTTCAGCCGCGATCAGAAGCTGTTTGCGCATTTCAGCGAGACGGGCGCGACAATATTCACGATAGAGCAGGTCCAATATGGTGGGCATGATCACCCCCATCGTTTGACTCTCGATTTACAGATATTCCACCGCAAATTTTCGAGGTGATCGTAGCCCGTCAGATGGCTCTTTCGATATGAGCCCGTTCACAGACTGCGCCAATTCCAAAGCTCGAGGGCCGTTTTGGTTGACCTGATTGTCTGTGCGATAAAAGGAACAGGGCCAATTACCTAACGAACACTGTAGCAGCTCTCTGTTTCAACAAGACTTCGTCAAACAACTTAAGGGCGCCGGATCGCGACAAAGAATCCAACCACAACGCGAAATGACTAACTACGGAGTGCAAGTATTCTTCGATGCAACGCGGATCGACACGATGGAGATCTTTTCCTCTGTGAGCTCGCTGTTCAGGTGCATGCGAACATCACCTCATCCCGATGATGTGCAAAAGCTGCACCGCTCGTGCCATGCCGCACTGCTGCGCTTTGCCCAACCTGCAGCAGCCTGCCATTCAGGCGACATTCATCGCAAAACGCCTATCGGTTCCCGACGATCAGGAGAATTCGATGAAACTGCCGTCTGCGACCGTTGCCGCCAGCCTTGTGTGTCTGATCGTTGCGCCCGTGTTCGCACAAACGCCGCCTGCGGCTTCTCCCGCTGCGCCAACCAGCACGGTGCCGGTTCCCGCGACCAAGCGCGTGACGTGCCTTGCCACAACGGCGAGCCTGAAGGGGCAGGACAAGCGCGACCAGCTGCAGCTCTGCATGGCGCAGGCGCGGCTCGATTGCCTGAAGCAGGCGATTGATCAGAAGGTCGTCGGCGAAGCCAGGAAGAGCGCGATCAAGACTTGTGTGGGTGCGGATGGTCACGAGCAGCAATAGCAGAACGACGCCACGAACTCGCTCTCGTAGGGTGGGCAAAGCGACGCGTGCCCACCTTGTCCATCGCGGTCATCGAGAGATGGTAGGCACGGCGCTTTGCGCCTTTGTCCACCCTAGGAGGGCGGAAAGCTCATTGCTGCGGTTTCGGCGCGCCGGGGAAATGCCGCTGCAGCACGGCGGCGGGTGTGGCGTAGGCCTCCTGCAAATCCACGCTCCAGTACTTCAGCTCGTCGAGCGGAATCCGCGTGTCGGTGATGGCGCAGCGCACGAAGGTCCCCGGCGAGATCACGCGGAAGTCGCCGTCGAGATATTGCACTTGCGCTTCGCCATGGCCCGAGGGGCCGAACTTGTTCAGCACGGTCGAAAGTCTCCGTGGAAGGCCGCTCCGTGGAAACTGGAGGGCACGATGTGTTGGACGGGATGTAGCATAGATAGGGTGGCTTGTCCGCCCGGTAAACCCACCGGTTTGTGATGTTTTGCCGCCGTTTCCGCGTGATAGTGCTTGGGCGAAGGATCGCTGGTTCCGGCATCTCCTTTGGCAGAGTCCGATGCGCCTTCGACTGACCACCCTGTTCCTGATGCTGCTGATGTCGGCCGCGCGTGCCGCGCCGGCGCCGCAGCCGGTCGACATTCCGCTGGCGTCCGGCGTGCTGCACGCTCAGCTCTACAAGCCAGAAGGTGCGGGGCCGTTTCCGGCCGTGATCGCGCTGCACGGCTGCGGCGGCCTCGGCAGCCATTCCGATCCCGTGCTGCCGCGCTATCGCGATTGGGCCGAGCGCCTGCTCAGGGCGGGCAATGCCGTGCTGCTGCCCGACAGCTACGGCTCGCGCGAGCTCGGGCCGCAATGCCGCGTCAAGGAGATGCACGTCAAGGCGAGGCGTGAGCGCGTCACCGACGTCGCAGCATCGCGCGCCTGGCTGATGAAGCAGTCCTGGGTGGCGCGCGATCGCGTCAGCCTGATGGGCTGGGCCAACGGCGCGAGCGCGCTGCTGTGGGCCGTGCGGCCGCAGGGCGCGGCGCGTGACCTGGAGCCGGATTTCCGCGCCGCGATCGCGTTCTATCCGGACTGCCGGATCTCCGCCGGTCTCGGCTGGAGCACGCGGGTGCCGACCCTGGTGCTGATCGGCGCCAATGACGATGTCTCCTCGCCGCCGGCCTGCCGCCAGATGGTCGAGGGCGCGCATGGCCGCAGCGCGCTCGCACGCATCGTGGTCTATCCCGGCGCCTATCACGATTTCGACCGCGCCAACACGCCGCTGCACGCAGCCGGCGGCAGCAACGATGCCGCCGTGCCCGAGCGCGGCCATCTCGGCACGGATGCCGAGGCGCGCGCGGAGTCGCAGAAGGACGTCGCGCAATGGCTGGCGCGCTAGTTCGGATGAGCGGACTTGTCGAGCCGTAGCTCGGTCGAAGCGAAGGCGGAAGCGGGGCCGCCCGAGGAACAAATTCAGGCGGACAGCCCCGCATCGACCACCGCCCTGCACGGACTTGATGGCCGACCGGGAATCTACGGATCGCATGCGCACCGGTTTCAGCACGTGACGGCGCCTTAGTTCGACCACGATGTCGATTAAACGCAGTCCTCATGCGCATCGTCCTCTTCGCCTCCGCACTGGCCGTCTTCACCGTCGCGATCTTCCTGTACGAGGCCCACGCCGGCGCGCCACAGCGCGCGCCGGAACATTGCGGCTTCTGGACCACGATCGATGCGGGATTGTCGTGTAAGTAGGGGCATGCTGTCCCGACATGCTCCGTCATTGCTTGGTCGCTTCAGCGCAAAATTGCTACGCTATCTTGTCGCGAGCTCCTCGCAATGACGCTTGGGAATACACGCGCGTCCCACACAATCGATCGCCCGGCTTGACCGGGCGATCCAGTACGCCGAGGCGGCTGTGAGTCATCGAGAAGCTGAGGCGTACTGGATTCCCGGCTTTCGCGGGGAATGACACCGAGAGTGGAGCGCCGTTCTCACACCTCAGAACAGGCTGCCCTGATCCACCGGCTTGGCCACGCGCTTCGGCGCGGGCTTTGCGTCCGCCGCAGCCGACTTTGGCTGCGCTGGCGCGCGCTTTGCCGTTGGCGCCGGCCGATCCGCGTCCGCCGTTGCTCCGACACGGCCATCGGCAAACTCGATCTCGAGCCGCGCATTCGGCCCGATGCTGTCCGCCGCATGCAGCGGATGTCCCGCCTCGTCCCGCACCAGCGCAAAGCCGCGCGCGAGCACGCTGCGATACGACAAAGCCGACAGCAACTTGCCGCTGTTCTCGACGCGGGCCTCCAGCCGCTGCAGCAACGTGACGAGTGCGCGGCCGGCGCGCTCGCTGAGGCGATGCGTGCGCTCGCGCTGCCGGGCGATGGCGTTGCGCTGCGCCTGCGCATTGGAGAGCTTCGACGCGCGCAAGCGAACCTCGAGTCCGGCAAAGCGGTCGCGCCGCCGCCGCAGCAGCGAGCGCGCGGACAGACCCAGCCGTTCGCCGCACACGGTGAGGCGGTGGTCGGCCTGCGTGATCTGGCCGTGCAGCACCCGCAGCGTCAGCTTTGAACTTGCGGCGGTAAACCGGCGGAAATGCGCGTGCGTGTTGGCCTTGAGACAGCGCGGCAGGGCGCTTCCTGCCGAATCCAGCCGCTGCCGCGGAATCGCCAGCAGATCGCCCGCCGCTGGCAGCGCGCGTGCGGCGGCGCGCAGCTCGCTGCGGCGGCTCTCCTGGCTGCGTTGCCAATAGGCGCGGGTGCGGCGTCCGAGATCGGCGACCTCGACGAACAATTCGCTGCGCACGGGAACCGCCATCTCGGCCGCCGCCGTCGGCGTCGGCGCGCGCTTGTCGGCGACGAAGTCGATCAGCGTGATGTCGGTCTCGTGCCCCACCGCCGAGATCAGCGGGATCATGCTCTCGGCTGCCGCCCGCACCACGATCTCCTCGTTGAACGACCAGAGGTCTTCCAGCGAGCCGCCGCCGCGCGCGACGATCAGCACATCGGGCCGCGGAATCTTGCCGCCCGGGGCAATCGCGTTGAAGCCGCGGATCGCGGCCGCGACCTGCTCGGCCGAGCCGTCGCCCTGAACTTTCACCGGCCACACCAGCACGCGGCGGGGGAAGCGGTCCTCCAGCCGGTGCAGGATGTCGCGGATCACGGCGCCGGTCGGCGAGGTCACGACGCCGATCACCTCCGGCAGCCACGGCAGCAGCTGCTTGCGCGCTTCGTCGAACAACCCTTCCGCGGCGAGCTTCTTCTTGCGCTCCTCCATCAGCGCCATTAGCGCGCCGATGCCGGCCGGCTCCAGCGCCTCGATCACGATCTGGTACTTCGAGGAGCCCGGATAGGTCGTCAGCTTGCCGGTGGCGATGACCTCGAGCCCTTCCTGGGGCTTGAAGCGCATCCGGCCGTGCACGCCCTTCCAGATCACCGCCTCGATCTTGGCGCTCTCGTCCTTGAGCGCGAAATAGCAATGGCCGGAGGAGTGGGCGCCGCGGAACCCCGAGATCTCACCGCGGACCCGGACATGGCCGTAGGTATCCTCCACCGTCCGCTTCAGGGATTGGGAGAGCTCGGAGACGGTGAATTCAAACGCGTTGTTCAGTTGTTCCGCAGGCGGCATCGGCAAACGATTCGGCATTTTGGGGTCAGACCCGACGTTAAGGATTTTCGCCGCGCGGCGCCAATCCAGGGATTGTTTTGAAGAGTACTCGGTATTATAGAGTTCTCTATTGATTGGTGCATTTGAGGGAGTAGGCCATGGCGATCCGGTTGCTGCGCGGCGTTTTGAGCGGTCTGAAATGGGCCCTGTGTGCGGTCGGCGGCGTGGCGCTGATGCTGACTGTGATGATCGCAACGCCGCTGGCGCGGCCGCCCGAGATGCGGTCGGTCTCCGACTCCACCAAGGGGATCGACTGGTCCACCCTGCCTGCGTTGGAGCGCTTCCAGGCCCGCGACGGCACCTGGATCGGCTATCGCCACTACGCGCCCAAAGCGTTTTCAAGCGAAGTGGAAGCCGGTTCGCGTGAAGAAAACGCGTCAAAACAGGAATTCGGAGCCCGATCCCATCGGAACGGAAATGGCTCCGGGGGCCCGGCGGCGGGCCGGGGCGCGATCTTCATCCATGGCTCGTCCGGCTCCAGCGGCACCGTCAACCATGCGCTGACCCACGCGATCGCCGCGCGCGGCGTGGAGACCTGGGCGCTCGACATCCGCGGCCATGGCGGCTCCGGCACCCGCGGCGATATCGGCTATGTCGGCCAGCTCGAGGACGACCTCGTCGATTTCGTCGCCCATTTGCGCAAGACCGCGCCGGATCTGCCGCTCACTCTGATCGGCCATTCTGCCGGCGCCGGCTTCTCATTGCGCGTCGCCGCGACGCCGATCATGCAGGACATGTTCGTGCGCACCGTGCTGCTCGCGCCCTATCTCGGCTATGACGCACCGACCAACCGGCCGAGCAACGGTGGCTGGGTCAGTGCCGACATTCCACGTTTCCTGGGACTGACGGCCCTGCGCAAGCTCGGCATCGACTGCTGTGCGCAGCTTCCGGTGCTCGCCTTCGCGGTGCCGGCAAGTTCGGCGAAGTATCTCACCTCGACCTATTCCGACCGCCTGATGCGCAATTTCGCGACGCGCGGCTATCGCGTCGATCTTCCGGCAACCACGCGTCCGATCACGATCTTCGGCGGTGCCGAGGACGAGATGATGATCTCGGACAAATATGCCGAGACCGTGCAGGCGGTGAAGCCGTCGGTCGACGTCAAGGTCATTGACGGCATCAATCATATGGGCATCGTCACCCATCCGAAGGCGATCTTGGTGATCGCCGAGGACGTGGCAACGCGCGGGGCAGGGCAGTCATGATCGACAGCAGGGAGGCGTCCGCAGCGCTGGCCGATATCGACGATATCGTCCAGCGCGTGAAGCAATCGCAGCTCTATGAGCTGGCGAGCCTCGCAGCGGTCTGGTGGGGCGTGCTGGTGTTCGCGGCCAATCTCGTGACCTGGCTTTGGCCGATCTACGCGGCCTACGCCTGGGTTGCTGTAGACGTTCTGGGCGTCGGCGGCCTGATTGCACTTCGCGTGTTCGATCCGAAAAGCCACCCCTTTGGCGCCGGCGTTGGCATCAGGCTGTTCCTGGTATTCGCACTGTTCTTCGCGTTCGGCTATCTCGTCACCAGCGTCGTCGGTCATTTTGGTCCGCGCCAGTTGGGAACGTTCTGGCCGATCTATTTCATGCTGTTCTACACACTCGCCGGGCTCTGGTTCGGCTACGTGTTCGTTGCGATCGGCCTCGGCATCACGGCGCTGACGCTGTTCGGCTTCTTCTACATCGGCGAGGCGTTCCCGCTCTGGATGGCCTTCGTCAACGGCGGTGGCCTCGTCCTCGGCGGCCTCTGGATGCGGCGGATCTAGCGCATGCCCGGGCTCGACGACATCATCCACCGGCCTGCAGCCAAGACCCAGGAAGGAGCGCTCCCGTGACCGACAGCAAGCGGGCTTCCGATGCGCTGAACGAGCGCGAGAATACCATTCGTCCTGTGCGGCGGTCGCAGATCTACCTGGTCTCTGGCCTCGTCCTGCTGCTGTGGGCCGTGCTGCCGTTTGCCGACGATGCCCTGATCTGGTTCTGGCCGCGCTACGGGGCCCATTATTGGAACAGCTGGTTCGTGGTGAATGACGGGCTGTATTTCTGGTTTGCACTCTACGTCGTCTCGGCCCTCGGCCTCGTTGCTCTCGGCGCCTATCATCTTTCGCGAAACGGAATTCGTCTGTTCGACAGGCGCAGTCTGCTGGCGCTTGTGCTGATCGCCGCCTTCGGCCTCGTCTGCTGCTACTTCGGCAGGTTCTCGCCGCGGCAGCAAACGGTGTTTTGGCAGGTCTACATCACGCTGGTCTACCTGACGGCGGGGCTTCGGTTCGGCTACGCCTTTGCACCGCTCGGCGCGACCATCATCGCGCTGACGCTGATCGGATATTTCACTATCCCGGGTGTACCGCTGTTGCCGTGGATGGCGGCCGTCAATGGCGGCGCGCTGATTGCGGGTACCCTCTGGATGCGGCGGGGCTAGCCGTGGCGGAGCTCGACGACATCATCCACCAGCCGCTGCGGCTGAAGATCATGGCAGCGCTGAACGCGCTGCCTGCGACAGCGGGGCTGGAGTTCTCGCGGCTGAAGAAGCTGACCGGCGCCACCGACGGCAATCTCGGCGCGCACATCGAGACCCTGGCGAAGGCGGGATACGTCCAGGTGGACAAGGCGTTCGTGGGCAAGAAGCCGCAGACCACGGTCACCGCCACCGCTGCGGGCCGTGGGGCGTTCGCAAGGCACGTGGCGACGCTGCAGGAGATTATTGCGGGGAGGCAGGTTTAGGCCGTCAGCCGATAGAGGCTGCCAGCCGAAGCCTTGCCGGAGACCGCCATGCTCGCGCGACCGTGCGCGCCTCGCATGCGGTCGGAAAGCCGCGGCTTGACTCAGCCTTAATTTCATATATGCAATTATAAAATCATATATAAAAACAGAGCGAGCCGAGCCGATGAGCGATGTGATCACCGATCCCGACGATCCGCGTCGGCGCGTGTTTGGCGAATACCGGCTCAAGCCGAACAGCGGGGTCAATCCGCCCTATTCGCCGGCCTATCCGGTGGAGTGGGGCTGCACCTTGCGCACCGTCGAGATCATGACCCGCGTCGCCCCGGGCAAGGTCTCAACACTGCTTGCCGACACGCCGTTCGAGATCGCGAGCGATCGCGTCGCTTTCCGCTTCATGCGCTCGCCCGGCCATTCCCTGGCCGTGCACGCCGGAGAGATGTTCGATCTGATGATCTCGGTGCCGGTGCGCTACAACGGGCTGTTCACCGAGACGCATATCTTCATGTATTGCAGCGATCCCATGGGGATCTGCGCGGGGCGCGAGGTGTTCGGCTACACCAAGAAGGATACCCACTACGCCTTCGATGAGCATCCGGACGGATCAATCACCGGGTGGGTCCGTCGTCGCGGCATTTCACTTGCCGATTTCTCCTTCACGCCTGACGCGTCCGCACCGGTCGTCAGGATCGTCGACGGCGATGAGCTGCCGGCCGGTGAAATCCACGTGCGCCGCTTGCCGCATCCCGAGCGGCTCGGCACGGCCTATGCCGACATCGTCTATCGCCGCACGCCATTGAAATACTCCAAGCCGGTGCCGGGCCGCGCCTCCATGACCCTGCACGCCAGCGCGTACGATCCCATCGCCGAACTGAATCCGGAAATCCTCGGCGCGCATTTCATGGTGTCGGACGTCTATGGCGGCGGGTTCGAGGTCGAGGACCGGCGGCTCATCGAGCGGCTTACCCCGTAAACAAAAGATCAGCCTGCGCGCGATGTACGTGCGGGCGGCTAATAGCGCGCGGAAAGCGCGGGCAAAGCAAGGGAGGGTTCGGACATGGCAGGACAATATCGTGTAAGCCGCCGCCGACTGTTGGCCGGCGCCGGCGGCCTTGCGTTGGGCATGACGGGCCTCGGTGCGCAGACGCAGGAGGCAAAGCCGCTTCGGATCGGCGTGTTGACGGACATGTCCAGCCTCTATGCCGATGTCACCGGCCCGGGCTCGCTGCTGGCAGCCAAAATGGCGGTCGAGGATTTTCAGGCCTCGGCTCACAAGATGACCCGACCGATCGAAGTCATCAGCGGCGACCACATGAACAAGGCCGATCTCGGCGCCAACATCGCGCGCGAGTGGATCGATCGCCAGAGTGTCGACGTCTTTGTCGATGCGCCGAATTCAGCCGTCGCACTCGCGGTGCGCAGCGTCGTGCAGCAGAACAACAAGACGCTGCTGGTATCGGGCGCCTCCTCGTCCGATCTGACCGGCAAGTCCTGCTCGCCCAATCTCGTGCACTGGACGTACGATACCTATGCGCTCTCGTCGGGCGTTGCGCGCGCGGTGGTCGAGAGTGGCGGCAAGAGCTGGTTCCTGCTGACTGCGGACTACGCGTTCGGCCACGCCATGGAAGGCGACATCAAGAATGTCGTGCAGAAATTCGGCGGAAAGATCCTCGGCGGGGTGCGTACGCCGATCAATACACAGGACTTCTCCTCCTTCCTGCTGCAGGCCCAGGCTTCGAAGGCGGAAATCATCGCGTTGGTCAATGCCGGCGGCGACACCATCAATTCCATCAAGCAGGCGGTGGAGTTCGGTATTCCGCAGGGCGGCCAGCGCGTGGTTGCGACGGTGCTCTATCTGAGCGATGTGCATTCGCTCGGCCTCAAGATCGCGCAGGGGCTGCAGTTCACCGAATCCTTCTACTGGGACCTGAACGAGGATACCCGCGCCTGGACCAAACGGTTTGCACCGCGCAACAACGGCCGCTACCCGACCGCTTTGCATGCCGGTGCCTACGCGACGACCCTGCATTACCTGAAGGCGGTCGATGCGCTCGGCGCTTCCAGCGACGGCAAGGCCGTCGTCGAACAAATGAAGAAGCTGCCGACCGATGATCCCCTGTTCGGCAAGGGCAGCGTGCGGGCTGACGGTCGCAAGCTGCACAACATGTATCTGTTCGAGGTGAAGACGCCCGCGGAATCCAAGCAGCCCTGGGATTACTACAAGCTGGTCAAGACCATTGCACCGTCCGAGGCCTGGCGGCCTCTGGAGGAGGGCGGCTGCGAGTTCCTGAAATCATGACCGCAAATGACCGGCGGCCGGTGGCGCTCGTCACCGGCGGCGGGGGCGATATTGGTCGGGCCATTGCGCTGAGGTTGACACAGATGAGCGCTGCGGTCGCGATCGTCGACCGCGATGAAGTGGCGGCAAACGCCAGTGCGCGCCTTGTCGAGGACGCCGGCGTGAGGGCGCTTGCCATCCGCGCCGATGTCTCCAGTGCCCTCGATACGGCGGCCTTCGTCGAAACGGTCGAAGCAGAGTTGGGGCCGATCGGCATATTCGCCAACAATGCAGGCATCGAGGGCGTTGTCGCTCCTCTCCACGAATATCCCGACGAGACATTTGATCGGCTGCTGCAGGTCAACGTGAAGGGGGTCTTTCTCGGCCTCAAGCATGTGCTTGCACGAATGACGCAACGTGGCGCGGGCGCGATCATTAATACGGCGTCGACGTCGGCGATCCGCGGGCGTGCGGGGCTCGCCGGCTATGTCGCGTCCAAGCACGCGGTGCTTGGACTGACGCGGACGGCGGCGCTCGAGGTGAGCGGGACCGGCATTAGGGTCAATGCCGTTCTCCCCGGACCGATCGAGTCGCGCATGATCCGGGAATTGGAGGGACAGGCGCGCGATAACGCCGTTTCGTTGCGCCGAAACGGCGCGGTTGTTCATGGCCGGCCGCGGGATGTCGCCAATATCGTGGCGTTTCTGGCCTCCGACGAGGCCGCGCATGTCAACGGTGCGGCCTGGGTCGTCGACGGCGGTACCACGGTCGCTTAAGCGACGCCGCCGATCTTCTCGGAAACGATCCTGGCGGCGCTGCGCAGCTCGGCCGCAATGGTGTCGGCTTCGTTCGCGGGAATCCGATCCTGCCTCACCAGTGGAACGGTCAATGCGGCGGCCGCGCGGCCGGAGGCTTCGATGATCGGGCAGCTATAGGCCAGGATGCGCGTGTAGCCGTCGTCATTGGAGAAGTTTCCTCCCTCCGAGGAAATGCGGTCTAGCGCTGCCAGCGCCTTCTTGGCGCTGATGCGATCGTGTTCAGCGATGACATGGGCAAGCTCCTGGCGCCGGCCTTCGAGCTGAAATGCGGCCAGGACCTTCGCAGAAGCGTATTGCTGGGTGAGGGGAAATACTGCTCCCACCTTGACCGACCAGCCCATCAACCATTCCGGCTCGATGCGGGCAATCACCATGAACTGCTCGCCGTGCAACACCGTGAGGTGGCAAGACAACTGCACGCGGGAAGCGAGCTGCTCCATCACCGGCAGCGCCGCCTTCAGCAGCCGCTCGGTCGGCGGGAATTGCGAGGCGATCCGGAACAGTTTCAGCGTCAACGTGTATTCGCCGGTCGCCGGGTCCCGCGCGACATAGCCGCGGCGCTCCAGCGCCACCAGCATCCGGAAAATCTCGCTGACGGAGCGGCCGACGCACTCGGCGAGCTGCTTCTGGCTGAGCCCGCGCGACGCGCCCGCCAGCGCTTCCAACAGGTCCAGTCCCTTCTCCAGGGCCGGAGCGCCCGGCTGCAGCTTCTCAGGGTTCATCCATCAGCCCTTGTACGATCCGCCCCGGCAAGCGCGCTGTGGGACGGCAGACCGTGTACCTGATCGTGCGCACGGCGAAAAGTCGTGGTCCGAGCGGGCGTACCCTGAATGACGGGCAGATTGAATGGCGGGGAGTTCGGGACAAGCCCCTTGAGACGCGAGCCGATTCGTGCGACCTCCGCCCCCAGCAAATCCTTCATTCTGAGCCTTCGATGCACATTCTCCTGCTCGGTTCCGGCGGCCGCGAACATGCCCTGGCGTGGAAGATCGCGGCTTCCCCCCTGGTGACCAGGTTCTGGTGCGCGCCCGGCAATGCCGGCATCGCGCGGGAGGCGGAATGCGTGGCGCTCGATATCGCCGACCATGCCGCGGTGATCGACTTCTGCAAGACGAACAAGGTCGAGCTCGTGGTGGTCGGGCCGGAGACGCCGCTGGCGGCCGGCATCGTCGACGATCTCGCCGCTGCCGGCATCAAGGCGTTCGGCCCGAGCAAGATCCCCGCCCAGCTCGAAAGCTCCAAGGGTTTTACCAAGGCGCTCTGCACCGAGTTCGGTATTCCCACAGGCGCCTACAAGCGCTTCACCAACGCCGATGACGCGCGTGCCTACGTGCAGAGCACGGGCGCGCCGATCGTCGTGAAGGCCGACGGGCTCGCCGCCGGCAAGGGCGTCGTCGTCGCCAAGACCGTGCGCGAGGCCGAGGACGCCATCGCCATGATGTTCGAGGGCGCTTTCGGCGAGGCCGGCACTGAAGTCGTGATCGAGGAGTTCTTGCCGGGCCGCGAGATCAGCTTCTTTGCGCTGTGCGACGGCGAGACGGCGATTCCGCTGGCCTCCGCCCAGGACCACAAGCGCGTGTTCGACCACGACGTCGGGCCGAACACCGGCGGCATGGGCGCCTATTCGCCGACGCCTTTGGTCACGCCCGGGATCCACGACGCGATCATGGCCAAGATCATCCTGCCGACGGTATCAGGCATGAAGCAGCGCGGCACGCCGTTCCGCGGCATCCTCTATGCCGGGATCATGCTGACGACGCAGGGGCCAAAACTGTTCGAGTTCAACGTCCGCTTCGGCGATCCCGAGTGCCAGGTGCTGATGCTGCGCATGATGTCGGACATCGTGCCGGCCTTCCTCGCCGCCTGCGACGGCCAGCTGAAGAATTTCGATCTGCGCTGGCATCCGGACTCCGCGCTCACGGTGGTGATGGCGGCGAAGGGTTATCCCGGCGACTACCAGAAGGGTACGCGGATCGACGGACTCGATGACGCGGCGAAGGTGAACACCGTCGAGATCTTCCACGCCGGCACGGTCGAGAAGGACGGCGCGATCCTCGCCAATGGCGGCCGTGTGCTCAATGTCTGCGCGCTCGGCAAGACCGTGACGGAGGCCCAGGCCCGCGCCTATCAGGCCGTCGACCGCATCAGCTGGCCCGAGGGCTTCTGCCGCCGCGACATCGGCTGGCAGGCGGTGGAGGCGGAGAAGGCCAAGGGCTGAGCGAGGGCTCGTCCAGAGCTAGCTTGGCGCGGTCGTCGTCACCGGATGGCCACATGTGCACCCCAGAATGTGTAATCAGTCGTGGGGCTTACTGACCCCGATGATGATACCGGTACTGTGCATGGGGTTGTTTTCGCAATTTTAGGTGTCGGGGGCAGGCCCCGACTGACCTCTCAAGGATGCAACAAGATGTCCGATCTCGCCGACCTTTATCCGGATTTTGCCTCCGAATGGATCAACACCTCCTTCGGCCGGATCTTCGCCCGCGTCGGCGGCAGCGGGCCGCCGCTGCTGCTCCTGCACGGCTTCTCCGAGACCCATGTGATGTGGCACCAGGTCGCGCCTGAGCTGGCCAAGCACTTCACGCTGATCATCGCCGATCTGCCGGGCTATGGCTGGTCCGACATGCCCGAGAGCGATGCGCTGCACATCCCCTACAGCAAGCGCGCGATGGCCAAGGCGATGGTGGAGGTGATGGAGCGGCTCGGTCACGTGCACTTCGCGCTGGCCGGCCACGACCGCGGCGGCCGCGTCTCCTATCGCCTCGCGCTCGACCATCCCGGCCGGCTGTCGAAGCTCGCGGTGCTCGATATCCTGCCGACCTATAATTACTGGGAGCGGATGAACCGCGCCTACGCGCTGAAGATCTATCACTGGACCTTCCTGGCGCAGCCCTATCCGCTGCCGGAGACGCTGATCTCGAGCAATGGCGAGTTCTTCCTGCGCTTCAAGATGGCGAGCCAGACCAGGTCGAGGACGCTGGATGCCATCGACCCGCGCGCGCTCGAGCACTACATCGCCCCGTTCCGCGATCCCGCCCGCGTGCATGCGATGTGCGAGGACTATCGCGCCGGCGCCTATTTCGACTACGACCTCGACAAGGCCGATTTCGAAGCCGGCAAGAAGATCACCATTCCCATGCTGGCGCTGTGGGGCAACGCCGGCGTGGCACAGGCCGCGGCGACGCCGCTCGACACCTGGCAGCAATGGGCGACGAACGTCGTGGGGATGCCGGTGGATTCCGGCCACTTCCTCACGGAGGAGAACCCGGATGTGACAGCCCAAGCGCTGCGCGAGTTTTTCGCAGGCAGCTAGCGCCGCTCGCGAAAGAACTCCTTGAGCAGCCGCGCCGCCTCGCTCTCGCCGACTCCGGAATAGACGTCCGGCGCGTGGTGGCAGGTCGGGGAGGCGAAGAACCGCACGCCGGATTCGACCGCGCCCCCCTTGGGATCGGCGGCGCCGTAATAGAGGCGCCTCACCCTTGCAAACGAGATCGCGCCCGCACACATGGTGCAGGGCTCCAGCGTCACGTAGAGGTCGCAGTCGACGAGGCGCTCGCTGCCGATCTTTTTCGCGGCCTCGCGCAGCGCGACGATCTCGGCATGGGCGGTGGGGTCATAATCGGTCAGCGTCCGGTTCGCCGCGGTGGCGATCACCTCGTAATTGCGGACCACCACGCACCCGATCGGAACTTCGCCCGCTTTTCCGGCATTTTCGGCCGTTCTGAGCGCCAAATCCATGAAGGAGGGGGCTTTCAAGCCTCGTATCATCGCCAGAAACCTGCTAGTAGCTGCGCCTTCAGCAGAAGTGCTTACCGGTTTTGCCTGGGCATGCGGCTCCGAACGAGCGCGCACAATGCCTAACGGCCACCCCCTTGAGTGAGATTATTCATGCCTCGCGACAGCGACAAAGACAACGATTCCCGCGGCCGGCGAGGCCCGGCCAAAGGCGGCCGTTCCGGCAAGGCGCGCGGCCCCGAGAAGAAGTTCGCCAAGCGCGGTTTTGAGGGCAAGAGCGAAGGGAGGGGCGATCGCGACAGCCGCCCGCCCCGTGGCGACCGCGACAGCCGCGCGCCCCGCGAGGGTCAACCCTTCCGCCGCCGCGAGGAGGGCGATGCCCCGCGCCGCGATTTTTCCGACCGTCCCCGCTTCAAGCGCGATGACCGCGGCAGCGAGGGTCGCGGCGAGCGCAGCTTCAAGCCGCGTGGCGACCGTCCGTTTTCCGATCGCTCCTCGCGTGATGGCGAGAAGCGTCCCTTCAAGCCGCGCGGTGATCGCCCCTCCTATGGCCGCGACGACCGTCCGCCGCGCAGGGATCGCGACGATTCCCGCCCCGCCGGCCGGACCGGTGACAGAAAGTTTGGCGACAAGAAGCCCTATGCGCCGCGTGGCGATCGCCCGGAACGCAAGTTCGACGGCGAGCGGAAGTTCTCGCGGGGCGGTCCTGATCGCGACCGCGGCGAGCGCTCCGATTCCAAGCCGTGGCAGAAGCGCGACGACCGTCCGCGTGGCGATCGTCCGCCGCGCAAGGATTTTGGCAAAGGCCCGCGCAAGGATTTCGGCGGCCGTGATCGCGGCGAGGACAAGCCCTGGCAGAAGCGCGACGACCGTCAAGGTAGCGGCGAGGACCGTCCGCGGTTCTCGCGCTCGCGCGACGATCGCACATCGGGCGATCGTCCGTTCCGCGAGCGGCCCAAATTCGATCGGCCGCGCGAGGACCGTCCGAAATTCGATCGGCCCCGTCGCGATGGCGATGGCGACCGCGGCGGGCGTGGCGGTGACCGGCCGAAATTCAATCGTCCGCGCGAGCGGTCGGAAGGCCGTTCCGATTGGCACGAGCATCCGCGCAGCGAAGGCCGTTTCGGTGATCGCCCGCGCCGTGAAAACGAAGACGATAGCAGGATTTTCGAGAAACGCCCCGCCTTCGGCGGCCGCGGCGCCTATCGCGAGCGCGACCGTGATTTCGACCGGCGGCCGCGCCGGGAAGAAGAGCCAAAGCCGAAGAAGGCCGGCGAGCGCATCGCCAAGGCGCTGGCCCGCGCGGGGCTTGCCTCGCGCCGCGATGCCGAGGAGATGGTCACGCAGGGCCGCGTCACCGTCAACGGCCGCGTCATCAACTCGCCGGCGCTCGACATTACAAAGAACGACGTCGTTCTGGTCGACGGAAAGCCGTTGCCGGAGCGCGAGCGCACGCGGCTGTTCCTCTATCACAAGCCGCGCGGGCTGATGACCACGCATGACGATCCCGAGGGTCGTCCGACCGTGTTCGACAATCTGCCCGAAGGCCTGCCGCGGCTGATCTCGATCGGCCGGCTCGATTTCAATACCGAGGGCCTGCTGCTGCTCACCAATGACGGCGGCCTCGCGCGGACGCTCGAGCTGCCGGACACCGGCTGGCTGCGCCGCTACCGCGTCCGCGCCCATGGCGACGTCACCCAGGCGCAGCTCGACGAGCTCAAGAACGGCATCGAGGTCGAGGGCGTCAAATACGGTCCGATCGAAGCGACGCTGGAGCGCGACCAGGGCGCCAACGTCTGGCTGGTGTTCGCGATCCGCGAAGGCAAGAATCGCGAGGTGCGCAATGTCTGCGCCCATCTCGGGCTCGAGGTGAACCGGCTGATCCGGGTTTCCTACGGTCCGTTCCAGCTCGGCGAGGTGCCCGAAGGTCAGGTCGAGGAGATCAAGTCGCGCGTGCTGCGCGACCAGCTCGGCGACAAGGTGATCGAGAAGTCGGGGGCGCAGTTCGACGTGCCCTCGAAATCCTCGTCGCGCGTCGACGATGCGCCGCGCGAGGCGAAGCCCGCCAGCAAGCGCGCGGTGATCAACGACCGCAAGGGCCGCCGCGTGCTGGTGCAGCGCACCGGCAGCGAGGAGGCGCGCGAGCGCAACGAGGAGGAAGCCAACGGCTACGGCCCGCCGCGCCGTCCGAAACGCGGGTATCACGGCAAGCGCGACCTGACGCCGAAGGAGGACTAGCTTGCGCGTCGTCGGCGGTCGTTTGAAGGGGCGCAATCTCGCCTCACCGTCCTCGCGCGACATCCGCCCCACGGCGGACCGCCTGCGCGAGTCCGTGTTCAACATCCTCGTGCATGCCTATGACGATCCGATTGAAGACGCGCGCGTGCTCGATCTCTTCGCCGGCACCGGCGCGCTCGGCATCGAGGCGTCGTCGCGCGGGGCGAAGTTCACGCTGTTCGTCGATAATGGCGCGGAAGCGCGGGCGCTGCTGCGCAATAACGTCGAGTCGCTCGGCCTCGGCGGCGTGACGAAAGTCTATCGCCGCGATGCGACCGATCTCGGCCCCGCGCATCCCGTCGAGCCGTTCTCGCTCGCGTTCCTCGATCCGCCCTATGGCAAGGGCTTTGCGGAGAAGGCGCTGGCAAGCTTGCGCGATGGCGGCTGGCTCACGCCCGGCGCGCTGCTGGTGGTGGAGGAGGCGAAGGCCGCGCAGTTCGCGACGCCGGAAGGTTACGAGGAATTGGAGCGGCGGGCGTATGACGACACGGAGTTCGTGTTTTTGAGGAAGCCGTAGTCTCGCTCTCGTAGGGTGGGCAAAGGCGCAACGCGCCGTGCCCACGATCTCCGCATGATCGAGAGAGGTGGTGGGCACGCTACGCTTTGCCCACCCTACGGCACCGTCACCACGGCACCGTCACCTTCGCCCGAACAGTTTCTCCACATCGCTCAGCTTCAGCTCGACATAGGTCGGCCGGCCGTGGTTGCACTGCCCGGAGTTCGGGGTGTCCTCCATCTCGCGGAGCAGGGCGTTCATCTCTTCCGGCCGCAGCCTGCGGCCGGCGCGCACCGAGCCGTGGCAGGCCATGGTCGCCGCGACGTGCATCAGGCGGCGCTCCAGCGGCAGCGCCTGGTCCCATTCGGCCATGTGCTCGGAGAGATCGCGCAAGAGGCCGCCCGCATTGGTCTTGCCGAGCAGCGAGGGTGTCTCGCGCACCGCGACCGCGCCGGGGCCGAAGGATTCGATGGCGAGGCCGAACGATGCGAGCTCCTCGCTGCGCTCCAGGAGGCGCTCGACCGTCGCCTCGTCCATCTCGACGATCTCGGGGATCAAGAGGATCTGCCGCTGCACGCCGTTCGCAGCCAGCGAGGCCTTCAACCGCTCATAGACGATGCGCTCATGCGCGGCGTGCTGGTCGACGATGATCAATCCGTCGCGGGTCTGCGAGACGATGTAGGTCTCGTGGATCTGCGTGCGGGCCGCGCCGAGCGGGCGGTCGACGAGGTCGCTGACGGGCTGCGACTCGATCCTCACGTCCGCACTGGGCGTGCCGACGTCGAAGGCGGCCTGCGTGCGCTCTGCGAAAGCGGGTGCGGCGGCACCTTCAAATGACGGCATCGGCGCAACGGGCGCGGACGGCGAAGCCCGCCAGTCCCAGCTTGCGGGGCGCGGCGGCGTGAAGGCCGGCCGGAACGAGGACAACGCGCTCTCACCGCTGTTGGCGGCGGTGCGCCGGCCCTCGCGCGCGAGGCCTTCCTTCAGCCCGTGCACGATCAGCGCGCGGACGAGGCCGGCGTTGCGGAAGCGCACTTCGGTTTTGGCCGGATGGACGTTGGCGTCAACCTCGCGCGGATCCAGCGTGACGAACAGCGCCAGCACGGGATGCCGGTCGCGTGGCAGATAGTCGGCATAGGCGCCGCGCACCGCGCCCAGGATCAGCTTGTCGCGGACCGGGCGGCCGTTGACGAAGAGATATTGCCCGAGCGCATTGGCTTTGGTCAGTGCGGGAGCTGCGGCATAGCCGCTGACCACCACGCCCTCGCGTTCGGCATGGACCTCGAAGGCATGGCTGCGAAACTCAGCGCCCAGAATGTCGCCGAGCCGCGTCAGCCGTCCGGCCGCGCCGGGCAGCGCGGCAGCCCAAGTCACCGGTGCGCGCTCTTCGCCCGCGAGCGTGAAGGCGATATCGGGCCGCGCCATCGCGAGGCGCCTGACCACTTCGCGGATCGCCTCGGCCTCGGTGCGGTCGGTCTTCAAAAATTTCAGCCGGGCCGGCGTCGCATAGAAGAGGTCGCCAACCTCGACACGGGTGCCATGCGCCAGCGCCGCCGGCATGATCTCGGACTTCTCGCCGCCCTCGACCGTGAGCGCCCAGGCGTGCGGCTCACCGGCATGCCGGGTGGTGATGGACAGTCGTGCCACCGAGCCGATCGAGGGCAGCGCCTCGCCGCGGAACCCGAGCGTGCGGATCTGCAGCAGATCCTCGTCGTCGAGCTTGGACGTGGCGTGGCGCTCGACCGCGAGCGCGAGGTCTTTCGCGGTCATGCCGCCGCCGTCATCGGTGATGCCGATCCGCCGCCGCCCGCCGCCGTCGGTGAAGACGTCGATCCGGCTCGCGCCGGCATCGATGGCGTTCTCGACCAGCTCCTTGACCACGCTCGCCGGCCGCTCGACCACCTCACCGGCGGCGATGCGGTTGACGACCTGTTCTGGCAATTGGCGGACGGGCATGAGGTTCTGAGTTTAGGCTTACGAATCTGGATTCGCGGACGGCGCTATTCTAGGCCGTGTTGCGTCAAAAGCATGTGTTGGGCAACAGCGGTGCAGCCGCCTGGGGAAGAGGGCTACCTATCACATTGAAGACATTGAGCGTTCGAGAAAGTTGCGCAACCGGGATCGGCCGACATCCGACGACGGTCCGGATTGTGAGGCGCCGGGCAGCGGTGTAGCATCGTGAAAAAACGGTAACAGGACGGGAGGACGCCATGTGCCATCTCTTTGCGCATCAGCCCCAGGGCGACTACGAATCCCAGACCCGCTCCTTGCGGATCGGCGGCCATTGCACCTCTATCCGGCTGGAAATGGCGTTCTGGGATACGCTGGAGGAGATCGCTGCCAGGGAGCATATGAGCGTCGGCAAGTTCCTGACCACGCTCTACAACGAGGTCCTCGACCATCACGGCGAGGTCAACAATTTCGCCTCGCTGCTGCGCTGCTCGTGTCTGATCTATCGCTCGAAGAGCATGGCGACGGTGCCGGAGTTCAAGGCGACGGTGGCACCGATTCTCGATGCGGCGGAGTAGCAGGTAGGCGCGAGCACGCTTCCACAATGTCGTCCCGGCGAACGCCGGGACCCATACCGCGTGATCTCGGTGTTGCAGAAGGTCGGTGTACCGAACGATCAATCTTCGCCAAATGTCTCCCTGTGGTTATGGGTCCCGGCGTTCGCCGGGACGACACCTTGGGTGTGGATACGCAATCCCTCAACGTCGCCATCGCTGGCGCGGTGACAACACCCCTTCCTCAAATCTCCTTCTTCTGCATCGCCCCCGCAATGTAATCCGCCTGCCGGATCGCCAGCGCGACGATGGTCAGCGTCGGGTTGCAGGCAGCCCCGCTGGTGAACTGGCTGCCGTCCGAGACGAACAGGTTCTTGACGTCGTGGCTCTGTCCGAACTTGTTGACGACGCCGTCGCGCGGCTTCTCGCTCATGCGGTTGGTGCCGAGATTGTGGGTGCTCGGATAGGGCGGCGTCGGATAGGTCACGGTGGCGCCGACGGCGTCGTAGACCGCAGCGCCCTGCTTGTAGGCGTGCGCGCGCATCGCGAGATCGTTGGGATGATCGTCGAAATGTACGCTCGCGACCGGCTGCCCGAACTTGTCCTTCACGCGAGGGTCGAGCGTGATGCGGTTGGTCTCCTGCGGCATGTCCTCGCCGACCAGCCACATGCCGGCCATCCTGGGATAACCGTCGAGCGCTGCGGTGAATGGACGGCCCCAGGCGCCGGGATTGAGGAACGCCGCCATGAACGGCAGCCCGATCGACAGCGTCTCCATCTCGTAGCCGCCGACGAAGCCGCGCTTCGGATTGTTGGCGGCTTCATCGCGGATGATCCCGGCCATGGTGGTGCCGCGATACATGTGCACGGACTTCTCGAATACGGCATAGACGCTGCCGGTCATGTGCCGCATGTAGTTGCGGCCGACCTGGCCCGATGAGTTGCCAAGGCCGTCGGGGAACATGGTCGAGGCGCTGTTGAGCAGCAGCCGCGGGCTCTCGATCGAATTGCCGGCGACCGCGACGATGCGCGCCTTCTGCCGTTGCATCGCGCCGTTCTCGTCGGCGTAGACGACGCCGGTGACCTTGCCCCCAGCGTCATGCTCGATCTTGATCGCCATGCTGCTCGGTCGCACTTCGAGATTGCCGGTCGCCTCGCCCTTGGGGATCTCGGTATAGAGCGTCGACCATTTCGCGCCGGATTTGCAGCCCTGGAAGCAGAAGCCGATCTGCTGGCAGGCGCCGCGGCCGTCGCGCGGTTGGCTGTTGATCGCCATGTTGCCGGTGTGCACGGTCTTGTAGCCGAGCTTCCTGGCGCCGGCTTCCAGCACCTTGAAATTATTGTTGCCGGGAAGGCCGGGAATGCCGTTGGTGCGGGTCACGCCCATCTTGTTCTCGGCCTTGGCGTACCACGGCTCCATTTCGGCGAGGGTAACCGGCCAGTCGAGGAGGTTTGCGCCGGGAAGGTTGCCGTAGGTGCTCTTCACCCTGAACTCGTGCTCGTCGAAGCGCAGCGAGGCGCCGGCCCAATGGGTCGTCGAGCCGCCGACCGCCTTGACGATCCAGGCGGGAAGGCCGGAAAAATCCTTGGCGACGCGCCACGTGCCCGACGTGGTGCGTGCATCGGTCCAGGCGAGCTGGGAAAAACTCTCCCATTCGTCGTTGACGAAGTCGTGGTTCTCGATGCGGGGACCCGCTTCGAGAATAACCACCTTGACGCCCTTCTGCGCGAGCTCGTTGCCCAGCGTGCCGCCGCCGGCACCGGAGCCGACGATCACCACAACGCTGGAGTCGTTCAGATCGAATTTTGCCATATGCGTTCTCCTGAACCGTTGGGGTGGGTCTCAAGCCTTCGGCAGCCAGTCGATGTCGGCGAAGCCACGGTTGATGTAGCCGCCGTGCTCGGCCGAGGAGCCCTCGTAGCCGAAGCGTGGCCAGACCTCCTTCTGGTTGTAGAGCGACACGATGAGGTCGCCGCGCACCTTCTGGAAGAAGTCGCTTCCCTCAATCTCCTTCAAGAGCACCACACGGTCGGCTTCCCATGGCACTTCGACATAGGGCAGCTTGTGGCGATCCCGCGCATTCTGATCTAGCCGCGTGATGCCGTCGCTGATCAGCGACTTGACGACGGGATCCTTCGCCGCCTTGCCGTCCCACGGCTTGATCGCGGTGATGTAGTAGTTGTCGCCGAGCACGTCGTGCGGGTAGATGTCGCGCGCGACTTTCAGCAATGTCTTCATCGTTGCGGGCGAGAGCGCGCTGGAATCATCGGCCCACGCATCCTCGATGCTCACAGCGACGCTGGTCGCGACGGCCACGACCGGCACGGCGGTCGCCGCGCCCTTGAGAAAGACGCGGCGGCTGTGCTTGCTTCGACGATCGACTTCTCTCATGGCATTCCTCCGTCAATTTTGATTTTATGATTGGATCAGTTGAAACGTCCGCCCCGCTGGATCACCTCGATCTTGTAGCCATCGGGATCGCTGACGAAGAAGAAGCGCGCCAGCGTCCTGCCGTCGTGCTTGAAATCGCGTAAGGGCCCTGGCGCGAGCTTCTCGCGCTCGAAGCGGGCATGCTCGGTCTCGAGATCCTCGACCACGACGGCGAGATGGCCGTAGCCGTCGCCGGGCTGGTACGGCTCCTTGCGATCGAAATTCACCGTCAGCTCGACCTCGAAAGGTGAGGAGGGATGACGCAGATAGATCAGGGCGAAGTCCGCGAATTTCAGATGGTCGGCGACTTCGAGGCCGAAGGCACGCCGGTAGAAGTCGAGCGAGCGCGCTTCATCAAGCACGCGGATCATGGAATGCACCGGCTTTGCCATTCAGTGCTGCTCCTTCAGGTAAGCGATGATGGCGGCGCGCGTCTCCGGCTTGCCTTGCCGGTAGGCCATGACGACGCCGGGAATGACGGCTTGCGGATTGGTCAGCCACGCGTCGAGCCGGGCTTCGTCCCAGGTGAAATCCGCGTTCGCGAGGCCTTGCGAATACCTGAAGCCCTCGACCTTGCCGGCGGGACGGCCCACGACCTTGAGCAGCGGCGGTCCCTGGCGCGCCGGCTCCGACAGGCTCAACGTGTGGCACGCCGCGCATTGTTGCTTGAAGAGTGTCGCGCCAGCTGGCGGCATCGCGGCCGGCAAAGGCATTTGCGCGTCGGCAACCCGCACCACCAGCACCATCGCGGTGCACAATCCCAGCACGAACGCGCGCATCGTCTAGAGCCGCCCATCCACATCAACCTGCGCAAACTCTAGGCGGCGTCAGATGGGCGGTGGTAGTAGCGGGCTGTTTCGTTGCGCGCGGAGATGCTCGTGGGTCGCGCGTGTTCCGCGCCGCCTTATATGCGGAGCACAATTCCGCGAAACCGCCGTCAAATCCCTAAACGATCACCACACCATGCGCATTGCATGACGATTGCGCCGCTCGAATTCTCGACGCGATGCAATGGCCCGGTACAGACGAGCGGCGCGAAAGCCGCCGGGCCATTCATCGCGAAAAAATCCAGGAGAAATGGATGAAGTTGGTCAAGACCTCGATGATCGCATGCGCTCTGTCGGCTCTCATTGCGACGCCCGTTCTCGCGCAAAGCGCGCCCCCCACCGCCAAGCCGGGCGGCACCGTGCAGAGCAAACCCATGCAAGGCGGCACGATGGGCAACGGCGACGAGGAGATGAATGCTCAGCCGGGCGCGGCGGGCGAGAAGGCCGGCATGAAATCGACCAAGGGCACCAGGGGTACGGTCGGCACCACAGGCAGCGCTGCGCACAAGGGAACGGCCGACGATGCGGCGACGGGCGGCGCAGCCCCTTCCAAGCGTTACTAGTCCAGCCGCGTAAGACGGCACAACTCCGGTCGCCTCGCGGCCGGAGTTTTTTGCCGCGCTAATTAGTCGTCGAAGCGCCCGCCGCGTCCGGCCTTGACGTCGCTGCGGCGCTTCTTGCCGTCGAGCCGGCGCTGCTTTGAGCCAAAAGTCGGCTTTGTCGCCCGACGCGGCTTTGGCCGCACCATGGCTTCGCGCAGCATCTCCGTGAGGCGGTCGATGGCATCCTGGCGGTTGCGCTCCTGGGTACGGAAGCGCTGCGCCTGGATCACGATCACGCCGTCCTTGGTCATGCGCTGACCGGCGAGGCGGGCGAGCCGAATCGCCGCATCCTCCGGCAGGGTCAGCTTGCGCGCGTCGAAGCGCAGCTGCGCCGAGGTCGC
Organism: Bradyrhizobium sp. CCBAU 25360; assembly: GCF_028128695.1. Classification (NCBI taxonomy): domain Bacteria; kingdom Pseudomonadati; phylum Pseudomonadota; class Alphaproteobacteria; order Hyphomicrobiales; family Nitrobacteraceae; genus Bradyrhizobium; species Bradyrhizobium sp. CCBAU 25360. Next base: position 483,038 of record NZ_LBJA01000041.1, read on the forward strand.
GACCTTGTTGACGTTCTGCCCGCCCGGGCCGGAAGCACGGACAAAGCCGATCTCGATGTCGTCCTCGTCGATGACGAGATCGCGGGATATCCGCAGCATGATGGCACCATTCGTGATGTCCGGACATATCGCGGACGTCTGCATTGGGCAATGGTGCTTGGTGGAAACGCAAATGGCCGGGCGAGCCCGGCCATTTCAGGACATCCGAGAGGGACGTCAGTTCGACTTCGTCGCCGGAGCCGCGGACGGCTGCGCCGCGGCCTGCGGGGCGCGGCCGACGACGACGGTCAGGAGACCCTGGCCCCAAAGGCGCTTGGCGGCGGCCTTGGCGTCGTCCAGCGTCACGGCGTCGACGATGGCATTGCGCTTCTCGATATAGTCGATCGGCAGCTTGTCCTGCTGGTACTGCAGCAGCGCCTGCGCCAGCTTGGAGGAGGTGTCGAGCGCCAGCATCTGCGAGCCCTTGAGGTAGGACTTGGCCTCGTCGAGCTCCTTCTGCGTCGGGCCTTCCTCGGCGATCCGGCGCACTTCCTTGTCGATGGCGTCGATGGTGTCGCCGGCGCGGTCGGCGCGCGTGCCGGTATTGCCGATGAACACCGCCGAATGCTCCATCCAGAGCAGCGATTCGAACACCGAATAGGCCAGGCCTCGCTTCTCGCGGACCTCGCGATAGAGCCTGGAGGACAAGCCACCGCCGCCGAGGATGTGATTGACGACATAGGCCGCCATGAAGTTCGGATCGCTGCGCTTCACCCCTGGGCCACCGAATGTGATCACGGTCTGCGGCACGTCGAGCGTCACGAAGGCGCGCTGCGGCGGCTTTGCGGCCTCGACGTCCGGAACCGGCGTGAGGTTGGCCTTGGCGGGCAGGCTGCCGAAGGTATGGTCGAGCAGCTTGCCGAGGGTCGCCGGATCGACGTCGCCGACGACAGCGATCTTCAGCCCATCCTTTGCAAGCACGCGGCCGACATAGTCTTTCATGTCGGGGACCGTAATGGTCGGCACGCTGTCGAGGTTGCCGTTGGTCTGCCGGCCATAGGGATGATCGCCGAAGGCGACCTCCAGGAACTTGCGGCTCGCCAGCGAGGTCGGATTGGTGGTCTCGCGGCGCAGGCCCGAGACGACCTGCGAGCGGATGCGTTCGACATCGGCGGTGTCGAAATGCGGCGAGGTCAACGCGCTCCTGAGCAGGTCGAAGGCCTCGTCCTTGTTGTCGCGCAACATGCGCAGGCTGCCGCGGAAGGTGTCGCGGGTGGCGCTGAAGGAGAGCTCGATGGCGCGGCGGTCGAGCCGCTCGTGGAAGGTCTTGGAGTCGAGATCGCCGGAGCCTTCGTCGAGCAGGTCGCCGACCAGGTTGGCGACGCCCGGCTTGTCCTTGGGATCCTGCGCCGAGCCGCCGGCAAAGGAATATTCCATGGCGATCAGCGGCACGGTTGCGTCCTGCACGAACCAGGCTTCGATACCGCCCGGCGAGATCAGGTGCTGGATCTTTGCGGCCGCCTGTGACGGCGAGACCGCAGCGAGCGCGAGCGCAGCGCCGGTGGCAAGGGAGAATGCAGCGCGTCGAAGGAAGGGATAGGTCACGAACGCTTCTCCTCGCGCTTGGTGGCGGCAGTGTCCTTGATCAGATAGCCCGTCACCGAGCGCTTCTTCTCGAGCCATTTCTGCGCAACGGCGCGGACCTGCTCGGCGGTGACCGCGCGGATGCGGTCGGGCCAGCTCCTGATGTCCTCGATCGACAGGCCCGTGGTCAGCGCGCCGCCATACCAGCGTGCCAGCACCGCCTGATTGTCCTGGGCGTAGATCGCCTCCGCGATCAGCTGGGTCTTGACCCGCTCCAGATCCTCGGCGCGGATCGGGTTCTGCGCGACATTGGCGATGACGCCGTCGACCGCCTGCTCGACCTCGGCAAAGCTGACGCCGGGTTTTGGTGAGGCCGAGATGGCGAACTGGGTCGGGTCGAGTGAGATGCTCGAATAGCTGGCGTTGGCGGAGACCGCGAGCGGCTTGTCGACGACGAGGGCGCGGTAGAGATAGGAATTGCTGCCACTGCCCATCAGCTGCGCCAACACGTCGAGTGCCGCGCTTTCACCGGCCGCAGCCGTGGTTGCCGAGGGCACCAGATAATAGCGCCGCATGCTCGGCTGCTCGACGCGCGGGTCGGCCAGCGTGACGGTGCGCGGGGCGGCGGGCTCCGGCTCCTGCGGACGGACGCGCCGCGCCGGAATCGCTGATTGCGCCGGGATGGAGCCGAAATTGCGCTCCACCAGCGGGCGTATGTCGGCGGCCTCGACGTCGCCGGCGATCACCAGGATCGCGTTGTTCGGCGCATAGAAGCGGCGGTAGAAGGCGAGTGCGTCCTCGCGGTCGAGCTTCTCGATCTCCTGATGCCAGCCGATCACGGGACGGCCGTAGGGATGATTGAGATAGAGCGCGGCCATGATCTGCTCGTTCAGCCGCGCGTCCGGATTGTTGGCGACGCGCATATTGTACTCTTCGAGCACGACGTCGCGCTCGGGCAGCACGTTCTCGTCCTTCAGGATGAGGCCCGTCATGCGGTCGGCCTCGAACTCCATCATGGTCGGCAGCTGCTCTTTCGGCACGCGCTGGTAATAGTTGGTGTAGTCGACCGAGGTCGAGGCGTTCTCGTTGCCGCCGACGCGAAGCACGGTCTGGGAGAATTCGCCGACGGGATGCTTCGAGGTGCCCTTGAACATCAGGTGCTCGAGGAAGTGGGCGAGGCCGGACTTGCCCGGCGTCTCGTCGGCCGAGCCGACCTTGTACCAGATCATCTCGGTGACGACGGGCGTGCGGTGGTCGGGGATCACCACGACCTGCATGCCGTTGCTGAGCGTGAAGTTGGCGGGCGGGGCCGATGTTACCGTGGTCTGGGCAAGGGCCGCGCCGGCCGAGAGGATGCTCGTCGAAAGCAGCGCGGCAAAGAGGCAGGCAGCCGATCGGTAAGAGGACATCATGATCCTTTTGAAAGGCCGAGGTCCGGATGTCCGGCTCGGACGGCACGGCATGCTACACCGTGCGGCTGAGGCTTCGCGTCACGAAGCAGAGAACCCAACGCGGTGGCAAGTTACTGATCAGCAATTTATGCGCCTCGGCCGGCGTACATGAAGCGCCGGCGCGGGGTTTCGGGTCTGTGGAACAGGAACGCTATTGTTCCTTGTCCTTGCCGGACATGATGTCGAAATAGGTCCGCCGCGACTTGTCCGGTCCGGCGCCATAGGAGTAGTTCGGAGACGGCGTCTGATAGCCCGGCGGCGGCTCGACCAGCGACTGGCGCGGCGGCTCCTCGGTGAATTTCTTTTCTTCGGTGGCGTTGCCGCCCTTCATCATATTCCACAGGCCGCCGGAGAAGCCGAGTTCGGCGGGGCTGAGTGACGGATTGCCGTTGGTGCCCGGCTGGATCGGGTCATTGCTTGTCCGGGGGGCTGCGGCGACCTGGCCGGCCTTCATCTCGGCAGGCGTCAGCTGTCGGGCGGCCTGCCAGTTTTCCGTTTCCTTGGTCGCCTTCTTGCGCGCGGCGATGGCTTCCTTGCGGCGCTTCTCCTCGGGGTCCTTGGGCCAGTTCGGAGCGGCCTTGGCCTGGGTCGCGGGAGGCGGCAGGTCGAGCTTGGGCGGCACCACCAGCGGCGAGCGCTCGCGGTATTCGATGCCGGGCTTTTCCATGCTCTTGGCGCCGATGCCGGACATCAGATTGTCGATGATCTTCTCTTCGAAGGTCATCCCGTCATCTTCCTCGTCGTCGTCACCGGCGCGGGCTGCGCCGGCCGACATGACGAGACCGATGCCGAGCGCGACAGCGGACAATTTCAACGCCTGCCAAAGCCCCGATCGGGGGTCTCGAACCATCGAAAAGCTGGTCTTCGAGCTGCGCATTACTGTACCTGTTCCATATTGTGTCAGATCGCCGCTCGCACGCGGCAAACCCTCGCAAAGGCCGGGTTCCACCTGCCGGTCCGTATCGGCCGGGATCAGGGCGCTTTTGCGGCGGGTACCCCCAGGAAGGAATCATACAATAGCCCCGCCACCCCAGCAACGATGGCCACGTCGGCGAGGTTAAACACATACCAATTATAGGTATTTCCGCCGATCTCGATGTGGAGCAGGGCGAAATCGACCACCGCGCCATAGGCGAGGCGGTCGATGCCGTTGCCGATGGCGCCGCCGATGATCAGCCCCAGCGCGACCGTGGCAAGCCGGGTGTGCGAGCGGGCCATCCAGATCGCCAGCGCGACCACGGCGATGGCCTTGACGGCCATCAGCGCGAGCTGTGCCGCCTGGCTGTCGTTCTGGAGCCAGCCGAAGCTGATGCCGATATTCCAGGCCAGCACCAGGTCGAAGAACGGCGTCACCTTCACCACGCCGCGACGGGCGAGGTCGAACCCGTTCAGCAGCCAGAGCTTCGAGGCCTGGTCGGCCACAAGCGTGACCAGGGCCGCGAGGATGCCGGCGCGGAGCGGGGTCATGGGGTGCCGATCAGACGCTCACGCCCAACGCCTTCCACTCGCGCAGTGCTTGTGCGTCGCGCGGGGTGACGTCGGGGTATTCAGCGTCTTCGCCGACCGTCGGGGAGATCTTCCAGGAGCGGGCGCATTTGGTGCCGACCGCCTTCTCCACCACGACCGCGACACCGGGCACGGCATCGAGCCGGAATGCATCGGCGGGAGCCTCGCCCTCACGCACCTCGTAGTTCGAGGTGATGCAGATTTCGGCCAGGTCGACGTCGAACAGCGTCATCAGCATGTCCCGGTCGGCGACATAAATCACCGGCGAGGCTTCCAGCGACGAGCCGATGTTCTTGGCGGCGCGTTCGAGCTCGAGCGCGCCCGTGACGACACGGCGGACGTTACGGATCGCTTCCCATTTCGCGGCGAGCTTGTCGTCGCGCAAGGCTTCGAGATCGTTCGGGAACTGGGTCAGATGCACCGACGGTTCGGCGTTGGGGCGATACATGCGCCAGCCTTCCTCCGCGGTGAAGCTGAGGATCGGCGCCAGCCATTTCAGGACCGAGGCGCACAACAGGTCGATCGTCGTCAGCGCCGCCTTGCGCGTCGGCGACGACGGCGGATCGCAATAAAGCGTGTCCTTGCGGATGTCGAAATAGAACGCCGAGAGTTCGCTGTTCAGGAAAGCGGACAGGATCGCGACCACCGACTTGAAGTCGAACTCCTGATAGGCCTTGCCGATGGCGGCGGCGCGGATCGCGAGCTCGTGCAGCATCAGCCGCTCGAGCTCGGGCATCTCGGCGGGCGCGACCGCCTCAGTCGGCTTGTAATGATGCAGCGTGCCGAGCATCCAGCGCACGGTGTTGCGCAGCTTGCGGTAGGTCTCGACCGTGTTCTTCAGGATCTCGGGACCGATGCGCTGGTCGTCGGTGTAGTCGCAAGACGCGACCCAGAGCCTCAAGATGTCGGCGCCGGATTCCTTGATGACGGCCTGCGGCTCGATGGTGTTGCCGAGTGACTTCGACATCTTGCGGCCGTCCTCGGCCTGGGTGAAGCCGTGGGTCAGCACGATGTCGTAAGGAGCCCGACCGCGCGTGCCGCAGCTCTCCAGCAGCGAGGAGTGGAACCAGCCGCGATGCTGGTCCGAGCCTTCCAGATACATCACCGTGTCGGTGCCGCCGTCGACCTTGCGCTTGATGCCGGCGAGCCCGGGAAACTGCACGGGGTCTTCGAGCACGAAGGCGTGCGTCGAGCCGGAATCGAACCAGACGTCGAGAATGTCGTCGACCTTCTGCCAGTCTTCATTGGCACGCGCGCCCAGGAAGCGCTCGCGCGCGCCTTTCGCGTACCAGGCATCGGCGCCTTCCTGCTCGAAGGCATCGCCGATACGGGTATTGACGGCCTCGTCCTGGAGGATCTCGGCGGAGCCGTCGCCCTTCTCGCGCACGAACACGGCGATCGGCACGCCCCAGGCGCGCTGGCGCGAGATCACCCAATCGGGCCGCGCCTCGATCATGCCGTTGATGCGGTTTTCGCCTGAAGGCGGCACCCATTGCGTCACCGAGATCGCGTGCAGCGCGCGGGCCCGCAGCGTGTCGCCGCTCTTCGCCTTGCCGCTCGCCGCAACGTCCTTGTCCATCGCGATGAACCATTGCGGCGTATTGCGGAAGATCACCGGCTTCTTGGAGCGCCAGGAGTGCGGATATTGGTGCTTGAGCCGGCCGCGCGCCAGCAGCATGCCTCTTTCGACGAGCGCCTTGATCACGGCCTCGTTGGCGTCGCCCTTCTCGCCCTTGTCGTTGATGACACGCTTGCCGGCAAAGCCCGGCGCATGATCGGTGTAGGCGCCGTTCTCGTCGACGGTATAGGGGATTGCCGTGGTGATGCCGCGTGCATCGAGATCGCGCGCCTGCGCCATCCAGGCATCGAAGTCCTCGCGACCATGGCCAGGCGCGGTGTGCACGAAGCCGGTGCCGGTGTCGTCGGTGACGTGGTCGCCGGGCAATAGCGGCACGATGAAGTCGTAGCCGCCGGCAAGGCCCTTCAGCGGATGGGCGCATTCGATCGCGTCCATGGTGTCGCCGGGGATATCGCGCACCTTCTCGAAGGCCGTCACGCGGGCCTGCTTGAAGACCTCTTCAGCGAGCGCATCGGCGAGGATCAGGAGGTCGCCCGTCTTGGTCCAATTGTCGGCGGGCGCGTCCGTCACCTTGTACAGGCCGTAGGCGATCTTCGGCGAGAACGAGATGGCGCGGTTGCCCGGCAGCGTCCACGGCGTGGTGGTCCAGATCACGACGCTTGCGGAGGCGAGAGCGCCGTGCGCGGGCGACGTGACCGGGAATTTCACCCACACCGTATCGGAGGTGTGGTCCTCGTACTCGACCTCGGCTTCGGCCAATGCGGTCTTCTCGACCACGCTCCACATCACCGGCTTGGAGCCGCGATAGAGCGTGCCGTTGGCGGCGAACTTCATCAGCTCGCGCGCGATCTGGGCTTCGGCCGGATAGCTCATGGTGGCGTAGGGATGATCCCAATCGCCGATGACGCCGAGGCGCTTGAACTCCTCGCGTTGCACGCCGAGCCAATGCGTGGCGTAGGCGCGGCACTCCTTGCGGAAGTCGATCATCGCGGTGGAGTCGCGGAAATCGGGCTTCTGCTTGCCCTTCTTGCGATAATGCTCTTCCTCGACCTTCCATTCGATCGGCAGGCCGTGGCAGTCCCAGCCTGGCACGTAGTTGGAATCGAAGCCGAGCATCTGCTGGCTCTTGGTGACGAGATCCTTGAGGATCTTGTTCAGCGCCGTGCCGATATGGATGTTGCCGTTGGCATAGGGCGGGCCGTCATGCAGCACGAACTTGGCGCGGCCCTTCGCGCTCTCGCGCAGTCTCTCGTAGAGGCCGATCTCGTACCAGCGCTTGAGGATCTCCGGCTCGCGCTGCGGCAGGCCGGCGCGCATCGGGAATTCGGTCTGCGGCAGGAACAGGGTCTTCGAATAGTCTTTGGCTTCAGACTTTGGGGACTTTTGCGGCTTTTCGGACATGAGGCTGACTGGCTCGGAAGGGCGCGGGAACGGATGGCGATGCGGAATCGCGGGGTGAAACGACAAAATCCCGGTCTTGCGCCGAGCCCTCAGGCTCAGGCGGAAGCCGGGCCGCTAATCCCTATGATGCGCCGCGCAAACATGGGCTCTCCATAGCAGGGGGCCAAGGGAAGCGCAAAGGTTCGGGGAAGCCGGGTTCGGGCTCAATCGATGGTGCCGAGCCGCGGAAACGCGTCCGGGGCGGCCGCCAGGATGGCGCGGGCACGGGCGGAATCGTCGTCCATCTGCCGGATCAAGGCCTCCAGACTGTCGAATTTCAGCTCCTCGCGAATGAAGCCGACGAAGGCGCAGTCCAGAGCCTGCCCGTAGAGGTCGCCCTTGAAGTCGAACAGGAAGATCTCGAGGAGGGGAGCGCCATTATCAAAGGTCGGGCGGCGGCCGAAGCTCGCCACCCCGTCCAGCCGCTCAGGCCCGCGGCCGACGCGCACCGCATAGATGCCGTGCTTCAATCCGCAATTGGCGTCGAGGCGGATGTTGGCGGTGGGGTAGCCGAGATCGCGGCCGCGCTTCTCGCCGTGGATCACCTCGCCAGTGACGAACCAGGGTGCGCTCAGCATGGTGGTGGCCTCGTCCAGCTGGCCTTCGGCGAGTGCGATCCGGATCGCGCTGGAGGACACCGGCCGCTCGTCGATATCGACATGGGGCTGCACGTCGACCTCGATGCCGAGCCGGGGCGCTTCGTTGACCAGAAGGCTCGGCGAGCCGACGCGGCCTTTGCCGAAATGGAAGTCATAGCCGACCGCGATCCCGCTGACGCCGAGCCGCCCGATCAGGTCATGGTGAATGAAGTCTTGCGCGCTGGTTCCGGCACGGGCCTTGTCGAAGGTCATGACCACGGCGCCGGCAAGCCCGGTGCCGGCCAGAAGCCGCAACTTGGCCCGCTCATCCGTCAGACGGAATTGAGGGGTGTTGGGGCTGAAAAAACGCCGCGGATGCGGCTCGAAGGTCAATGCCAGCGCAGGGCGGCCCTGCGCCCGGCCCATTTCCAGGGCTGCGGCGATCACGGCGCGGTGGCCGAGATGAACCCCGTCGAAATTGCCCATGGCAACCACGGCACCCCTTGGAATAGCGGAGACCGGCGTGGTGTCGCGGATAATGGTAAAATGCGGAGCCATCAGGGGAATTCTCAAACCGGCAGGACCGGCCGGGACCGTGGCGCGACCGGCCGGATGAAGTCAAGCGGGAGGGGGCGGCCGCATCGAACGCGATTTCAGTTCTTGGGAGGCGTCCCCAATTAACGCGCTGTTTAACGCCTTGGTGCTAGTCCTTGAGCGTGGAACTGCCGGGCTCCGGCTTGGGCAGGTCCGATCGTAATATTCCTGCGTTTGTGTTGGGGGAGTCGAGATGGCGGTTGATTTGTCGATGCCGGTTCTGGTGGTGGATGACTACAGCACCATGATCCGTATCATCAGGAATCTGCTGAAGCAGCTTGGCTTCGAGAACATTGATGATGCCAGCGACGGTTCGGCAGCACTGAACAAGATGCGCGGCAAGAAATACGGGCTCGTGATCTCCGACTGGAACATGGAGCCGATGACGGGTTACGACCTGCTGCGCGAAGTGCGCGCGGATCCGAACCTCGCCACCACGCCCTTCATCATGATCACCGCGGAATCCAAGACCGAGAACGTGATCGCGGCCAAGAAGGCCGGCGTGAACAACTACATCGTCAAGCCGTTCAACGCGGCGACGCTGAAGACCAAGATCGAGGCGGTCTTCCCGGACATGGCGAGCGCGTAAGCGCCGCCTGATCCAAACACAGCTTTCTACAGAGATCGTCATGCCCGGGCTTGTCCCGGGCATTTGGCGTTACCGTCGTTCCGGGGCGCACGAAGGGGCGAACTATGGTGCGCGATTGCGCACCTGAGAACCTCGAGATTCCGGGTTCAGTGCTGCGCACTGCCCCGGAATGACGGAGCTAGAAAATCACCACTTCAGTTCGCGCATCAGCGCCTTCGGCGGGTGGCCGAACAATTCCATCACCGATGCCGGGTCGAGCTGGTCGAGACCCTCGAACTCCTCGGCATGGATGCCGCGGGTCACGAACAGGCAGTCGATGCCGAATTCGCGCGCGCCGGTTAAGTCGGTGCGGACGGAATCGCCGATCGCCAGCACTTTCTTCCGGTCGATCGGGTGGCCCTGGCGTTCGCCGGCGAGTGCCATCGCGCGCTCGTAGATCGGACGGTGCGGCTTGCCGTAGAAGATCACCTCGCCGCCGAGCTCGCGATAGAGCTCCGCGATGGCGCCGGCGCAATAGATCAGCCGGTCGCCGCGTTCCACCACGATGTCGGGGTTGGCGCAGACCAGCGTCAGCTTGCGCTCGCGCGCCTTCAGCATCATGCCGCGATAGTCTTCCGCCGTTTCGGTCTCGTCGTCATAGAGGCCGGTGCAGACGATGTAGTCGGCTTCCTCCAGCGGCGCGGTTTTCGCATCGAGGCCGCGATAGATCGAGTTGTCGCGCTCGGGGCCGAGCCAGAACATCTTGCGGCCGGGATGCTCGGCGACATAGAGCCGGGTCAGGTCGCCCGAAGACACGATCGCGTCATAGGTCTCGTCGGCGACGCCGAGCTTGCGCAATTGCCGCTGCACGCTATCGGCCGGGCGCGGTGCGTTGGTGATCAGGATCACCGTACCCCCGCGGCTGCGATAAGTGTGCAGCGCCTCGCAGGCCTCGGGGAAGGATTCGAGGCCGTTATGGACCACGCCCCAGATGTCGCTGAGCACGACATCGACACCGCCCACGAGCTCGCGCAGGCTTTCGGCGAAATGCAGCGTGGTCATGATGCGCAGCGCCGATCAGATGCGGCGCGCGAGCGCCGCGTTGCCGGTGATGCGTTGCGCCGGAGGAGCGGCTGACGTTGCGCCAGGTGTCGCGCCAGATTTCGTACCTTGGCTGGGGGGAGCGGAGCCATTGGATCCCTGAATGTCCTGCGCCTGGTTCGGCGAGGCCCCGCCGGTAGCAGATGCCCCCTCAGGCCGCAATGGCCGGGGCGGCGCGAACAGGAACCCCTGGCCGAACCGCACGTCATAGTCGAGCAGGTCCACGACCGCACGCTCGCCTTCGATCCGCTCCGCGATCAGGTCGATGCCGAAGCGGCCGAGCAGGTCGGAGAGGTCGGAGGGATGGATGTCCGAGGCCGAGGCCTGCCTGGGGTCGAGCAGCAGCGTGGCCGGCACCTTGATGAAGCGCACTCCGCGGTCGGCCAGCTCGCGCGGCTCGATGCGCAAATCGGTGACATGGTCGATCGAGAAACGGAAGCCGCGCTGAGCGAGCGCCGCGAGATTCTCGGTCTCGGCCGGGCCGAGACTGCGGAAGGTCGATTGCTTGAACTCCAGCACCAGCGAGGGCGCCAGCGCCCGGTTGGCTTCGAGGAAGTCGAGGCATTGCGCGAAGGTGGTGGAATTACCGAGCGTGGAGGCCGCGACGTTGCAGAACACGCCGACGTCCTTGTTGCGCACCATCAGGCGCCGCAGCACCTGCACACAGCGCAGCATCACCATGTTGTCGATGCGACCGATCAGCCCGGACGCTTCCGCGATGCTGATGAACTCCTCGGCGGCGATCAGCTGGTCGCGCTCGTCACGCAGGCGCGTCACCGCCTCGTAGAACCGCACCTTACGTTGCGGCAGTGTCACCATCGGCTGCAGGAAGATGTCGATGCGGTTTTCGTCGATCGCGTTGCGCAGCGTCGCCAGCAGCTGGGTCTGGTTGCGCCCGGTGACTGCCGGAACCGGATTGGCGGCCTGGGTCTGGATCGCCGGTGCCGGTCGTGACGGCGGTGCGGGCAACGGGGGAGGGGCCGCCGGCCGCTCCTCGAACGGCGCAATCAGGTCGATCGGCGCCTCCGGCTCCAGCCTGGCGATCGGAGCGGGAACGGGAGCCGGCGCTGGCGCATGGCCGGCCAACAGATCCTCATGGGTCGATACGGTGGTGGCGAGCTGCCTGACCAATCCGCCGAGCTCGTTGATCTCGCCGACCACCGACTGGATGCGGTCGGAGTTGGTCGAATTGGACGAGGCGATGCGTCCCTCGATCGCGGCTAACCGGCGGCCGAACTCCGCCACCTGGCGGGCCAGATCGGCGGTGCCGCGCGACAAATCGGCGATCTGGCCGCCGACGTCGCTGCGGTCGCGCAGCCGCATCGACACCGCGTTGTAGAGGATCAGGAAGGTCAGCGCGGTCAGCGCCACGATCGCGGATTCGGTTCCGCTGATGCCGGCGACGGCGTAGAGCACAAGCCCGAGCGAGGCCGCGACCAGTACCATGCAGATGGCGATGAAGATCGTCGAAATGCGAATCATGCCGCGCGTTACGCCTCAAAGAGCTGACTGCCTCACCCGGGAAAACACGGGTCACTGTGCGAACCCGTCACGCCTCATGCTCCCCCTAGGCCGTATGAGCTTAGCATCATTGTTGATTCGAGGGGATAGCAGCCCGGTCCCGGGCGCGGTCAGGCTGGCGCGGCGGCTCCGACCGTGTCGGCCGAGACGGCGTCGCGGGTGCCGAGCGGCTTGGATGGCCCTTCGGTCGTGTCCTTCAGCGTCTGCCGTTCGATCTCCGAATTCAGCTCGGCGCCGAACATGATGACGATTGCCGACATCCACATCCAGGTCATCAAACCGATTGCGGCGCCGAGCGAGCCGTAGGTCGCATTGTAGTTGGTAAACTCGGAGAGATACCAGGAGAGCAGCGCCGAGCCGGCAATCCAGAGAATGGCGGCAATCACCGCGCCGAGGCTGAGCCATTGCCAGCGCGGCGCATCGCGGCTGGGCGCGAAGCGGTAGAGGATGGCAAGCGCCACCAGCAGGACGAGGAACATGAGCGGCCATCGTGCCAGCGCCACGATCAGCTTGCTTTCGGGCGCCATGCCGAGATGATTGAGCGCCAGCGGGAAGGCAACGACAAGCCCCACCATCACCAGCAGCGCCACGATGCCACCGACCGTGAAGGCCAGAGACACCATGTTAAGCTTGATGAAGCTGCGCTTCTCGCGCTCCTCATAAGCGACGTTGAGTGCATCGAAGATCGCCTTGACGCCCGCATTGGCGCTCCAGATCGCCAGCACAAGGCCGAACAGGAACGTCGCACCGAGCGTGGTACTGCCATGTGAGACCACGCGCGCCACCTGCTCCTCGACGATCTGGAACGAGCCCTCAGGGAGCATCGTCGCGAGCGTCTGCAGATTGGCGCTGATCGTCTTAGGATCGGCGAACAGGCCGTAGGAGGAAACCAGCGCCGTAACCGCCGGAAAGATCGCGAGCAGCCCAAAGAACACGACGCCGCCCGCTGTCGCCAGAAGGCGATCCTCGTCGATGCGCTGATAGGTCCGCCAGAAGATATCCTTCCAGCCCTTCCAGGGGATCTCAAGCGGGCTCTTCGCGCGGCGGCCATGGCCGGGCTGCACGGCCGCGTGCGCGGGGTGCGTCTCCGGAGAATTCGCCTCGCCTTTGCGATGGTCTTGCGGCGGCCCCGATGGGACCAGGTCCCTGTCCTGAAAGTAGCGCTCCGCCGTCAGCACGAAGACGGCCGTCGCTGCCACCAGCAGCCAGGAGTCGAGCTGTTCGGAGCGCCGCAGCAGCATTCAAGCGTCCAATCTTTGACCGTGACGTCTGCGGCGCGCCGCCGTAAACCCCGCCAGCCCAATCGCCGCGAGCATCAGGCCAAGCTGCACGGGCCGGTTGGTGCGAACGGGTGAGGCCCTTCTGCCATGGCCGCGCTCGCCCGGCGCGAGCGGCACCAGGGGAATCGTCGTCGCGACCTCCTTCACCGCCTGCTTGACCGTTCCGCGCGGAATCCGAGGGGAGGCGATCGCAACGCGCATCCGGCTGGCGAGCGGTACGATCTGCTTGGTCGGCCGCTTCATCATCGCCAAGGCGACGCCGGCGCAAACCGCGGCGAGCACCAGCAGCACGGCGGCGACGGCACCAAAGCCCCAGAACTGTCCGTAGGTGATTGCAACCCAGCGGTAGAGGGCGATCAGGCCGACGAAGAAGGTCGCGATCACGAACAGCCCGGCGACCGCGAACAGACCGGCCGCGACCGCGTAGGACGTCGCGCGCCCGGTGGCCTGGCTGGTGCGGTCACGCAAATAGGATTGCGCGGCGCGCTTGAGGTGGTTGAGTTTCAGCGCCATGCCGGCGCGCAGCAATTCGCCCGATGGCGCGAGCATGCGGACATCCTCCGAGAGCGAGAAAATTCGTTCGGGGGATGAACGTGGCGGAATTTGACTTGTTCCGACGGAGCTCCGTCCGTTTGGTGAATCAGGCGAGATCGGCGGCCGCGATCCAGAACACCTCGCCCTCGGAGTCCTCGGTGTCGAGCCAGAGCAGCGGCAGTTCCGGAAAGGCCTCGTCGACCAATTCCCGGCCGCGGCCGATCTCGCAGATCAGTCCGCCGTCCGGGGTGAGGTGATCGGGCGCCTCAGCCAGGATGCGGCGGACCACGTCGAGGCCATCGGCGCCGCCGTCGAACGCGAGCTTGGGTTCGGCCCGGCACTCAGGCGGCAGTGCGGCCATGCCTTCTGCGTCGACATAGGGCGGGTTGGTGATGATCAGGTCGTAACGCGCATCGCCGAGCGGGGCGAACAGATCGCCGCGATACAGGCTGATCCGGTCCTCGAGCCCGTATTCGCCGACATTGCGCGTGGCGACCTCGAACGCGCCCTTGGAGATGTCGACGGCATCGACGGCGGCGTTCGGGAAATGATGCGCGGCGAGGATGGCGAGGCATCCCGATCCCGTGCAGAGATCGAGCACGCGCTCGACGCCCGTAGGGTCGGCGATCAGCGCTCCAGCATTGCCTTCGCCGCCGAAATGCGACTCGAGGAGCTCGCCGATGAAGGAGCGTGGAACGATGACGCGCTCGTCGACATAGAAGGGCAGGCCGCGCATGTAGATCTTGTTGACGAGATAGGCGGCCGGCTTGCGCGTGGTGACGCGTTGATGGACGAGGTCGAGGATGGTCTTGCCCTCCGCCGCCGTGACCCGTGCGTTGGCAAAAATCTCGAACTGCTCGGGATTGAGATGCAGCGCTTCGCTCACCAGGAAGGCTGCTTCGGCAATCGGATCGGTCGTCCCGTGCGCAAAGGCGAGCTCGGCTTCGACAAAGCGGCTCACCCCGTAGCGGACGAAATCGAGCAGCGTGAGAAGTTCGCCCGGGCCGACTTTGGCGAGCTTGGGCGCGGCGCGGCCGCCGACGGTCTTTTTGGATGCTTTTGCCATCAGGATCGGGTCCAGCGCGCGGCGGCCTCGTCGTCACGGGCGTGGGCCTCGACCCAGCCGGTGCCGGCTTCGCTCTCTTCCTTCTTCCAGAACGGGGCACTGGTCTTGAGGTAGTCCATCAGGAACTCGGCGGCATGGAATGCGGCCTGGCGGTGCTGCGAGGCGGTCAGCACCAGCACGATGTTCTGGCCCGGCATGAAGCGGCCGACGCGATGGATCACGGTGACGCCGTTCAGCGGCCAGCGCGAGGTCGCCTCGTCGGCATGACGCCTGATCTCTTCCTCGGCCATGCCAGGATAGTGCTCGAGCGTGAGCGCGGCGACCTTGGCGCTGTCATCGTCCGCGCGGCAGATGCCGGAGAAGCTCACGACCGCGCCGATGTCGGTCCGGCTCTTGGTCAGGACCGCGATCTCGCGCGCGATGTCGAAATCGTCTTCTTGAATACGGATGGTGACGGGGCAGCTGGCGACAGGGGAAGTCATGGCCTAGCCGCCGGTCATCGGCGGGAAGAACGCGATCTCGCGGGCGCCCGCGATCGCGGCATCCGATTTGACATGGGCATGGTCGATCGCGGTGCGGATCACCTTCGGCTTCTCGAACGCGTAGGCATAGGCCTCACTCTGGCCGGACAGCCAGGCGATCAGCTCCTCGACGGTGCGCACGGTCGCCGGCGGCTCGATGGTCTCCTCCGCCTTGCCGACGCGCTCGCGCACCCAGGCGAAATATTTCACCTTCATCCCTCGTCCTCCTTGATGAGGTGATGGATGCCGGCGCGGAAATAATCGTAGCCGGTGTAGATAGTCACGATCGCCGAGGCCCACAGCAGCGCGAGGCCAATCATCGAGACGACGGGCACCACCTCGTCGCCGGCGGGTCCCGCGAGCAGGAAGCCGATGGCGACCAGCTGGACCGTGGTCTTCCACTTCGCAAGCTTGGTCACGGGCACGCTGACCCTGAGCGCGGCGAGGTATTCGCGCAGGCCCGAGACCAGGATCTCGCGGCACAGGATGACGATGGCGGCCCACAACGACCAGCCATGGATGATGCCGTCGGCGGCCAGCATCAGCAGGCACGAGGCGACCAGCAGCTTGTCGGCGATCGGGTCGAGCATCCGGCCGAACGCCGATTGCTGATTCCAGATCCGCGCGTAATAGCCGTCGAGGTAATCGGTGACCGCGGCCGCGATGAAGAGGGCCACCGCCACCCAGCGCAGCCAGAGCGGCTGATCCAGAATCGACTGCGCATAGATGCATCCGACGACAACCGGGATCGCGGCGATCCGGCCATAGGTCAGGATGTTGGGGAGGGACATCGCGCGGCTGGTCGTCCCTCGTGTGGTGGCGATGTTCATCCGTCCTACCAATACCGCTGCTGCCTGAACGTCAACCGTCCCGCGCCCCAAATGAGGTGCGGACACGACGATCATATGACTGCGGTCCCCCTTTAATTCATCCCGGCTGGGGATGGAAATACTCGAAAATCCTGCGCGCGCTCTCGGCACTGACCCCCGGAACCTTGCCGAGATCGGCGATCGAGGCCCGTTCGATCTCCTTCAGGGTTCCGAAATGATGCAGCAAGGCACGTTTGCGTGACGGGCCGATGCCCGGAATTTCCTGCAAACCAGCCTCGCGGATATCCTTCTTGCGCAGCTTGCGGTGAGAGCCGATGACGAAGCGGTGGGCCTCGTCGCGCAGCCGCTGGATGAAATAGAGCACGGGATCGCGCGGCTCCAGCTTGATCGCCTCACGCTCCGGCATGAACAGGGTCTCGCGGCCGGCATCCCGGTCCGGTCCCTTGGCGACCGACATCAGCGACACCTGGGTCAGGCCGAGATTTGCAAAGATCTCGCGCACGGCGTTGAGCTGGCCGCGGCCGCCGTCGATGATGACGAGATCGGGCCATTGCGGGAAATCGTCGTCCTTGGCTTTGGCCGCCCCTTCCTCGGGCGGATTGATCAGGCGCTTGAAGCGCCGCTCCAGCACCTCGCGCATCATGGCGAAGTCGTCGCCCGGCGTGATCCCTTCCGACTTGATGTTGAACTTGCGGTACTGGTTCTTCACGAAACCGTCGGGGCCGGCGACGATCATGGCGCCGACCGCATTGGTGCCCTGGATGTGGCTGTTGTCGTAGACCTCGATGCGCTTGGGCGAATGCGGCAGGCTCAGCGTCGTGGCGATGGCGTCGAGCAGGCGGCTTTGCGTGGCGGTGTCCGCGAGCTTGCGGCCGAGGGCCTCGCGCGCATTGGTCAGCGCGTGGGCGACGAGTTCCTTCTTCTCGCCGCGCTTGGGCGCGGTGACCTCGATCTTGTGGCCGGCCTTGATCGAGAGCGCATTGGCGAGCAGCTCGCTCTCCTCGATCTCGTGCGAGAGCAGGATGTTCCTCGGCGGCGGCTTGTCGTCGTAGAACTGGGCGAGGAAGGAGCCGAGCACCTCTTCGGGGGTGTACGTCTTCTCCGCGCGCGGAAAATAGGCCCGGTTGCCCCAGTTCTGGCCGGTGCGGAAGAAGAACACCTCGACGCAGGAGAAGCCGCCCTCCTGATGGATGGCGAACACGTCGGCTTCCTCGACGGTGCGCGGATTGATGCCCTGCTGCGACTGGATCGCCGACAAAGCGGCGAGGCGGTCGCGGTAGAGTGCGGCGCGCTCGAACTCGAGCTCACCGGACGCCTTCTCCATCTCGCCCGCAAGCTCCTGCTTCACCGCATGGCTCTTGCCGGACAGGAAGTCGCTCGCCTCGCGCACCAGGGTCGTATAGCCGGGAAAGTCGATCTCGCGGGTGCAGGGGCCGGCGCAGCGGCGGATCTGGTAGAGCAGGCAGGGCCGGCTGCGGCTCTCGAAGAAGGAATCCGTGCAGGAGCGGATCAGGAAGGCGCGCTGCAGCGCCGTGATGGTGCGGTTGACCGCGCCGGCGGAGGCGAACGGACCGAAATAGCGCCCGGGCCGGCTCTGCGCGCCGCGATGTTTCAGGATCTGCGGCGCCCAATGGTCACCGGTGATCAGGATGTAGGGAAACGATTTGTCGTCGCGCAGCTGCACGTTGAAGCGCGGCCGCAGCTGCTTGATGAGGTTGGCTTCCAGCAGCAACGCCTCGGTCTCGGTGTTGGTCGAGACGATCTCCACGGTGACCGTGGCCGCGATCATGCGCAGGATGCGGGCCGGCTGTGGCGCATTCTGGCGCGCATAGTTGGAGAGGCGCTTTTTGACGTTCTTGGCCTTGCCGACATAGAGCACGTCGGCATTCGCATTGAGCATGCGATAGACGCCGGGCGAGGTCGGGGCGAGCCGGACCGCGCGCTCGATCGCCTCATGGCCGGACGCCAGCGGGCCTTCGCCGACGGCGCCGCTCTCTTCCAGGATATCGGGCAGCCGCGCATCGTCCTCGTCATCGCCGCCGCTGGTGGCGGGATCGAGATCCGGAGGCGTCTCGGCTGGGACGTCCGGCGCGGTGCCAAGCACGGGTTTGGGCGCGCGGTCGTCCGGATTGTCGGTGGAATCGTGAACCATGGAGCGAATTTAGGCGCTGGGGGTGCCGATTTGAAGTTCCGGCCGTGCGGCACGCACAGGATGGCGGCGCAGTTCCCGGTAACGCTTGCTTAAGCCTGTTAACAGCGCGGTAACCCGGCTTAACAGCCCTTTAACTTAAAACTCTCGATAAATCTTACCCGAAAAGGTCGTGGTTCCGTAACCATGCCGTTTGCCTGGCGCGGCGGCGCGGGCGCCGCACCGGTGACGGCAGTTGCGTTGGAGTGTGTGATGAAGAGGCTCGTTGTGGGCGCAGCCGCGTTGGTTGCCGCCGGCTGGACAGCTTCGGCGGAGGCCGCCGACATGAATTACGGTCAGCGCGCGCCCTATACCGTCAACCAGCCGCTCAACGCGTATAGCTGGGCAGGCCCCTATCTCGGCGGCAACATCGGCTATGAATGGGGCTCGGTGGACAACAACCCCTCGAAGCCGTCGGGCTTCGTCGGCGGCGTGCAAGCCGGTTACAACTTCCAGAATGGCCCGTTTGTGTTCGGCGTCGAGGGCGACATCCAGGCCGCCGGTGCCGACGACACCTTCGCACCGTGGAAATTCTCCAATCCGTGGTTCGGCACCCTGCGCGGCCGCGCCGGCTATGCCTTCAGCAACGTGCTGTTCTATGGCACCGCCGGCCTCGCCTTCGGCGAGCTGCGTGCGCAGACCTTCGGCTGGACGGAATCGCACACCACCGCCGGCTGGACCATCGGCGCCGGTGCGGAAGTCGGTCTGGCCCCCAACTGGAGCGCCAAGCTGGAATATCTCTACATCGATCTGTCGACGACACAGTTCGCAATTACAGGGGTGTCAAACGGCTATAGCGCCAGCGTTGTGCGCGCAGGCGTGAACTATCGTTTCTGATAGCTGAAGAAGAAAATACCGGACCACAACCTCCCGGCCGCTCGCGGCCGGGAATTTTTTGCGCCAGGTATTTTTTGCGCCAAGTATTGCGCCGAATGTTGTGCGTCAGGCCCGCTAGGACAGGATGACCAGATTGACCGCCTTCGGTCCCTTCCCCTTCTTGTCGGGTTCGACTTCGAAAGTAATACGCTGTCCTTCCGCAAGGTCCTTCAGTCCGGCTCGCTCCACAGCAGTAATATGTACGAATACGTCGCGGCCGCCGTCGTCAGGCTTGATGAAACCGTAGCCGCGTTCGCCGTTGAAAAACTTGACCGTTCCCGTCATGGCCATCGGGAAACTCCCCCTCATTGCTCCTCCGCCGCGACGCAGACTCACGTCACGACATGACCGGGCACTACGGAGCCCGGGAGCTGGCCATCCTTGGGCGGACCGCTGGCGGTCCGGCCGGATCTTTCTTAGGCCTTCACTCCGCCGCAACCATTCGCGGAAGCGGAACGTAAAGCCAGTCACGGAAACAGCATAATACGGTTCTCTGCAGATTGACTACCGCTCCTGCATATTTTTCCCAAGAATGCCGGAGTGTTACGGCTTCTTGGCTCTAGGGCTTGGGCACCTCCAATCGGAATCTGGCAGCACCACCTTGGCCGAGCGGCATTTCCAGCTCGGGCAGGATCGTCTTGAGCTCGCCCTGCAGCGTGTAGGGCGGATTGACGATCAGGAGCCCGGTGGAGGCGAGAGCCCCGCCATCGAGCTGAGGCGCGACGCTGAACTCGAGGCGCAGACAATTTCCCGGCGGCTTTGCTGCAGCTGCGAGCCGCGCCACCGTTTGGACCAGTGTGTCGGTGGCGCGCCGGTTCTTGGCGGGATACCAAATGACATAGATGCCGGTCGGCCATTTCGCGAAGGCGGTGGAGAAGGTTTCGCCCAGCCGCTCGAACTCGTCCTTGGCCTCGAAGGGTGGATCGATCAGCACGAGGCCGCGCCGCTCCTTCGGCGGCACGAAGGCCGGCAGCGCCACCCAGCCGTCGAGGTCGACCACGCGCGCCTGTTCGTCGCGGCGCAGCACGGCGATCAGCGCTTTCCGCGCCTTCGGCTCGAGCTCGCAGGCGACGAGTCGGTCTTGCGGCCGGAGCAGGCCGCGCGCAATCAACGGCGAGCCCGGATAGGCTTTGAGCTCACCCTTCGGATTGAAGGCGCGGACGATATCGAGATAGGGTTGTACCAGCGCCAGGGTCTCGTTCGACAGGCGTGCCTGCATCAGCCGCGCGATGCCGGTCAGCCATTCGCCGCCCCGGCGCGCCTCGTCGCTGTCGAGATCGTAGAGGCCGGCGCCGGCATGGGTGTCGATGACGCGGAACGCCCCCGGCTTGTCCTGCAGATAGGTGATGATGCGCGCCAGCACGATGTGCTTGATGACATCGGCGAAGTTGCCGGCGTGGAAGGCGTGACTGTAATTCATGGCGGAGAGTTACGACATCGCGCGATGAAAGTAACTGCCGTCATTCTCCGGGGCGGTGCGCAGCACCGAGCCCGGAATCCATTTCGCCACCGGCTATGCGGGACAATGGATTCTTCGCGCTTCGCGGCCCCGGAATGACGGTCTGAGAAGTCGGCCTATCCACCCCTGATCGGCGGCATGGTGACCTGGTCGCGGCGGCAGGTGCGGCGTTCGATCTCGTCGCAAGCGCGGAATTGCAGGTCCTTGCTGAGGCAGATACGGACCTCGGACAGCCGCGTCCGGTTGCAGGTGACCGAGACGGCGGCATTGCTCAGTCCCGGATTGGCCTTGATGAAGGCTTCCTCGACCTCCGCCGGCGCCACGGACTTGGCCTGCGGCAAATCGAGATATTCGGTCGGGATCTTGATCGCAGCGCGCGCCTTGCGGATCGTCTCGAAATAACTGCGGCCCTCGAGGCCCGAGCAGGTGCCGTGCTTATCCCATTCGTTAAAGATCAGGCCCGGCGCCGGCATCAAATCGAGCATCGAGGAGACGATGCTGCGGTTCAGCCGCGGTGCGGGCCGCTGGCAATATTCGGGGAAGCCGTTCTCATATTGCGGCCACAGCCCATGCACCACGAAGGCGTAGGGCCGACCGCTGCACTGGATCTGCGAGCGGCCGCCACGCTCGGCCGCCTCCTCGCAGAACGAGGGCGACCACGATAGCGACAGCACATAGAAGTCGAATTCGCCGGGCGCGTTCTGCCGCTTGTCCTGGGCGCTTGCGCTGCCGGCGAGCAAGGCCAGTCCGGCGGCAAGGGTCAGGGAGATCACGAGACGGGAAAACAAATGCAATCTGGAATGAAACATAGCGACGCCCCTCAACTAGACTGTGCGAGGAAGCCTAGCAGGCGATGGGAACATTTCAAGAACAAAATTCGGGCGGCCGCCGTTCGGCGCCTCGAGCGACCAATCAGGGCTTCCTAATCAGGGCTTCCTGATCAGGGCTTGGCGGCGCGGCAGGCCGGATTGTAGGCCCAGTTGCGGTCGAGCCCGACCACGCACCATTCGACGCCGTTGCCATAGCCGGCGAAGCCGCCATCCTCGATGATCGAGAAGTGCACCTTGCGCACCTTGCCGTCATTGAGCATGGCCTCGCCGGTGCAATAGCGGCGCGGAATGTTGTCGGACTGCCAGGGCCGGAATGCGGTCTCGCGAACGGCGGAGAAGCCGGTGATCCTCAACGAGGAATTCCAGAACGTGCTTTCCTTTTCCCAGAACTGGGTGGCGATGGTCGGCAGCGCCCTGTCGCAATCGGCGACGGCGCCGTCATAGCGCGGTCCGCTCAGCCAGAAGTTCAGCTCCAGCGGATTGGCGGCCCTGGCCTCACCGAGCGACATCGCTCCGAACATGAGGCCGAGCACAGCGGCATAGCGGAGCAATTTCAGGAGGGGGGCGCGCATGGTCAATCCGGACAGCTAAAGTCTTGCGAAGGTTGGACGGTGCCGCGAAGGCCGGGGGAGGTCAAGTGCAGCGCGGCAACACTTCGCCAGGAGTTGACCACAACTTCGTGGTTGGCAGGGCTTGGGTTCTTTCCACTTTCCTTCCGGCACCGTAAACTGGCGACCAGCCAATTGGAGTGACGGGAATGCGAATCATTGCGGCCGCGGGTCTTCTCGCCAGCCTGGTTGTCTCGGGTCTGATGGCGAGCCAGTCGGCGCGCGCCGATTATGTGCCGCCGTTCAAGGGCAACGACACCGGCGGCATCATCGCCTATTCGATGGCCACCCAGGTCGACGCCCGGCAGGCCGCGGTCGACCACTGCGCGCGCTACGGCAAGGTCGTGAAATTCCTGGCGGTGCAGGCCTATGAGGGCGGTTACATCTCGTTCTCCTGCCGCTGGGTGCCTTATGGCGCCGCCGACCAGCCGATCCGCACGCTCTACTGAGGCGCTGTCGTAACGCCGCACTCTCTCAGCCGGGAGCCTTTTCACATGACGCGCAAACTCGCTTTGCTCGGCTCGGCCCTTTGCCTCGTGGTTTCGGCAGGCGGTGCCTTTGCCGACGACCTGCCGGTGCGCAAGGCTGGTCTTTGGGAGATGAAGCTGGTCACGAGCGGCTCGCCCGTGCCCGAGATGACCATGCAGCACTGCACCGACGAGACCGTCGACAAGGAGATGAGCAACAACGTCTCCCCGATGGCCAAGCAGATCTGCGCCAAGCAGGAGATCAAGAAGACCGCGACCGGCTATGTCAGCGATTCCGAGTGCAGCGTCGCCGGCGTCAGCACGACCTCGCATGCCGAGATCACGGGCGATTTCAACTCGGCCTATACGGTGAAGACCTCCTCGCACGCACAAGGCGGTGTCGCCGGCGCTGCGGGACGCGATACCACCATGACGCTGCAAGCCAAATGGCTTGGGGCCTGCAAACCGGACCAGAAGCCCGGCGACATCGTGATGCCCGGCGGCTTCAAGATGAACGTGCGCGACATGGATAAGCTGAAGGCGCTGCTGCCGAAGTAGGTAAGCGTTGCCCCGAAACCGGTGCGCTCCCTCGCCCCGTTCTTACGGGGAGAGGTGAGGCTGCAGCTACACCGGTATCCGCACGCTGGCCCTCAATCCCCCCATCGGACTGTCGCCGAGGGTGATGTCGCCGCCATGCGAGCGGGCGATGTCGCGGGCGATGGCAAGGCCAAGGCCCGTGCCGCCTTCATCCTGGTTGCGGGCGTTGTCGAGCCGCAGGAACGGCTTGAACACTTCTTCGCGCAAATGCGCGGGAATGCCGGGGCCGTCGTCGTCGATCGTCACGGTCAAATAACGGTGATCGCGCTGGCCGGTGATGGCGATGGCCTTGCCGTAGCGCGCCGCGTTGGTGACGAGATTGGCGAGGCAGCGTTTGAACGAGGCCGGCTTCACCGTCACGACGGGCAGGCCGTGGAAGGCGACGGTCGCGGTGTGACCGTGGCGCTCGGCGTCGCCGCGCAGCTCCTCGAGCGCCTGCGCCATGTCGGTCGGCTGCGACTGCTCGCCGGAATCGCCGCGGGCGAAGGCGAGGTAATCCTCCAGCATCATCGACATTTCGTCGACGTCCTTGCGCATGCCCTCGAGCTCGGGGCTGTCGCCGATCAGCGCCAGCTCCAGCTTGAAGCGGGTCAGGATGGTGCGCAGATCGTGGCTGACGCCGGCGAGCATCGCGGTGCGCTGCTCCATGGTGCGCTCGATGCGCGACTTCATCTCGAGGAAGGCGACCGCCGCGCGCCGCACCTCGCGCGCGCCCCTGGGGCGGAAGTTCGGCGCTTCGCGGCCCTTGCCGAAGCTTTCGGCGGCGTCGGCAAGACGCAGGATCGGCTTGATCTGGTTGCGCAGGAACAGCACGGCCACGATCAGCAAAATCGAGGACGTGCCGACCATCCAGAACAGGAATATCTCCGAGTTGGAGGCATAGGCGGCGCTGCGCTGCGCGAACACGCGCATCACGGCATCGTCGAGCTGGATGCGGATCTCGACGAGATTGGAGCGGCCGACCGTGTCAATCCAGAACGAGCGCCCGATCTGGCGGCCGAGCTGCACCGACAGCGTCTGGTCGAGCAGCGAGAAGAACGGCTTTGGTCCCGGCGGCGGCATGTCGCCGGCGGGCAGGAAATCGACGACGAGGCCGAGGCGCTGCTGGGCGATGCGGCGGATCTGCTCGCGATCCCGGTCTTGCGGATACCCCTTGTAGACGTCGATCAGCGCGGCGATGTCCTGCACCACGGCGGCCGACAGTCGGCGCGTCACCGTATTCCAGTGCCGCTCCATGAACACGAAGGCGACGACCGATTGCAGCACCACCATCGGCACGATCATGATGAGCAGCGCGCGGGCGTAGAGGCCGGTCGGCATCCACCCCTTGAACGCGTTGCCCATCCAGCCGTTGACGGCGGAGACGCGGCCGGCGGCGCTTCGGAGCAGCGTCAGGCCGGTATCGATCGTGCTCATCGGTCGCGCTTCACTGATTTATGGCGAGGCTACCAGCCGGTAGCCGATGCCGCGCACCGCCTGGAGGAACAGCGGATTGGCGGGGTCGGTCTCGATCTTGCGCCTGAGGCGGTTGATCTGCACGTCGACGGCGCGCTCGTTGACGCTGCCGTTGCCGGTCAGCGCACTGCGCGGCACGGTCTCGCCCGGCGTCTCCGAGAGGATGCGCAGCATCTCGCGCTCGCGGTCGGTGAGGTGGATGACCTCCTCGCCCTGGCGCAGTTCACCGCGATCGAGATGATAGACGTAGGGACCGAACGCGATCTTCTCCACCGCCGTGGCCTGCGGCGGCGGCGCGGCGCGCTTGAGGATGTTGTTGATGCGCAGCGCCAGCTCGCGCGGCTCGAACGGTTTCGCCACGTAGTCGTCGGCGCCGATCTGCAGGCCCTCGATGCGCGCTTCCGCCTCGTGTCGTGCCGTCAACATCACGATCGGCACGGAGGAGGATGTCCGGATGAAGCGGGCGAGATCGAAGCCGGTCTCGCCGGGCATCATCACGTCGAGGATCAAGAGGTCGAAATGCAGGCCCAGCAGTTTCGAGCGTGCATCGCCGGCGCTCGCGGCGGTGGTGACGCGGTAGCCCTCGGCGGCGAGGAAGCGCGAGAGCAGATCGCGGATGCGGCGGTCGTCGTCGACGAGCAGCAGATGCGGCGCGTCATCGGCCGGGCGCGCCGGCGGGCGGGCGAGAGTGGCAGCGAGCGTCACGGTCACTCCTTGGCGTCGTGGTTGACGGAAGCGAAGATCGTCTCGAGCACCTTGTCCGGATCGTCGCGATCGATCATCGCGCGCAAGAAGCGCTTGACGGTTTCCGCATCCTGCGGACCCATTTCGGCGAGCGCCTTGGTGATCCGCGTGGTCTGCAGACCGGCGAGCTTCTGCACCAGCGCCTCGCCCTTCGGCGTCGCGTAGAGCAGGCGCTGGCGGCGGTCATTGTCGCCGGTCTTCTGTACGATGTAGCCCTCGTCCAGCAGTTGCTTGAGCACGCGGCCGAGCGATTGCTTGGTGATGCGCAGGACGTCGAGCAGATCGGCGACCTTGAGGCCGGGATAGCGGTAGACGAAGTGCATGACCCGGTGGTGGGCGCGGCCGAAGCCGAAAGCCTCCAGCTCCTGGTCGGGATCGCCGACGAAGTCGCGATAGGCGAAGAACAGTAGCTCGATGATATCCCAGCGCAAATTGCCTCCGTCGTCTGCGGCCGGCTTGGGCTCGGCGGCGTCGTGAGAGGAAGTCGCGAAATTTATGTCAGGCATATTGACGTATCTTGGGTTCAATGTTACAAAACGATTGACCAGCACGAAATTTTAGATCGTTTCGCGCGGGTGGCATCGAAGCAGGGCGGCTGGAGAGAGCCGGACAGGCGACGACGGCCGGATAGATCTACCGTGCGATTGTCGAGCGGCGTTTCGGCAAAACATACTGGACTTCCGCCTTCCGCAAAAGCATGTCCTCGGCGATATGCTGGCCACGGAAACCGGCCGTAACAAGGCTGGCGGCGGTCCGGCCTAAAACCAATCAAGCCAGCCGGGCCCGAAAAGGGCAGGCCGGCGCCAGAACGGCGCCGCCACCGGCAAGCGGGAGGCAAGGACATGAGCATGAAATTCGACATCCAGCCCGCATCCAATCCGACGTCCGAGAAGGACCGCGTGGCCAAGCTGGTGGACCCCGGCTTCGGACGAGTCTTCACCGATCACATGGCGATCGTGCGCTACAACCAGGCCAAGGGCGGCTGGTACGAGGCGAAGATCGAGGCACGCGCCAATTTCCAGATGGATCCGGCCGGCGCGGTGCTGCACTACGCCCAGGAAATCTTCGAGGGCCTCAAGGCCTACAAGCGCGACGATGGCGGCGTGAACCTGTTCCGTCCCGACGCCAATGCGCGGCGCTTCAAGGATTCCGCCGACCGCATGGCGATGGCGCAGCTGCCCGAGGACGTCTTCATCGAGGCGGTCGAGCAGGTCGTGCGTATCGACCGCGCCTGGATGCCGGGCGGCGAGGGCAGCCTCTACCTGCGGCCCTTCATGATCGCGAGCGAGACCTTCCTCGGCGTCAAGCCGTCGTCCGAATATATCTTCGCCGTCATCGCTTCGCCGGTCGGCTCCTACTTCAAGGGCGGGCCTGCGCCGGTGTCGATCTGGGTCTCGGAGAATTACACGCGCGCGGCCGTCGGCGGCACCGGTGCCGTCAAATGCGGCGGCAACTATGCCGCGAGCCTGCGCGCCCAGGCCGAAGCGATCCAGCATGGCTGCGATCAGGTCGTCTTCCTCGACGCGGTCGAGCGCCGCTACATCGAGGAGCTCGGCGGCATGAACGTGTTCTTCGTGTTCGATGACGGTTCGCTCTCGACGCCGCCGCTCGGCACCATCCTGCCCGGCATCACCCGCGATTCCATCATCGCGCTCGCCAAGGATGCCGGCAAGACCGTGCGCGAGGAGCCGTATTCGCTCGACCAGTGGCGCAAGGATGCGGCCAGCGGCAAGCTCAAGGAAGCGTTTGCCTGTGGCACCGCGGCCGTGATCTCGCCGATCGGCAAGGTACGCTCGGTGAGCGGCGATTTCGAAATTAGCGGCGGCGCCGCCGGCCCCGTCGCCATGGGCCTGCGCAAGCAGCTCGTCGACATCCAGTACGGCCGCACCAACGATCCCCACAACTGGATCCGCAAGGTGTTTTGAGATACGGCGATGCGCGTTTCCCCTCTCGTGAGGAGAGGGGAAACGCGCATCGTTTGTGGTTTTTCGTGCACTGAACGTGCCGTTGCCGACATGCGACAAAGTCTGGACACATCTGGACATCAGGACTTCGCAACCATGGCAACGAAACTCTCCCAACCCATGAAATGGGTCGTTCTCGCCGCAATCGCCGGCGTTTCCGTTTTCGGCATCCTGACCATCGGCCCGATGCATGAGGTGGTCGCGCAAGATCGCTCGCCGATCGTCGATGTGCGCACCAGCGATCCCGAGATGAATGCCGCGATCGCGCGCGCCCGTGGCTCGCTTCCAACTTTCTGGGCCTCCTATGACACGCCGAAGCCGTCGGAGGCTGGGCACGCCCTGAAGGTGCGCTTCTCGACCCGCAAGGGCGGTGAGCACATCTGGATCGGCGAGGTGAAGAAGCGGCCTGACGGGACCTATTCTGGTCTCCTCGCCAACGAACCGCGTGACCTGCCAGGCAAGCGGGCCGGCGACGAGGTCAAGTTCACCGAGGCTGACATTTCGGACTGGATGTTCATGCGCAACGGCAAGATCCTCGGCGGCGAAACCATCAAGCCGACGCTGAAGTCGCTGCCGAAGGCAGACGCGGATGCCCTGAGAGCGCGGATGGAGAAGCCGTAAAGGTTGGCAGTCATTCCGGGATGGTCCGAAGGACCAGACCCGGAATCTCGAGATTCCGGGTTCGATGCTTGCGCATCGCCCCGGAATGACGGCGTCCCCTAAGCACCGGTTGCCGCTTCGCGCCCCGGCTGGTAAATGCCGCGCATGGCCGAGAAACCCAAAAAACCCCAGAAACTGAAGGCGCGCCTGCCGCGCGGGCTCGAGGATCGCGATCCCTCAGCGATCCGGGCGACGCGCGAGATGGTCGAGAAGATCCGCGCCGTCTACGAGCTCTACGGCTTCGAGCCGGTGGAAACGCCGGCGATGGAATACACCGATGCGCTCGGCAAGTTCCTGCCCGACCAGGACCGTCCGAACGAGGGCGTGTTCTCGTTCCAGGACGACGACGAGCAGTGGATCAGCCTGCGCTACGATTTGACGGCGCCGCTCGCCCGCTACGTCGGCGAGCGCTACGGCACCGACGCTCTGGTCTTGCCCTACCGCAGCTACCGCGTCGGTTACGTCTTCCGCAACGAAAAGCCCGGCCCGGGCCGATTTCGGCAGTTCATGCAGTTCGACGCCGACACGGTCGGCTCGGCAACGCCGGCGGCGGATGCCGAGATCTGCATGATGGCCGCGGACACGATGGAGGCGCTCGGCATCGCGCGCGGCTCCTATGTCGTGAAGGTCAACAACCGCAAGGTGCTCGACGGGGTGCTGGAAGCCATCGGGCTCGGTGGCGACGAGAACGCAGGCCGCAGGCTGACCGTGCTGCGCGCGATCGACAAGCTCGACAAGTTTTCCGCCGACGAGGTGCGCAAGCTGCTCGGTCCCGGACGATGGGACGGCGGCGAGGAAGGCAAGGGCGACTTCACCAAGGGCGCCAATCTGAGCGCCGCTGAAGCTGATGTCGTGCTCGCCATCACCAAGCCGCGCGAGGATTGGAAAGAGGCCATTGCCGCGGCCGAAACCTACCTCGCCAAGAGCGAGATCGGTCAGGCCGGCGTGAGCGAGCTGGACGAGATTGCCAAGCTGGTCACGGCGTCGGGTTACGGTGCGGACCGCATCAAGATCGATCCCTCCGTCGTGCGCGGCCTCGAATACTACACCGGCCCCGTCTACGAGGTCGAACTGCTGCTCGAGACCAAGGACGAGAAGGGCCGCCCGGTGCGCTTCGGCTCGGTCGGCGGGGGCGGGCGTTACGATGGCCTGGTCTCGCGCTTCCGCGGCGAGCCCGTGCCGGCGACCGGCTTCTCGATCGGCGTCTCGCGGCTCCAGGCCGCGCTGACGCTGCTCGGCAAGCTCGACACCAAGCCGGAGTTCGGTCCCGTCGTCGTCACCGTGTTCGACCGCGACCGCGTCGCCGACTATCAGAAGATGGTGGCTAGCTTGCGCGCCGCCGGCATCCGCGCCGAGCTCTATCTCGGCAATCCCAAGAACATGGGCAACCAGCTCAAATATGCCGACCGCCGCAATTCACCGTGCGTGATCATCCAGGGCTCGGATGAAAAGGCGCGCGGCGAGCTGCAGATCAAGGATCTGATCGAAGGCGCGAAGGCGGCCGCGGCGATCGCCTCCAACCAGGAATGGCGCGAGAGCCGACCGGCGCAATTCTCGTGCAGCGAAGCCGATCTCGTCGCCAAGGTGCGTGAGGTCCTGGCCCGTCATGACGTAAAGTGGGGATAGCTATTCCGCCAGGCCGTCATGCCCGGGCTTGTCCCGGGCATCGACGTCTTGTTTGATGGATAAGCACGTGAATGGCCGGGACAAGCCCGGCCATGACGACAGCAACAGGGAGAAAACAATGCCTGAGATCACTGTCAGCATGGCCGAAGGCCGCACCGACGAGCAGAAGGCCGGCATGATGCGCGACATCACCCAGGCGTTGGTGAAGAATCTCGGCGTCGATGCCGATGCCGTCGTCATCCAGATCAACGAAGCCCCGCTCCGTCACAAGATGAAGGGCGGCAAGACCTTCGTGGAGCGCGCGGCGGCGGCGAAGAAATAGCCACTGGCGGTTCGGCATTCACCGCTGTCGTCCCGGACAAGCGTCAGCGCAGATCCGGGGCCCATAACCACAGGGAGCGGTTATCTGGCCAGCTGGTAACTCCGAATCTTCGCCAAACTCGATCCTGTGGTTATGGGTCCCGGATCAGCGCTCGCTTGCCCGGGACGACAGCGGAGTTTGAGGCACCATGGACGCACGCGATTTCATCAAGGTCGGCATGAATGCCGAGCGCACGCTGGTGGTCCCGGCGGAGCGCACGGTCGGGCATTTCGTGCCGGGCATGCCGTTTGTCTACGCGACGCCGATGATGATCCTGGAAATGGAGATGACCGCGGGCGATGCGATCCGCGCTGCGCTTCAGCCCGGCTGGGTCACTGTCGGCACCGAGGTCGACATCCGCCATCTCGCAGCCGCGCTCGTCGGCGCGACGGTGCGGACCACCGCGAAGGTCGTCGCCGTCGAACGCCGCGTCATCCGCTTCGAGGTCGAGGCGTCCGAGGGCACGCGCAAGCTCGGCGAGGGCCGCCACGCGCGCGGGCTCGTCAATGTCGAGATGTTCAACAGGCGGTTAGCCGCGGGCACGACGCCGTAGGGTGGGCAAAGGCGCGAGGCGTCGTGCCCACCATTTTCTCCGCGATGGATACAGATCGTGGGCACGCTCCGCTTTGCCCACCCTACGGCACAGTCCTAGTTCGCCAATTCCTTCGACCGCTTTGTCGCCGCCGCGATCGCGCGGATCATGAGATCGCGCAGACCCGGCTCGGCCATCAGCACACCGAGCGCGGCGGCCGTGGTGCCGCCGGGCGAGGTGACGTTCTGACGCAACGTGCTCGATGGCAGCTCCGACTGGTGCAGCAGTTCGCCGGAGCCGGCCACGGTCTCGCGCGCCAGCCTGGTCGCGAGCGGCTCGGGCAATCCGGCCTCGACGCCGGCGCGGGCGAGCTCCTCGGCGAGCAGAAACACATATGCCGGGCCGGAGCCGGAGACGGCGGTCACCGCGTCCATCAGGCTCTCGTCATCGACCCATTCGACTGAGCCGGTGGCGCGCAGCAGCGCATCGGCCACTGCGCGCTGCGCGGCGCTGACGTTCTTCGCGGCGACCGCAACGGTGATGCCGCGGCCGATCGCGGCCGGCGTGTTCGGCATCGCGCGCACCACGGCGCCGCCGCAGACCTCGGCAAGCGATGCGATCGTGGTTCCCGCCATGATCGAGACCACCGAGGTCTTGTCCGAGACGAACGATTTCAGCTTCGCGCCGGCCTCGCGGAACATCTGCGGTTTCACCGCGACGACCAGCGTCTCGACCGTGCCGACCGTTGTCACATCAGGATTGAGCGCGACGCCCTTGGCGGCAAGCGCGGTGATCTCGGGCGAGATGTGCGGATCGACCACCGCGACACGGCGCGGGTCGAGTCCGCCCGACAGCCATCCGGTCAGCATCGCGCCGCCCATCTTGCCGGCGCCGGCGAGGAGGATGGTGCCGGTGATGTTTTGGAGGGTACTGCTATCTGCCACTGCGATCACCTTGCAAACGGTGTCGTCCCTGCGAACGCAGGGACCATAACCACCGGCGATTCTAGTGGATCGAGAGCAGAGCAACAAGCCGCGTGCCACAAGGGGCATCACGCGGTGGGTCCCGGATCGGCGCTTCGCTTGTCCGGGACGACGGCGGAGCGCTGGGCGAGACTTACGCCTCTCCCACCGTGTCGAACATCGCCGCGTCCATCGCTTCGGTCGTGGTCTTGCCCGCCCACACCACGAACTGGAACGCCGGGAAATAGCGCTCGCAGGCGTGGATGGCGCCGGCGAGCATGGCCTCGCATTGCGCGGTCGAGGCGGTCAGGCCGCCGGGCAGCACCAGGGCCTGGCGGTGCATGACCATGCCGGTGTTGGTCCACAAATCGAAATGACCGACCCACAACTGCTCGTTCACAGCGGCGACGAGCCGCTGCACCTCGCCGCGGCGCGCAACCGGAATCTTCATGTCGAACGCGCAGGCCAGATGCAGCGCCTCGATCTCGCCCATCCAGGTGAAGGAGAGCTGGTAGTCGGTCCATTGTCCCTTGGAGACAATGGTGAGTTCGTCCTCGCCGGAGCGTTCGAACGGCCAGTTGTTGCTGGCAGCGATATCCTCGACCACCGCGAGCGGATGGCTTTTGGAATCGATAGTGCTTTCGAGCAGGGACATGCCGTCTCGACCTCTTGCCTTCTTGTTGTCCTTGATACGCACGCGGTCGGCCCGGCACGCTCCCTCAACGTCGCTGGTGCGATCCCTCGGATCAGCGCGGGCCTGTCGCGGATCAAGTGATGTGATTTGCGGAATCTGCGCAACGGGGTCCCGAGTCCGTCCACAAGTCAGGACTCGTTCGTCCACAGCTCATCTCCGCCACAATTCTTAACGGAGGGAAGTCCTCGATCCGGATGGATGAGAACAAACCGGAATCGGATTCGCGGGGGAGGGCGCCATTCGTTAATTCCGCCGCGCGAGGGCCGGGCCGCCATGACGGCATGGGACCATGCGCCTTCCCCATGCGGAACACGCTTGCTGCGGCCGCCGGCTGGCGTCATATTTCCAGCCAGGCCGTTCATCCCGGACGGCCGATGTTCTCAGGGCGGGGTGAAAGTCCCCACCGGCGGTAAGGGCCGAAAGGCCTAAGCCCGCGAGCGCCTTGCCTAAGGTCTTCTTGCCGAGGGGAAGGGTCAGCAGATTCGGTGCAACTCCGAAGCCGACGGTTAAAGTCCGGATGAAAGAGAACGGTCGGAGGCAGACGCATCGCAAGATGCGGCTGTTTGTCGTTCCGTGTGCCCTGATTCTGGTCCTTGAGAAGGAAAGCCATGAATCAGATGCTGCAAGACCCCAAAACCGAAACTTCTGAAGCCGCCCAACCGCCGGTTCCGCATGACCCGGCGCCCGACCACCCGCGCTTTGCCAAGCCGCAGCGGGTGGCCTTCGTGCAGGCCTGCTGGCACCGCGACGTGGTCGAGGAGGCGCGTATCGCCTTCATCAAGGAGGCCGAGGCGCGCCATCTCACCCATGTCGACGTGTTCGAGGTACCTGGCTCGTTCGAGATCCCGCTGCACGCGCAGGTCCTCGCCAAGACGCGGCGCTATACCGCCATCGTCGCGGCCGGCCTGGTCGTCGATGGTGGCATCTATCGCCACGAATTCGTCGCCGACACCGTGATCAAGGCGTTGATGGACGTGCAGCTGCGCACCGAAGTGCCGGTGTTCTCCGCGGTGCTGACGCCGCAGCAATTCCACGAGACCGAGGTGCACTACGACTTCTTCCGCAAGCATTTTGCGATCAAGGGCGTCGAGGTCGCGGCCGCTTGTGCGGAGACGTTGCTCGGTCTGGAGCGCCTGCGCGGCCAGGTCGCGGCGGGGATCGTGGGGTAGGCATGGTCATTCCGGGGCGCGCGAAGCGCGAGCCCGGAATCCATTGATCGACACGGATTGCTGCAAGATGGATTCCGGGTTCGGCGCTCTCGTGCCGCCCCGGAATGACGGTGTCAGTCGAACAGGCTCGACACCGACTCTTCCGCCGCCGTGCGCGCGATCGCGTCGGAGATCAGGCTGGCGATCGGCAGCGTGCGGATGTTCGGCGCCTTGGTCACCGCGTCCGTCGGCAGGATCGAGTCGGTGATCACGAGCTCCTTCAGCCGCGAGCCCGC
This sequence comes from Bradyrhizobium sp. CCBAU 25360, assembly GCF_028128695.1. Classification (NCBI taxonomy): domain Bacteria; kingdom Pseudomonadati; phylum Pseudomonadota; class Alphaproteobacteria; order Hyphomicrobiales; family Nitrobacteraceae; genus Bradyrhizobium; species Bradyrhizobium sp. CCBAU 25360. Next base: position 516,637 of record NZ_LBJA01000041.1, read on the forward strand.
GATGCGGGCGGCCGCGCCGCCGGAGAGCACGCCGTGGGTGATGTAGGCGTAGACGTCCTTGGCACCCTTGGCGATCAGCGCGTCGGCCGCGTTCACCAGCGTGCCGCCGGAGTCCACGATGTCGTCGATCAGGATACAGGTGTAGCCGGCGACGTCGCCGATCACGTTCATGACCTCGGATTCGCCCGCCCGTTCGCGGCGCTTGTCGACGATCGCGAGCGGAGTGTTGATGCGCTTGGCGAGGCCGCGCGCGCGGGCCACGCCGCCGACGTCGGGCGAGATCACCATGGTCTTGGAGAGGTCGAACCTCTCCTTGATGTCGCGCACCATCAGTGGCGCGGCGTAGAGGTTGTCGGTCGGAATGTCGAAGAAGCCCTGGATCTGGCCGGCGTGCAGATCGAGCGTCATGACGCGGTCGACACCGGCCTGCGTGATCAGGTTGGCGACCAGCTTGGCCGAGATCGGCGTGCGCGAGCCCGACTTACGGTCCTGCCGGGCGTAGCCGAAATAGGGCAGCACCGCCGTGATGCGGCGCGCCGAGGAGCGGCGCAGCGCGTCGGTGATGATCAGCAATTCCATCAGATGGTCGTTCGCCGGGAACGAGGTCGACTGGATGATGAAGGCATCCGAGCCGCGCACGTTCTCCTGGATCTCGACGAAGATCTCCATGTCGGCGAAGCGCCGCACCACCGCCTTGGTCAGCGGCAGGTCCAGGCCCTGCGCGATCGCCTGCGCGAGGGCCGGATTGGAGTTGCCGGCGACGAGCTTGATGGAGCCGTTTTTGGCCGACATAGACGCTTCCTCCCGCGCTTTGCTGGATACGACGTTCAACATCTCAGATCCCACTGGAAGCACGGTTACGACGGGCGAGGAAATATCAGGCCGGAGGCTGCAATGGCAACCCGGGATGCTACGTTTTCCCTTCGAAATCCTGAGTCGGGCCAACGGCTTGGCCGCAACTTGAGGCCGTGGTTTAGCGGGGGTTATCGGTCGGCGTAGCCGAGTGCCGTGGCCGGCATCTCCGCCACTGGGCCCTGCGGGATCACGCTCGCCACCGCCGGGCCCCGCAAGCCAGGAGCCGTGCCCGGGGCATCCGGCGTTCCGTTGATCATGTTGGAAAGTCCGCTGAATCCGGCCTGGGCGATCTTCCGCAGCACGAGGTCGTCAGCTGCTCCCCACGGATCGCGGCCGCCTTTGGCCGAGGTCGGTTCCTCGCCGGAGAGGCGCAGCGCCCGCTGCTGGTTGGCGTCGTAGACGTCCCAGACCCAGGCGATCACCGTCTTGCCGCGCACCACCTGAGCGGAGAGATAGCTGCGCACGCGGTAGGCGGCGGTCCCTTCGCGGGAGACGACGGACAGGCTGCGCAGCTTGGATTCGCTGTCGATCACGCCGACCATGCGGTCGAACACCTGCGGCGGCGGCCCGTCGATCGATTCGAAGGCGACCGTTGCCCCGGAGCCGGCGCTCGGCGCCATCGCATAGGAGTTGGCGGCCCCACCGCCGCCGGCGCAGCCGCCAAGCGCGGTCGCTGCCGCGAGCAGCATGACCGCCAGCACGCGCGAACCCGCACGGCCCAGGATGAATGACGCGTCCCTCATTATGGAGGGCAGCGATATCGTTAAAATCGATTAAGGTCTAGGGCGGGAGCGACACAACACACGGTCATTCCGGGGCGCGCCACTTGGCGCGAGCCCGGAATCCATTTCGCCGCGTGAATTGCTGCACGATGGATTCCGGGTTCTCGCTTCGCGAGGCCCGGAATGACACACAGTGTTGCCCTTGTGTTCACGCTTCCAGCGCGATCGCGTGGACGTGGCGGCCGTAATCCGGCTCCTTGCGATGCACCGAGCGGCGATAGCTGAAGAAGCGCTCGTCGGCGTAGGTGTCGACGCCGAGATCGTCGATCATCAGGATGCCGGCGGCCTCCAGCCGCTTGCGGATGAAGCCGGCGAGGTCGAACATCGCGTGTCCCTCGCGCACCGACGGGATGAAGAACATCGCGTTGTCGGCATCGGCCTCGATGAAGCGCGCCACGAACTCGTTGCCGACCTCGTAGCTGTCCTGTCGGATCAAGGGCCCGATCGCGGCGATGATGCCGCTGCGCGTCGCGCCGAGTTTTTCCATCGCTAGAATCGTCGCCTCCAGCACGCCCGTCAGCGCGCCCTTCCATCCCGCATGTGCGCCACCGATCACGCGCGCGTTGGGATCGACGAACAGCACCGGCCCGCAATCGGCTGTGGAGACGCCGAGCGCGATGCCGGGCGTGTTCGTCACCAGCGCATCGCCCTTCGGCCGCGGCCCGTTCGGCCACGGCGCTTCTGCGACGAGCACGTCGGGCGAATGGATCTGGTGCAGGCTGAGGAAGCGTTCCGGCGCAACGCCGACATGCTCGGCCATGCGGCGGCGGTTCTCCGCGACAAGGGCCTGATCGTCATTGGAGCCGAGGCCGCCGTTCAGCGCGGAGTAGATGCCGCTGGAGACGCCGCCTTCGCGGGTGAAGAACGAGTGGCGCAGGCCGGGCACAGCCGACAGCAGCGACGAAGCGAGCGTCATGAGGCTTCTCCGGCCTGTTCGAGATCGCTGAGGCCGGCAATGCCTGTCAACCGCGGCTCGGAGATGCCGAGCACCTTGAACATCGAGCCCATGCCGCTGCGCCCGGTATCCGTCAGCCGCTTGAGGGCGATCGAAATGTCGGTGGCGACCTCCGGCGTTGCCTTCTGCATCAAGGCGGCGGCCCTTGTGTCGATGCCGATCCGCTTGAGGAAGTCGCCTTGCGTCACCGGCCCGTGCACGCGCGCGCCGACATCTTCGGCCGCGCGCGCCAGCGCCTGGAAGTCGACATGAGCGGTGACGTCGGCCTGGCCCGGCGCCTTCAAGGGATCGGCGAAGGTGTGGCGCGCAATCGCCTGGAACGTGTCGCCGGCATCGCTGCGCAAATGGCCATAGTCGATGATCAGCGCCGCGCCGTCCTGGTCGCGGACGCGCGTGGCGAGCTTCATGATCTCGCCGTCGGGGCGCCATTCGAACACGGCGCCGACGGGTGCGGCGCGCACGAGCGGCGGCAGGAGCACGTCGAAGCGCGGCGTCGGCTCGGGCGCTGCGCCGAATTGAAGCTTGCCGTTGGGATCGATCTCGATGACGCGCTCGTGCCAGCCGTACTCGTGGCGGACCATCTGGTGGACCGGCAGCACGTCGAAATATTCGTTGGCGAGGATGATGCTCGGTCCCTCAGGCACGTCGTCGATGCTGTCGTGCCAGGCGATGTTGCGCACGCCCGACAGCGTCGCATTCTGCCGCTCGCGCAAGACGGGATTGACCTCGACCATGTGGATGTGAAGCGCCTGGTAGAGCGGCGGCAGCACGCGAAGGGCGCGCAACGCGTCCGCCATCATGGTGCCGCGGCCGGGGCCGAGCTCGATCAGCCGCAGGAACTGCGGCGAGCCCATCTGCTTCCACACCGAGGCGGTCCACAACCCCAGGAGCTCGCCGAACATCTGGCTGACTTCGGGTGAGGTTGTGAAGTCGCCCTCACGCCCGAGCGGATCGCGCGAAACGTAATAGCCATGGCGCGGATGGATCAGGCACAGTTCCATGTACCGCCAGACCGGCATGGGACCTGAGGATTTGATCAGCGCCTTGATCTCGTTGAGTAGCGGCTGTTCGGTCACGGCTATCTTCTCGAAATGAATTAACGAACGGCCCCTGCGGGCTTCGGCGCACCGCGCCGGACTGCCAATACAATAAGTATGCCGCCCACGATAAGCATCGGAAGCGACAGCAGCATGCCCATGGTTAATCCGCCCCAGAGGAAACCGAGCTGGGCGTCCGGTTCGCGGAAGTGCTCGCCGGCGATCCGGGTCAGACCGTAGATCAGGATGAAGGCGCCGAGGATCATGCCCGGCCGCTTCAGCGCGCCGAGCCGGATCATCACCGCGAGCACGGTGAACAGCAGGATACCTTCCATGCCGGCCTCGTAGAGCTGGCTCGGATGACGCGGCAGCTGCGTCGGATCGTTGGGGAAGATCATCGCCCAGGGCAGGCTCGCATCGGTGGCGCGGCCCCACAATTCGCCGTTGATGAAGTTGGCGATGCGCCCGAGCAGCAGCCCGACCGGGGCGACCGCGGTGGTGATGTCACCGAGCGACAGGATCGAGACGCCATTGCGAAAGGCGAACCACATCACCGCAACGACGCAGCCGAGGAAGCCGCCATGGAAGGACATGCCGCCCTCCCACAACCGGAAGATCGCGGCAGGATGATCGATGAAGAAAGGCAGATTGTAGAACAGCACGTAGCCGGTGCGGCCGCCGAGAATGATGCCGAGCGTGACCCAGAGGATGAAGTCGTCAATCTGCAGCAGCGACATCGGCGCGGGGCCGCCCCACAGGCGCTCCTTCTTCAGCAGCGAGCGCGCATAGAGCCAGCCGAACACGATGCCGCAGATATAGGCCAGCGCATACCAGCGGATCGCGAACGGGCCGATCTCGAGCGCAATCGGCTTGAAGGCGGGGAAGTCGATGAGAAGAAGCTGCATCTCGCCTTCTATATCTGGACGAGATTGCGGCGATAGAGCGCCAAGAGGCGCTCCCAATGCCGCTCGGCGGCGTCGCGGTCATAGACCGGGCGCTTGGGGAAGGCGAAGCCGTGATGCGTGCCGGGATAGATCTCGACCTCGGCTTTGGCGCCGTTCATGCCTTCTTTGACTTTCTCGATAATCTCCGGCGGCGCGTAGACATCGGTCTCGGCGCAGGCGAAATAGAGCTCGGCCTTGGTCTTAGCCGCAGCCAGGTGCGGGCTGTCGGTCTGATCCGTTGCCAGCTGCACGCCGTAGACCGAGGCGGCTGCCTTGACGCTGTCAGGAAAATGCGTGGCGGCGTTGATGGCGTAGCGGCCGCTCATGCAGTAGCCAACGGTGCCGACCAGCTTGGTGTTCGCGGCCGCCTGGCCCTCGGCATAGGTGAGCAGCGCCCGGGTGTCGTCCATGATCATGGGGATGGTGAGCGACCCCATCAGCTGGAACATGCGCTTGCGCTCCGGCGCGTTCGGGTCGGCCGGAAGCGCGCCGAGCTCCATCACGCCGGAGCGATAATAGAGGTTCGGCAGCATCACGTAATAGCCCGAGGTAGCGAGCCGGCGCGCCATGTCGCGCAGCTCTTCGCGGATCGCCGGCGCGTCCATGTAGAACAGGATGACCGGAAACGGCCCGCCACGTTCGGGATGGCTGATGAAGGTTGCGGTGTGGCCGTCCCTGGTGGGGATCGCGATCTGCTGGTCGATCATCTCATGCGCCTTGATTCTTCTTATGCAGGGACGATGAATACGATTGCAAGGAAACCGGGGCATGACAAGGATACCTCCGATCGGGCCTTGAACCGTTCCGCTCGGATTGCCATTGTCTTTTCGAGAGTTCGCGCAAAGTAGAGGCCGCCAGGAGACCGAAATGACCCAGACCAACAACCGGTTTTTCGACGAGATCGGCCGCCTGATGAACGATGCCGCCGGTGCCGCCCAGGGCGTCAAGCGCGAGTTCGACACGGTGCTGCGCACCCAGGCCGAAAAATTCCTGCGCGACATGGATCTGGTCAAGCGCGAGGAGTTCGAGGCGGTCAAGGACATGGCCCGCCTGGCCCGCGAGGAGAACGAGGCGCTGAAGGCGCGCCTCGCGGCGGTGGAGGCCAAGCTCGGCGGGGCGCCGGGCTGAGGTCGTCATGCCCGGGCTTGTCCCGGGCATCCACGTCTAACCTGGTGCCCGGCAACACGTGGATGGCCGGGACGAGCCCGGCGATGACGGTGTTCCCCGGGATACCGGCCGCACAAAAAATCCTCGCATTTCCTTGTCATTTCCGCATCTTCCGGGTAAAAGCCCGCCAGTTCGTGGCCCCCGCACCCCTGGAGGCTTGCTGCGAACGATGCCATGGGCCGCGCTGCGGCCCATTAACTTTTGCAAAAACAAGGACTTAACGACATGGCGACGACCGTCAAGGAATTGAAGGCGACCGCACGTCCGAAGAGCGGCAAGGGGGCCGCCCGGGCTGAGCGTCGCGCCGGGCGAGTGCCCGGAGTGATCTATGGCAACAACCAGCCCCCCGTCACGATCTCGATCGAAGATCGCGAACTGCGCCAGCGCATCCTCGCCGGCCGGTTCCTGACCACGCTGGTCGACATCGATCTCGAGGGCAAGAAGCACCGCGTGATTCCGCGTGACTACCACCTCGATCCGGTCAAGGACTTCCCGATCCATGTCGACTTCATGCGGCTCGGCGAAGGCGCCACCATCCGCATCAGCGTGCCCTTGCACGTGGTGAAGTCGGAAGCCTCCCCGGGCGTGAAGCGCGGCGGCACCGTCAACATCGTCGCCCATGCGATCGAGCTCGAATGCGGCGTCGAGAGCATTCCGCAGTACATCGAGGCCGATGTCGGCTCGCTGGAAATCGGTCACTCCTTGCATCTGTCGGACGTCAAGCTGCCGAACGGCGTGAAGGCGCTGACCCGCGAGGACGCAACCCTCGTCACCATCGTGCCGCCGTCCGGCTACGCCGAAGAGCAGAAGGCCGCGGCTGCGGCTGCAGCTCCTGGCGCTGCTGCGGCTGCTCCGGCGGCTGGCGCTGCGGCTCCGGCTGCTGCTGCACCTGCCGCGGCTGCCAAGGCTCCCGCCGGCGGCGACAAGAAGAAGTAATCTCTCAAAGCTGGCGCGCGGTCCCTGATCGCGCGCCGAGCGAGGGGCGCGCCGCGTCATGCGACTCTTTGTTGGGCTCGGCAATCCCGGCGCGAAATACGCACGTAACCGGCACAATATCGGCTTCATGGCCGTCGACGAGATCGCGCGGCGTCATGGTTTCGCACCATGGCGCCGTCGTTTTCAGGGCGAGACCTCGGAAGGCACGCTCGGCACTGAGCGCGTGATCCTGCTCAAGCCCACGACGTACATGAACGATTCCGGCCGCAGCGTTCAGGAGGCGGCGAGCTTCTTCAAGATCGCCATGGGCGACGTCACCGTGTTTCACGATGAACTCGAGCTGCCGCCGGGCAAGGTGCGGGTGAAGATCGGCGGCGGCATCGCCGGCCATAACGGCCTGCGCTCGATCTCGGCGCATATCGGCAACGACTATCGCCGGGTGCGACTCGGCATCGGTCATCCCGGCGTCAAGGAACTGGTGCACGGCCACGTGCTGTCGGACTTCGCCAAGGCCGACAACGACTGGGTGACGGCGCTGTGCGAAGCGGTGGCCGAGCACGCAGGCCTGGTCGCCAAGGGCACGGACGCGACCTTCGCCAACAGGGTGCATCTCGCCATGCAGGCGAAGGGATTTTTGACCAAGGACGAGAACGGCAAGGAATAACGCTCGTGGGATTTAAATGCGGAATCGTCGGATTGCCCAATGTCGGCAAGTCGACCTTGTTCAATGCGCTGACCGAGACGGCCGCGGCGCAGGCGGCGAACTATCCGTTCTGCACCATCGAGCCGAATGTCGGCGAGGTCGCGGTGCCCGATCCCAGGCTCGACAAGCTCGCGGCGATCGCCAAGTCCGGCCAGATCATCCCGACCCGGCTGACCTTTGTCGACATCGCCGGCCTCGTGCGCGGTGCGTCCAAGGGTGAAGGCCTCGGCAACCAGTTCCTCGCCAACATCCGCGAGGTCGATGCCATCGCGCATGTCGTGCGCTGCTTCGAAGATTCCGACATCACCCATGTCGAGGGCAAGATCGCCCCGCTCGCCGACATCGAGACCATCGAGACCGAGCTGATGCTCGCCGACCTCGACAGCCTCGAGAAGCGCGTCGACAACCTCACCAAGAAGGCCAAGGGCAACGACAAGGACGCCAAGGAGCAGCTCGACCTCGTCAACCGCACCCTGGTGCTGCTGCGTGAAGGCAAGCCCGCGCGCCTCGTCGAGCGCAAGGCGGAGGAGGAGCGCGCCTTCGGCATGCTCGGCCTGCTGTCGTCCAAGCCCGTGCTCTATGTCTGCAACGTCGAGGAAGGCTCGGCCGCGACAGGCAATTCGTTCTCCCAGGCGGTGCAGGAGCAGGCCGCCAAGGAAGGCGCGGTTGCCGTCGTCATCTCCGCCAAGATCGAATCCGAGATCGCCACCATTTCGCGTGAGGAACGCGCCGACTTCCTGGAAACGCTGGGTCTAGAGGAAGCCGGCCTCGATCGCCTGATCCGCGCCGGCTACACGCTGCTCGACCTCATCACCTACTTCACGGTGGGCCCGAAGGAAGCACGCGCCTGGACCATCTACCGCGGCACCAAGGCACCGGGCGCGGCCGGCGTGATCCATACCGATTTCGAGAAGGGTTTTATCCGCGCAGAGACGATTGCGTTCGAGGATTACGTGGCGCTTGGCGGCGAAGCCGGCGCCCGCGATGCCGGCAAGCTGCGCCTCGAAGGTAAGGAATACGTCGTCGCCGACGGCGACGTGATGCATTTCCGGTTTAATACGTAAGGCTGAATCTCGTGCCCCGGACGCAGCGCAACGCTTCTTCGGCGGTGCGCTGCAGAGCCGGGGCCCAGAAGCTTCGAATTGTGGATGCATGGGTCCCGGCTCTGCGTCGCGTCATTTCATGCCGCGCCGCGTCCGGGACACGAGAGCCTCACCGCATTCCGCTGCCCTGGTCGCGGATGGCGCCGAGATGCTCGTTGATGCGGAAGACGATCAGGATCAGCTCCGCGGCGATGCGCGAGAATACGATTCCGACGACGACGCTGGCGATCGACGACAGCAGCACCAGGAAGCCGCCAAAGGGACTGATCGCCATCGCAGCCAGGCCGGAGAAGATGCCGGAGAGGCCGAACAGGCAGATCAACGCGATCACCAGCCAATAGAAGGTCTTGATGATCGTCGGCGTGATGAAGCGGTCCCACTGAAACAGATCGCTGAATGAAAACATTGCTCTCCCCAGGGCATCGGGCCTTGGTAAATGGATCTTGGCCCTCGGTTGATCCGACTCAAGACCAACGCCGCCACCCCGTATGTAGCACGAGCCATGCGGGCCGGCGGGTTGAGATTGCCGCAAAGTGCGGCCACAATCTGTCATTTCCGCTAGCCAATCCCAAGATGACCCTGACCTTCGAAGATTTCCCGCCCGGCCGGTTCGGAACATTCGGCCCGCGCCACGTCACCCGCGACGAGATTTTGGCCTTCGCGGCCGAGTTCGATCCGCAGCCGATGCATCTGGACGAGGAGGCTGCCAGCAAGAGCATGCTGCGTGGCCTGTCCGGCTCGGGCTGGCACCTCTGCTCGCTGATGATGCGGATGATGGCCGACGGTTTTATTACCCGCGCCGCGTCGCTGGGGTCTCCCGGCGTCGACGAGGTGCGTTGGCTCTCGCCGCTCCGGCCCGGCGACGATCTCATGCTCGACGTCGACGTGTTGGAGGCGCGCCCCTCGAAGAGCCGCCCCGAGCTCGGCATCGTCAAGTTCAAATGCACCGTGCGCAACGCCAAGGGTGAGCCGCTGGGCGAGATGACCTCGCCGATCCTGATCAAGCGGCGCGAGGGGGCGGTCTGATGCGGTTCTTCGACGACATCGAGATCGGCCAGCGCCGCGAGATCGGCACCTATACGTTCACGGCCGAGGCCATCAAGAATTTCGCCGCGAAGTTCGATCCGCAGCGTTTTCATCTCGACGAGGAGGAGGGCAAGAGCTCGCTGTTCGGCGGGCTTGCCGCCTCGGGCTGGCATGTCGGCTCGGCCTGCATGAGCCTGCTTGTCGCCGACGGCCAGCGCCTGGCGCGCGAGGCCGTATCGCGCGGTGAGGAGGTTGCGGTGTGGGGACCTTCGCCAGGCTTTCGCGATCTGCGCTGGATCAGGCCGGTGCTCGCCGGCGACACCGTCGCCTACGTCAACGTCGTCACCGACAAGCGCACTTCGGCCTCGCGCCCGGGCTGGGGCATCCTGACCGCCCGCACCACCGGCACCAACCAGCGCGGCGAGGACGTCTATTCCATCACCGCCAGCGCCTTCGTGCCGATGCGGAAGAGCGGTTAGATCTGTTCCAAGATGAACGGGCAAATGAGTGCGCGAGTGTTGCCCGCGCGCTATGGACGCGATTCCGGGCGGCTGCCATAAGCCTGCGCAACATGGTTACCGCGAAGCAGTTTGGCGGAACCAGTGAGTTGCTAACTAATTATGAACCTGTCGCTGTCTAATTGAAACGAATTGGGCAGAGTACAGGGGACGAGGACCATGGCAGATCGCGGCGCACTCAAGCTTGTCGGATTTCTCTTCGCTACCGCGACGCTGGCAGTGATGTTGGTCGCCGGCATGGTGGTGAAGGGCTATGCCGATGGCGCCTACACCCTGGAAGCCTCGGCTGTCGACGCGAGCCGGTAGGAATCTGTTAAGTTTCTCGGGGCCGGAAAACGGCCCCGCATCAGCGGCTGTAGACGAACGCCAGCACCGCGATCGCGACCACCAGCAATCCGACGAAGCGCAGCATGATCGTGCCGAGCTGATTGGGCGCGGGCCGCAGCGAGATCGGGTCCCTGTTGTCGGGCCGAATGCTTTCCATGAAATGTCCCCCGGCCCGGCCGCAAGAGAAGCGGGCGCTTGGCATTGGTCGCCGGGGAGGCGCGGGGGGTTCAAATGTGCACTCTCGTGTCCCGGACGCGCTGCAGAGTGTAACGCTGCGGCGCAGAGCCGGGACCCATTGCGCCGCGCATGAATCCTGACCATGGGCCCCGGCTCTGCGGCGCGTCACTGCGTGCCGCACCGCGTCCGGGGCACAGACCCCCCAGAATCAAAATCGCCGCGTTCCTTTCGGAACGCGGCGGTTCGGTGATGCTCAGTACGATCAGCTATTGCGCAGGCCGTCGGCGGCGCGCTTCCACTGCGCGACGTTGTCGGCGATCATGCGGGTCGACTTCATCGCGGCCTGGCTGAGCTGGGCGTAGCCGGAGATCTCGCGCTGGACGCGCTGGCCCTCGGCATGCAGCAGGTCACGCAGGCTCTCGAGCTCCGAAATCAGATTCTCGATCTCGGCGAGCGAGGTGCCGGCGACGCGCTGGATCAGCGAGTTGACGTTGGTGACGGTGGCCTCCGCGCTCGGATCGAGCGGGGGCGCATCCGTGGTCGTCGCCGCCGGACGGCGGAGATAGGCGATGTCGTTGCGGACGAAGTCGCGGATGCCGGCTTCGACTTCCGTAACTGCAGCGAGGTTGGTGTCGACCGTCTCGGTCTCGGCGGCTTCGGTCTTTTCCGGACGCATGGCGTTCATCGTTATTCCCCTGTTCGCGTTGAGCGCAGCGCGAGTGTCCCCCGCACGACGACGTCTGTGAGGCAGCCTGCATCTGGGCGCCGGAATTGGGCCGCAAATGGGCCGAGATGCGGCAAGGGCGGACCATTCGGTGGTTTTGCCGTGGCGTATGGTTACGAGAGTCTGAATGGCGGTAACCGCACGGAACCCATCCCCTCATGGTGAGGAGCACGCCCCTTCGCGCGCGTCTCGAACCATGCCGGCCCCGCTCTCGCAGCGCGGCCTCGATCCTTCGAGACGCTGCTTTTGAGCGCCCTCAGGATGAGGGCAAAGAGTAGAGGCTTGGCCTACCAGCTCTTCTTGAAACCCGCCGTCACGCTCTTGTTGATCGCGCCCTGCGAGGTCTCGCCGACTGAGCCGGAGACGGTGACGTTGTCGAACAGCTTTTGCTCGGCGCCGACCTTGCGCAGCCATTTGTCGTCCGTGGTCGACAGCGTCTGGCCGGCGGTGACGCTGGTGCCGGTGTCGGTGAGGGTGACCTTGGCGGACTGGTCGGTCTCGTAATTGCGGGTGATGTGGCCGCCGATGCCGGGGACCGCACTCGTGCCTTGCTGGTTGACGCTGTAGCCGTTCTGCAGCGTCAGCGAGGTGTCGCCGGACAGCGGCACCGATTTGGTCAGCGAGGCCCCGAGCTTGCTCTGTTCCGAGCCGGGATCGACGCGGGCTTCCACCGCGGTCTTGTCCCAGATGACTCCGGCGCCGGGCGCGGTCGCCGTCGCCCAGGCGCTGCCGGAGGATTGCGGCAGGTTGCCGCCATTGGTGGCCTTTTGCGCCAGCAGCTCGGACATCGTCCGCGGCTCGCTGGTCACCGTCATGTCGGCGCCGATCCGCGTATCCCAGAACGAGAACACGGACTGTTTCACCGTCACCGCCGAGGAGCCGTTCGCATTGGCATTCGACGACCAGTCGAGGCCGTCCTTGGCGGCGGCCTGGGCGCGCTTCTTGGCGGCGATCGGGTCGATGCCGGTGCCGGCGTCGACCGCGAGTTGACTCCAGTCGAGCTTGTCGACGTCGATGCCCTTGAGCACGTCGGGGTCGTTGACGTCGGGGGCCTCTGCCGTCTCGGTCTCGGCCTCGTCGGACGCGCCCGCGGGTGGGGAGAAGGGGGGAATGATCTGCGCCGAAACCGTCAGCACAGAGCCCAAGATGAACGCGGCCGCCAGCACCGGCAGCCTGGTCCAGCCACAACCTGTCGAGAATTCCATCGTCCTGCCCGCCAACCCCAGCGCATGTTGTCCGCCAATATAAGGCGGTCCTTGGTGATGACCATGCGCCATTCGGTCTGCTCGCATCAATGCGGATTTATCGTTGCGAAATTGTGGCAACTCGCGTGGGGACGCGAACCAACGGGCCGCGCGAGAGGCGCGCGCCCGACGACGAGCTTCCGGCACGACGGCATCCGGCGGGGCTGGAGGCCAGGACGTCGCGTCAGGCGTTGTCATAGGTCCCGAACAGCGGGGCCCGTTGGCGTCCCCCTCAGCCGACGCTGGTCATCTTCGGCAGATGAATGGCGCGGCCGAGTGCCTGCTCGACCAGGTCGAAGGTGTCGATCAGGACGCGCATGCTGGTGAGCTTGCCCGCCCTGAACTGGGCGAACTGCGCGACCCGCAAGCTGATCGGCTTGTTGGAATCCAGTGCCGTCAGCAAATAGCGCAGCATCGAGGCGGCGGAATCGACGCCCAGCATGATGCTCTCGCGGTCGAAGCGGCGGACCTGGAAATTGTCGGCGAGCTGGCGGATGACGTCGAGCACGGCGTCCTTGCCCTGGCGCGCGCCGAGGAACGGAAACATGTCGATCGGGCCGTAGAGCGCCCATTCGACGTCCTCGTCGATCAGGGCCTCGATGTCCTCGAAATGCCGGTCGTTGATCGCGCGGTGCAACGCGCGCGAGAAACGCCAGAGGCTGTGCTCTGTCATTTTGGGCAGTCCTGAAGCTGGCTTTGCGAAGAAAAACGGAAAACGACCCCAGCGCAGTCAGGCGGTGGGGCTCAACTCATTTGTATACGAATAAAATACCCGATTTCGGCCAAAACGCAATTCACGTTTTCGCAATGCACAATTGATGGCGATCTGTGAGATTTGCAACAAAACCCCGTAATCTCCCGGGTCCCGGCGGATCGCGTGCGGGTTCCAGGGGAGGAGCAGGCTCAGTCCACCCGTGCACCCACGATCAGCGGCCCGATCTCGCGCTCCAGCACCTGCTGCACCAGATCGTAGGAATCGATGATCTCGCGGATCTCCGCCACCAGCCCGCCGCGGAAGGTGTAGAACACGGCCATGTCGAACTGCACGATGCGGTCGTTGCTGCGCTTCCGGAAATAGGCCTGCATGTAGGTCGCGACCGCCTCGCCTTCGGCCAGGATGTGCGGTGCCTTGTAGCGGATTTCCGAATAGCGCGACCAGACCGTCTGCCAGAGCTCGCGCAGCTCTTGCTTGCCGTGGCGCGGCACCATGTGCGGCAGCACGTCGATGGGCGCATGGGTGAGGAAGTCGACGTCGTCGGTGCAGCACGCCAGCGCGGCCTCGAGATCGCCGCGCGCGAAGGCGTCGAGCAGATGCAGCACGCGTTGCCTGTTCAGCTTCTCAACCGTCATGCTGCTCCTGCCCTCACCGGCCGTGCTTTGCAAACGCTATCGTGCGGCTCGCGGGTCCATCAATCCGCAAAATCACAGAGTGATTGCAGGGTATGACGCGCGAGCACAATGCCCGGTTCATGGGGTGCAATTGCGGGTTGCGTGCGTTTCCGCATGCAAGAATTCGCTCGGCGCTTTGCGTCCTGCGTGACGCCGCGGGCACATCGCGGTCGCCTCCTGCCATGCGCCGGGCGTTGGAACCCGGACCCATTCGCGCCCGTTGAGACGCCGATACCGCATCCGGAGACATCGATCCATGAAGGCCCCGCTTTTCGCCATCGCCGCCGCGCTTCTGATGCTTGGCGCGACCTCCGCCGCCAGCGCCAAGGGCTGCATCAAGGGCGCCGTCGTCGGCGGCGTCGCCGGTCACTACGCCGGCCACCACGGCGTCCTCGGCGCCGCCGCCGGCTGCCTCTACGGCAGGCATCACGCCAAGGAACAGGACAAGCAGCGGCAGCAGCAGGGTCAGGTGAACGGCCAGGGCAAGCTGTAGGGGCGACCTCGATCCGCAGCGGCAGTCTGCTTCCTCTCCGCGCAAGCGGGCGAGGTGAGGAAGGGCGCGTGATCCATCTCACATCACCCCGTTCCCGATGCGGCTAACGTCATCGGCATGTCATCAGGGAGACGTGCCATGGCTACCCTCGCCACCGTCAGAAAGTCCCGCCTGCACAACGCGCTCGAAGGCCTCGCGCTGACCACGATCCTGCAGAGCTTCCCGACCTTCGCCGCTGCCGCCTTCCTGCTCAAGCTCTGCGGCAACCACGATCTCGTCGGCGATCCCGGCGTCGCCATCTTCGTCGCCATCGCCTCGCTCGCCCACGCCATGCTCGCCGTGACCCTCGGCCCGAGCTTCCCGCACCTGTTCAAGACCGTCTACGAACCAAAGTTCTTCGAGGCCCATCTGTCGCTGTCCGACAAGATCACGGCCTGGCGCACCCAGCCCGTCGCCTCGCTGCAGTTGGTGACCATCGTGCTGCTGCTGTCGGTGATGGCCGTGGTGACGGCGAGTGTGGGGTGAGGGGCTGGGTAGCTGAACTGCCCGGACGGACGTCGTCGTCACCGTACGGATAGTGCAACCCAGATAGGTAGTTACTTTCGAGGATTAGCCAAACGACTTGAGGAGCTCCGAGGTGCGAACGAGGTCGCCGCGAGCCTCTTGAACCAGACGATATCTCAAGACGTGCTTCGAGCTTCGATCAATTTGCTTGATCATTTGTTGAATCGCACTTTCGATGGCGCCCTTCTGCTCCGGTACTAGCTTTGGGCCATTTTGAAGCACGAAATCGTAGTAAGATCGAGCAACCTTGAAGGGATAGTAAGCGTGTTGCTCGGTTCTCGCCTGCTTAATCAATAACCCGTGGGCGTCGATGAACGCCTTGAAATAATCGCCATACGAATGATCAAGCGTTCGACTCACCAATAGAAAACGCGCGAAGTGGTTGTCGATCTGAAACGGATTGTAATTCGGAATGCTCCTTGCGATGCTGTATGCAGTCCGAAACAACACATCTGCGCTCTTGTACTCGGAGTGCTCGATTCTCGCGATCGCATACTGCAGCCAGAACTGAGGATTCCTGGCCATCGACGGCAGGGTGCGGAGATTGTCGTAGAATTGTACATAGTGGTCCGAATTTTTGGTCCGAGCAAATATCTTGTCAATGAAGCTAAATTTCATCAGCTCCTTTTGGGCCTCGTGCAGCAAGCGGTTTTCACGGCGGCCGACTTCGCAGGCTCGGATCGCTTTGATCAAATATTTCAGGCTTACGTCGTAGTCGATAATCTCCTTTAAGATGTATTGGCTTAGTATTGACGATTTCACTCGGATTCTCCCCGAGGCGAAATCAACATACTCTCTGCTTGTTTGATCCTTCTTCAATTTCGCCTGGCGCAGCAGATCGACTTGTGCGAGCTGTGCAACTGTCAACAAATCAGGGTTGAAATTCGCTACGTCCAGAAAGAGAAGGACGACGATACAGTTTAGGATCTCTCCATCAATCCCCGCGTAAAAGGTCTCGCGAATCTTATTCTTAAAGCTAGGCGATTCCAGCAGATGCAAAAGGAATGAACGAATTTCATTCCCACACTTGTTCTGAATGAATTGCAGTTTCTGGTCGAAGGATTTTGAACTGAGGTCGCCCCAAAGACCGTTTTCGCTGGCAAGATTGACGAGATCGCTGGCTTCTCGAAGTGAGAGCTGATTCAAGTCAACTTCGATAAAGTTCTGTTGAAAAATCTCTTCGACATCATTGTTCCTGAGATCGAAGGTGCTGCTTCGAGCGGTGGCAATGACCGCGCAATGAGGAGCCGCAAAGGATACTTTCTCGACAACGTCGCTATTACGGAAGATTTCTTCAACGATTACGACGTACTTTTGAGAATCGTCGGCAAGAAGCCGAACGTCATCATCTATGCTGTCGTAATTCTGTTTTAAGGTTAGGACCTGATAACCCCTTTGAGCAAGCGCGAGGCGGAGAAGGTGCAACAGAATCGTCTTGCCATTCCCGATGTCGGCGTGAATCAAGAACTTCTTCGAACCGGCATCTATTCTCTCCAGAATGGTTCTCAGCGAAGCTCTTTCAAATGCGTACCTTGCAGATCCTGCTCGCGAGCCAAGTAGTATTTCGTCCTTGATCTCTCCTCGGACAAATAGAGAGGTCACATCATCCGATGTTGGTTCAGATGCGAAGATGGGGCCTTCATACTTCTCGAACGAGGTGAAGCTGTCCCTGGTTGCCGCCGGCACCGGCACCCCGGCTAGCGCTTTGATGAACCCATCGACGCCTATCGGGAATACCTCACCATACTGAGAAAGTTCACGCCCAAAAACGGGGTCAAGCTCAGGAGTATCAATGAAGCAAGTCTTCGATTTCAGTATCGGATCCTCATAAACGATTCTGGCAACATCCAGGTCGTACATACTGTAACCGACGAACATAACCACAGTTGCTAGAGCGAGATCGTTTCTAAATGTTGCAGACCAAGGTGTGTCTAGGAAAGTATCTGTTAGATACGATGCACGCGTACGTTTGATGTCACTTTGGAAGGTGCGTATGTCGACCGACGAAAGACGTCCGTTCAAATGTACACATTGTGTAACGGCCCGATTGGTGTCGGCCCGATCGCGAAGTGTCGTCGCGATGATTCTTTTTGGGGCTTGATTTGCTGCGAGTTCGACAACGTTATCGTAGTTCGTAGTGTAGATGCGTCTCCACGGGAGACCTATCAACGATACCTGATCTTGTGAAGCTGCCGCCGCGGTTAGTCTCTCTTGCAACAGAGAGAGCAGCCTAGTCTCACCAAATTTAGCTATGTATTCCCGAGACAATACGTCCAGAGGATAATCAGAACTAAACTCCAGTTTCCCTTTGAGTAGACGTGCGAGCGAACCGCCAGTCGGTAAATGCTCATTCTGTCGATTCTTGGAGTGAGCGGAAAATCCCGAACCAAGAAACAATATTGCGTAACCATCGAAAATGCGGCTCGCAAAATACATAAGATCAGATTGCATGGGCTAGACTCGCAAATGAATCGCACCCTAACAAGTGCGTGGGCTCAACCGCAAGCTGTATTCGGTGGCTCCTTGCGTCTAGCAATGGATAGTGTAGGCGGCCCCTACCTCTTCTTCCACCCGCCCCGTCGTCCCGGCATCCCGCCCGTCGACTTCGGCGCCGGCCCAAACTCAGGCCCCGATTGTCGCGAGTCCGTCGGCTGGATGATCCGGCTCGTGCTACCGAACGGCTTTGCCGGCAGCGTCGGCTTTTCGCGATAGGGCAGCGATTCCGGCCCGTGCATCTCGTCGAGATGCGGCTTGTGGACCTTCGAGCCGCCTCCGCCGCCGCTGGCTTTCAGCGCGGAGCCCACGGTCTTCTTCTTCATGGCGCTGACCGGTAAATTCGCGGCGTCGCCGTACTTCTTGCTGCCGGCATAGGCGCCGGCCTTGCCCTGCACAGTGCGTTGCTTGGCGGTGGGATCGTCCACCACGGCGAGCTCGGTGGCGCGCAGCCGTTTGACCTCGTCGCGCAGGCGCGCGGCTTCCTCGAAGTTCAGATCGGCTGCGGCCTCGCGCATCCGCGTTTCCAGGTCGCCGAGCACGGCTTCGAAGTTGTGGCCGATCGAGATGACGTCGTCGGTCATGTCGTGGCCGCCGACCTCGATCAGCACGTGGTCGCGCTCGTAGACGGAGTTGAGGATGTCGCCGATCTGCTTCTTCACGCTCTCCGGCGTGATGCCGTTGGCGGTGTTGTATTCGACCTGCTTCTCGCGGCGGCGGTTGGTCTCGGCGATGGCGCGCTCCATCGAGCCCGTCATCTGGTCGGCGTAGAGGATTACCTTGCCATCGATGTTGCGCGCGGCGCGGCCGATGGTCTGGATCAGCGAGGTCTCGCTGCGCAAAAAGCCTTCCTTGTCGGCATCCAGAATCGCGACCAGCGCGCATTCGGGAATGTCGAGGCCTTCGCGCAAGAGGTTGATGCCGACCAGCGCGTCGAACGCGCCGAGACGCAAGTCGCGGATGATCTCGATGCGCTCGATGGTGTCGATGTC
This sequence comes from Bradyrhizobium sp. CCBAU 25360, assembly GCF_028128695.1. Classification (NCBI taxonomy): domain Bacteria; kingdom Pseudomonadati; phylum Pseudomonadota; class Alphaproteobacteria; order Hyphomicrobiales; family Nitrobacteraceae; genus Bradyrhizobium; species Bradyrhizobium sp. CCBAU 25360. The sequence continues at coordinate 535,066 of NZ_LBJA01000041.1, forward strand.
GGAGTGCATGTAGCGGACGCGGATGCCCTGCTCGTGCAGATATTCGGTGAGGTCCTCCGCCATGCGTTTGGTCAGCACGGTGATCAGCGAGCGATAGCCGGCCTGCGCGGTGGCGCGGACCTCGCCGACGAGGTCGTCGACCTGGGTGCGGGCCGGGCGAATGTCGACGGGCGGATCAATCAGCCCCGTGGGGCGGATGACCTGCTCGACGAACACGCCGCCGCTCTCGTTCAGCTCCCAGCCGCTGGGCGTTGCCGACACCGCGACGGTCTGCGGCCGCATCATGTCCCACTCCTCGAAGCGCAGCGGGCGGTTGTCCATGCAGGACGGCAGGCGGAAGCCGTATTCGGCCAGCGTCGCCTTGCGGCGGAAGTCGCCTTTGAACATGGCGCCGATCTGCGGGACGGTGACGTGGCTCTCGTCGGCGAACACCAGCGCGTTGTCGGGGACGTATTCGAACAGCGTCGGCGGCGGCTCGCCGGGACGGCGTCCGGTGAGGTAGCGCGAATAGTTCTCGATGCCGGCGCAGCTTCCCGTCGCTTCCATCATCTCGAGGTCGAAAGTGGTGCGCTGCTCCAGCCGCTGCGCTTCCAAAAGGCGCCCCTGGTCGTGCAGCTGGTCGAGCCGCTGCTTCAGCTCAGACTTGATCGACTTGATCGCCTGCACCAGTGTCGGGCGCGGCGTCACATAGTGCGAGTTGGCGTACATCTTGATGAATTCGAGTTCGTCCTGCTTGTGGCCGGTGAGCGGATCGAATTCCTCGATGGTCTCGATGGTGTCGCCGAACAGGTTCACGCGCCAGGCACGGTCCTCATAGTGCGCCGGGAAGATGTCGATGACGTCGCCGCGCACGCGAAACGTGCCGCGGGTGAAATCGGCCTGGGTGCGCTTGTATTGCAAGGCGACGAGGTCGGCGATGAGCTGGCGCTGGTCGATGCGCTCGCCCTTCTTCAGCGCGAAAGTCATCGCGGTGTAGGTCTCGACCGAGCCGATACCGTAGATGCAGGACACCGAGGCGACGATGATGACGTCATCGCGTTCGAGCAGCGCGCGCGTCGCCGAGTGGCGCATGCGGTCGATCTGCTCGTTGATCGAGGAGTCCTTCTCGATATAGGTGTCGGTGCGCGGGACGTAGGCTTCCGGTTGGTAATAGTCGTAATAGGAGACGAAATACTCCACCGCGTTGTCGGGGAAGAAGTTCTTGAACTCGCCATAGAGCTGGGCGGCGAGCGTCTTGTTCGGCGCCAGGATCAGCGCGGGGCGCTGCGTCTTCTCGATCACCTGCGCCATCGTGTAGGTCTTGCCCGAGCCGGTGACGCCGAGCAGCACTTGGGTGCGGTCGTTGCGCTGGACGCCTTCGACCAGCTCGGCGATCGCGGTCGGCTGGTCGCCCTTGGGCTGGTATTCCGATTTGATCTCGAAGCGCACGCCGCCTTCGGACTTCTCCGGACGTGGCGGCCGGTGCGGCGTCCATACCTTGGTGGAGCCGTCGTTCTTGCGGAACTCCGGCCGGCCCTCGCGGATCAGCGACTCCAGCGCCTCCGCGGTCGCCTTGACGCCGAGCGCCTCCATCTTGTTGCGCGGCGGACGCGCCAGCGCCTCGGCATCGTCCTCCTCGGTGGGCAGGCCGAGCTGCCGCGCCAGTTCCGGATCGAGCGTCGGGATCGTGGCCGCGGTTCCGTAATTGGCCTGCGGCGCTTCTTCCAGCCCACCAACCTCGGTGGATTGCCGGGCGCCCGGCGGCTGCGGGTTGGGCCGCAGCGGCATCGGCCGCGCACTATCCTGCGGAAACTGCTTTTGAAGGTCTTTGGGCGTCGAGGCCCGCGCGCGATGGGCCGCGGCCTCGCCGCCGGAGCGGCGGTCGCGGGAATTGTCCGGCGGCGGCTGCAGGCCGGTGCCCGAGCCAAGTCCGGCGTCGCCGCGATTGATCGCGGGATTGAGCAGCTCGGCCAGGGCCGGCCCGATCGGCTGCACGTCGGGCCGATGTGCCTTGGAGTTCGGAGCTTTGGATTTAGGGGATTTTGGGGGAGCAGGTTTCTTCGCCATGAGCCGAATATGGGATGAGTCCGCCTCCCGATAAAGGGTGAATGACCGTCCTCATGCAGCCTGCTGACAGCAGGTTGGCAGCAGGCTCGGCCCTACGCGGTCGGCAGCGGACCCTCGTCGTCCTTGCCCGCCTGATGCGGCTTGAGGATGTCGAGATGGATGCCGCCGCAATCGGTGCAGCGCATGGTCCAGTACTCGCGTCCTGCGCGGCCGCCGATGACGCGGAGCACCGTGAGATCGCCGTCGCATTCCGGGCAGTTGGACAGCACATTGCGGGCATAAATTCTCGGCCGCGGCGCGTCTTCGATTTCGATGACTGACATGACCCGGTTCCCCCCTTTATGCTGTTGCCCTGGTTCGCTTGCCGTCCGGCTCGCTTATTCGTCGTCGCTCTCGGCCCGCCGGCGGAAGCGGTCGATGTGGTGCTTGGCGTCGGCGATCGCGGCGTTCTGATCGGGCCAGGCGAAACCGACTTCCATCGCCGGAAACAGCACGCCGTCGATGGCGACGGGGCTGAGATCGGCGCGGCGGATGCGGGCGTGCCAGAGGCCTTTGCCAGCCTCGAAGGATTCAATGTCAAAGCCGTCGTAGAGGGTCGTCATTCTTGTCGGTCCCACGTTTCTTTTCGGAGGGTCAGGGGACCACGTTTGCGGATTCCGGAATGTGAAGCCGTTCACAAGCGGCAGGCTTTTTTGCCTCGGGCGTCAGTTCCGCGCGGCGACACGGCCCGTCCGCTTGACCGGGCGGGCGGCGGGTTCCGAGGCCGCGCGCATGATCCAGCGGCGGAACGCGGCAAAGTCGCGGTGCTCGGTTTGAAAGCTGCGATAGAGCAGGTACCAGCGCATGCCCTTGGGCACCGAGAGGTCGAACGGGGCGACCAGCCGGCCGGCGGCGAGATCGTCGTCGATATAGGGGCGGATGCCCATGGCGATGCCGAGCCCGTCGGCGGCGGCCTGCAGCGCCTGGCCGTAAAACTGGAACTCCGGCCCGCGCGGATTGATGCGGGTGAGGTTCGCGGCTTTCAGCCAGATCGGCCAGTCCTCCGGCGAATGTTCGACGCGGATCAGGCTCGGTCCCTTCAGGTCGGCCGGGCGCTTCAGGCCGCTCGCGAGGCGGGGCACGCAGACGGGCGTGAGATCGCCGGCGAACAGGGGCTCGGCGACGAGACCAGGCCAGTCGCCGGTGCCGAGCTTGATGCCGCAGCTCCAGTCCTCGCCGAACGGTACCGACGCGCCGCCGGTGGTGAAGCGCACCTCGATGTCGGGCTCTTCGCTGCGAAACTCCGACAGGCGCGGGATCAGCCAGCGCATCGCAAAGGTGTGGCCGACGCCGATCGTGAGCACGCGGACGCTTGCCGGCGCCGTCACCTGAGCGGTGAGGCTGGCGAGCGCGTCGAAGATCGGCGTCAGCCCGCTCTGATAGGCGCGGCCGGCCTGCGTCAGCACCAGGCGATTGGCCTTGCGCTCGAACAGCGCGACGCCGAGCCGCTCTTCCAGCAGATGCACCATGCGGCTGACGGCGGCCGCCGATACGCTGAGCTCGAGCCCGGCGGCGGCAAAGCTGCCGGTCCGCGCCGCCGCCTCGAATGCCTTGATGCCGTTGAGAAACAGCAGACGCCGCAAAGGCAGGACCCTTATGCAAGACCCTCAGGAAAACTGAGGCCAGGCCAAGATAACTCAGTTTGCGCGGAAGGGGCAAGCGAGGCACGTTCCCTTCGCCGCTCCCCGCTTGCGGGGGGAGGCCGACGCGCAGAGCGCGGCGGGTGAGGGGGAGTCTCCGCGGGGCAGCGTGACTGCGGAAGCGGTCCCTCACCCCCCTCTCCCCGTAGGAACGGGGCGAGGGAGTGAAGCAGCCTGCGTGCCCTGCTCAACGGCCCCACCACCGGAGATTCCCCACGTGACGCCCATCATGATCGCTGCCCTCGGATTGCTGATGGTCGCCACCGCGTTCCTGTCGGGACTGTTCGGCATGGCGGGCGGGCTGATCCTGATCGGGGTGCTCTTGGCACTGATGACGCTGCCGACCGCGATGGTGCTGCATGCGATCACGCAGATGGCCTCGAACGGCTGGCGCGCGTTTCTATGGCGCGCGCATATCCGCTGGCGGCCGGTCGCGAACTATATGGTCGGCGCTGCCGTCGCGCTCGCGGCCTGGTCGATCACGCGCTACGTGCCGGACAAGCCGATGGCCCTGCTGCTGCTCGGCATCACCCCGTTCATGGCGCGGCTGTTGCCGTCGAACATCAAGCCGGACCCCGATCGTCTCTGGCAGGGCACCGTCTATGGCACGATCTGCATGGGCTTGATGCTGATGACCGGTGTGTCGGGTCCGCTGCTCGACACCTTCTTCCTCGGCGGCGATTTCGGCCGGCGCGAGAAGGTCGCGACCAAGGCGATGTGCCAGCTCGTCAGCCATTTCACCAAGCTCGTCTATTTCGGCGGCATCATCGACCAGGCGGCGAGCCTCGATCCCGTGCTCGCCGGCGTCGCCATCCTTGCCTCGATGCTCGGCACCACACTGGCGCGGCGCATCCTCGAAGCCATGACCGACCAGCAGTTCGTGGCCTGGTCGAACAAGCTGATCACCACGATTGCCTGCTACTACATCGCCTATGGCTGCTGGCTCATGGTGCGCACACCGGTGCTGGCCGCCTTCGACAAGGGAGGTTTGCAATGAGCTGTAGCGCCGATCCGCTGGTGCTGGACTTCGTCGAATGGGTCGCGCGCGAGCCGCGCGCCTATGCCGAGGTGATCGCGACCTGGAAAACCTCGTGCCCGCGCCTCACCATCTGGGAAGACGCCGCCGATCGCGGCTACGTCGCGCGCGAGACCATTGCAGGCCTTGGCCTCGTCATCGCGGTGACGGAAGGTGGCGAAAGGTTCTTGCGCGCCAACGGGCGGTGAGCGCGTCGCTTTCGACGGCTCTCGCCGGAGTGCTATCGCGTAGGCACCGCAAGCCGTGGCCGGATGATCTCGACCATGCGCTCGGCCGAGGTGCCCGGGGGAAAGAAGCCGAGATATTTTCCGTCGCGGTCCATGAGATAAATGAAGGACGTGTGGTCGACCGTGTAGTCGTTGGCCCCCTTGCCGATCGGAATCCTGGCAAAATAGACCTTGTAGGCCTCTGCCGCTGCTCCGATCGCTTCGGAGCTGCCGGTGAGCCCGAGCAGCCGCGGATGAAACAGCGGCACATATTCGGCAAGATGCTCGGCCGTGTCGCGCTCGGGGTCGAGCGTGATGAAGACGGGCTGCACGGCCTCTGCGTCCGGTCCGAGTTGCTCGAGCGCCTGTCCGATCGCCATCAGGTCGGTCGGACAGACGTCGGGGCAATGGGTGAAGCCGAAATAGACCAGCATCAGCCGCCCGCGGAAGTCGCCCTCGCTGCGCGGCTTGCCGGTCTGGTCGATCAACTGGAACGGTCCGCCGACCGGCTCCCGATTCCACATCAGGATGTCCATCGTCTCGGCGGCCGAGCGCGCCTGCGCCGCTGCCGCGCAGGCGAGCGTCAGCATCACGTACAGCCAGGCGCTGGCGAGCCGCATCACAGCCCGAAGGTGAGACGGCTGCCTGTCGTCGTCACCACCACCTTGCCCTCCATCTGGGCATTGGCTTCCTGTGCGAAGTTGAGCCCGCTGCAATGCATGGGCACCACGACGTCGGGATTGAGCGCCTTGATCTCGCTCACGACCTGCGTGAGGTAGTTCCTGGGCGCCGGGCCGAGATGGAAGCCGCCGACGACGGCGTGCACCTTCTGGACGCCCGACACTTCCTGCGCCTGCTTCACCGAATTGACGATGCCGACATGGCCGCAGGACGAGATCACGACGAGACCGAGATCCCGCACGTTGAAGCAGGTGGCGTGCTCGTGAATGTGCTCGTCCGGCACGATCTTGCCCTCCATTTCCGCGGGCAAATAGTGGCCGACATTGCAGCCCAGCCCGTCCTTGATGCCGAACTCGACGAGCGTGTTCGGCAGTACGCGTTCGCCGCTGCGCCGGGTGATCTTGCCGGTGGTGAAGGCATGATCCGCAATGACGGTCGGCGTTTCGCACAGCACGGTCGTGACTTTCTGCGCCGCAAGCTGCCGGCGGTCGAGGGTGCCGAAATCGGCGAATTGCCCCTGCGTCGGCGTCGGGGTGACGCGATGGCAGAAATTGTCCTCGCCGCCCGCATAGAGCTTGAGGTCGGCGGGCAGCCTGTCGCGGAACTTGTCGAGGAAGCCGTTCAAGCCGCCGAAATGATCGTAGTGGCCGTGGCTCACGATCAGCGCGTTGAGCTTGGCCGGATCGACGCCGATCAACGCCATGTTGTTGAGCAGCACGTCGGGCGTGTAGCCGTAGTCGAGCATCAGCGTGCGCTGATTGCCGCCGCCCTCGGATTCCAGCCAAAGCGACAGGCCCCATTCATTGTGGAGCGATTTGCGGAAATCACCGCCGCGTGCAGCCGGAGTGATGGAGACCCCGTTGATCTGCTTGGGACGGAAGAACAGGTCGAAACTCGAATCCACCAGCACGCGGATCGAGAGCTTGTCGACGGTCGGAACGGCAATCGGGGCAGCGCTCGCGATCTCGACGCAGGTGAAAGCGTTGGTGGCCGCAGCTCCGGCCAGTGCCGCCGAGCCCAAGAGAAAATCGCGCCGTTGAATGGTCCTGGTCATTGCAACGCCTCCTGTATCGGATCTTGGACATGCCCAAGCTTAGGTCCAATCCGGTGCCGGCTCAACAAGCCGTGGCCAAATCCGGCAGGGGCGAGGCAGCCGGTCGCCGGTCACACCCCGACACCGGCGGCAAGACGGCTTGCTTGCGCTCGTCGGCATGACGGCTACTCTGATCGCCAATCACAGCAGCTGGATCAGCCATGTCACTCAGACTCTTCGAACTCGTCGGCACCGACGCCTCGCGTCCCTTCAGCCCATATTGCTGGCGCACACGGATGGCGCTGGCGCACAAGGGCCTCGCGGCGGAATCGCTGCCCTGGCGCTTCACCGAGAAGAGCGCGCTCGCGCCGCACGGGTCGGAGAAGGTTCCGGTGCTGTTGCACGATGACAAGCCCGTCGTCGACTCCTGGACGATCGCGACCTATCTCGAGGACAATTTCCCGGACCGTCCGTCGCTGTTCGGCGGCGAGGGCGGCCGCGCCATGGCGCGCATGATCAACGCCTTCGGCGACATCGCCGTGGTCGGTGGCATCTTTCCGCTGATCGTTGCCGACATCCCGAAGAATCTCGCCGAGGTCGACGCTGCCTATTTCCGAAAGTCGCGCGAGGCGCGCTTTGGCGGCAAGAGCCTGGAAGAGGTCATGGCGAGCCGCGACATCGGCGTGGTCGCCTTCCGCAAGTCGCTGGAAGTGATGCGGCAGACGTTGAAGAAGCAGCCCTATCTCGGCGGCGCCGCGCCAAACTACGCCGACTACATCGTGTTCGGCGGTTTCCAGTGGGCGCGCGTGGTGAGCCCGTTCAAGCTGCTCGAGGCGGACGATCCGGTGTATGCCTGGCGCGAGACACTGCTCGATGCGTTCGACGGCATGGCGCGGAAATCGCCGGGGCATGAGGTGTAAGGTACCGTCTCTCCGACGTCGTCCCCGCGAACGCGGGGATCCATACCGCGTGATCTATTCGAGCGCGGATGGTCGAAGTATCGGACGACCAGTCTTCGCCAAACCTCTCCCTGCGGTTATGGGTCCCTGCGTT
>NZ_LBJA01000042.1:0-633781 GCF_028128695.1 Bradyrhizobium sp. CCBAU 25360
CCACCCGGGCTGGGCCATTCCTCACGGAACGAGGCCATTCTAATCCGGCGCGCTAATACAAGGGTGGGCAAAGCGAAAGCGTGCCCACGCACTTCTTGCAACAGAGAGATGGTGGGCACGGCGCGCGAAGCGCCTTTGCCCACCCTACGGCATCTGATCACGCCATGCTCAGCTCGTGGCGTCCCACAACCATCCAGTGCACCTCGTCCGGGCCATCCGCAAAGCGCAGATGGCGGACGTCCTGATACATCTCGGCGAGCGGGGTCCAGTGCGAGATGCCGGTAGCGCCGTGCATCTGGATCGCCTGGTCGATGATCTTGCAGGCGCGCTCCGGCACCATGGCCTTGACCATGGAGACCCAGACGCGGGCCTCCTTGTTGCCGAGCACGTCCATCGCCTTGGCCGCCTTCAGCACCATCAGCCGCATCGCCTCGATCTCGCAGCGCGCCTGGGCGATGATCTGCATGTTGCCGCCGAGATGGGCGATCTTCTTGCCGAAGGCTTCGCGGGTGAGGCCACGCTGCACCATCAGATCCAGCGCCTTCTCGGCCTTGCCGATGGTGCGCATGCAGTGATGGATGCGGCCGGGGCCGAGGCGGAGCTGCGAGATCTCGAAGCCGCGGCCTTCGCCGAGCAGCATGTTCTCCTTGGGCACGCGCACATTGTTGAAGCGCATGTGCATGTGGCCGCGCGGGGCGTGGTCCTGCCCGAACACGTACATCGGGCCGAGCACCTCGACGCCGGGCGTGTCGCGCGGCACCAGGATCTGCGACTGCTGCTTGCTCGGCGCCGCGTCCGGATTGGTCTTCACCATCACGATCAGGATCTTGCAGCGGGGATCGCCCACGCCGGAAATGTAATACTTCTCGCCGTTGATGACCCATTCGTCGCCGACGAGCTTTGCAGTCGTCGAGATGTTCTTTGCATCGGAGGAGGCGACGTTCGGCTCGGTCATGACATAGGCCGAGCGAATCTCGCCGTTGAGCAGCGGCTTCAGCCACTTCTCCTTCTGCTCCTTGGTGCCGACGCGCTCCAGCACCTCCATGTTGCCGGTGTCGGGCGCCGAGCAGTTCATGCTCTCGGACGCCAGCGGGCTCTTGCCGAGCTCGGAGGCGATATAGGCGTAATCGAGATTCTTCAGGCCTTGGCCGGTCTCATCGTCGGGCAGGAAGAAGTTCCAGAGGCCCTCCTGCTTGGCCTTGTTCTTGGCCTTTTCCAGCACCTCGAGCTGCTTCGGCGTGAAGCTCCAGCGATCCTCCTTGCCTTCGCCCGCCTTGGCGAACTCGATCGACATCGGTTCGACGGTGTCGCGGATGAACTTCTTGACGTGATCATAGAGCGGCCGGACCTGGTCCGACATCCGGAGGTCGTTGAGCTCGTCGCCGGGGTTGAGGGTGTAGTTGGTGGTGCGGGGAATATAGGTGTGTTTTGTCATTGTTCCTCCCGGGGACGCTGAGATCGTTCTGGTCACGAGAATAGTCGCAGCGCGGCCAAAGTGCGAGCGCGCATTTTTCACGCGCAGCCATGCCACGCGATGGAATATCGCTGGGTCGTTTGAAATGTTGTTTGAATGGCGTGGAGGGCGGCGCTCCCTCGCCGGTGTCGTCCCGGACAAGCGAAGCGCAGATCCGGGACCTCCGCGCGAGCGCTTGGCGCTCGTCGCGATGCCACAGGGAGTGGTTTGGCGATGACTCGGAGTTGAGAGCTTCGTGCCCTCATTTCTCCCTGTGGTTATGGGTCCCGGCTTTCGCCGGGACGACACCGAGTGTGTAGCTCAGCTCGGCATCCGATGCATCGCGCAGATCTTGTTGCCGTCGAGGTCGCGCAAATAGGCGAGATAGAGCTTGCCGCCGGGGCCCTGGCGGATGCCGGGCGGATCCTCGATCGATTTTGCGCCCGCCGCGATCCCGGCTGCATGCCATTTGTCGACCTGCTCCGGTGAATTGCAGGCAAAGCCGATGGTGCCGCCATTCGCGCAAGTCGCCGGCTCGCCGTTGATCGGCTTCGACACCGAGAACACGCCGGTCTTGGTGATGTAGAAGATGCGGTGGCCGTCGACCCTGGCCGGCCGCACTTCGAGCGTGCTCAGCAGGTCGTCGTAGAACGACTTGGCCTTGTCGAGGTCGTTGGTGCCGATCATGATGTGTGAGAACATTTGCCCATTCCCTTCTGCGCTGACAAAACGAGAAGCCGTAGGGTGGGCAAAGCGCAGCGTGCCCACCACGACATTCGAAAATGCTCACGGTGGGCACGGCGCAAGAGCGCCTTCGCCCACCCTGCGAAATCTCAGAACGCCGTATAGCCGCCGTCGATCACGAACGTATCGGCCGTGTGATACGACGACGCCTTGCTCATCAGATAGACCGCGATGCCGCCGAAATCGGATGCCTCGCCGAAGCGCCGCACCGGAATCCGCGGCATCACGTTGGCGACGAATTTTTCGTTGGCCATGAGACCCGACGTCATGTCGCTCTTGATCCAGCCCGGCAGGATCGCATTCGCGGTGACGCCGTGGCGGGCGAGCTCGACGCCGAGCGCGCGCACCAGCGCGTTGATCGCGGCCTTGGTTGCCGCATAATGCTCGTTGCGCGCGGTGCCGAAGATCGAGGCGAGGCTCGAGGTCGCGACCAGCCGGCCGAAGGGATCGCCGGCATTGGCGCGATCGGTCATGTGTCTCGCCGCGGCCTGGAACGCGTGAAACACGCCGTCGAGATTGGTCGCAAACATCCTGCGCCATTCGTCCTCGGTGCGCTCGATGAAGGAGCGCCGGCCGCCGCCGCCGATGCCGGCATTGGCGAAGCAGCCGTCGACCCGGCCGAAAATGTCGAGCGTCGCCTTCATCGCGGCGTTGACCGAGGCCGGATCGGTGACGTCGCAGACGCGGGCATCGACCTTGCCTGATAGCCCCGCCATGCTCGCGGCCGCAGCCTTGTTCTTGTCGGCATTGCGGCCCCAGATCGAGACATTGCAGCCCTGGCCGGCGAGCGCCTGCGCGATGCCGAGGCCGATACCGCCATTACCGCCGGTGATCACGGCGACGCGGCCGGAGAGGTCGAAAAGGTTCATGCCGCGTTTCCTGTTTTTGGGCGAGACATCTTGGGATGCGGCGCATCAGCCGCTGCGCGCAAGATTGCTTGCTATGCTCTGATCACCATGGACAAGACCGCGCCAAAAATCAAATATGCGCCCCGACAAAACGAATTCCGGTCTGCGAAACTGACGCAGGCCGCAACTCACGAGGAAACCATGCAGTTCAAACACGTCACGCTCGATTTCGATGGCTCGGTCGCGGTCCTCAGGCTCGACCATCAGGAGGTGATGAACGCGGTCTCCGTGGATATGCTGGGCGGTCTTGCCGAGGCGCTCGATGCGATCGAGGAGAAGAAGGATGAGGTGCGCTGCGTGGTGCTGACCGGCGCGGGCCGCGCCTTCTGTACCGGCGCCAATCTGCAAGGGCGCAACAACCAGTCGAAGAAGACCAAGGCCGGCCTGACGCTGGAGACCGGCTTTCACCCCTTCCTGCGCCGCATTCGCAATCTGCATTGCCCGATCGTCACCGCGGTCAACGGTCCGGCGGCGGGCGCCGGCATGAGCTTCGCGCTGCTCGGCGACATGATTTTGTGCGCGCGGTCCTCGTACTTCCTGCAGGCTTTCCGCCGCATCGGTCTCGTGCCGGATTGCGGCTCGACCTGGCTGTTGCCGCGCCTCGTCGGCCGGGCGCGCTCGATCGAATTGTCGCTGATGGGCGAGCGGCTGCCGGCCGAGAAGGCGCTGGAATGGGGCCTCGTCAACCGCGTCTATGACGACGGTGTGCTGATGGAGGAGGCGATGAAGCTCGCGCGCGATCTCGCCAGCGGCCCGACGGTGGCGCTGTCGCTGATCCGCAAGCTCTATTGGGACAGCCCCGAAAATTCCTTCGAGGATCAGCTCAACCTCGAATTCCAGTGCCAGCTCCGCGCCGGCGACACCCAGGATTTCCGCGAGGGCGTGGGCGCGTTCCTGGAGAAGCGTCCCGCGCAGTTCAAAGGCAAATGATCGAGACTGAGCTTTCGCGCAGCGTCCAACGCTGGTGCAACGGCGCGACCGGCGCGACCTCTGCGGCCAAACTGTCGGGCGGTGCCAGCCAGGAAACCTGGCGCTTCGACATCACGCATCCCGATGGCGTGATCGGCGCAATCCTGCGCCGCTCGCCGAAGGGGTATGGCGCAGCGCCGACGCGCGCGGCGGGCCTTGCGGCTGAGGCGCAGCTGATGCAGCTCGCTTATGAGGCCGGCGTGCCGTCGCCGCGGGTAATGCATGTGCTCGTGCCGGAAGATGATCTCGGCACCGGCTTCATCATGCAGCGGATCGAGGGCGAGACCATCGCGCGCAAGATTCTTCGCGATGACGAATATGCGGCCGCGCGGCCGCATCTGGCGCGGCAGATCGGCGGCATTCTCGCAGGCCTGCATCGACTGCCAAAGGACAGGCTGCCCGAGCTGCGCAGCAGGTCGGCGACCCAGGAGATTTCCGAGTTCGAGCGCGACTATCACAGCCTGAACTGGCCGAAGCCCGTGTTCGAGCTGGCGCTGCGCTGGCTGCGCGACCACGATCCCGGCCCGTCGACCGAAACCACGCTGGTGCACGGCGATTTCCGCAACGGCAATCTCATCATCGGCCGCGATGGCGTGCGCGCCGTGCTCGACTGGGAGCTCGCCCATCTCGGCGATCCCATGGAGGATCTCGGCTGGGTCTGCGTCAACTCCTGGCGCTTCGGCGAGATCGACAAGCCCGTCGGCGGTTTTGGCACACGCGAGGAGCTGTTTGCGGGCTACCAGGCTGCCGGCCGCAAGGTCGATCCGGTGCGTGTCAAATTCTGGGAAGTGATGGGCACGCTGCGCTGGGGCATCATGTGCGGCGGCATGATGCAGCGCTTTCGCGAGGGACCTGACCATTCCATGGAACGTGCCATGATCGGCCGCCGCGCGAGCGAGACCGAAATCGATCTGTTGCGGCTCTTGGCGCCGCGCGGGAGCTGACGCATGCAGGACGAACCGACCCCGATCGAGCTGACCAAATCGGTCGCCGATTTCTTGCGCAACGACATCACGCCGCTGATCAGCGGTCACCAGGCCTTCAAGCTGCGCGTCGCCATCAACATCCTCGACCTCGTCACGCGACAGCTGACGCGGGAGGAGGGGAGTGATGCTGAGGAAGTGGCGCGCCTGCGCGCGCTGCTGGGCATCGACGGCTCGGTGACCGAACTCAACCACGCGCTCGCCGAGCGCATCGCCAAGGGCGAGGTCGACCTCGCAACGCCGGGCCTTGCCGAGCACCTGTGGGCGACCACGATGGACAAGCTCGCCGTCGATCAGCCGAATTACGCGTCGTACAAGCGTGAGCTGGGGCGGGGCGGGTAGGCGGCGCCCCGTCATTCCGGGGCGTCGCGTAGCGACGAGCCCGGAATCCATTGATCCGCGCGTTCTGCCGCCCGATGGATTCCGGGCTCGCGCCTGTCGGCGCGCCCCGGAATGACCGCGCAAAGCGCGGTCACTTCCCCACCCATTTCGGCGGCCGCTTCTCCGAGAACGCCTTCGGGCCTTCGATGTAGTCCTGCGAGGCCACCATCGCCTTCACCGCCGGATACTCCCGCTGTTCCTCGATCGCCTGCTCCAGCGAGACGCCGAGTCCCTTCTGGATCGCCTGCTTGGACGCGCGGATCGACATCGGCGAGTTCTTGGTGATCATGTCCGCCCAGCGCAGCGCGCCCGACAGCGCTTCGCCCTGCGGCACGACCTCGTTGACGAAGCCGAGCTCAAAACCTTCCTTGGCGCTGACATGGCGCGCGGTGAGGATCATGCCCATGGCGCGCTTCAGCCCGATCTGCCGCGGCAGCCGGTGCAGGCCGCCGGCGAGCGCGGCAAGGCCGACGCGCGGCTCGGGCAGGGCGAAGGTCGCATTCTCCGAGGCGATGATGAGGTCGCACGCCAGCGCGATCTCGAAGCCGCCGCCCATGGCGACGCCGTTCACCGCTGCGATAACAGGCTTGTCGCAGTCGAAGCGCGCGGTGAGGCCGGCAAAGCCGCCCTTGTCCCAGCCGCGCTTGCCCCCCGCCGCCTGCCACTTCAGATCGTTGCCGGCGCAGAACGCCTTGTCGCCGGCGCCGGTGACGATCGCGACCCATTGCTCGGCATCCGCGGAGAAATCGTCGAATACCTTCTGCAGCTCGAAATGCGCGTCGGTGTGCAGCGCGTTGTAGACCTCGGGACGCGACAGTGTGACGATCGTGACCGGCCCCTTGCGTTCCACTCTTGAGAATTTCAGCTCCATCGCGCGCTCCCGCATTTTCTCGTCAAGGAATATTGACCGCATACTACCGCGCGTCGGCGCTGGAGCACCATCGAATTGCGCTGATGCGCCTTGCGCGCGTCACACGCCTCGCTTTGCTTGACTTGCACGCGCTCTTCTCAGCTTAATCGCACGAAGCCGAAACGCGCCTAGCGCCTTAACGCAAAACGATAAAATCAATCCGGGAGAGAACCTGTGGATTTCTCATTGCCTGCCGATCTCGTCGCCTATCTCGCAGAGCTCGATCGTTTCATCGAACGCGAGATCAAGCCGCTGGAAGAGGCCGACGACAACATCCGCTTCTTCGATCATCGCCGCGAATGGGCGCGCACCGATTTCGAGAATGGCGGCCTGCCGCGCCATGAATGGGAGGCGCTGCTGCGCAAGGCCAAGGATCTCGCCGATGCCGCCGGGCATCTCCGCTTTCCGGTATCCAGGCAGTATGGCGGCAAGGACGGCTCCAACCTCTGGATGGCCGTGATCCGCGAGCATTTTGCGGCGAAGGGTCTCGGCCTGCACAACGATCTCCAGAACGAGCACTCCATCGTCGGCAATTTCCCCGTCGTGACCATGCTCGACCGTTACGGCCGCGACGACCAGAAGGCGATGATCGACGGCTCGATCAAGGGCAAGTACCGCATCACTTTTGGCCTGACCGAGCCGCATCACGGCTCGGACGCCACCCACATGGAGACGCGCGCGGTGCCCGCGACCCGCGACAACGTCAAGGGCTGGATCATCAACGGCGAGAAGATGTGGACCACAGGCATGCACGTCGCGACGCACTGCGCGCTGTTTGCGCGCACTGGCGGCAATGACGGCGATGCCCGCGGCATCACCTGCTTCCTGGTTCCGGCCAAGAGCCACGGCGTCAAGGTCGAGGAGTACATGTGGACCTTCAACATGCCGACGGATCATCCGCGCGTCAGCTTCACCGACGTGTTCGTGCCGGAGGACGCGCTGTTCGGCGAGGTCGGCCGCGGCCTGTCGCTGGCGCAGTGCTTTGTCCACCAGAACCGCATCCGTCAGGCTGCGAGCTCGCTCGGCGCGGCGGTCTATTGCATCAACGAGAGTGTAAAGTATGCGCGCGAGCGAAAACCGTTTGGCCGGGCGCTGGCCGAGAACCAGGCGATCCAGTTCCCGCTGGTCGAGCTTGCCACGCAAGCCGAGATGCTGCGCCTTCTGATCCGCAAGACCGCCTGGGAGATGGACCAGCTCACCGAGGAGCAGATCGAGCGCACGCTCTCCGACCGCGTCTCGATGTGCAATTACTGGGCAAACCGCCTCTGCTGCGAATCCGCCGACCGCGCCATGCAGGTCCACGGCGGCATGGGCTATTCACGCCACAAGCCGTTCGAGCACATCTACCGCCACCACCGCCGCTACCGGATCACCGAAGGCAGCGAGGAGATCCAGATGCGGAAGGTCGCGGGATTCCTGTTCGGCTATATGGGGCCGGGGAAGCATTGACTGTTATCGCGCGTTCTCTCTCCGCGAGTCGTCCCCGCGTACGCGGGGACCCATAACCTCAGGGAGAAGTTTGTCGCGAACTGGTAACTCCGAGTCGTCGCCAAACTTCTCCCTGGGGCTATGGGTCCCGGATCTGCGCTTCGCTTGTCCGGGACGACAGCGGGATCAATTCACCCTTCTATCCTTCCCCGCCCAATACGGCTCCCGCAATTGCCGCCGCAAAATCTTGCCGCTCGGATTCCTCGGCAGCGCCGGAAAGAACTCCACGCTCTTCGGCGTCTTGTAGCCGGCGATGCGCGTCCGGGTGAAGTTGATGATGTCGGTGGCGCTCGCCTGTTTGCCGGGCTTCATCACGACAACCGCTTTCACCGCCTCGCCCCATTTGTCGTCGGGCACGCCGATCACCGCGGCTTCGGCGACGTCGGGATGATCGCACAGCGCGCTCTCGACCTCGGCGGGGTAGATGTTCTCGCCGCCGGAGATGATCATGTCCTTGATGCGGTCGTGGATGTAGAGATAGCCGTCCTCGTCCATATAGCCGGCATCACCGGTGCGCAGCCAGCCGTCGCTGCGCAGCGTCGACGCCGTCGCCTCCGGCAAATTCCAGTAGCCCGCCATGTTGGAGCCCGAGCGCGTCGCGATCTCGCCGACCTCTCGTGGCGGCAACGGCTTGCCGTCGACGTCGAGGATCGCAAGCTCGATACCCGGCAGCGCCTTGCCGGCCGAGCGCATCCGCTCCAGCCCCTCGACGTGATCCTCCGGCGGCAGCGCGACGATGGTGCCGGTGGTTTCGGTCATCCCATACAGCTGCACGAAGCCGCATTTGAAGACCTCGATGCACTCCTTCAGCAACGCCGCCGGTATCGGTGAGGCGCCATAGAGCATGTATTTCAATCGTGAAAAGTCCACCGTCCTGGCGCGCGGCTGCCGCACCACGAACTGCATCGCCGCCGGCACCATGAACAGTTTTGTGATGCCTGATAGTTCGAAGAAATCCAAAACCTTGGTCGGATCGAACTCGCGCGCGATCACGCCGCGGGCGCCGTGATAGAGGCCCATCACGCCCCAGCCGGAGCCGCCGATGTGGAAGACCGGCATGGCCACCAGCGAGACGTCGTCGGTCGACCACCGGTTCCATTCCGGCTTGTCCTCGGCATTACCTGATTGCACGAGGTTGAGGAAGTTGGCGTGGCTCAGCATCGCGCCCTTCGGCTTGCCCGTGGTGCCGGACGTGTAGAGCTGGATCGCGATGTCTTTCGTGTCGATCGGCACCCCGGGATCGTCGCCGCTCTGCGCATCCCGCCACGCCGCAAAGTCCTGCCATTCCGGCGCGCCGCCTTCGGTGGTGATAACCGTGCGCACGCCCGGCAGCTGATCCCTGATCTGGCGGACCTGCGTGATGAACTCCGGCCCGACGAACAGCACCGCGGCTTTGCAATCTTCGACGATGAAGGCGACCTCGGGCCCCGCGAGCCGCCAGTTCACCGGCGCCGTCACCACGCCGGCCTTCATCGCGCCCATCAGCAGCTCGAAATAGAGGTCGCTGTTCTTGCCGAGATAGGCGATGCGGTCACCCTTCTTCACGCCCATCGCAATCAGCGCGTTGGCGACCTTGTTGGTCCTCGCGTCGAATTCGGCAAAGCTGGTGAGGCGGCCCTCGAACTCGTAGGCGATGGCGTTGCCGCGGCTCTTGGCGCGTTCGCGCACCATGTCGGCAAGAGTTGCCAATGGCTGTGTGGACATGTTTCTCCCGTGGCGTCTTGTTCTTATGCCCGGGAGTGTGGCGTCATCCGCGGGGGAAGACAAGGTGGCCCCGTTGTCGTCCCGGACAAGCGCGCCCCAAGCGCGCGCAGATCCGGGACCCATACGCCGCAGCAAGGATTTGGCGAAGACTCGGAGTGACCAGCCTCGCCTCGCACCTCTCCCTGTGGTTATGGGTCCCCGCCTTCGCGGTGACGACAGTTGAGGGTGAGGGTAGAGCGTCAGCCCCTTACACCCCCACCCCGTTGCAACGCGACATCACCCCCGCTTCGCCCGGTCCTTCTCGTTCTGCGCCATGATGCTCTCGCGCGCGGTTTTCCAGTCGTCGTCGCTCCAGTCGCGGAGCTGGTAGAAATTGCCGCCCATCGCCAGCGCCTGCGCGCCGTCCATGGCGATGGTCTCGCCGTTGATCCAGTCGCAGCCGCCGGAGATCAGGAACACGGCGACGTTCTGCAGTTCCTCCATGGTGCCGACGCGGCCCATCGGGTTCATCGCCTTGGTGCGCGCGCCGGCCTCGTCGCCGGGCTTGATGCGCTTGCTCATGCCCTCGGTCGGGATTTCGCCGGGCGCGATGGTGTTGAGGCGGATGCCGTAGCGGCCCCATTCGGCGGCGAGCGACATCGTCATGGCATGGATCGCCGACTTGCTCATCGCCGACGGCACCACGTAAGGCGAGCCGTTGCGCACCCAGGTCGTGGTGATCGAGACCACGTTTCCGGGCCGCTTCAGGGCGATCCAGCGCTTGCCGATCGCCTGCGTCACGTAGAACGTGCCGTGCATGACGATGTTGGCGACGGCGTCGAAGCCGCGCGGCGACAGTTCCTCGCTGCGCGAGATGAAATTGCCGGCGGCGTTGTTGATGAGGTCGGTCAGCGGCGCGTCGCGGAAGATGGTCTCCACCATCTCCTCGACCGCGAGCGCGTTGCGGATGTCGACGCCGTGGCTGGTGACGCGGCCGCCATACAGATCCATCAGCTCGGTCGCGGTCTCGTCGCACACGATCTTGCGCCGGCCGCAGATGTGCACCTCGGCGCCGAGCTGGAGGAAGCGCGCCGCCATCGCCTTGCCGAGACCTGTGCCACCGCCGGTCACGAGAATGCGCCGTCCAGCGAGAAGATTTTCCTTGAACATGGCTGTTTCTCCCGTACGGATTGTCAGTTAATTGGTCGATTGACTAAATCCGGCCGCCAGCGTCCTGTAAAGCGGCACTGAACAAGAACAGGCAAGAACTAAGGGAGAATTCATCCATGGAAGAGCGCGTCTCGATCTCGATCTCGGAAGGCGTCGCCGACGTGCGCCTGGTGCGTGCGGACAAGATGAACGCGCTGGATCAGGCCATGTTCGAGGCGCTTGTCGCCGCAACGGACCGGCTTTCGAAGGACAAGAGCGTGCGCGTCGTCGTGCTCTCAGGCGAAGGCCGCGCGTTCTGCGCCGGGCTCGACATGGGGCGTTTTGCCGCCATGAAGGAGAAGGGCGGCAACGGAATTCCGGGTGGCGAAAATCGCGATCTCACCAAGCGCACGCACGGCCAGGCGAACTTCCCGCAACAGGCGGTGTGGGGCTGGCGCCAGCTTCCGGTTCCCGTGATCGCGGCCGTGCACGGCGTCGCCTTCGGCGGCGGCTTCCAGCTCTCGCTCGGCGCCGACATGCGCTTCCTCTCGGCGGATGCGCGGATGTCGATCATGGAGATCAAATGGGGCCTCGTGCCTGACATGGCGGGCACGCCGATCCTCGCAAGCCTCGTGCGCGACGACATCCTGCGCGATCTCACCTACACCGGTCGCATCTTCTCTGCGCAGGAGGCGATGGCTTATGGCCTCGCCACGCGCATCTGCGACGACCCGCGCGCCGCGGCGCTGGGGACCGCACGCGAGATCGCCGGCAAGAGCCCCGATGCGATCCGCGCGGCAAAACGTCTGCTCAATAATCTCTCGGTCGATCCGGGCCCGGCGCTGCTGGCGGAGTCGGTCGAGCAGCAGAAGCTGATCGGCACCGCGAACCAGACCGAGGCGGTGCGCTCCAATCTGGAGAAGCGCGCGGCGAAGTATGCGGATTAGCTTTCTGTCATTCCGGGGCGATGCGAAGCATCGAGCCCGGAATCCATAACCACGATCGGGAGTATGGATTCCGGGCTCGCGCCAAGAGGCGCGCCCCGGAATGACGATCGTGGTTGGTTCGATGCCCTTCAACCCGACGAAAGATCGGAAAACAACAATGAGCGAAACGCCCCAATTCCTCGGCATCGTCTCCGGCGAGCGCCGCCGAACCCACACTGAGGTCGCCAACCGCGCCGACCGCATCGCCTCGGGCCTCGCCAAGATCGGCGTCCGCCAAGGCGATTGCGTCTGCATGCTGATGCGCAACGACATCGCCTTCCTGGAGGCCGCCTACGCCGCGATGCGGCTCGGGGCCTATGGCGTTCCGATCAACTGGCACTTCAAGCCGGAGGAGATCAACTACATCCTTGATGACACCGGCACGTCCGTCCTGATCGGACATGCCGACATGCTGCACGCCTTGCGCGATGCGATCCCTGAGGGCGTCACCGTGCTCAGCGTGCCGACGCCGCCGGAGATCCTGTCCAGCTACAAGATCGATCCCGATCATCTGAAGACGCCGGACTTCGCCATCGATTTCGAATCCTGGCTTGCGCAGTTCCAGCCCTATGATGGCCCGGTCGTGCCGCAGCCCATGAACATGATCTACACCTCGGGCACCACAGGCCACCCCAAGGGCGTGCGGCGCAACGCGCCGACGCCGGAGCAGCAGGCCGCCGGCGAGCGCATGCGCGCGATGATCTACGGGCTCAAGCCCGGCGCCCGCGCGATCCTGCCGGGGCCGCTCTATCACTCCGCGCCGAATTCCTTCGGCATCCGCGCCGGCAAGCTCGGCGGCGCGCTGGTGCTGATGCCGCGCTTCGAGGCCGAGGAATTCCTCGAACTGATCGAGCACTACAGAATCGACACGATCTTCATGGTGCCGACCATGTTCATCCGCCTGATGAAGCTGCCGGAGGCGGTGCGCAGGAAGTACGATGTCTCTTCCTTGCGCCACGTCATCCATGCCGCCGCGCCCTGTCCGGCCGACGTCAAGCGCGCCATGATCGAATGGTGGGGGCCGGTGATCTACGAATTCTACGGCTCGACCGAATCCAGCGCGGTGACGTTCGCGACCTCCGAGGACGCGCTGAAGAAGCCCGGTACCGTCGGCAAAATCTCGCCCGGCGCCGAGCTGCGCTTCCTTGGTGAGGACGGAAGCGTGCTCGGCGTCGGCGAGATCGGTGAGATCTATTCGCGCATGACCAATCTCGCCGATTTCACCTACCACAACAAACCGGAGAAGCGCGCCGAGATCGACCGCGACGGCTTCATCACCTCGGGCGACGTCGGCTATATCGACGCGGACGGCTACGTCTTCATCTGCGACCGCAAGCGCGACATGGTGATCTCGGGCGGCGTCAACATCTACCCCGCCGAGATCGAGTCCGTGCTGCACGCCGTATCAGGCGTGCATGATTGCGCCGTGTTCGGCATCCCCGATGCCGAGTTCGGCGAGGCGCTGATGGCGGTGGTGGAGCCGCAAGCCGGCGTCACGCTGGATGCTGCAGGTGTTCGCGCCGCGCTGAAGGCGCATCTTGCCGACTACAAGGTGCCCAAGCACATCGAGATCCGCACCGGCCTGCCGCGCGAGGATTCCGGCAAGATCTTCAAGCGCCGCCTGCGCGATCCCTATTGGGAGCAGGCGGGGCGGAAGATCTGACAATTCGACGAGGACCCGTAGGGTGGGCAAAGCGGAGCGTGCCCACCATCTCGATCAGAATACGTTGGCAGATCGTGGGCACGGCGCAGGCGCGCCTTTGCCCACCCTACGAGATCAGGGACGAGGAAACATTTGTCATGACCGATGCCGCGAACGAAGTCCTCTACGAAGTCGCCGATCACATCGCGACCATCACGCTGAACGCGCCGGAGCGCATGAACACGATCTCCGGCCCGATGCTCAACGATCTGGCGCGGCTCCTGACCGAAGCCAACGAGGACAAGGACGTCCGCGTCGTGATCCTCACCGGCAAGGGCAGGGCGTTCTGCGCCGGCCTCGACTTGCGCAAGGAGCGTGACGGCAACGGCCTCAGCGCGGCGTCCTCGCCGACCACGATCAACCTGCGCAACACGCCGCCGACGGTGCTGCAGGCGATGGACAAGCCGACCATCTGCGCCGTCAACGGCGGCGCCGCCGGCTACGGCATGGACACCGCGCTCGGCTGCGACATCCGCATCATGGCGGAATCCGCCAAGCTCGCCGCCGCCTTCGTCAAGCGCGGCGTGGTGCCGGAATCCGGCGGCACCTGGCTATTGCCGCGCATGCTCGGCTGGGCCAAGGCTTCAGAGCTCATCTTCACCGGCCGCACGCTCGGCGCGCGCGAGTGCCTGGAATGGGGCCTCGCCAACGAGGTCGTGCCGGGTGCCGAATTGATGAGCCGCGCCACGGCGGTCGCCCGCGAGATCGCCGCCAACGCGCCGCTCGCGGTGCAGGCCTCCAAGCGCATGATGCGGATGGGCCTCAACGAGAATTTCCACGACCATGTCCACCACGTCTATCTCCAGTTCCTGCCGCTGTTCAAAACCCAGGACATGGCCGAGGGCATGAAGGCCTTCATGGAGAAGCGCGAGCCCAAATTCGAGGGGCGGTAGCCGGGGCCGTCTGGTACGCGTTGGAGTAGCAATCATCGAGCGGCTCGGCTAGATTGGCGTTCCCACGCCAATCCCCTGCGATCGTCCATGCCCTCATACCGTGCCAGTCCTGGCTTTTTCGAAGTCCCCCATGCCGCCGTCTATACGCTGATGACGGTGACGGTCCTCGCGTCGGGTTTCTGCTTCATCCAGGCGGGTGGTCCGGCGGCGCCGGCGGAGTTGCTGTATCGCTACGGCAGCATGTATGCGACCGCGATCGCGCGGCACGAATATTGGCGCCTCGTCGCCTATGGCTTCTTGCACGTCAATTTCATCCACCTCACCATGAACATGTTGTGCCTGGTGCTGTGGGGCGCCCATCTCGAGCGGCGGGTCGGGCCGGCCTATTTCCTCCTCATCTATCTCTGCGCGATGGTGTTCGGTGCCGTCATCGGCAACGGTATCCATTCCACGCCCTATTTGACGGTCGGCGCGTCCGGTGCCACGTCGGGCATCCTGGGCGCGCTGCTCTGCCTGTGGATCCTCGGCAAGCTCGAGGTCGGGTTCGACTTCTTCGCGATCAATATCGGATTGAACGTCGCGTTTGCGCTCGGCAATTCGCGGATCGACTGGGGCGTGCATCTCGGTGGTTTTGCGGCCGGGCTGATCGCCTGCGCAGTGCTGGACCTGATCGAGAAAGCGAATGTGTGGGTGCTTCGCTGCAAATTTCCCGAAGCCGTGAAGGTCAATCTGACACTGCTCGGGTGCGTCGTTGCGCTGTGGGCCTGGAGCGGTCAGGCCCAGGCGATCGCAGCCGGGGGTTCTGGATGGGTCCCGGCTCTCGTCGCCGTGGCCGCGTATTGCGCTGTCGTGAAGACGATTGATCTCGCACTCTCCGTCAGGAAGGGCCTTGCGATCGTCGTGGCGATTTTGGCCGGTGTGAACGCGGCCGCCGTGATGCTGTCCGGTTGGGCCCTGGCATCGTCTTGCAGCCCGCGCCGGCCCACCGGCTCCGTTCCGCTCGACAACTTACTCGCCACATTCTGCCCTAGTCCTGTTGTCATCTCGGGGCTGGCCGCGATCGGCGCCGCCGCGCTGACGCATTGGCTCTGCTCAAAGGAGATCTCGCGCGGGATCGAGGATGTTGGGTTTGTCGGCACATCGCTGCGCGCCGAACGCAGCCGGCGTCACGGATTATGAGCTTGGAGGGGAGCGGAAATCGGGGCCGTCTTAGCAGAGACAGATTTCATGCCTATATGCACGGGATCATCCACCCCCGGATCATCCCATGACCCCCGTTTCCATCCTGCTCAACATCCTCTGGATCCTCTTCGGCGGCGCCTGGATGGCGTTCGGCTGGGTGATCGCCGCGGTCATCATGGCGATCACCATCATCGGCCTGCCCTGGGCGCGGGCAGCGTTCAACATCGCCGTCTACACGCTGCTGCCGTTCGGCTCGCGGGCGGTCAACCGCTACGACGTCACGGGTGTCGAGGATATCGGTACGGGCCCGCTCGGCGTGATCGGCAATATCATCTGGTTCGTGCTGGCCGGCTGGTGGCTGGCGCTCGGCCACTTATTGACCGCACTGGCGCTCGCGATCACCATCATCGGCATCCCCTTCGCCTGGGCCCATCTCAAGCTCGCAGGCATCGCGCTCTGGCCGATCGGCAAGGTGATCGTGCCGGCGTGAGGCCCAACTCGTGGCTCGTAGGATGGGTTTCGCAAGTGCACCCCATCCTACGCGCTGCGGACATCAATGAGCATGCTCCCTCAGGGACGAACGCGAATGATCGTATTTCCCTTGCGTCGCCCGGTCGGATTTAAGGCGGCGACCGCATCGTCGAAGGTCGAGACCTTGCCGATGTTCGTCCGCAGTCGTCCATCCCGCACCCGCTGGACGATCTCACTGAGTTGGGCGCGATCCGACTCGACGACGAAGTCGACCGCCAATCCATCGGAGGGCCGCGCCTCGGCCGGCCCGACGATGGTCACCAGTGTTCCTCCGGCTCGAATGCGTTCTACCGACCGCTTCTGTATGTCACCGCCGATGACATCGAACACCAGATCGACCTTGCCGACGTCTTGCAGCGAGTCTTTGTCGAGGTCGACGAACTCGTTTGCGCCGAAGTCGAGCACCATCTGACGGTCGGCGGCGCGTCCGGTGCCGATGACGTAGGCGCCGGCCTCTCGTGCGAGTTGCGTCACCATCGACCCGACTGCGCCGGCCGCGCCCTGTGCCAGGATGCTCTGCCCCGATTTGAGACGGCCATGCTGGAACAGCCCTTGCCATGCGGTCAGCCCCGAGATCGGCAGGCTCGCCCCCACTGTGAAGTCGATGTCGCCCGGCAGCGGCGCAAGATTGCGCGCCTCGATTGCCACATACTCGGCCAGCGTGCCGTCGCGATACCAGTCCGCCAGGCCGAACACCCGCTGTCCTAACACCAGCCCTGTCGTTCCATAGCCAAGAGCAGTGACCACTCCGGCCAGCTCGTGTCCAGGGATCGACGGTGTTCGGTCGCGATCGAGGCGATCAGTCCAGGTCGAAGGCCACGTCAGCTCAGTCGGGACAAATCCCGACGCATGAACCTGAACCACGACGTCGTTTATCGCAGCCTGCGGCTCGGGCCGGTCCACCAGCTTCATCCCCGCCGTTCCCGCGGCCTGTTCCGTTACAACGATCGCCTTCATTGGATCATCTCCTCAGTCATTGTCTCCTGATGCAACGATTGCAGTCAGCGTGAGCGCGACGGCTATCCACAAACTGCCAGACAGTGTGGAAGTGTCCGCGATCTATTGACCGGGGCTCCCACTGAAACTGCCGATCGGGATCGCTTCGGTCGTGGTGTTAGGAGTTAGATGCGTTACGCTTGGTCATGAAACCAGTACCAAGATTGCAAAATTCGGCTGTACCAAGGGCCATTGAGACGGCGAACAGATTGAGCTCGTAGGATGGTAGAGCGAGAGCGAAACCCATCAACCCGACCGTTGACGAGGCATGATGGGTTTCGCAAGGGCTCCACCCATCCTACGCGCTGATCGGCAACATCTGGTTCGTGCTCGCCGGCTGGTGGCTGGCGCTCGGCCACTTATTGACCGCACTGGCGCTCGCGATCACCATCATCGGCATCCCCTTCGCCTGGGCCCATTTGAAACTCGCCGGCATCGCGCTGTGGCCGATCGGCAAGGTGATCGTGCCGGCGTGAGGTGGGGATCCGTCAATGTCCGCCTCCGCGCGTAGAGGGGAAGCCGGCATAGCTTGCGGAGTCGTCGGCTGATGACCCCTGAGCAGACACCTCAACAGTATCTCAACTCCGTTTGACCCTAGCGCCGAGACCGCGCCTCGTCCTGCGCCAGGCCGATTCCCATTATCGGAACGCTGCCAGCAACGCTTGGAAACAAGATTTTTACCAATAATAACGATGGCGTTAGTCGCGAGATGCAACCGGACGGTGTGGACGCTAAACTTCTGGGAGCATTACCCGAAATTGCACGTGGGCTGGCATGGGGATTGGAATGTTCAGTGCGCCGCCTTTTGCGAGAGCAAATTGTGCTGTCAAGGAACAGCTGCGCTTGGTCGGTCACACGGAACGACGGATCGCGAACAGGTTGCAACTGGTCAACTGGAGTCTTGTGGTTGGATGGGCGCTGGCGCTCTGCGTCGGGCTTGCCGTAACAACCTTCACGCTGGAAGGCTTGATGACGACGGAGGTCGTCACAGCGCCGGCGCTGGCGGTTGCCGGGTTGTGGCTGATGCGGTGGGGCTGGGGCGAGCGGCCGGCGTTCACCATGCTCGCATTTGCGCAGATGGGTTTTGTCACGATCTGTGCGGCGCCGCTGTCGTATATCGGCTTGGGCGCCGCGATGCCGCTGCAGGACGCCAGATTTGCCGAGCTTGACCGATTGCTCGGCCTGGACTGGCCTGCATATTTCCATTTTGCGATGGCCCATCCGGAATTGCTGCTGTACGCCAAGTTCTTCTACGCAATGATCCTCGTGCCGGCCTTCTGCGTTCCGGTCGTACTGGGGTTGATGGGTCAATATATCCGTCTGCAGCAGTTCGTGATGGCGTCGACATTGGCGTTGTGCGTGGTGATTGTCGTCTCCTCCCTGCTTCCGGCGATCGGCACCTATTTCGAGTTCGGACTGCCCTCCGACACCGAGCTGTTCAAGGCGAACGGATATGGAGGACAGGCGAGCGACATACCTATGCTGCGCGATGGCACGTTGCGAGCTCTCAACATCGTGAAGCTCGGCGGCATCCTCACTTTCCCGAGCTTTCACGCTGCCACGGCGCTTCTCAGCATCTGGAGCTTATGGAGCATTTGGTGGCTGCGTCCCGCCCTGCTGGTGCTGAATGGGGGAATGCTCGTCGCGACCCCGCTGGTCGGAGGGCATTACTTCGTGGATGTGATCGCGGGCGTGTCGGTGGCTGCGCTGACGATCCAGGCGTCGAAAGGCCTGACGGCGGTCGTGGCTGCAAGTCCGCTGGCCGTCTCGACGCAGCCGAGCTCGGCGACACCGGGTCGGCTGGTCGCTCTTGCCTTCGCCGCCATGTTCGTGCGGCCGTTCCGGCGGAATATGTCCCGGCATGCGATACGCCCATGAACGTGTGCTGCTGGCCCCAGGGAGACCTGCGCGGCTGTCGTCTTCATTTCCGCTTGCAGTGCCAGAGCTCAACCCCTATCGAGCCGCAGCCCGGCGTCCAGGCAGTTGCGGCCCTCCGCCCCCAATCCCTCGCGTTGCCCGACGGGCAAAACACGCTACATGCAGGTCAAGGGACGGGGTTGTAAAATATTCTGATTGACCGAATTTTCCGTTTCGGCTAAACCGCATTCCATTCCCACCCGTCGAAGGGGCGTTTCGCGATCGTCACGATACGTAGGCCGGGATGCGATGGACGCGGCAGCGCCGGCGCGTGACGGGGTGGCAGGGCGGGCGAGGCCCGTGAGCCATCGCGATCCGCGGCACGACACGGCGCGGTCACAGCGTTTCTTTACGGCGTTGGAAGCGAGCACGCGCGAGCTTCCGACTGTCCGGGGAGGGACGTCCGCGGACGGCAAAAGCGTGTGGTCCTGACGCCCGGGGTCTGTGCGTCAAGGCTTGCGGTGGTGAAGCGGCCCGACCGGGCGCGCGCATCAGTGATCCGCAAGGCGACGGGGGCAATAGTGCATCGCTCCCCGGGGAGAGCGCGCCATAAGCCGTAAAACCATTGCGCAGGGAAGGCCGGGATGTCCCGGCGTCACCTGTGGTCACCCCGCGTGCGTCTTGTCGCGTGCGGACCCTGGGTGCCAGCCGGCGCCCGGCCTTCCCTGCGCCCTTTGTTCTCGATGAGGGCGAAACGGACAGCAAAGCTCGGGCGGAATACGCCGCGAGAAGGCGAAGGCGTGTTTTATCAGTTGAAGAGAGCTCTCGTGCCCCGGACGCAGCGCGTCGCGCCTTCGCGGCGTGGTGCGCTGCAGAGCCGGGGCCCAGAAGGCGGCAGGGACGGTGCGGCTTTCTGGGTCCCGGCTCTGCGCAGCAACGCTTAAGGCGTTGCAGCGCGTCCGGGACACGAGTTTGGCCGGCAGTGTGCAATGCCCCCAACTTCGTCTTGCACTGCGGTAGAAAAATATCGCACACTCCACCGGACTGAGGAGCCGCAAGGAGCTCTTGAAGAGGAGCGAGCCATGTCCCTCCAGACCGCACCATCCGACAGCGCCGAGCATCGCGCCAACCGCCCCGAGGACGTCCAGGCGCTGGAGGCCGATGCGCGGCTGCGGGACGACATCCGCCTGCTCGGGCGCATCCTCGGCGACACCGTGCGCGATCAGGAGGGCGCCGAATTGTTCGACCTGGTCGAGCGCATCCGCCAGACCTCGATCCGCTTCCACCGCGACGAGGACCGGCTCGCCCGCCGCGAGCTCGAGCAGATCCTCGACAGCATGTCGACCTCGGAGACGGTGCGGATCGTCCGCGCCTTCAGCTACTTCTCCCACCTCGCCAACATCGCCGAGGACCAGAACAACATCCGCCAGATGCGGGCTCGCAGCGCAGGCAAGAGCTCCGGCGTGCTGGCGGAAACGCTCGCCCATGCCAGGGACGCCGGCATCAAGCCCGATCAGCTCCGCAGCTTCTTCAAGTCCGCGCTGGTCAGCCCGGTTCTGACCGCGCATCCGACCGAAGTCCGCCGCAAGAGCACCATGGACCGCGAGATGGAGGTCGCCGGCCTGCTCGATCGCCGTGAGCGCGTGGCGCTGACCGCGGAGGAGGCCGATGCCAGCGACGAGCAGCTGCGCCGCGAGGTGCTGACGCTGTGGCAGACCAACCTCCTGCGCCGCACCAAGCTCACCGTGCTGGATGAGGTCGCCAACGGCCTGTCGTTCTACGATTACACCTTCCTGCGCGAGGTGCCGCGGCTGGTCAACGCACTCGAGGACCGGCTGGAGGAGGGCGGCGAGCAGGCGGCTTCCGAGCTCGCCTCGTTCCTGCGCATGGGCAGCTGGATCGGCGGCGACCGCGACGGCAATCCCTTCGTCACCGCCGACGTGATGCGCGGCACGCTGCGGCTGCAGTCGAGCCGGGTGATGCAGTTCTATCTGGAAGAGCTGCACGTGCTCGGCTCGGAACTGTCGATCGCGGCGCATCTTGCCGACGTCTCCGAAGAACTGCGCAACCTGGCGGAACGCTCGCCCGATACCTCGCCGCACCGGAGCGGCGAGCCTTATCGTCTGGCGGTCTCAGGCATCTATGCGCGCCTGACCGCGACGGCCGAAAAGCTCGCGGTCGAGATCACGCGCCGGCCGGTCGGCAAGGGCGCGCCATATGCGAGCGTGAAGGAGCTGCAGGCCGATCTCGACGTGCTGCACCGCTCGCTGATCTCCAACAATGCCCGCGTCATCGCCCGCGGCCGGCTGCGGCTGCTGCGGCGCGCGGTGGACTGCTTCGGCTTCCATCTCGCCCGGCTCGACATCCGCCAGAACTCGGCGGTGCACGAACGCACCATCGCCGAGCTGATGGACGCCGCCAATCCCGGCATGTCCTATCTCGCGCTCGGCGAGGAGGCGCGCATCTCGCTGCTGACCAACGAGCTGCGCTCGACGCGCGCGCTGGTCTCGCCCTTCGTCAAGTACAGCGACGAGACCATGGGCGAGCTCAACGTGTTCCATGCCGCCGCGGAAGCGCATGCGATGTTCGGCTCGGACGCCATTCCCCAATGCATCATCTCGATGTGCAAGGGCATGTCCGACATGCTCGAGGTCGCGGTGCTCCTGAAGGAGGTCGGCTTGGTCCATCCCTCTGGCCGCAGCGCTATCAACATCGTGCCGCTGTTCGAGACCATCGAGGATCTGCAGGCCTCCAGCGGCATCATGGACCGCATGCTGTCGCTGCACGATTACCGCCGCCTGGTCGACAGTCGCGGCAGCGTGCAGGAGGTCATGCTCGGCTATTCCGACAGCAACAAGGACGGCGGCTTCGTCACCTCGGGTTGGGAGCTCTACAAGGCCGAGATCAACCTCGTCGAAGTGTTCGAGCGGCATCACGTGCGACTGCGCCTGTTCCATGGCCGCGGCGGCTCGGTCGGCCGCGGCGGCGGTCCGAGCTATGATGCCATCATCGCGCAGCCCGGCGGCGCCGTGAACGGCCAGATCCGCATCACCGAGCAGGGCGAGATCATCTCGTCGAAATATTCCAACGCCGAAGTCGGCCGCAACAATCTGGAAATCCTCGCGGCGGCGACGCTTGAAGCAAGTCTCTTGCATCCGCGCCAGAGCGCGCCGCGCCGCGAATATTTGACCGCGATGGACGAATTGTCGAACCTCGCCTTCAAAGCCTATCGCGGCCTTGTCTACGAGACCGACGGCTTCGTCGATTATTTCTGGTCCTCGACCGTCATCAACGAGATCGCGACGCTGAACATCGGCAGCCGTCCGGCCTCGCGCAAGAAGACCCGGGCGATCGAGGATCTGCGCGCCATCCCCTGGGTGTTTTCATGGGCGCAGTGCCGGCTGATGCTGCCGGGCTGGTACGGCTTTGGCAGCGCGGTCGAGCAGTGGATCACTGAACATCCCGACAAGGGCATGCCGTTCCTGAAGGAGCTCTACAGGGAATGGCCGTTCTTCCGCATGCTGCTCTCGAACATGGACATGGTGCTCGCCAAAAGCTCGATCGCGATCGCCTCGCGCTATGCCGAGCTGGTGCCGGACGAAGCCTTGCGCGAAAAAATCTTCGGCCGCATTCGCCGCGAATGGCATTCCTGCATCGAGACGCTCCTGGACATCATGGGGCAGGACCGCTTGCTGCAAGGCAATCCGCTGCTGGAGCGCTCGGTGCGCCACCGCTTCCCCTATCTCGACCCGCTCAACCACGTGCAGGTCGAACTCTTGAAGGAGCATCGCGCGCAGAACCCCGACGAGCAGGTGCTGCGCGGGATTCAACTGACGATCAACGGGATTTCGGCGGGGCTGAGGAATACGGGGTAGCTACCGGGCCACGTTGCTGCCCGATACTCAGCCGTCATGCCCGGGCTTGTCCCGGGCATCCACGTTCTTGGCATCGCGCGGTAAGGCGTGGATGGCCGGGTCAAGCCCGGCCATGACGCGGAGAGAGTGGGGCACTCAACAGAAATGCGCGCCTTGCGTCTCCACATAGACCGCATAGAGCGACTGGCTTGCAGTCATGAACAGGCGGTTGCGCTTCTTGCCGCCGAAGCAGACATTGGCGCAGGTCTCGGGCAAGAGGATCTGCCCGATGCGTGCGCCGTCGGTCGGCGCGAACACCTGCACGCCGTCATAGCCGGGACCGACCCAGCCGGCGCCGACCCAGATGTTGCCCTCGGTGTCGACGCGCAAGCCGTCAGGGAAGCCGGACTTGCCGTCGAGCGTCATGTCGATCAGCTTCTTCGGATTGGACAGCTTGGCCCCGTCGATGTCGTAGGCCCACACCACGTTCTTGGCTTCAGGGTAGTGCGTGATGCCGGTGTCGCAGACATAGAGCTTCTTGTAATCGTGGCTGAAGGCGATGCCGTTCGGCTTGAACGGCTCGTCCGCGACCTTCGCCACCTGTCCGGTCTGGGTGTCCAGGCGATAGACGGCTTCCTTCTGGTGCGGCTGCAACGAGCCGGTATTGGCGAGCTTGCCCTCGTAGATGCTGATCGCGCCGTAGCCGGGATCGGTGAACCAGATCGCCTTGTCGTTGGGATGCACCACCATATCGTTCGGGCCGTTGAGCGGCTTGCCACCGGCCTGCTCGGCCAGCGCTGTCACCGAGCCGTCATGCTCGTAGCGGACGAGGCGGGTGCGCTCGGCGCTGAGCTGGCGGCCCTCGGTGTCGAACGAATTGCCGTTGGCCTCGTTGGACGGCTTATGGAACTGCTCGGAGATATGGCCGTCATCGTCGAGATAGCGCAGCTGCCGGTTGGCCGGAATGTCGCTCCAGACGAGATATTGTCCCTGCGCATTCCACGCCGGCCCTTCCGCCCAGAGGCAGCCGGTGTAGAGCCGCTTGATTGCGGTGTTGCCGACCTTGGCCTTGAAGCGCTTGGGATCGATGGCGATGATATCGGGGTCGGGATAGCGCTGCGGCTCGGCATTGGCGCCGAAGTCGCGGGCGTCGGCATTGGAGGCGAGCAGGGTCGATGCGGCGAGTGTCGCTGCACCCTGCAGCAGCGCGCGGCGGCCGAGACCGCCGCCTGCAGTCGTGTCGTCGGAGTTGGTCAGTATTCTTGTCATGGTTTCCTCCCAAAGTTTCGTTGGGAGGCGACCATTCGCCCGCAATCAGGCGTAAACCGGGGCGATCTTCGGACAAGACAACCGGAGATCGCAGGGCAGGAATGCCGGAAATGCGGCTAGACGGGATCCCAGGTGAAGATGTCGGCGGAACGGTCAAGCTTGTAGAACGAGCCCTTCAGCGCCGGCATGCCGTGTTCCGCGATCGATTGCGGCGTCCAGCCTTCGCTCCGCTGCACCGAGCGGATCGGACGGTTCTGGCTGAACAGGAAGATCTCGTTCATGCGCACGCCAAAGATCTGGCCGGTGACGTCCCTGGCGGAATCGGAGATCAGATAGCCGCAGAGCGGCGCGATCTTCTCCGGCCCCATCTGCTTGATCTTTTCGACCCGCGCCTTCTCCGCTTCAGTCTCGGTCGGGATGGTGCCGATCATGCGCGTCCAGGCGAACGGCGAGACGCAGTTCGAACGAACATTGAAGCGGCCCATGTCCAGAGCGATGGATTTGGACAGCCCGACGATGCCAAGCTTGGCGGCGGCGTAGTTGGCCTGGCCGAAATTGCCGATCAGGCCGGAGGTCGAGGTGAAGTGCACGAAGGAGCCCGACTCCTGCTCGCGGAAGATCCGCGCCGCGGCGTGGCTGACATAGAACGAGCCCATCAGATGCACCTTGATGACGGCCTCGAACGCCTCCACGCTCATCTTGTGGAAGATCATGTCGCGCAAAATGCCGGCATTGTTGACGACGCCGTCGAGCCGGCCGAAATGATCGGTCGCGGTCTTCACGATCTTGCTGGCGGGGATGGCTTCCGCGACGCTTTCGAAATTGGCGACGGCCGTGCCGCCGCGCTTCTTGATCTCCTCGACCACCTCCTCGGCAGGCGCAGCGTTCGAGCCGGCGCCGTCCGAGGCTCCGCCGGGATCGTTGACCACGACCTTGGCGCCCTCCGCCGCACAGAGCAGCGCGATCTCGCGCCCGATGCCGCGGCCTGCGCCGGTGACGATGATGACCTTGTCTTGCAGTGATTTGCTCATGGGGGGTTCTCCGCTGCCGTTCCAATTTCCGCCGTCATTCCGGGGCGCGCCCCTTGGCGCGAGCTATGATGCGCAATTGCGCATCTGAGAATCCATACTCCCGATCGTGGTTATGGATTCTCAGATGCGCATTGCGCATCATAGCTCGTCGTTGACGCGACGCCCCGGAATGACAGCCGCTTACCTCTCGTTCGTAAACACGATCGTGCCACTCGCTGCGAACATGCCGCCGACGCCATGGCACACCGAAATCCTCGCATTCGGCACCTGTGCCGGCGCGATGCCGCGCATCTGCCGCACGCTCTCCTGCAGCGCGTACATGCCGTACATGCCCGAATGCATATAGCTCAATCCGCCGCCATTGGTGTTGAGCGGCAGCTTGCCGCCCGGGCGCGTATTGCCGTCCGCGATGAACTTGCCTGTCTCCTCATGCGGCATGAATCCGAGATCGCCGAGGCCGAACAGCGGCAGATGCGCGAAGGCATCGTAGATCATGAGATGGTCGACGTCCCCGTGGGCGATGCCGGCCTCCTTGAACGCAAGGGGGCCCGCGGTCTTGAACGCGCGCGAGGAATTGAACGTCTCCATCTGGCTGACCATCGGCGTTTCCACGCTCTCGCCGGTGCCCATGATGTAGACGGGCTTGCGCGGAAAATCCCTGGCGCGGTCGGCCGAGGTCAGGATCAGCGCGCCGCCGCCGTCGGTGACGAGGCAGCACTGCAGCAGGCGGAACGGATAGGCGATCATGCGCGAATTGAGCACGTCGGTGACCGTGATCGGGTCCTTCATCATCGCGCGCGGATTCTTCGCCGCCCATTCCCGCTGCACCACCGCCACGGAGGCGAGCTGCTCGTGCGTGATGCCGTAGGTCTTCATGAACCGCAGCACGGGGATCGGAAACATGCTGGGCGGACCGTAGACGCCGAAGGGCGCCTCGAACTGGCCCTGCAGACTGTCCGCCGGGATCGAGCGCGGCGCCTTGCCGATCATCGACTTGCCGCTCTCGGCATGGGTGATCAGCACGGTCTTGCACAGGCCGGCCTCGATCGCGGCGGCGGCATGGCGGACGTGCAGCATGAACGAGCAGCCGCCGACCGAGGTGCCATCGACCCAGGTCGGCTTGATGCCGAGATAGTGGCAGACCTGCTGCGGCGTCTCGACCGCGGTGGCAAAGCCGTCGATGTCGGAGAGCTTCAGTCCGGCATCGGCGATCGCGTTGAGCGCCGCGTCCGCGTGCAGCTGGAGCTGCGAGGCGTTCGGGATGACGCCAAGCTCGGTGGTCTCGGCCGCGCCGACGACGGCAACCTGATTCTTGCGCATGGCTTATCCCTTCGCCGGACGAAACACGGGGAGGGTGATCTTGTCGTCGAGCGCCTCGAAGGCGACCTCGAGCTTCATGTCGAGCTCGAGCGCCTCGGGCGTCTGCGGACAGTCGATGATGTTGCTCATCATCCGCGGCCCCTCGGCAAGCTCCACCACGGCGATCGCGTAAGGCGGCGTGAAGCCGGGCGCAGCGGGACGGTGATTGATCACGTAGCTGTAGAGGAAGCCCTTGCCGCTCGCCTTGAAGATGCTGACCTTGCGCGAGGCGCAGGACGGGCAGAACGGGCGCGGCGGGAAGTAGACATGCGCGCAGGCGTCGCAGCGTTGCAGGCGCAATTCGCCCGCTTTGGTGCCGTCCCAGAAATGCTGGGTTTCCGGCGTCGGTTTCGGTCGCGCGCGCTGCGGTTCGGCCATGTCGGAACGCCCTCCCAGAAAGCAAATCTTGATAAGGCAGGCTCACGCCCGCCCGTTTCAAGCTTGATGCGACAATCGACCATGGTGCGTCAACGGTCCAGCAATACGCATGCATGCCATCATGCGCACAATGCTTGTGTCGAACTGAGGCAGCGCTATAGATTGCGCGCGACAATATTCCGTGAGACAGACATGCCCGAATTTCCGACGCTGGCGAAGCTCGCCGAAGACCTCGAAAGCGGCCGCACCACCGCCCGCAAGCTGGTCGAGGCGTGCATCGCCAGGATCGCCGATCCCGCCGGGGAGGGGCAGCGCACCTTCCTCCATGTCGACAAGGACGCCGCGCTCGCGGCGGCGGATGCGATGGACGGCTTGCGCAAGGCCAAGGCGGCGCCATCGCGCTATGCCGGCATCCCGATCTCGATCAAGGATCTGTTCGACATCAAGGGCCAGGTGACACGCGCCGGCTCCCGCGCGCTCGACGATTCGCCGCCGGCCGAGCAGGATGCGGTGACAGTGGCGCGGCTGCGCAGGGCCGGCTTCGTCGTGATCGGGCGCACCAACATGACCGAGTTCGCCTATTCCGGCATCGGCATCAATCCGCACTACGGCACGCCGAAGGGCGCCTGGAACCGGGCCCAAGGCCATGTGCCGGGCGGCTCCTCCGCCGGCGCGGCGGTGTCCGTGCTCGATGGCATGGCCCACGGCGCGCTCGGCACCGACACCGGCGGCTCGTGCCGGATTCCGGCGGCCTATAACGGCATCGTCGGCTACAAGCCGACGCAGCGGCGCGTGCCGCTCGATGGCTCCGTGCCGCTGTCGTTCTCGCTCGACAGCATCGGGCCGCTGGCACGATCAGTCAGTTGCTGTGCCATACTCGACGCCGTGCTCGCGAACGAGCCGATCGCCCCGCTGAAGCCGCGTCCGATCCAGGGCATGCGACTGGCGGTGCCGACCACAATCGCGCTCGACGACCTCGATGCTGAAGTCGCCGAGACGTTCGAACGCGCCCTGAAGACGCTTTCCGATCATGGCGCCATCATCGAGCGCATCGAGATGGCGGAGTTCCACGACATCGGCCCGATGAACGCCAAGGGCGGCTTTGCCGCGTCCGAGAGCTACGCCTGGCACCGCTATCTCATCACCTCCAAGGGCGATGTCTATGATCCCCGCGTCTCCGTGCGGATCATGCGCGGCGAGGCGCAGAGCGCGGCCGATTACATCGATCTCCTCAACGAGCGCCGCTCGCTGATCGCCCGCGTCAACGCCCGCATCGCGCCCTATGACGCGCTGGTGCTGCCGACCACCGCCAACACGCCGCCGAAGATCGCCGACCTCGCCGACGACAAGGCATTCACCAGAGAAAACCTGCGCGCGCTGCGCAACTGCACCCTGATCAACATGATCGACGGTTGCGCCATCTCGCTGCCGGCACATCGCCAAGGCGACGTCCCGGTCGGCCTGATGCTGGCGGGCGCGGGCGGATCGGACCGCCGTATCTTTGAACTTGCTGCCGGCATGGAGGCCGTCATTCGTGTTTGACCTCACTTTCACCGTCGATGCCCAGGACACCACCACGCCGCTGACGCTCGCGATCGACCAGATGGTCATCGCCGGCTGGACCGGCCGCGACCCCGTCGCGCGCGACAAGCACATCGCCGAGCTGCAGGAGATGGGCATCGCCCCGCCGGCCTCGACGCCGATCTACTACCGCGCCTCGGCGCGGCGGCTGACCCAGGAAGACAGCATCGAATGCACCGGCGGGGATTCCTCCGGCGAGGTCGAGTTCGTGCTGATCGGCTGGCAGAGCCGCATCTTCGTCGGCTGCGGCTCCGACCACACCGACCGCAAGGTCGAGGCCTACAACGTCACGGTGTCCAAGCAGATGTGCGACAAGCCGATCGCCTTGACGCTGTGGGAGCTGGAGGACGTCATCGATCATTGGGACAAGATGATCCTGCGCTCCTACGCCACCATCAAGGGCGAGCGCGTGCTCTATCAGGAGGGTACGCTCGACGCGATGCTGCCGGTGAACGACCTGATCGCGCGCGGCTTCGAAGGAGGGAAATTCCCCGACGGTTGCGCCATGTTCGGCGGCACGTTTGCAGCCAAGGGCGGCATCCGCCCAGCGGAGCGCTTCGAGTTCGAGCTCGAGGATCCCGTGCTGAAGCGGACGATCAGGCATGGATATGACGTGGTGACACTGCCGGTGCGGGGCTAGGTCCGCGAGCGACGGTCCCGTAGGGTGGGCAAAGCGAAAGCGTGCCCACGTCTTACGAAGTCGTGGGCACGGCGCAAGAGCACCTTTGCCCACCCTACGAAACTGGTCTGCTTGACTTCGGTATCGATCTTCGCTCGCAATGACGCGGAGACGGTTCTCGGAAATCGGGTGGCGGGGTGAACGTCGGGCCGCCAGGGTGATTGTTATGACAATGACCGCACGCAAAACGGCCCAATCCTCCGTTCCCGACCTCACCGCCCACGTCGACGGCCTCGACTGGCCGCAGATCACGGCCGAACTCGACACCCAGGGCTGCGCCGTCCTCAAGCACCTGCTGACGCCGGACCAGTGCCGCGCCGTCGCCGCACTCTATCCGGACGACACGCACTTCCGCAGCCGCATCGTCATGGGCCGTCACGGCTTCGGCCGCGGCGAGTACAAATATTTCTCCTATCCGCTGCCCGATCTGATCGCGCAATTGCGTCCGGCGCTCCATGCGCATCTGCAAGGCGTCGCCAATCGCTGGAACGAGGCGATGGGGATCGACATCCGCTATCCCGCAGCGCATGCCGCGTTCCTCAAGCGCTGCCACGAGGCGGGGCAGGCGCGGCCGACGCCGCTGCTGCTGCAATATGAGGCGGGCGATTACAACTGCCTGCATCAGGACCTCTATGGCGAGCACGTGTTCCCGCTCCAGGTCGCCATCCTGCTCTCCGAG
This sequence comes from Bradyrhizobium sp. CCBAU 25360, assembly GCF_028128695.1. NCBI lineage: Bacteria > Pseudomonadati > Pseudomonadota > Alphaproteobacteria > Hyphomicrobiales > Nitrobacteraceae > Bradyrhizobium > Bradyrhizobium sp. CCBAU 25360. The sequence continues at coordinate 29,646 of NZ_LBJA01000042.1, forward strand.
CCGGGCCGCGACTTCACCGGCGGCGAATTCGTGCTGACCGAGCAACGGCCGCGCATGCAGTCCCGCGCCGAGGTCGTGCCACTGGCGCAGGGTGATGCGGTCGCCTTCGCTGTGCATCACCGCCCGGTGCAGGGGACACGCGGCACTTACCGCGTTAATCTGCGCCATGGCGTCAGCCGCATCAGGTCAGGCCAGCGCCACACACTGGGTGTAATTTTTCACGATGCCAAATGAGCGGAGCGTTGACGGCTGATTTGTTCGATAGCGTTGCCGAAGCGCAGCCCTCGCGCGAAGAGATCGCCGACGGCGCCGTGCTGCTGCGCGGCTTCGTCAAGCCGATCGAAAGCGAGCTGATCGCCGCCGTGCGCGCCATCGTGGCGCAATCGCCGTTCCGCCGAATGACCACGCCCGGCGGCCATCTGATGTCGGTGGCGATGACCAATTGCGGCGAGCGTGGCTGGATCACCGACCACACCGGCTATCGCTACGATCCCATAGATCCGCGCACCGGCGCGCCATGGCCCGAAATGCCGCCGGTGCTCCGCGATCTTGCGCGCCGCGCCGCGGAGCAGGGCGGCTTTCAAGACTTCGCGCCCGATGCCTGCCTCGTCAACCGCTACGAGCCCGGCACGCGGCTGTCGCTGCATCAGGACAAGGACGAGCTGGATTATTCGGCGCCGATCGTCTCGGTCTCGCTCGGATTGCCCGCGACCTTCCTGTTCGGTGGCCTCGTCCGCAGCAACAAGCCGCGCCGCTTCCGCCTGGTGCATGGCGACGTCGTGGTCTGGGGCGGAGCCAGCCGGCTCGCCTATCACGGCGTCGCGCCGCTTGTGGAGGGCGAGCATGCGCTGCTGGGGCGGAAGCGGATCAATCTGACGTTTCGCCGGACGCGGTAATCTTCGTCATTCCGGGGCGCGCGTAGCGCGAGCCCGGAATCCATAACAACGATCGGGAGTATGGATTCCGGGCCTGCGCCTCACGGCGCATCCCGGAATGACAGCAATTACGGCTTCGGCGGGTGAATGAACGCCCACGGACTGACCTCCGAATCGCGAGTCACCTCGACCGAGATCAGATACGGCCCGCCATGGCTGAGCGCCTTTTCCATCGCCGCCTTGAACTGATCGGGCGCTGTGACGCGCGCGGCGGCAACGCCAAAGGACTCCGCGAGCTTGACGAAATCCGGGTTGACGAGGTCGGATGCCACCACGCGGCCGTCGAAACGTTCGCGCTGGTCGCGGCGGACATTGCCGTAGGCGTTGTTGTTGAACACCAGCGTCACCACGCCGATGTTGAATTGCACGGCGGTGGCAAGCTCCTGCACGCCGAACATGAAGCCGCCATCGCCGGTGATGGCCACCACCGGCTTGTCGGGATTGGCGACCTTGGCCCCGAGCGCAGTCGGGAAGCCCGACCCGAGCGTGCCCTGGTAGCCCGAGGTGATGAAGGTGCGGGGCTCATAGACCGGAAAGCCGTACCAGGACGCGAAGCCGAACTGCGACAATTCATCTGTGACGATCGCGTTCGCCGGCAGCACCTCGCGCAGGATGTTGAGATACGCCATCTGCGGCTGGATGCGCTGGATCTCCGCTTGCGCGGCCGCGGTGGCCTCGCGGATCTCTCCGCGCCGGCCATGGCTCCTCGCATAGCCGGCCCTCTTCACGGCTGCAGCGAGATCGGCGGTCCCGTCGCTGGCGTCGGCGACAATCGCGACATCGGCGGCGAGCCGGCGCATCTCGACCGGATCGATGTCGATCCGAATGGATTTCAGTCCGCTCGGTTGATAGGGCCAGCGGAAGCCGGATGCCGGCAGCTCGGCGCGCGTGCCGATTGCGATCATCAGGTCGGTTGTCGGCCACAGCTTGTAGGCTGCGGCCATGGTGAGGCCGAGCTCATGCGCGTTGGAGACGATGCCGCGGCCGCTGCGGAAGGCGACGACGGGGGCATCGATCATCTCAGCGAGCTCGAGAATCTCCTCGCCGGCCTCGATCGCGCCGCTGCCGACGAAGATCATCGGCGCCTTGCTGGCCTTGATCTGCGTGGCCGCCTGCTTCACGAGATCGGGATCAGGCTGCGGGGCGGGCAGCGGCTCCAGCACCTGCGCCGCGGCGGTGTCCGCGCGCTGGGTGAAGACGTCCCAGGGCATCTCGACCGAGGCCGGGCCACGCCGTCCCGACATCATCTCCTGGAAGGCGCGCGCGACGACCGTCGGCGCATTGCCGGGATATTCGATCCGGTCGGCCCATTTCACATAGGTGCGCAAGGTCGCAAGCTGGTCCGGCATCTCGTGCAGATGGCCGCGGCCCTTGCCCAGAAATTGCGTCGGCACCTGGCCGGTGACGCACAGCACCGGCTCGTTGCAGCCGAACGCGGTGAGCAGCGCCGCGCTGGCATTGAGCACGCCTGGGCCGGGCACCACGCTGAACACGCCGGGCCTGCCGCTGGAGCGCGCGTAGCCGAACGCCATGTAGCCGCAGGCCTGTTCGTGCCGCGCGCCGATCACCTTGAGCTGGGCCTGATGGAAGGCGTCGAACAGGCCGTAGACCTGCGCACCGGGTAGACCGAACACGGTGTCGACGCCATGGGCGACCAGGCCGCTTACGATCGCTTCGCCGCCGGTGAGGGTGGTCATTGCATCATTCCAATCCTGTTAGGCCTCGTCGACGACGCCATTTCGCAAGCTGCCGATGCCTTCGGCCGCGACCTCGATGACATCGCCCGGCTTCAGGTAACGCGGCGGATCGAATCGGGCACCGGCGCCGGTCGGCGTGCCCGTGACGATGATATCGCCGGGAACGAGCGTTGCGAAGGTGGAGATATAGTTGATGAGGTAGCGGAAGGAGAACATCAGCCGGCTGGTGCGATCGTCCTGCCTGAGCTCGCCGTTGACATGCGTGGTGAGCCTGACATCGGCGATCTGCGATTCCTGCAGGTAGGGCACGAGCCATGGGCCGAGGCTGCCGCTGGAATCAAAGTTCTTGCCCTGTGTCACGTTGAACTTGGCATGCCGAAGCCAATCGCGCACCGAGCCTTCGTTGCAGATCGTCAGCGCGGCGATGTGATCGAGCGCAGCGCTTTCCGGAATATGCCGCCCTTGCTTGCCGATCACCAGCACGATCTCGCCCTCATAATCGAGCTGCGCGGACGCACGCGGGCGCACCAGCGGCGTCTCGTGGCCGACGAAGGAGCGGGGCGAACGCATGAACATGCTCGGATATTTCGGTGCGTCCTGGCCATCCCTGTATTCGGCGTTGCGGTCGGGATAGTTGACGCCGATGCAGATGATCTTTTCCGGCGCGGGCACGGGCGGCAGCCAGGTGATGTCATCGAGCGCGTGGTCCGGCGCGCGGCTGGCGGCTTCCTCGGCGAGGCTCGCGAGCTTTCCGGCCGCGATCACCTCGCGCAGCGTCGGATAGTGTTTTGCGTAACGTGTGGAGAGGTCGACGATGCCGCCCTCGAGGACGGCCCCATAACGGGCATCGCCCTTGACGGAATAGGTAGCGAGGCGAGGGAGTTTCATAGGCAGTCTATCTCTCTTGTCGTCCCTGCGAACGCAGGGACCCATACCGCGTGATCCATCGATAGCGCACGGTGACGATCCCGAACGACCAATCTTCGCAAAACGCCTCCCTGTGGTTATGGGTCCCTGCGTTCGCAGGGACGACAGGAAGAGAAGCTCGGCAGGTCATGGGCATCAATCCGCAACCAGCACGTCCGCGACAAACTTCGGCTCACGCACGGCCTGCCCGCTAAACGGCGAGCCCTGCTCGAACCAGGAGCGCGGCGCGGGGGCGCCCCACAGCGTCTGGCGGCGGGGATCGCGCAGCGACCAGCGCAGCGGCTCGTGGTCGTGATCCCCCGTGAAATAGTCGCTGGTGTAGAGCTCGAGCCGGTGTCCGTCGGGATCGCGGACATAGAGGAAGAATGCGTTGGAGATGCCGTGGCGTCCGGGGCCGCGCTCGATGTTCTTCACAAAGCCTTGGGACGCCATGACGTCGCAGAGATGGATGATGTTCATCGCCGTCGGCGTCCAGTAGGCGAAATGGTGCAGGCGAGGGCCCTTGCCGTTGGTGATCGCGAAGTCGTGGACATTGCCCTTGCGATGCATCCAGGCCGCGGCGATGCGCCCGTTCGGTCCATCCTCCTCGGCGTATTCGGTGAGGCGAAAGCCGAGCCGGGCGTAGAACTCCACGGTGTCCTGCACCTCGGCGGCGAAGACGTTGAAATGATCAAGCCGCTGCGGATGGCAGCCCCGGTAGAGGTCGTAGCGGCGCAGCAGATGCGGCCGCCGGTCCATCGACGCATAGAGCTCGATCTGGAAGCCGAAGGGATCGGTGAACTGCAGGGTCCGGCCCTGGAAGGGCTGGTCGACGAAGGCGTAAGAAAGGCCGTTCTCGGACAGGAACGCGGCGGCCTTGTCGAGATCTCCGTCGTTGCCGACCTTGAAGCCGAGCCGCGCGCAGGCGGGCACGGCCGCCTTGCGCAGCACCAGCGAGTGATGCTGATGCTCCTCGGCGGCGCGCAGGTACACGACCTTGTCGTCGGCGTCCTCGACATTCAGACCGACAATGGTCTCGTAGAACTCGCGGCTCAGCTTCAAATCGGTCACGTCGAGCACGACGTGGCTGGAGCGGATGATGTTGAACGGCGGCTCGAAGATGTGTTGCGGTACGGGCATTTGCGTTTCCCCTCTTTCGGCTTGTCATCCCGGGATGGCCCGTAGGGCCAGGCCCGGGATCCATAACCCCGGCTTGTGGTTATGGATTCCGGGCTCGTGCTTCGCACGCCCCGGAATGACTCAAATTCCCAGTTTCTGAATCTTGTGCGTGCCCCGCGCCAGCGAGACGTGCTTGGTTTCCATGTAGAAATCGAACGAGTAGTCGCCGCCGTCACGGCCGATGCCGGAGGCCTTCATGCCGCCGAACGGCGTCGGCAAATGGCGGACATTTTCCGAATTCAGCCAGATCATGCCGGCCTCCAGCGCGTCGGCGACGCGCAGTGCGCGGCCGACGTCGTTGGTCCAGACATAGCCGGTCAGGCCATAGCGGATGTCGTTGGCGATCGCGATGGCTTCTGCTTCATCCTTGAAGGGCAGCACGGTGAGGAACGGGCCGAACACCTCCTCCTGCGCCACCCGCATCTTGCCGTGCGCGCCGGTGACCAGGGTGGGCTCGACATAATGTCCGCCGCCCGGGCCGTCATGGGCCTTGCCGCCGACGGCGATCACAGCGCCATCCTGGCGCGCGACGTCGAAATAGGAGCAGACTTTTGCAAGATGCCGTTCGTGGATCAGCGGTCCGATCTCGGTTAAGGGATCGAGCGGATGGCCGACCTTCAGCGCCTTCACGCGCGCGGTGAGCTTCTCCGTGAACTTGTGCGCAATGCCGGCCTGAACCAGGAGACGGCTCGATGACGTGCAGCGTTCGCCGTTGAGCGAGTAGATCATGAACACGACGGCATCGAGCGCGCGGTCGAGATCGGCGTCGTCGAACACGATCACGGGGTTCTTGCCGCCGAGCTCGAAATGCACGCGCTTCAGCGTCGGGGCGCCCTGGATCATGATCGCCGAGCCCGTCGCGCTTTCGCCGACGAAGCCGATCGCCTTGATCGCGGGATGCTCGGTCAGCGCCTTGCCGGCCTCTTCACCAAAACCGTGGACGGTGTTGAGCACGCCGTCGGGAACGCCGGCCTCCTTGACGAGCTTCGACAAGATGCTGGCCGTGACGGGCGACCATTCGGCCGGCTTGTGCACGACCGTGCAGCCGGCAGCGAGGGCAGGGGCGATCTTCCAGGTCGAGAGCATGAACGGCGTATTCCACGGCGTGATCACGCCGACCGGGCCGATCGGCACGCGGGTGGAGACGTTCCAGTGCTCGTCGCTCGGCGTGTTGAGGCCGTCGCGCGCCTCAGCGCATTTGTCGGCGAAGAAGCGGAAATTCTCGGCGGCGCGGATCGCGGCCTTGGCCATGAAGCGATAGGCCTGCCCGGTGTCGATGCATTCGAGCACCGCGATGTCCTCAGCATTGTCCTCGATCGCGTCGGCCACGCGATGCAGCAGCTTCTTCCGCATCGCCGGGCCCATGTCGCGCCAGGACTTGAAGGCGAGCGCCGCGGCGGTTGCGGCGCGGTCGATGTCCTCGGCAGTGCCCCGCGCGACGCTCGCGAGCGTCGTGCCGTCGACCGGTGACTTCGTCTCGAACGTCTCGCCTGATATCGAGGCAACGGTCTTGCCGTCGATCATGTGACCGATGCCCTCAGTGCGCAGCTTCTTCAGCAGCGGCGCGACGCGGTCGCGGTTGGCCTGGAACACATCGGCTTTCGGGCTGGGCTTATCCATGGGCGGCTTCCACTTTCAGGGCGTCGTGGATGTTGTTGCGCTTCCAGCTGGTGTCCTTGTCGTTGATCTGCATGTCGAACGACAAAGCGAACTTGCTGGCAGCGAAGACGGGATCGAGATGGCGGGAGAGTGCCTGGAAGACGTGCTCGCCGGCTTTCTGGCGCGTGGGAAGGTCGCGGCCTTCGCCGATGCGCAGGACCATGTCGAGAAAGCCATAGTCTTGCCTGTTATCAGCGATCGCATAGTGCTCGCACCTGATGGCGCGGACGCGGATGCCGCCGAGCGGGAAGATGCCGGTCTCGACCGCCGCCTTGCGCACGATCTCGCACACCGCCGCGATATCGAGGCGGCCATCGAGATTGGCCGAATATTCAATCGTGAAATGCGGCACCGCGGTTTCACTCCCTGTATTTTTATGCGTCTAAGCGAAGTAGCAGCTGACCGAGCCGTAGGCGCCATAATCGGCTTGAATTGTGTCGCCCTTGCGGGTCTCGATCGGGCGGATGAAGGAGCCGGCAAGCACGACCTGACCCGGTTCGAGCGCAAGGCCGAGCGGCGCGATCTTGTTGGCGAGCCAGGCGACGGCGGTCGCCGGATGATTGAGCACGCCAGCGGCAAGGCCGGTCTCTTCGAACTGGCCGTTTCGAAAGCAGAGCGTGCCGATCCAGCGCAGGTCTGCGTCGAGCGGGCGGATCGGCCGCCCGCCGAGCACGATGCCGGCATTCGCCGCATTGTCGGCGATGGTGTCGAAGATCTTTCGCGTCGCCTTGGTCTTGGGATCGACGCGCTCGATGCGGGTGTCCAGAATTTCAAGTGCCGGCACCACGAAATCGGTGGCGTTGAGTACGTCGAATAGCGTGCAGCCCGGCCCCGCGAGCCGCTTGCTCATGACGAAGGCGAGCTCGGCCTCGACGCGTGTGGCGATGAAGCGCTCGGTCGGAATGATCCCGCCATCGGCGAAGAACATGTCGTCGAGCAGCACGCCGGAATCGGGCTCGTCGATATTGAGCGCGCTCTGCATCGCCTTCGAGGTCAGGCCGATCTTGTGGCCCTTGACGATGCGTCCCTCGGCGATCTTGACGTCGACCCAGGCCTTCTGAATCGCGTAGGCGTCGTTGATCGTGATGCCGGGGAAATCCTGCGACAGCTGCCGGATCTGCACGCGGGTCTTCTCCGCCTCGTGCAGACGCCTCGCGCAAGCTTGGATATCGTCGTTGGAAAGCGCCATTTGTGATCTTACAAATTGGGGTGCCGGGAGATACTTAACATGTTAAATGAATGCGTCAAACACGATTTCGGCTTGCTGCACTGCAAACGTTTTGCGGTTTGAAAGGGCATCATGGTGAAGAGACCGGCTGATCCGGCCAACGGAAGCGCGCCTGCCGCAGGACCTACCGCAAGACAGGTGCCGATGCGCGATTTCTCGCGCTCGCTGCCGATGTCGCTGCTGCGGGCCCGCGAAGCGGTGATGCGGCAGTTTCGTCCCTCGCTGCGCGAGCACGGCTTGACCGAGCAGCAATGGCGCATCCTGCGTGCACTGGCGGCCATTGAAGCCGTCGAGGTCACGGAACTCGCGCGCACGGCGTTCCTGCTTGGACCGAGCCTGTCGCGCATCCTGCGCGATCTCGAGGCGCGCAATCTGATCGAACGCAAGACCGCCAAGGCGGACCAGCGTCGCAGCATGGTCTCGATCTCGAAAGAGGGCGTGAAGCTGATGGCCTCGGTGGCGCCGACATCGGAGGCGATCTATGCCGAGATCACGCGACGCTTCGGTGCACGCAAGCTCGCCGAATTGCAGGAGATGCTCGGCGCGCTCGAACAGAGTCTTGCAGAGCTTGGCGCAAGCGAGGAGGCCAATGCCGAGGAGTGAGCGGCATGACGGCCGGAACCGGGGGCGTCGGGCGACGGTTTGACGTCGATTCGAAGGTGGACGACGCTGGCGGTGGGATCGGGGTCGGCCGATTCCGGGCGATCCGGGGCGGAAAATCGTGACAGAGCGGCCTCGAAACGGCGTCCCCTTGCCGGGCGACACCCGGGCGGCAATAGTGAGCGCCGCTAGCGGGGTCGGCGTCAGCGAAGTCAGTATCCAGCGCGCGAGCGCATAGGCGTTGCGTCATTGCGAGCGTGGCGCGGCGCTCCGGTTCGCGCTAACAGCGGGTCGTGCTGTCGCGGCGCTCGTCATGGTGACGAAGGTCCAAATAACACGGTCCAAACAACAAAGAAGGAAGGCAACGTGGCGAACAAGGTCAAGGAAATCTGGAAGTCGGGCAAGGCCGTGGTCAACGCGTGGCTCGCTATACCCTCCGGCTTCTCGGCCGAGATGATCGCGCAATGCGGCTTCGACAGCGTCACCGTCGACATGCAGCATGGCGTGCAGGACTATCTCTCGATGGTGCAGTGCTTCCAGGCCATGGACAAGCATCCGGTCACGCCGATGGTCCGCGTGCCCTGGAACGAGCCCGGCATCATTGGCAAGGTGCTCGATGGCGGCGCCTATGGCGTGATCTGCCCGATGGTCAACACGCCGCAGGAAGCCAGGAACCTCGTCTCCTATTCCAAATATCCGCCGCAGGGCGTGCGCTCCAACGGCCCGATCCGCGCCGGCATGTACGGCACCGCCGGCTCGTATCAGAAGACCGCGAATGCCGACACCATCCTGCTGCCGATGATGGAGACCAAGACCGCGGTCGAGAACATGGAAGCGATCCTCGACGTCGAAGGCATCGACGGCGTCTATATCGGACCCTCCGATCTCGGCTTCTCCTACGGCCTCGAGCCCAAGCTCGACCGCAGCGAGCCCGAGATCCTCGCGATCTACGAGAAGATCATCAAGGAATGCGGCAAGCGCGGCCTCAACCCGGGCATCCATTGCAGCGGCGCCGAAGGCGCAGCGCGCGCCATCAACATGGGCTTCAAGCTGGTGACGCTGTCGAACGAGGTCGGCCTGATGACGACCTACGCCAAGATGCAGGTCAACGCGACCCGCAAGGATTCGGGCGGGAAGGCCTGATCTCGTGTCCCGGACGCGTTGCAGCGCAAAGCGCTGCAGCGCAGAGCCGGGACCCGGTCGCTAACGAAGCGCATGACGTAACAACCAGACCCCGGATCAGCAGCGCATCGTTTCACGCTGCGCTGCGTCCGGGGCACGATCATTTCGATACAGGAGATATCCATGACCATCAGCCCCGTCATCCGCCTGCATCCCGATGATGGCGTGGTGATCGCGCGTGCCAGCCTGCCGCCCGGCACCGTCGTCGCCGACGGCGTGACCACGGTCGAGCGCATCCCCTCCGGGCACAAGGTCGCGATCAAGCCGATCGCGGTGGGCGAGCCCGTCATCCGCTACGGCCAGATCATCGGCTTTGCGACCATTCCGATCGCGCCGGGCCAGCACGTGCACGTGCAGAACATCGGCATGGGCGACTTTTCAAAAGACTATGCCTATTGCGCCGACGTCAAGCCGACGCCGAATTTCGACCTGCCGGCGACCTTCGAAGGCATCCGCCGCCCGGACGGCCGCGTCGCCACGCGCAACTATATCGGCATCCTCACCTCGGTGAATTGCAGCGCGCATGTCGCAAGCCTCGTCGCCGACGTCTTCAAGAAGAATCCCTTCACCGGCGACAATCCGCTGGCCGATTTCCCCAATGTCGACGGCGTGGTCGCGCTGACTCACAAGACCGGCTGCGGTATGACGCAGAACGAGCCCTTGGCGCTGCTCCGCCGCACGCTCGGCGGCTATGCGCGCCACGTCAATTTCTCCCACGTCATCGTGCTCGGCCTCGGCTGCGAGGTGAACCAGATCGGTGGTCTGATGGAGGAGCAGAAGCTCGCAGGACGCCTGCGCGCGATGGACATCCAGGAGGTCGGCGGTACCCGCAAGACCGTGGAGGCAGGCATCGCCTTCGTGCGCGAAGCGCTGGCTGACGCCAACAAGGTTAAGCGCGAGACGGTGCCGGCGAGCGAGCTCACCGTGGCCCTGCAATGCGGCGGCTCGGACGGCTATTCTGGCGTATCGGCCAATCCCGCGCTCGGAGCTGCGAGCGACCTCATCGTGCGCCACGGCGGCACCGTGATCCTGTCGGAGACGCCGGAGACCTACGGCGCCGAGCATCTCTTGACGCGACGCGCCGTCAGCCGCGAGGTCGGCGAGAAGCTGGTAGACCTGATGCGCTGGTGGGACGAATACACGGAGCGCGAAGGCGCCGAGATGAACGCCAATCCGAGCCCCGGCAACAAGGCCGGCGGCCTCACCACCATTCTTGAAAAATCGCTCGGTGCGATGGCGAAGGCCGGCACCACCAACCTCGTCGAGGTGCTGCGTTACGCCGAGCCCATCACCAAGAAGGGTTTCGTCTTCATGGACACGCCCGGCTACGACCCTGTCGCGGCAACCGGGCAGGTCGCCGGCGGTGCCAATCTCGTCTGCTTCACCACGGGCCGCGGCAGCGTGTTCGGCTGCAAGCCGGCGCCCTCGATCAAGCTCGCCACCAACACGCCCATGTACAAGCGCATGGAAGAGGACATGGACGTCAATTGCGGCACCATCCTCGAAGGCGAGGAGAGCGTCGAGCAATGCGGCCAGCGCATCTTCGATCTCATCCTCAAGACGGCCTCGGGTCAGCCGACCAAGAGCGAGAGCTTTGATTTCGGCGGTGCCGAGTTCGCGCCCTGGGTGCTCGGCGCGACGATGTAGCCGCGCTTCGCGCACCACACATGCAATTGCGTGTCATTGGGGGATACGCGCGGCCGATGAGCGGCGCGTGTGGTTGCGCGAATTGCACCGATCGTTCGCTACGTAATGATACGGAGGCGAGGTTCCTTCGCTGGGGATCCGCGGCTTACACCTGATTAACACTGTTGCCGTAGACAGGGGGCGATGCGGCTCCACAGCGTGGTGGGCCGGCCTTTAAGGATCGAACCGATGCAAGCGATACGTCCCACGGGGGTGGAAAATCTCCTCGGTGAGGAGGAGCTGATTGTATCGAAGACCGATCTCAAAGGCCGCATCACCTACGCCAATGACGTCTTTCTCCGCATGGCGAAATACCCCTGGAAGCAGCTGATGGGCGCGCCCCACAGCCTGATCCGCCATCCCGACATGCCGCGCTGCGTCTTCAAGCTGCTGTGGGATACGCTCCAGGCCAAGCAGGAAATCTTCGCCTACGTCGTCAATCTAGCGGCAGATGGCAGCCACTATTGGGTGTTCGCCCATGTCACCCCGACGCTCGACGATCACGGCAACATCATCGGCTATCATTCCAATCGACGCAGGCCCGATCCGGCGCCGGTCGAGAAAATCAAACCGATCTACAAGGCGCTCTGCGCGGAAGAGGCGCGCCACGCCAATGCCAAGGACGGCATGCGTGCGAGCTTCGAAATGATGGTCGGTCTGCTCAAGCAAAACGGTGTCGGTTACGATGAATTTGTGCTCTCTCTCTAAGGCGCAGGGAGCGACCGCAGTCGCGTGCCTTCTCGCCAGCATCGCGTTCGTCCTCTCGCTGCTCGGCTGGACCGGAATCATCAGTGCAGCGCCGCTCGGCGCGGCGATCCTGCTGCTCGGCTACGCGCTCTGGTGTCAGCATCGCACGGCGGTGGCCGTCGATGAGGTCGCCGATGTCTGCCGCAAGGCGGCGCGCGGCGATCTCGAAGCGCGGATCCTGAGCGAGCGCCAGGCCGGCCGGATCGGCGCCATCCAGACGTCGGTCAACGACATGCTCGACATCGCCGACGCCTTCGTCCGCGAGGCTTCGGCATCGATGGACTATGCCAGCCGCGGCAAGTATTTCCGCAAGATCCTCGCGCGCGGATTGCCCGGTTCGTTCCGCCGCTCGGCCACCGTCATCAATGCCGGCACCGACAGCCTCGGTCGCCGCGTGGTCGAGATCGCCGGCCTCGCAAAGCAGTTCGGCACTCATCTCGACGAAGTCGCGGGCAGCCTGATGAGCGCCGCAACCGACCTCGAATCCGATGCCGGCCAGATGGCGGCGGCGGCGGAGACGACGAACCGTCAGACCTCCGGCATGCGCAGTGCGTCCGATCAGGCGTCGAACAACGTTGCGACGGTGGCGAGCGCCGCGGAACAGCTCGCATCCTCGATCGCCGAGATCAGCCGCCAGGTGGCCGGCTCGACCACGAGCACCGGGCGCGCCGTCGATGAGGCCAATCGTGCCGGCAGCGAGATTCGCAACCTCGCGGATGCCGCGCTGCGGATCGGCGACGTCGTCAAGCTGATCAGCGAAATTGCCGAGCAGACCAATTTGCTGGCGCTCAACGCCACGATCGAGGCGGCGCGGGCAGGCGAGGCCGGCCGCGGCTTCGCCGTCGTGGCCTCCGAGGTCAAGAGCCTCGCCAACCAGACCGCGAAGGCCACCGAGGAGATCAGCGCCAAGGTCGGCGAGATGCAGCAATCGACCACCAACTCGGTCGCAGCCGTCGAGGCGATTGCGCAGACCATCGCAGAGATCGACGGTATCACCGCAAGCATCGCCGCCTCGATCGAGGAGCAGGGCACCGCGACCCGCGAGATCGCCCGCAACGTCCAGGAAGCATCAGTCGGCACCTCGCAAGTGTCCTCCAACGTGTCAGGCATCAGCGAAGCCGCCGCCGATACGGGGCGCGTCGCCAGCCGCGTCAACAGCGCCTCCGAACGCGTCCACGGCGAAGTCGAGACCCTCCGGCGCGAGGTGACGCAGTTTTTGCAGCGGCTGACGTCGGCGGCGTAGGGCCGCGCGAAGAGGGTAATTGCGTGGCCCCACAAGAGGTCGTCATGCCCGGGCTTGTCCCGGGCATCCACGTTCTTTGATACTGCAGCGAAGGGCGTGGATGGCCGGGACAAGCCCGGCCATGACGCCGCGGAAGGTTCAGAGCGCCAAACTCCGACATCGTAGTTCGCCCGCCGGGCTGACGGGATACTTCCTAGGCACGCCCTGCCCGTTGTTAGTGCTTGATCGCGCTGACATCAGGTGTTCTGCTCAAAAAAGCTGCTGGAGCATCGCACCCCGTGTCGATCTACGTCGCATTACACCACGTCACGCACTACAAATACGATCGCCCGATCGACGTCGGCCCGCAGACCATCCGCCTGCGGCCGGCGCCGCATACGCGCACGCCGATCATGAGCTATTCGCTCAAGGTCACGCCAGCCAACCATTTCGTGAACTGGCAGCAGGATCCGCAAGGCAACTGGCTCGCCCGCTATGTCTTCCCGGAGAAGACGACCGAATTGAAGATCGAGGTCGACTTCACGGCGCAGATGACCGTGGTCAACCCGTTCGACTTCTTCGTCGAGCCCTATGCCGACAGCTTTCCGTTCGACTATCCGAACGACCTGAAGACCGAACTGGCGCCTTATCTGGAGACCATCAAGCCCGATCGCCTGTTTGCGAAATATCTCGATTCGATCCCGCAGGACGCTCCGAACACCGTCAACTTCCTGGTTGAGCTCAATCGCGAACTTCAGAAGAAGGTCCGCTACATCATCCGCATGGAGCCGGGCGTGCAGACGCCGGAGGAGACGCTCGCCTCGGGCGCCGGATCCTGCCGCGACTCCGCCTGGCTCCTGATCCAGACCTTCCGGCATCTCGGGCTCGCCGCGCGCTTCGTCTCCGGCTACCTCATCCAGATCCGCCCGGACATCGATCCGATCGAGGGACCGCCGGAAGTGGAGAACGACTTCACCGACCTGCACGCCTGGGCCGAGGTCTATCTGCCCGGCGCCGGCTGGATCGGTTTCGACGCGACCTCCGGCATGCTCGCGGGCGAGGGCCACATCCCGGTCGCCGCCACGCCGCATTACCGCTCGGCTGCGCCGATTTCCGGCAGCGCCGGCTTTGCCGAGGTCGAGTTCGCCTTCGACATGAGCGTGCGCCGCATTCGCGAGGCGCCGCGCATCACCAAGCCTTTCTCCGACGAATCCTGGGCGCGGCTCAACGATCTCGGCGAGCAGGTCGACGGCGATCTCGCCGCGCAGGACGTGCGGCTCACCATGGGGGGCGAGCCCACCTTCGTCTCGGTCGACGATCTCGAAGCTGCCGAGTGGAACACGGAGGCCGTCGGCCCGACCAAGCGCGCGCTGGGCGACGATCTGATCCGCCGCCTGCGCACGCGCTTCGCGTCCGGCGGCCTTCTGCATTACGGCCAGGGCAAATGGTATCCGGGCGAGAGCCTGCCGCGCTGGGCGTTTGGCCTGTACTGGCGCAAGGACGGGGTGCCGATCTGGAAGAATGCCGACCTGATCGCCAGGATCGGGAATCCGCGGCGCGCCGAGACGAAGGATGCTGAGGCCTTCATGGAGGGTACGGTGGCACGGCTCGGGCTCGATCCCGGCTACATCATCCCGGCTTACGAGGACACTGCCTACTGGCTCCAGAAGGAAGCCGAGTTGCCCGTCAACGTCGATCCGTCCGACTCCAAATTGTCCGATCCGGAAGCGCGCGCGCGGATGGCGCGCGTGTTCGAGCAGGGCCTCAACACGCCGCGCGGCTTCGTGCTGCCGGTGCAGCGCTGGAACGCGCCGCCGCGCTGGCGCAGCGAGCGTTGGGCTCTCCGGCGCAATCATCTGTTCCTGATGCCCGGCGATTCGCCTCTCGGCCTGCGCTTGCCGCTCGGCTCGCTCGGCTACGTCCCGCCCAATCAATATCCCTACATTATCGAGCGGGATCCGATGGAGGCGCGCGGCAAGCTGCCGGTGTTCAGCCTTCCGGCGCGCCCGGAATCGCCGCCGCGGGTCGAGCCCGAGCATCTCAACACGTCTGTTCCGGTGCGTACTGCGCTGTCGATCGAAGTCCGCGACGGCGTGCTCTGCGCCTTCATGCCGCCGGTCGAGCGGATCGAGGACTATCTCGAGCTGATCACGGCGCTCGAAGCCACAGCGGAAGAGATGCAGTTCCAGGTCCATGTCGAGGGCTATCCGCCGCCGTTCGATCCGCGCGTCGAGGTCATCAAGGTGACGCCCGATCCCGGCGTGATCGAGGTCAACGTCCAGCCGGCAAGGAATTGGCGTGAGGCGGTCGACATCACCGTCGGGCTCTATGAGGATGCCGCCAAGATTCGCCTCGGCGCCAACCGCTTCCTGGTGGACGGCCGCCACACCGGCACAGGTGGGGGCAACCACGTCGTGGTCGGCGGCTCCTCGCCGCAGGACTCGCCGTTCCTACGCCGGCCCGATCTGCTCAAGAGTCTGGTCTTGCACTGGCAGCGGCATCCGTCGCTGTCCTATTTCTTCTCCGGCCTGTTCATCGGCCCGACCAGCCAGGCGCCGCGCATCGACGAAGCCCGCCACGACAGCATCTACGAACTCGAGATCGCGCTCTCGCACGTGCCGCCACCGGGCACCCAGACGCCGCTATGGCTGGTCGACCGGCTGTTCCGGCATCTGCTCGTCGACATCACCGGCAACACCCATCGCGCCGAGATCTGCATCGACAAGCTCTATTCCCCGGAGGGCTCGACCGGCCGGCTCGGCCTCGTCGAATTCCGCGCGCTCGAGATGCCGCCCGATCCGCGCATGTCGCTGGCGCAGCAGCTCTTGATCCGCGCGCTGATCGCGAAGATGTGGCGCGAGCCGCAGGCCGGCAAGTTCGTGCGCTGGGGCACGGCGCTGCACGACCGCTTCATGCTGCCGCATTTCATCTGGGAGGATTTTCTCGACGTTCTCACCGAGCTGAAGCAGTTCGGCTATCCGTTCGAGCCGGAATGGTATCTGGCCCAGCTCGAATTCCGCTTCCCCGCTTTCGGCCGCGTCCATCATGGCGGCGTGACGCTGGAGCTGCGTCAGGCGCTGGAGCCCTGGCACGTGCTGGGCGAGGAGGGCTCGGCCGGCGGCACCGTGCGCTATGTCGATTCATCGGTCGAGCGGCTTCAGGTCAAGGCCGAAGGGTTCGTCGAGGGTCGCCACATCGTCACCTGCAACGGCCGCCGCCTGCCGATGACCGCGACCGGCCGCTCCTCCGAGGCCGTGGCCGGGGTCCGCTTCAAGGCGTGGCAGCCGGCCTCCGGCCTGCACCCGACCATTCCGGTGCATGCGCCCCTGACCTTTGATCTCATTGATACCTGGAACGGCCGCTCGCTCGGCGGCTGCGTCTACCACGTCGCCCATCCCGGCGGCCGCAGCTACGACACCAAGCCAGTCAACACCTACGAGGCCGAGGCGCGGCGGCTGGCGCGTTTCCAGGACCACGGCCATACGCCGGGGCCGGTCCAGCCGCCGCCCGAGGAACGCACAAATGAGTTTCCGCTGACCCTCGACTTGCGGACCCCGCTCCTGCAATGAGTATGATGGTGGGGCAGGGAGAGGCGCATGAGCGAGGGCGCAGCCGAGCAGGACAAGGCGGGTAGGGCGCAAGGCCAGCGTGAAGGCCAGCGCCGCTTTGCCCAATGGGTCCGCGACTATCGCCGCTTGCCTGGCATCCCCGACGAGTTCCTGGGCCCCGACGGCGCCCCGCGTGCGGTCTGGAGCCGCTTCTTCGATGCCTTCGGCGCGCTCGCGCCCGACGAGATCGAGCGTCGCTTCGGCATGGCCGACCGCCATCTGCGCGAGGCCGGCGTCACCTACCGTGCGCCCGGCGACAGCGCCGACCGGCCGTGGTCGATCAGCCATCTGCCGCTCCTGATCGACGAGGCCGACTGGCAGCAGCTTTGCGCCGGCATCACCCAGCGCGCCGAGCTGCTCGAACTGGTGCTGGCCGACATCTATGGCGAGGGCCGGCTGGTCGCGGAAGGCGCACTGCCGGCGGCCGCGATTGCCGGCAGTCCCGAATATCTCCGCCCCGTCTGCGGCGTGCCGCCGCCGGGCGGGCGCTATCTGTCGATCTATGCCGCCGACGTCGGCCGCGGACCCGACGGCCGCTGGTGGGTGCTCGGCGACCGCACCCAGGCGCCGTCGGGGGCGGGCTACGCGCTGGAGAACCGTCTGGTGCTCTCGCGCGCCTTCTCCGACCTCTACAAGTCGATGAACGTGCCGCGCGTCGCGCCGTTCTTCGAGGCGTTCCGCGACAGTCTTCGTGCGCGCGCCGACCGCGACGAGCCCCGGATCGGCGTGCTCACCCCCGGCAGCTTCAGCGAGACCTATTTCGAGCATGCGACGCTGGCGCGCTATCTCGGCTTCCTCTTGGTCGAGGGCGACGATCTCGCGGTCAGCGACAACCGCGTCCACATCCGCACCGTCGCCGGGCTGAAGCGGCTCGACGTGCTCTTGCGCCGGGTCGATTCCAATTCGCTCGATCCGCTCGAGCTCGACACCTCCTCGCATCTCGGCGTGCCCGGCCTGATCGACGTGCTGCGCAAGGACGGCGTCGTCGTCGCCAACATGCCGGGCTCGGGCGTGCTGGAGGCGCGGGCGCTGCTCGGCTTCCTGCCGGCGCTCAGCCGCCGCCTGCTCGGCGAAGAGCTGAAGATGCCGCACATCGCGACCTGGTGGTGCGGCCAGCGCAGCGCGCGCGAGGAGGTGCTGTCGCGGCTCGACGAGGTCGCGATCGAAGGCGCCTACCGGCGCGGCGTGCCCGGTTTCGACAGCGCGGGACCGGTGCTCGCGAGCGAGCTGGATGCGAGCGACCGCCAGCGCCTGATCGACGCCATCGCCGCACGCGGCATGGATTATGTCGGCCAGGAGGTGGTGCGGCTGTCGACCATGCCGGTGTGGGAGCAGGGCCAGATCACGCCGCGGCCCTTCGTGCTGCGCGTGTTCGCGGCGGCGACGCCCGACGGCTGGGCCATCATGCCCGGCGGCTTCTGTCGCATCGCCGAGCAGCCGGATGCGCGCGCGGTGTCGATGGGCGACGGCGCGCGCGCCGCCGACGTCTGGGTGGTCTCCGACAAGCAGGTCTCGACCGCGACGCTGCTGCCGGCGACCGACAAGGTCCGCATCCGCCGCATCGCCGGCGTGCTGCCGAGCCGCGCCGCCGACAATCTGTTCTGGCTCGGCCGCTATCTCGAACGCGCCGAGGCGACGCTGCGGCTGGTGCGCGCTTTGGGCTCGCCGAGCGGGCCCAACAAGGGCACCGCGGCCTCGCTGCAATCTGGCGAACGCATCCAGCGCCTGCTGGTGGCCTGGGGCGCGATCTCGCAAACCTCGCGCGCCGCGCCCGGGCGGATCACCGCCGAAGCGTTGCAGAGCGCGGAACGTTTCGGCTCGGCGTTGTCGCTGGTGCGCGCGGCGCAGCGCACGGCGACCTCCTTGCGCGAGCGGCTGTCGCCCGATGCCTGGCAGGTCATCACCGAGATGGCCGAGCGCCTGGCCTACCAGGTCGAGGGCGACGACGGCGTGCTGAGCGCGGCCGAGCTGACCTTGCAGGAACTCGCGAGCCTCGCAGGGCTGGCGCAGGAGAACATGAACCGCGCCGCCGGCTGGCGCTTTCTCGACATCGGCCGCCGCACCGAGCGCGCCATCAACACCACGCGCTTCACCCGCCAGTTCGCCTATGACGAGGCCGGCGATGAGGATCTCGACATCCTGCTGACGCTGGTGGATTGCCAGATCACCTATCGCTCGCGCTATCTGCTGGCGCCGATCCTGGCGCCGGTGCGCGACCTTGCCGTGCTCGACGGCTATAATCCACGTTCGGTGGCGTTCCAGGTGACGACGCTGAACGAGCACATCGCCGCGCTGCCGAGCCTGAAGGAGCACGGCCTGATCGAGAAGCCGCAGCGCCTTGCGGTGGCGATGCAGGCGATGCTGGCGACCGCGGAGGCCGAGAAGCTCGAGGTCAAGTCGCTGTTCGCGCTGGAGCAGGACCTGCTCAGCCTCGCCGAGGCGATCGGTCAGCACTACTTCCCGCACGGCCCCAATGCCGCCCGGCCGGAAAAGCTGACGGGGCTGGCGTGATCTACGACATCCGTCACGTCACCACCTACGAGTACGAGAATCCGGTCAGCTTCGCCCGCTGCACGCTGCGGCTGGAGCCGAGGAGCGGCGGCGGCCAGGAGCTGATCTCGCACAAGGTCGATATCCGCCCGCGTCCCGCCGAGCGCCACGTCCGGCGCGATTTCTTCGGCACTCTGACGGAGAGTGTGGTGATCGAAGCGGCGCATCGCAATTTGCGGATCGACTCGCGTTCGCGTGTCTCCGTGTCACGTAAGCCGCCGACGCGCGATGCGGGCAGCCCGAGCTGGGAGAGCATCCGCGACATCGCCTTCGAGGCGACCAGCCTCGGGCCGTCCTCGCCGGTCGGCTATGTCTTCGCGAGCCCGCTGGTGCCGGTGCTGCGTCCGGTCAGCGCCTATGCGGGGATGAGCTTTGCGCCGGGCGCGGGCATCCTCGAGGGCGCGGTCGATCTCATGCATCGCATCCGCACCGAGTTTCGCTACGACCCCAAGGCGACGGTGATCTCGACGCCGCTGGACGAGGTCTTCGACAAGCGACACGGCGTCTGCCAGGACTTTGCCCATGTGATGATCGCAGGGCTGCGCGGGCTCGGTCTGCCGGCAGCCTATGTCAGCGGCTACCTACGCACCATTCCGCCGCCGGGCCAGGCCCGCCTGCAAGGCGCCGATGCCACCCATGCCTGGGTGTCGCTGTGGTGCGGGGCGGAGCTTGGCTGGGTCGATTTCGACCCGACCAACGATCTGCTGATTGCCAACGACCATATCGTGCTTGCGGTCGGGCGCGACTTTTCGGACGTCTCGCCGGTTGACGGCATCATCGTCGGCTCGCCGAAGCAGAAGCTCGGCGTCGCCGTGGACGTGGTGATGGTGGAATAAACGCGGCCTCGTCGGCCGGGCTCGCCGCCGGGGTGTGCCGTGCCTTCACCGCAACCGCGATCTTGCATAGCACAACGGTAACATATTTCCGTAATCGCGTTCCCGGGGGTTTGGTCACTCGGCCCAAGATGGGCTATGCTGGGTCGTTGCGTCGAGGACAAGAACGAGACTTCGGGAGCTGACATGGGACACCACCGACACGCGGGGCTGCATCCATGATGACGTTGCCGAGACTGGCGGCTGAATCCCTGGAGAAGCTGCTGGGTACGTTTATGCGGCGTCGGTACGGCGAGACCGCTGCAAGCATGGTCGAGAGCGCAACCCGCACCGCGATGGAATGCATCGGTAACAGCGATGCCCTTTACCATAATATCGAACATACGATGCTGGTGACGCTGGCGGGCCATTCGATCCTCAGTGGCCGAAATCTCCATACCCACCTGACGGCCGAGGACTACGTCCATGTCCTGATCGCCTGCCTCGCCCACGATATCGGCTATGTCCGCGGGCTGTTCGAGGAGGATGACATCGACGGCTTCGTCATCGATGCCGCCGACACCAAGATCTCGTTGCCGCGTGGTGCCTCCGACGCCAGCTTGATGATGTATCACGTCGACCGCTCGAAGCTCTATGTCTCGCGGCGGCTGCAGCACATTCCCGGTCTTGATCCTGAACGCATCGCCCGCGCTATCGAGGGAACGCGCTTTCCGGCTCAGGAGGGCCATGAGTATGACGTCGATGCCTCGATCCTGCGCGCCGCCGATTTCATCGGCCAGCTCGGCGATCCCAACTATCTGCGCAAGGCCAACGCGCTCTATTACGAGTTCGAGGAAGTCGGCATCAATCGCCAGCTCGGCTACGATTCACCGGCCGACATCGTGAACCGCTATCCACAATTCTATTGGAACAGCGTCGCACCGCACATCCAGACCGAGATCGGTTACCTCAACAAGACCGAGATCGGCCGGCAATGGATCGCCAACCTCTACAGCAACGTCTTCCGCGCCGAGCGCGACATCTCGCTATCCGGCCCGCAGAGATAGCCCTATAGCCCGGATAAGCGTAGCGACATCCGTGGCCGGCCGCGCCAGATTCCGGATATCACTTCGCTCATCCGGCCTACGACCGCGCAACTCCGTGAGCAAATCATGCAACAAAAAACCGTCACCACGGACATCCTCGACATCGCCTATCACGAATACGGCGCGCCGGACGGCTGGCCCTGCATCATGGGCCACGGCTTTCCCTATGACGTGAACGCCTATGCCGAGGCCGCCCCGATCATTGCCGAGGCCGGCGCGCGGGTGCTGGTGCCCTGGTTGCGTGGCTATGGGCCGACGCGGTTTCGCTTCGCGGACACGCCGCGCTCCGGCGAGCAGGCGGCGCTCGGCGCGGATCTGCTGGCCTTCATGGACGCGCTCGGCATCAAGCGTGCCGTCGTCGGCGGCTATGACTGGGGCGGGCGCGCGGCCTGCGTGGTCTCTGCGCTCTATCCGGAGCGCGTTGTCGGCCTCGTCTCCGGCAACTCCTACAACATCCAGAACATCGCCCGCGCCATGGAGCCGGCCTCGCCGCCGGAAGAGGCGGCGCTCTGGTACCAATATCTCTTCCACAACGAGCGCGGCCGCCGCGCGCTGGAGCGCAACCGGCGTGGCTTTGCCCGCCAGCTCTGGGCGATGTGGTCGCCGAAATGGGCGTTCGACGACACGACGTTCGAACGGAGCGCGGTGTCGTTCGACAATCCTGACTTCGTCGATGTCGTGATCCACTCCTACCGCCACCGCTACGCGCTGGTCGCGGGCGACCCCGCCTATGCCGCGATCGAGGCGAAGCTCGCGGGCCAACCGCCGATCCGCGTCCCGACCATCGCGATCGACGGCGACAGCGACGGCGTCAATCCCGGCACCGCCCATCACGCGCGCAAGTTCGAGGGCCCATTCGAGCGGCGTGTCTTCGCCGATGCCGGCCACAACCTGCCGCAGGAGCGGCCGGCCGAATGGGCGCAGGCGGTGGTCGAGGTCCGGAAAGCGGCCTCATAAAGGCCCTTTCTCGTCCGGCCGGCCGGCTTGTCTGCCATCCCTCCGATTTTTCCTGATCCTG
The DNA here is from genome assembly GCF_028128695.1 of Bradyrhizobium sp. CCBAU 25360. NCBI lineage: Bacteria > Pseudomonadati > Pseudomonadota > Alphaproteobacteria > Hyphomicrobiales > Nitrobacteraceae > Bradyrhizobium > Bradyrhizobium sp. CCBAU 25360. The sequence goes on from NZ_LBJA01000042.1 coordinate 51,781, forward strand.
GGAACCTTTTGCGATTGCAGCCGTCCAAGCTGAGGAGCCGCTTCTGTATGCGGCGCGTTGCAGGGGAGGATCTCGATGAAGTCACAAGTGCGCAAGCTGGAACGTGTCGCGGTGGCGCAGGCGCCGGTCGAACGGCCTGACAGGCCGGAGGTCGAGCAGGCGATCCGAACCATGATCCGTTGGGCCGGTGACGATCCCGCGCGCGACGGTCTGCGTGACACGCCGGACCGGGTCGCACGTGCCTTCGAAGAGTATTTTTCCGGCTATGCGCAGGATCCGACGGAAATCCTGCAAAAGACCTTCGAGGAGATCGAAGGCTATGACGAGATGATCGTGCTGCGCGGCGTTCGCTTCGAGAGCCATTGCGAGCACCACATAGCGCCGATCGTCGGCCGCGCCTGGGTCGCCTATATCCCGCAGGGCCGTGTCGTCGGCATCAGCAAGCTTGCGCGCGTGGTGGACATCTACGCGAAGCGCCTCCAGATCCAGGAGAAGATGACCGCGCAGATCGCCAATACCATCAACGACGTGCTCAAGCCTGAAGGCGTCGGCGTCATCATCAAGGCGACGCATCACTGCATGACGACGCGCGGCGCCCACAAGCCCGGGACCGATCTCGTCACCAGCCGCATGCTGGGCGTATTCCGCGACAATGCGCTGACGCGCCAGGAACTGTTGGGGCTCGCCAATTCGGACGATTGACCCGCGACTGCTCAAGGAGACGGCGCCATGACCGAGAACAACAAGCCGAGCGGACCCGACCTGAGCAAAGGCGTGTCGCTGACCGCGTTCAGGGATGGCAAACTGCTCGGTCATGTCGGCGAGGAGGACGTCCTGCTGGTGCAGGCCGGCAGCGAGATCTTTGCGATCGAGCCGGCCTGCAGCCATTACCACGGGCCGCTCGCCGAGGGCCTGGTGGTGGGAGACACCATCCGCTGCCCCTGGCATCACGCCTGCTTCTCCTTGCGCACGGGCGAAGCCACCCGCCCGCCGGCCCTGAACGCGCTGGCGGTGTGGGAGGTCGCGCGCGATCGGGACGACATCATCGTTCGGCGCAAGCGCGAGGCGCCAAAGCCGTCGACCGCTCATCGCAACGCGCCGACACCGGAGAAATTCGTCATCGTCGGCGGCGGCGCAGCCGGCTTCGCGGCCGCCGAGACGCTCCGGCGCGAGGGCTTTGCCGGCGCCATCACCATGCTCAGCGATGACGGCGCGATGCCGGTCGACCGGCCCAACCTCTCCAAGGATTATCTCGCGGGCAACGCACCGGAGGATTGGCTGCCGCTGCGGGGTCAGGACTATTATCAGGACGCGGGCATCGATCTCAGGCTCAACACCGACGTCTCCGCCATCGATGCGAAGACGCGCAACGTCACGCTCGGCAATGGCGACAGGCTTCCGTTCGACCGGCTGCTGCTCGCGACCGGCGCCGAGCCCGTCAAACTGCAGATCCCGGGCGCCGACCAGCCGCATGTCCACACCTTGCGCTCCGTCGCCGACAGCCGCGCCATCATCAAGGCCGCGGAGAGTGCCAGGCGCGCTTTGGTAATCGGCGCCAGTTTCATCGGCCTCGAAGTCGCGGCGTCCTTGCGGGCACGCAAGATCGAGGTGCACGTGGTCGCGCCGGAAGAGCGGCCGATGCAGAAGGTGCTCGGCTCCGAGATGGGCGACTTCGTGCGGTCGCTCCATGAAGAGAACGGCGTGATCTTTCATCTCAAGGACACAGTCGAAAAGCTCGACGGCACCCGCGCCACGCTGAAGAGTGGAGCTGTCATCGAAGCCGACCTCGTCGTGGTCGGCATCGGCGTCAAGCCGCGCCTTGCGCTGGCCGAGCACGCCGGCCTTGCGGCGGATCGCGGTGTCAGCGTGAGCGAATATCTCGAGACCAGTGTCGCCGGCATTTTCGCGGCCGGCGACATCGCGCGCTGGCCCGATCCGCATTCCCGGCAAACCATCCGCGTCGAACATTGGGTCGTTGCCGAACGCCAGGGCCAGACCGCGGCGCGCAACATGCTCGGCAAGCGCGAGCGCTTCGACGCGGTGCCGTTCTTCTGGTCGCAACACTACGACGTGCCGATCAACTATGTCGGCCACGCCGAGAGCTTTGACGAGGTCGCGATCGACGGCAGCATCGGAGGCAAGGACTGCCTGTTGAAGTACCGCAAGGACGGCCGCGTGCTCGCGATTGCTTCGATCTACCGCGATCTCGACAACCTCAAGGCCGAGCTCGAGATGGAGCGGTCGCGCGGCTGACGCGCCGCAGTCGATCTTGATTTGCGTCAATGTTACTGCCGGTACGGGTGCTCTGCTGGCTGTCGTCCCGGCACGATGCGTGCTATTCTGGCGCGTGCCCCCGGGCTACGCAAGCAGGAGTGGCCGTCATGACCAGTGCTTCGGACACGTCACATCACCCAAGTCTCGGCTCCGGCATCGCGGCGCTGCATGCCAAATGGGGCTGGATCGTCGCGCTCGGCGTCGTCTATCTCATCGCCGGCTTCATTGCGCTCGGCAGCATGGTGATGGCGACGGTGGCGAGCGTGATCGTGGTCGGCGCCATGATGATCGTCGCGGGCGTCACCGAGATCATCGGCGCGTTCCAGATGAAGAGCTGGGGCAAGTTCCTGATCTGGGCCTTGCTCGGCGTGCTCTACGTGATCGCGGGCTTCCTGACCTTCGAGAATCCGCTGTTCGCGGCGGTCCTGCTGACGTTGTTTCTCGGCGCCTCGCTGATCGCCTCGGGCGCCGTCAGGCTGTTTCTCGCCTTCAGCATGAAGCGCGAGAGCCCGTGGGTCTGGGTGGCGCTGTCGGCCGTCATCACGCTGCTGCTCGGCCTGCTGATCGTCGCGCGCTGGCCGGTGAACAGCGTCTATATCCTCGGCCTGTTCCTCGGCATCGACCTGATCATGGCGGGAGCGGGCTGGATCAGCCTGGGCTTCAGCTTGAAGCGGCGCGGCTAAGCCATCAGCAACTCGACGCAAGACCATCTTGCGGAACTCCGCTGATCTGACGCGCTGACAAAAAGCAGCACGCCGCGCGGCCGCCTCGCGCGGAGATCACCGGGGAGAAACCATGAAAGCCGCCTTGGCCCTGGCCGCAGCGCTCGCTGCCGCCTGCCTGTCCACATCCGTCTCCGCGCAAAAATCCTACGGTCCGGGCGTCAGCGACACCGAGATCAAGATCGGCAACACCATGCCCTATAGCGGGCCGGCCTCGCCGCTCAGCATCACGGGCAAGGTGATCGCGGCCTATTTCGACGAGGTCAACGAGAAGGGCGGGGTTGGCGGCCGCAAGCTCAATTTGATCTCGCTGGACGACGCGTTCTCGCCGCCCAAGACCATGGAGGCGGCGCGGCGGCTCGTCGAAGGCGACGGCGTCGCCTTCATCTTCGCGACCATGGGCACCGCGCCGAGCTCGGCGATCGCAAAATATCTCAACAGCAACAAGGTGCCGCAGCTGTTTCTGATCAGCTCGGCCTCGAAATGGAACGATCCGGCCAACATGCCGTGGTCGATGGCGCTGCCCTGGGCGCCGAACTACACCAGCGAGGCTGCGATCGACGTCGCTTATGCGCGTGCCAAGAACCCGAACGCGCGCTTCGCCGTGCTCTACCAGAACGACGATGCCGGCAAGGAATATCTTCGCGGCGTCAAGGAGGCGCTCGGCGCCGACGCCGACAAGGCGATCGCGATGGCCTCGAGCTTCGAGGTCGCGGATCCCACCGTCGATTCCCAGGTGCTGACGCTGGCGAACACCAAGGCCGACGTCTTCATGATTTATTCGGTGACGCCGCGCGCCTGCGCGCAGGCGATCCGCAAGGCCCACGAGGTCGGCTGGCAGCCGACGCGCTTCCTCGCCTCCGGCTGCGCCAACAAGGCGACCGTGATGGTCCCTGCGGGTCTCGAGGCCGGCAAGGGCGTGCTCTCGCTCGGCGCGCTCAAGCCGTTCGTCGAGACGCCGAAGGACGATCCGGCGATGACGGCCTATATCGACTTCATGAAGAAGCGCCTGCCCAATGCCGACGTCAACAACGTCGCCGGCCTCTACGGCTACACCGTCGCCGAGGCATTGGTGGTGCTGCTGAAGCAGTGCAAGGACAATCTGACGCGCGAGAACATCATGGCGCAGGCGGCGAACCTGAAGAGCGTGCCGCTGTCGCTGCTGATGCCCGGCATCACGCTCAATACCACGCCGCAGGATTTCCGCCCGATCAAGGACGGCTACATGCTGCAGTTCGACGGCAACGACTGGGTGGTGGCGAGTGAGCTGCTGAAAGGGACGTGAGGGGCAGCCGCAGAGACGGTGCACCCTCTCCCCTTGTGGGAGAGGGTGGATTCGCGAAGCGAAGCCGGGTGAGGGGTCTATCTCCGCGCACTCCTCTAACAATGGCATTCGCTGAAACAACCCCTCATCCGGCGCTTCGCGCCACCTTCTCCCACAAGGGGAGAAGGGAAGAGGAGAACCCAATGGACTTTCAACACTCCGCCCGTTCGCTGGAGCTCCAGGAGCGCGTCCGGCAGTTCATGCGGGCACATGTCGAGCCGGTCGAGGAGCTCTATTACGAGCAGGTGAAGCCGGAGGCCGCGCGCTACAGGACGCCGGCCGTCCTGCAGGACCTGAAGCGGCTGGCGCGGGAGCAGGGGCTCTGGAATCTGTTCCTGTCGGGCGAGCACGGCCCCGGTCTGACCAATCTCGAATATGCACCCGTGAAGGAGATCATGGGCCGCATCCTCTGGGCGCCCGAGGTCTTCAACTGCTCGGCGCCCGATGTCGGTAACATGGAGGTGCTCGCGAACTACGGCACCAGGGCGCAGCAGGAGCGCTGGCTGAAGCCGCTGCTGGAGGGCCGCATCCGCTCCGGCTTCTCGATGACCGAGCCGCAGGTCGCCTCCAGCGATGCCACCAATATCCAGTGCGCCATCACGCGCGACGGGGACGACTACGTCATCAACGGCCGGAAGTGGTTCACCTCAGGCGCGATGAACGAGGATTGCGAGATCCTGATCGTGATGGGCAAGACCGCGCCCGACGATCCCGACCGCCACCGCCAGCAATCCATGATCCTGGTGCCCAGAAACACGCCGGGCGTGCGCATCGTCCGCGACATGCTCACCTATGGTTATGACGACGCCCCGGTCGGCCACCCCGAGATCGTCTACGAGAACGTCCGCGTGCCCGCGGAAAACATGCTGCTCGGCGAGGGCCGCGGCTTCGAGATCGCGCAGGGGCGGCTCGGGCCCGGCCGCATCCACCATTGCATGCGGCTGATCGGCTGCGCCCAGCGTGCGCTCGAATTGATGTGCCAGCGATCAGTCTCCCGCGTGGCCTTCGGCAGGCCGCTTGCCGAGCAGGGCTCGGTGCGCGAGGACATCGCAAACTCGTTCTGTGAGATCGCGCAGGCGCGGCTCTTGACGCTGCAAGCCGCCGACAAGATGGACCGCGAAGGCAACAAGGCCGCGCGCGACCTGATCGCGGCGGCCAAGATCGTGGTGCCCAGCATGGCCGCCCGTGTCATGGACCGCGCCATCCAGATCCACGGCGCCGCCGGCGTCTCGCAGGACACGTTCCTGGCGCGTGCTTACGTCTACGCCCGCTTCATCCGCATCGGCGACGGGCCGGACCAGGTGCATCTGGCTGCTGTCGGCAAGGAGCTAATCAAGCGCGGCGGGGTGATGGGATAGGCAGACAGTTTCTCCGGGACTGGCCCAATGCGCGGAAGTATCTGGTCATAGGTAGCATGGTATGCTTGGATGACGGGATCACTTCAATGCGTGCATTGCCGACGTTGTTGCGCTCGGCACAAGAGCGAGCAGGTCAACAATGTGCAGTTTCGCCCCGAGCCGCCGGACGTCCGGCGCGCGATCCATCGCGGCAATCTTCGCCTCGATTTTGATGATCCTGATCATCTGCAGCGGCCCATCCGCGCTTGCAGCAGTGGAGCCCTTTCCCGCGGATTTCAAAATCCAGCGCATCTCGGTCAACGGTGTCACCCTGCATGTCCGCGTTGGCGGACAGGGACCGGCGGTCGTGCTCCTGCACGGCTTCGCCGACACAGGCGACATGTGGGCGCCGCTCGCCAAGGCACTCTACAAGGACCACACCGTGATCGTTCCGGACCTGCGCGGTATGGGGCTTTCGTCGCAACCCGCAGCCGGTTACGACAAGAAGAACCAGGGCGTCGACATCGCCATGGTCATGGACAAGCTCAACGTCCAGAAAGCCGATCTGGTGACGCACGACATCGGCAACATGGTGGGCTATGCGCTCGCGGCGCAATATCCCGACCGCATCACCAAATGGGTCGTCATCGACGCGCCGCTGCCCGGCATCGGGCCCTGGGACGAAATCCTGAAAAGCCCCATGCTGTGGCATTTCAACTTCCGCGGCCCTGACGTCGACCGCCTGGTCAAGGGCCGCGAGCGCATCTATCTCGACCGGTTCTACAATGAGCTGTCGGCCGACCCCAAGGCAATCGACGAAGCGACCCGCAACCATTATGCGAAACTCTACGCCCGGCCAGGCAACATGCATTACGCCTTCGAGCAGTTCGCAGCGTTCGGGAAAGACGCCACGGACAATAGGGTTTTTGCCGGGACCAAGTTGAACATGCCGATCCTGGCCCTTGGCGCTGAAAAGTCCTTTGGCGATCAGCAAGTGGCGATCATGCGCGAAGTCGGCACCAAGGTTGACGGCGGCATCGTCACCGGCTCCGGACATTGGATCATGGAAGAGAAGCCGGCGCAGACCGTGAGCAAGGTGCGTGCTTTCCTCGACGGGAAATGACGGCTTCCTCGCCCGCGCTCTTACGTCTACGCCCGCTTCATCCGCATCGGCGATGGGCAGCTGCACTTTGCCACGGTAGAGATGGAGCTGATCAGGCGGGGTGGGTCGATTGGGTAGCGGTGACGCCATGGGGCGCATAGGCAGTGTGGACACCGCCACGCATTATCGCGCCAAATCGATCAGCGGCTTACAGGCGATCCAAGCCTCTGCCACGAGGTCGAGCGCATCGGCCTCCTGCAATTGAGGGCACCGATCATAGCGAAATAGTACACCCATTTGCATCTGATAGTTAGAACCTGCCTTGTGCACGAACGAGTTATAAGCGGCGGATAGCCATCGAGGCTGTACCTTTGGAGTACCACTTCGAGGAACGGCTGTTCGTAAATCAAAATCAATTCGAGCGTCGATATGCGGCGTGGCCCTCTGAGAGGGATAGCGCCGTTGTATACCGCGCCCCCACGGGGCGGCGCCCGGACATTTGCGCAAAACAGGCTTCAAATTCTTGACTACACCACTTGCTAGCGATTGAAAGCCCGCCTCGCCTAGCTGGATCAAGTTGCGACGCATAGTGCTGTTGACCGAATTGGGCACCGTTACCATCGCCTCTACGGCTTGCGCCACAACGCCAAGTGTCAGGTGCGGGTAGCTAGTGAAACTCTCATCCTCCTTCGCCTGGGCGAGCGAAAGGAAATCCCACACCGCGTCGCCGCGGCGTCCGGTGATAGCGAATCGACCCGGAGCCTTAGGATTCATCTTCAGCTCTTCGCGGAGACCGCGGTGTCGTCTCAAATCCTCCATTGCCAGCTTGAGTACGCGCTTGCCCTCAAGGTAAGTGAAGGGGTGATCATGTCCGAACGGGAAGCCGGAAAACATTGTCAAAGTGCCCTCCACAAACTGTTCACTGTCTATCAGTTTTGCTTCCGCGATCTCCAAGTATTCCGCCGTGCGTGCGGCCCACGCGCTGATGGAAGCGTGTCGGCGCAACCAAGCATAGATGCTCCGCCATTCCAGCAGCACAGTATCGGCGGGTAAAACAGACGGTGGATAGGGGGCGATAGCAACTGCAGTGATCTGGCTGAAGCCCCGACGCTCGGCGGTGCGGCGGTGTCGTTTGATCTGATCAGCGGTCAGATTTGCGATCACCTTGCTTTCGATGAAGACGCACCAGCCCTCATCATCAAAGATCCAGCCGTCAGGAATGCCGCGTCTCTCCGACTCCTCCTCGCTTGGTTCCTCCTCGCCTGGATACTGCTGTTCAAGGATAGCGAGTTTGTCGGGGCGACATGGCGGCGTCACTCCTAAAAGCTCGGTCAAAAATAGGCTAAGTAGCTTTCGATCCTCTTGAAGGGAGGTCATCAATGCGTGGGTGACACGATTCTCAGGCTGCCAATACTGATCGAAGATGTTGCGCAAAACGACTCCGTACGCAGTGCGTTGCGGCTAAGGAACGGCGTGCCCCAAGTTGTGGTTACGCTCCCCATAAATCATAGCGGCGCTTTGCCTGGACGACCAGCTTGCCGTCTATTTCTCAATAAGCTTCTTAATTGGCAAATTGCCAAGTCGAAGCGAGACGAGTTGGTCGCTTCAGTCCCTTTTTGGCGGAGCGCGGGGAGCCACGGCCTCGTTGACTGAAACTGGTTGCGTCTTCATGGCGTCGGTAGTCGATAAGTAGGCTCATGCCGCGTACCACCGCCACATCAAGCCGGTGTTGCGGCGGGCGGGTCAAACCGAGCTCGTGAAATCCGCAGATCCTCACGCGCCGCGCCAGCTATTGATAGCTCCGTCCCGGCCTACGTGCCTAGGGGGCGCAGTTCTTTTCGTGGTCCCACCGATAGCTGCGGACCGCGCCGTCATCCCGCCTTGGCAATACGGCCGTCCGCCGACCCCGCGCGCAAATTCTGGAAGAACTTCTCCACCTCGCGCGACAGCGTGTCCGCGGTCTCGGTCAGGCTGCCCGCCGCCGTCAACACCGAGGATGCGGCGGTATCGGTCTCGCCGATGGCGTCGCGCAGCGAGGTGATGTTGGCGACCAGCGTCTCGTTGCCCTGCGCCGCGCTTTGCGCGTTGGACGAGATCTCGCGCGTGGCGGCGTCCTGCTGGCCGATGGCGCCGGCGATTGCGGAGGTGACCTCGTTGATCTCGCGCACCGCGCCGCCGATCTCGCGCACGGCATCGACCGCGTTGCGGGTCGAGGCCTGGATCATCGAGACGTTCTCGCTGATCTCCGCGGTGGCCTTGGCGGTCTGGCCCGCGAGGGTCTTCACTTCATGAGCGACCACGGCAAAGCCGCGGCCGGCGTCGCCGGCGCGCGCGGCCTCGATGGTCGCGTTCAGCGCCAGTAGATTGGTCTGCTCGGCGATGGCCTGGATCAGATTGAGCACGCCGTCGATGCGTTGCGTCGCCGCGGCGAGGCTCTCGATCTCGGAGATCGACTTCTCGGTGCGCTGGCCGGTCTGCTCGACCGCGCCGGCGCTCTGCCGCACCTGGCGGCCGATCTCGACGACCGAGGCCGACAGTTCCTCGGCCGCGCCGGCCACCGCCGTGACGTTGTGCGAGGCCTGCTCGGTGGCATTGGCCGCCGTGCCGGCGCGGCTAGAGGCATCCGCGGTGACGCGCGTGATGGTCTGCGCGGTCTCGCGCATGACCGAGGCGTTGTCGCTGAGGCCGCGCATGATCGCGCCGATCGCCCCGCGAAACTCCTCGACGGACTGTTCGATGTGGCGCGCGCGCTCCTCGCGCGCGGCGGAGCCCTGCGAGACCTGCGAGGCGAGGTTGCGGTTGCGGCCCATGGCCTCCTGGAAGACCTGGATCGCGCGCGCCAGCGCGCCGATCTCGTCGGCGCGGTCGGAGTGCGGCACCACGACATCCTCGGTGCCGTCGGCGACCTGCTTGATGGTCGCGGTGATCGCGGCGAGCGGCCGGGCGACCGAGCGGGCGATGATGACGATGCCGATTACGACCAGGGCCAGCGCCACGCCGCCGAGGCAGGTCAGGACGAAGGAGAGGGTGCGATTGGTCTCCGTCTCGCGCGCGATCTGTTTGGCGCGCTCGGCATAGACCTTGGACAGCGCCTCGAGATCCTTGTTCAGCGCCGAGCGCACGGTGCGGTTGGCATCGTTGTCGCCCCATTCGCGGCCCGCGGCCGCATTGATCTCGACGCCGCGGCGCACCAGTTCCTTGCGGAACTCGACGAACTGCTCGATGCGCTTCTTGAAGGTGGCGAACTGCTCGGCATCGTCGGCTTTAACGATGGTCTCCCAGCGCTTCACGACGTCGAGGATCTGGGCGTTGAACTTGAGCAGGCCCTCGCCGTATTTCTTCACCACGGCGGGCTCGGTCGACATGTAGACGCCGCGCGATTCCATCACGACCGCATAGACCAGCGAGTTGACGCGCTCGACGTTCAGAGCTGCGGCGTTCGCCGTCTCGATCGCGCTGGTCAGGTCGGCGCCGCGGCGGCTGTTGTAGTCGGACAGCATCGCGATCGCAGCCGTCAGCAGCGCGAACAGCGCGAAGATCGCATAGAGCTTGGTGGCAAGCGTGAAACGGCCAGCCAGCTTGGCGGCATTCCCAGATCGGTCTGATGTCATGGTGTTCAGGGGCCCGGAATGGCCTGAAGCGGCCGGTGAGCGGGGTGGTTCGAATTTGATGCAAAACTATGCAGAACGAAGATGGATGCGGCGTTAACACGGCCGTTGGCTGCCTCCGTCCTTGGTCGTAGGAAAGGCAAGTTATTTCAGCGTCTTGATCCGAAGGTAGAGTTTCAGGATAGTCTTAGGTCGGCCACCGGCCGATGCACCCCGGAGAGACCCTTGGTCTACCGCCATACCATCGACGCCACGACCCACACCTTCCCGGACCTGCGCGACCTCCTTGCCAGGGCGACGCCGCCGCGCTCCGGCGACCGGCTGGCCGGGATCACCGCCGACACCGCCGAGCAGATGATCGCGGCGCGGATGGCGCTCGCCGACGTCCCGCTCGGCCAATTCCTGCAGGAAGCCGTGATTCCCTACGAGGCCGACGAGGTCACCCGCCTCGTCATCGACAGCCATGACGCGAAGGCCTTCGCGCCGGTGGCGTCGCTGACGGTTGGTGCCTTCCGCGACTGGCTGCTGTCGGATGCCGCAACGCCCGAAATCCTGCGCAAGCTGGCGGGCGGCATCACCCCGGAGATGGCAGCCGCAGTGTCGAAGCTGATGCGCAATCAGGATCTGATCCTGGCGGCGCGGAAATGCGAGGTCACCACCGCCTTCCGCAACACCATCGGCCTGAAGGGGCGGATGAGCACGCGGCTGCAGCCCAACCATCCCTTCGACGATGCCAGGGGCATCACCGCCTCGATCCTCGACGGCATCCTGCTGGGTGCCGGCGATGCCTGCATCGGCATCAATCCCGCGAGCGACGATCCGGCCGTCATCGCGCAATTGCTGCGACTGCTCGACGAGATCATCACGCGGCTGAAGATCCCGACGCAAGCTTGCGTGCTGACCCATGTCACGACGACGCTGGCGCTGATCGGGCAGGACGTGCCGGTCGACCTCGTCTTCCAGTCGGTCGCCGGCACCGAGGCCGCCAATCGCAGTTTCGGCATCGACCTTGCGCTTCTGAAGGAGGCGCAGCAGGCCGGGTTGTCGCAGGGGCGCGGCACGGTCGGGCAGAACGTGATGTATTTCGAGACCGGCCAGGGCTCGGCGCTGTCGGCGGGCACCCACCACGGCGTCGATCAGCAGACCTGCGAGGCGCGCGCCTATGCGGTCGCCCGCGCCTTTGCCCCGCTGCTGGTCAACAGCGTGGTCGGCTTCATCGGCCCGGAATATCTCTATGATGGCAAGGAAATCATCCGCGCCGGGCTGGAGGATCATTTCTGCGGCAAATTGCTCGGCCTGCCGCTCGGGATCGACATCTGCTACACCAACCACGCCGAGGCGGACCAGGACGACATGGACAATCTGCTGACGCTGCTCGCAGCCGCCGGCGTCACCTTCATCATGGGTGTCCCCGGCGCCGACGACGTCATGTTGAACTACCAATCGACGTCTTTTCACGACGCGCTCTATGTCCGGGACGTCTTCGGTCTGCGCCGCGCGCCGGAATTCGACGACTGGCTGGTGCAGGCAGGGATTACTGGCGCCGATTTCCGACTTGCCGGCGATGCAGGCCTGCTGCCCGATTTTGCCTCGCGGCTGATCGCCTGAGGCTGGAAGCTCCCTAAGGCCTTCAGGAAACCATTGGTCCCTCTCCGAATTATGCTTGTGCCACAATATTGAGAAATTCCGGCGGCAGCATTACGCTATGTGTCTGGCTGGCTATTTCCGCAACCAGGTCGAGCGTGGCGGGGGAGCTTTGATGCGAGCTGAAAGTAACGGAACGTCGCGGCGGATTCTCTGTGTGTTTCCGCGCTACACCTCGTCGTTCGGGACGTTCGAGCATTCCTATCCCCTGACCGATGGTGTCCGTGCCTTCATGCCGCCGCAGGGGCTGCTGCTGATCTCGGCCTATCTGCCGCAGGATTGGCAGGTCAAATTCGTCGACGAGAACCTGCGTCGCACGACCAGGGAGGAGTTCGAGTGGGCCGAGGTGGTCTTCGTCAGCGGCATGCACATCCAGCGCCAGCAGATGAACGACATCTGCCGCCGCGCTCATGAATTCGATCTGCCGGTCGCGCTCGGCGGTCCCTCCGTCAGCGCCTGTCCCGACTATTATCCGTCCTTCGACTATCTCCATGTCGGCGAGCTCGGCGATGCCACCAACCAGCTGATCGAGATCCTGTCGCGCGACACCACGCGTCCTGAGGAACAGGTGGTGCTCACCACCAAGGACCGCGTGCCGATGACGGAGTTTCCGATCCCGGCCTACGAGCTTGCCGACGTGAAGAAATACATGCTCGGCAGCATCCAGTATTCCAGCGGCTGTCCCTATCAGTGCGAGTTCTGCGACATCCCCGGCCTCTACGGCCGCAATCCACGCCTCAAAGCGCCGGAGCAGATCATCGCCGAGCTCGACCGCCTGCGCGAATGCGGCATGACGGACACGGTCTATTTCGTCGACGACAATTTCATCGGCAACCGCAAGGCGGCGCTGGATCTGCTGCCGCATCTGATCGAATGGCAGAAGCGGACCGGCTACGTGGTGCGGCTCGCCTGCGAGGCGACGCTCAACATCGCCAAGCGGCCCGAGATCCTCGAGAAGATGCGCGAGGCCTATTTCATCACCATCTTCTGCGGAATCGAGACGCCCGATCCCGACGCGCTGAAGGCGATGCAGAAGGACCACAACATGATGGTCCCGATCCTGGAGGGCGTGCGCACCATCAACTCCTACGGCATGGAGGTCGTCTCCGGCATCATCATGGGACTCGACACCGACAAGCCGAATACGTCTGAGGCGCTGCTCGGCTTCGTCGAGGAGTCCCGGATTCCGCTGCTCACGATCAACCTGCTTCAGGCGCTGCCGAAGACGCCGCTGTGGGACCGGCTGGAGCGCGAGGGGCGCCTGGTCGAAGACGACGGCCGCGATTCCAACGTCGACTTCCTGCTGCCCTATGACGAGGTCGTCGCGTCCTGGAAGCACGCGATGGCGGTCGCATATGCGCCCGAGAAGGTCTACGCGCGCTTCCAGTATCAATGCGACCACGTTTATGTTCACCGCCTCAAGGTGCCGACCCCGGACGAGATGAAGACCTGGGCCAACATCAGGCGTGGCCTCGTCATGCTGCGCAACATCTTCTGGAAGGTCGGCGTGCTCGGTGACTACAAGCGCGTGTTCTGGAAGTTCGCGCTGGGGCGCCTCAAGCGCGGCGATGTCGAAGGCCTGATCGGATGCACCCTGATCGCGCACCATCTCATCACCTTTGCGCGCGCGGCCTCCAGCGGCAGGCAGAACGCCTCGAATTACTCGATCCGGCTGCGCGAGGCCGCCGTTCCCGCCGAATGATGCGACATGTCTGATCCGGCCCTGCCGCGCCGTCCGACCCTCGATCTGCGGGCGTTCACGCCCGCGCGCGTGGCGCTCGGGCGCAGCGGCGCTAGCGTGCCGACCAAGGCGCTGCTCGATTTCACGCTCGATCATGCCCGCGCCCGCGATGCCGTGCATGCCGCCTTCGATGCAGCGCGTATGGTCGCCGATCTCGGCGCGCTGGGGCTTGCCGTCACCGAGGTGAGGAGCCAGGCGGTCGACCGCAGGGACTATCTGCGGCGGCCGGATCTGGGACGACGGCTCGACCCCGGCTCGGCCGAGGTCTTGGCGCGAGCGGCTTCGGCGCCGTGCCGGCTTGCGCTCGTGATCGGCGACGGCCTGTCCGCGGCGGCGGTCCACGCCCATGCGGTGGCCCTGGTGAGGCGCCTGCTGCCGCTGCTCGCGGAAGGGGACGACGTCGCGGTCGGCCATGTCGTCGTCGCGTCAGGCGCGCGCGTCGCGCTCGGCGACGAGATCGGCGCCATTCTCGGTGCGCGCATGGCCTTGATGCTGATCGGCGAGCGGCCGGGCCTGTCGGCGCCCGATAGCCTCGGCGCTTATCTGACCTTTGCGCCGAAGCCCGGCCGCACTGACGCCGAGCGAAATTGCGTGTCCAATATCCACCACGCCGGGTTGAGCTACGACGAGGCCGCCTTCAAGATCGCCTGGCTGGTCCGCGAGGGGCTGGCCCGGCAGGTCAGCGGCGTGGCGCTGAAGGACGAGAGCGCGGACCGCGCGCCGCGTCGAATTGGCACGGCATTGCCCGAATGACGGGCATCCCCGGTCCAGATCGCCACTTCTTGATCGATTCGGCCACGCTTCGCCTGCTTGCGAAAAGACCGGTTCACCTGCTAAACCCCTCGCGGCGATTTTCCGCGCATTTTCAAAGGGCAAGCCTCCCATTGGTATGGCGTTTTCAAGCCGTTCGCGGGGCGCACTAAGCTCTCAGCCCGAGCCGATTTAGGAACTGGATAAGGCATGCTCGAAAAGCACAGCGAGAATGAGGTTCATGTCGACAAGGTCGAGCAGGGACCTACGTCCTCGATCGCCTTCGGGCTGGAGCGCATCGGGCTGATCGCCGTCCGGGCGCCGATCGTCTCCTGCATCGTCCTGCTCGTCCTGATCGTCGGAGCCGTGTTCGGCATCCACCGGATCAAGATCGACGATTCGCTGTCGCAGCTGTTTCGCTCCGACAGTCGCGAATTCCATCAATATGAAGAGGTCACGAAGAAGTTCCCGGCCGAGGAATTCGACGTCCTCGTCGTGGTCGAGGGCAAGAACCTGCTGGCCCGGAATAATCTGGAGAAGCTGCGCGACTTCGTCACCGACCTGCAACTGGTCGAAGGCACGCGCGGGCTGGTCTCGCTGTTCTCGGCGCGCCAGGCGCCGGCACCGGGCAAGCTGCCGGCGGCGCTGTTCCCGGCCGAACTGCCCGAGGGCGCCGACTACGACAAGTTCATCGAGACCGTCAAAAACAACGAGATCATCCGCGGCAAGCTGTTGTCGGAAGACGGCACGCTGGCGCTGATCGTGCTGTCGCTCGATCCGGAGGTGGTGGCGTCCAGCAAGCTGACCAAGACCGTGGGCGACATCCGCGCCCTGATGAAGGAGGATCTCAGCGACACCGGTCTCAACGTGCAGCTCTCGGGCGTGCCGGTCATGCAGCTTGAGATCCGCAATGCCGTCGAACGCGACGGGCTGACCTACAACATCCTCGGCATTCTCGCCGGCTGCATCATCGCCATCATCTTCTTCCGCAAGATCTCGTTCATGGTCGCCGCGGCGTTTCCGCCGATGATCGCGATCCTGTTGGCGCTCGGCGCGCTCGGCTGGGCCAATTTCAATCTCAACATGTTCCTGAACGTGATGACGCCGCTCATCATGGTCATCAGCTTCTCGGACTCGATGCAGCTCACCTTCGCCGCGCGCGACCGGCTGATCGCGGGCCAGGACAAGTTCACCGCGTTCAAGAACGCGGTGCTGGTGGTGGGCCCGGCCTGCGTGCTGACGCACGGCACCGCCGGCATTTCCTTCATCGCGCTGCAGTTCTCCAACTCGGACCTGATCCGCAAGTTCGGTGAGGCGGGCCTCGCCGCCACCATCATCGCGCTGGTCGCGGTGCTGTCGCTGGTGCCGGTGTTCGGCGTGCTGCTCGTGCGCAACGAGAAGACGTTCGCGGTCAAGTTCCAGAGCGCGGATGCCGGCGTCCAGGCGCTGCGTAATTTCTGCTATTGGATCGCGGTGCGGATGGTGGGCCGGCCCGGCCTGTTCAGCCTGATCGCAGTGCTGTTCGTCGGCGGCCTCGGCGTCATCTACGCCAATCTGGAGCCGCGCTACCGGCTTGCCGACCAGGTGCCGGACAAGCGTCAGGCGGTCGCAGCCAGCAACCGGCTCGACGCCAAGCTCACCGGCGCCAACCCGGTCAATGTACTGATCCAGTTCCCCAAGGGTGAATCGCTCTATTCGCCGGAGACGCTGCAGACCATCGCGGACGTGCATGCGACCGTGGAGAAGGCGGCCGGTGTCGGCAATGTCTGGTCGGTCGAGACCCTGCGCCGCTGGCTTGCGGAAAAGGCCGGCAGCGCCGACGTCGCGACGCTGAAGGAATATGTCAGCGTCATTCCCGAGCATCTGGTGCGGCGCTTCATTGACGCCGAGCAGGACGCGGTCGTGGTCGCCGGCCGCGTGCCGGACAAGGATTCCAGCCAGCTCCTGCCGATCGTCGACAAGCTCGATGCCGAGCTCGACGCCGTCCGCAAGAAGCATCCGGGCTACGAGGTCGCGGTGACGGGCCTTGCCGCGATCGCGGCGCGCAACTCGGCCAGCATGATCGAGAAGCTGAACCGCGGGCTCACCGTCGAATTCGCGCTGGTCGCGATCTTCATCGGCCTCGCCTTCCGCTCCTGGGTGGTGATGTTCGCCTGCATCCTGCCGGGCATCTTCCCGGTGGTGATGTCGGGAACGGTGCTGTGGGCGATGGGCGAGGGCCTGCAATTCGCCAGCGTCGTCGCGCTTACGGTCTCGTTCGGTCTCGGCCTCAGCGCCACCATCCACTTCCTCAACCGCCTCCGGCTCGAGAGCAAGCCGGGCGTCGGCTCGGCGCTCGCGGTGGAGCGGGCGACCGTGCTGGTCGGCCCGGCGCTGATCCTGACCACGGTGGTGCTGGCCTGCGGCCTCGTCGTCACCGTGTTCTCCGACCTGCCGTCGCTGCGGCTGTTCGGCTGGCTCAGCGCCTTCTCGATGGTGATGGCACTGGTCGCCGACCTCTTCATCCTGCGGCCGACCGCGATGTGGCTGATCAACCTGCACGCCAAGCTGCAGGGGACCGACAAGCCGGCAATCTGAGCGGCGAGGCAGCTAAGGCTGCCCTGCCTCACGCCTCGATCCGGACGATCCCGTACGGATTGAACTTGAAGTCGTCCTCGGCGTAGTCCTGCTCGTGCGAGAGCGTGAGCTTGCGCTCGCGCAGCGTCGCCTCGATGCCGCGCTCGGCCATGGCGTTGGCGATCTCCTCCATCGCCATCACCGCGGACCATTCGTTGCCGCGCGGTTTCGCGACGTAAACCTCCGGCAGGCCGACGAGGTGATAGCCGACGGTCTCGTAATAGCTGTTACCGGCGAGCGGGCGCTTGGCGAAGGCAAGGCGGCAGGCCTTGGTGACGGCGGGGGTCATGCTGAGGCCCTGGCTGGTTATGGCGCCCTTGCGCGCCTGATCCATGAGACCTCGCCACCGCGCGATGCCGTGAGCGACGCCGGCGCTCTCGCCCTTCGCCGCGACGGCGCCCGCGTCGAGCATCTCGTCCACGATCTGCAGGGCCGCGGCCGAAAAGGCGGCCGTCTTCTGCTGAGCCATCGGCGGGCCCAGCACGTAGAGGACTGATTTGTGGTTGGCCACGGCCGCTTGGTCGGATGCGGACCATGCCTTCGGGAAGACGCGGTCCCAGCACACCCCGAACGACCGCTCCATGTGCGGATCGGGCTTTGCTTGCGAATGGGTGCGGTCGATCTCGAAGCCCAAATCGGCGATCGTCTCGGCCACCGCCTTCGGCGGTCGCAGCAGGCTTTCATTCTTTCCAAGGAAGCAGAGCACGTGACGCGGCTTCACGGACGAAGGCTGCATGTTCGCTCCCTGCTGATCATTGGCGAAGGCGCGAGTGGCGACGAAGAGCCCGGCGGCCTTGAGCAGATGTCTGCGTATCGGGTCCATCTCGGCAAGTCCGTTCCGGGTGAGTTCATGCCAGCAAAAAGCCCCCGGCTCGCGAGAACCGGGGGCTAATGATTCCATTCAAGCTGAACGAAATCAGCCCTTCGTCATCGTGATGTTGACGCCGCGGATCTCGCCCTTGGAGCTGATCTGCACCGTCTGCTTGGTGCCGTTGGTGCGCAGCGACAGATTTGCGGCAAAGCCGTTGGCCTCGACGAACACGTCGATCTGGCCACCGCCGGCGGTGCCCTGGAGATTGCCGAAGATGTTGCGGCTGGACTCGCTCCAATTTCCGGAGATGCGCTCGCCCTGGCTCGTCACGTCGCTGGTGAGGTCGAACTTGTAGCTGTCGGAGGCGCAGTGCAGAGCCTGCTTCAAATTGAGGCCGCTGCCGGCGACCTTGTAGTCGGCCTTGCAGCGAATCCGCTCGGTGGAGCCGTCGGACAGCGACACCGTGCCGGTGCCGGTCCACGCGCCGTCGAAACCGGCAAACGGGCCGGACGACTGAGCGTGGCCTGCCGAAACCGAGAAGAGCAGCGCCGCCCCGATGCCGGCCGCTTTGATTGCCAGTCCAGATCGCCCAAAGAATTTCATCTCAAATATCCCGTTTTGGAACGACGCCCGCTTACGCGTGATAACGTCTCGCCACATCGAAAGTTTAGTGCTCCGAGCCAGTGTCAGGTTCAAAGCCCGGCCGCCAGAGATGGCGGTTCACGACGCCTCTCGCCAGACCCGGACCGGTCGATTTGCCCTGTTTCTGCGTGTTTCCGGCGGGAAAGGCGGGGCGGACAGATGCAGCTCTGCAACAGGTATGCAGTAAAACGCAGTGCTTCCGAATTATGACGTAGTATCAATCTCTTACATCTGCCAATGAAGGCGCAGGGAAGACCTGATTTGGTGGGCGTGGCGCCAATTTGGCCGCATTTGCCAGTGCTTGTGCCTTCTCTGAGGCCGCACCTGTCGCGGCGACTTGCCACCAGAACAATCCGTTCCGGTCCTCCGCCCTGTGCAGTCCGGGTCCGGTGCGATTCTGCCGTCAGAATGAAGGAATACAATGCGTAAGCTTCTCGTCGCTCTCACCCTGCTGTCGGCATCCCTTTCGACGGCGGCCTTTGCCCAGGCAGGGCGCGGCACGGACGCCGAGCAGAAGGCCTGCACGCGCGACGTGCAGAAGTTCTGCCGCCCGGTCATCGACCAGGGCGATTTCACCATCCTGGCCTGCCTCAAGGAGAACCGGGCCAAGATCTCGCAGGCCTGCGACCAGGTTCTGAAGACCCACAACCAGTAAGCTCGGCCACTGGCCCACAAAAGGCGGCCTCCGGGCCGCCTTTTCGGGCCCGATCCGCGGAAGGGCAGCCATCGAGAGACAGGATTGGTTTTGCGGCCGTATTCCCCTATATGGGGGCCGCGGCGGATCGCCGGCATGAGCCCGCGCGAGCGAAGAAGCCCTTCCTGTCCAAACGATTGTAAACCAGCCCTCGATGACCTCTGCGAGCGAATTGCGATCCGGTAAAGGTGACCGCGACGAGAATTTTCCCGTCGCGTCCTGGATCATTCATCCGCGTCATCGCGCCCTGATCCTGGCGTATTACAATTTCGTCCGCACCGCCGACGACATTGCCGATCACGCGACCCTGCCGCCCGATCAGAAGCTCGCTTATCTCGACCTGCTCGAGGCGGAACTGCTCGGCAAGGGCGACACCCAGGCTGAGGCCGTCATTTTGCGCCGTGCACTGGCCGAGCGCGGCATGGCGCCGCGCCATGCGCTCGACGTGCTCATCGCCTTCCGCATGGACGTGACCAAGCTTCGCTACGAGAACTGGGACGAGGTCATCCACTATTGCCGTTACTCGGCGATGCCGGTCGGCCGCTTCATGCTCGATGTCCACGGCGAGAGCACCTCGACCTGGGCCGCATCGGATGCGCTCTGTGCAGGCTTGCAGATCAACAATCACCTGCAGGATTGCGGCAAGGATTTTCGCGAGCTCAACCGCGTCTATCTGCCGCGCGATGCACTGGCAGCACACGGTGCTTCGGTCGAGCAGCTCGGGCTTTCGCAGTCGCCGCCGGCGATGCTGGCCTGCCTGCAGGCGCTGGCCGTGCGCAATGAAGTGCTGCTCGACGAGGGCAGGGCGCTCGCTGCGGAGATCCGGGATTTCCGCCTCGGCGTCGACGTCGCGGTGATCCAGGCCTATGCCGACCGTATCGTGCGCCTCTTGAAGGTGCGCGATCCCCTGCGCGAGCGGGTGCACCTGAACAAATTCGAACTGCTCATCTTCAGCCTTGCCGGAATGATCGGCGAGGTCGGCCGCCGCGCAATTGGACGCAAGGCCATTTCCAGACCGGGGACTGCACATGACGCTTGAGGCGACCTCGCCCGGCGCCAATTATGGCTCGACCGCATCCGGCAGCTCGTTCTACGCCGCGATGCGCATCCTGCCGCATGACCAGCGCGAAGCGATGTTCCAGATCTACAGCTTCTGCCGCCAGGTCGACGACATCGCCGATTCCGACGGTCCGCGCACGGAGCGGCTCGCCGCGCTTCAGGAATGGCGCAACGACATCGACGCGCTCTATCAGGGCAATCCGCCGCCGCGGCTGAAGGACTACGTCGGCTCGGTGAAGACCTTCGGCCTCAAGCGCGAGGATTTCCTCGCCATCGTCGACGGCATGGAGATGGACGTCCCGCAGGACATCCGCGCGCCCGACATGGCGACGCTGGATCTGTATTGCGATCGCGTCGCCAGCGCGGTGGGGCGGCTGTCGGTGCGGGTGTTCGGCCTGCCCGAGGAAGACGGCATCCAGCTCGCCTATCATCTGGGCCGCGCGCTTCAGCTCACCAATATCCTGCGCGACATCGACGAGGACGCTGGCCTCGGCCGGCTCTATCTGCCGCGCGAGGCGCTGCTGCATGCCGGCATCACCTCCGACGATCCGAACCGCGTGATCGCCGAGCGCGCGCTGCCGAAGGTCTGCCTGCCGCTGACGCAGCGTGCGAAGGCGCATTTCGAGAAGTCGGACGAGATCATGAACCGCAACAAGCGCCGCACGGTGCGCGCGCCGCGGATCATGTCGAAATACTATCATTCCATTCTGGATCTCCTGATTGCGCGCGGCTTCAACGCGCCGCGCCAGCCGGTGCGTGTGTCGAAGGTCACACGTATCCTGATCCTGCTTCGCTACGCTTTCATCTGATGCAAAAGACAGCTCATATCATCGGTGCCGGAATTTCCGGCCTCTCCGCCGCCGTGCGGCTCGCCAATGCCGGCTTCAAGGTCGCTGTGCACGAGGCGACGCAGCAGGCCGGCGGCCGTTGCCGTTCCTATTTCGACGGCGCCACCAATCTCACCATCGACAACGGCAATCATCTGCTGCTGTCGGGCAACAGCCATGCGCGCGCCTATGCGCGTTCGATCGGCAGCGAGGCCGGCCTCGTCGGCCCTGACAGTGCGCAGTTTCCCTTCGTCGACATCAAGACCGGGCAGCGCTGGCAGATCGATCTCGGCACCGGCCGGCTGCCGACCTGGGTGCTCGACGAAGGCCGCCGCGTGCCCGACACCGGCCTCACCGATTATCTGAAGCTGGCGCCGCTGATCTGGGCGTCGGAAGACACATTGGTCGGCAAATCGATTCCTTGCGAAGGCGTGCTCTATCAGCGTCTGGTGCAGCCGCTGCTGCTCGCGGCGCTCAACGTCGATCCGCCCGAGGGCTCGGCCGGGCTTGCCGGCGCCATCGTGCGCGAGACGCTGCTTGCCGGCGGACAGGCCTGCCGTCCCCTCATTGCGCGCGACGGCCTCAGCGCCGTTCTGATCGAGCCGGCCGTGAAGTTCCTGCAGGACCGTGGCCATACCGTTCAACTCGGCCATGAGCTGCGGTCCTTCACGAGCACTGACGGCAAGGCCAGTGCGCTGAATTTCGGCGGCGAGGATGTCGTTCAGATCGGGGAGGGCGATGTCGTCGTGATGGCGGTTCCGCCGCGTGCTGCTGCGAACCTGCTGCCGGGCGTGAAGACGCCGACCGAATACCGCGCCATCGTGAATGCGCATTTCCGGATCACACCGCCGCCGGCTTCGGCGCCGATCCTCGGCGTGATCGGCGGCGTCGTGGAGTGGCTGTTCGCATTCCCGAACCGGTTGTCCGTCACCATCAGCAACAGCGACCGTCTGGTCGACATGCCGCGTGAGGAACTCGCGCAGACGATCTGGAACGACGTCTGCAAGGCCGGCGGCGTGTCCGGCGAGCTGCCCCCTTGGCAGATCGTGCGCGAGCGCCGTGCCACATTTGCGGCGACGCCGGCGCAGAATGCCCTGCGTCCGGGGCCGGTCACTGCGCTGAAAAACCTGTTCCTTGCGGGTGATTGGACTGCTACGGGATTGCCTGCAACCATCGAGGGATCGGTCCGGTCCGGTGATCGCGCCGCCGATCTGGTTCTCGCCGCAAAGCGGCCCTGACGGGCAGACGTCCCGGCCAATTTCAATCGACTATCGGAGCAATCGAGCGAGATGGATTCCGTGAACGCGACCAGCCGCGAAGCCCTTCAATTGGGGATCTTGCAATCGGGCATCCTGGAATCGAGCATTGCATCGGCGACGCAGGGCGTCCTCGACTTCCAGCAGGCGGACGGCCATTGGGTGTTCGAGCTCGAGGCCGACTGCACGATTCCGGCCGAATACGTCCTGTTGCGCCACTATCTCGCCGAGCCGGTCGATGCCGTGCTCGAAGCCAAGATCGCCAATTACCTGCGCCGCATTCAGGGCGCCCATGGCGGCTGGCCGCTGGTGCATGACGGCGAGTTCGACATGAGCGCCAGCGTGAAGGCCTATTTCGCGCTGAAGATGATCGGCGATTCCGTCGACGCCCCGCACATGGTGCGCGCGCGCGAGGCGATCCACGCGCGCGGCGGCGCCGTCAACAGCAACGTCTTCACGCGCTTCCTGCTTGCGATGTACGGCGTGGTGAGTTGGCGCGCGGTGCCGGTGCTGCCGATCGAGATCGTGCTGCTGCCGTTCTGGTCGCCGTTCCACCTCAACAAGATCTCATACTGGGCGCGCACCACCATGGTGCCGTTGATGGTGCTCGCAGCGCTGAAGCCGCGCGCGAAGAACCCGAAGGGCGTCGGCATCGACGAGCTGTTCCTGCAGGATCCCCGCTCGATCGGCATGACGGCGAAGGCGCCGCACCAGAGCATGGCCTGGTTTCTGCTGTTTCGGTCGCTCGACGCGATTCTGCGCGTGATCGAGCCGATGTTCCCGAAGGCCTTGCGCAAGCGCGCCATCGATGCGGCGCTCGCCTTCACCGAGGAGCGGCTCAACGGCGAGGACGGCATGGGCGCGATCTACCCGCCCATGGCCAACATCGTCATGATGTACGACGCGCTCGGCAAGGACGAGAACTTCCCGCCGCGCGCGATCACGCGCCGGGGCATCGACAAGCTGCTCGTGATCAAAGACGACGAGGCCTATTGCCAGCCCTGCGTCTCGCCGGTGTGGGACACGACGCTGACGGCGCATGCGCTGCTGGAAGCTGGCGGCGACAAGGCGGTGCCGGCGGCCAAGCAGGGCCTCGACTGGCTGATCCCGAAGCAGGAGCTCGAGGTGAAGGGCGACTGGGCCGTGAAGCGGCCCGACGTGCGTCCGGGCGGCTGGGCCTTCCAGTACAACAACGCGCATTACCCCGATCTCGACGACACCGCCGTGGTGGTGATGTCGATGGACCGCATGCGCCGGGAGCACGGTGCGCCCGGCTACGACGTCGCGATCGACCGGGGACGGGAGTGGATCGAGGGGATGCAGAGCGACGATGGCGGCTGGGCCGCCTTCGACGTCAACAATCTCGAATACTATCTCAACAACATCCCGTTCTCGGACCACGGCGCGCTGCTCGACCCGCCGACCGAGGACGTCACGGCGCGCTGCATCTCGATGCTGGCCCAGCTCGGCGAGACCGAGAAGACCAGCAAGCACGTGGCTGACGGGGTCGCCTATTTGCGGAAGACCCAGCACCCCGAGGGCTCCTGGTACGGCCGCTGGGGCATGAACTTCATCTATGGAACCTGGTCGGTGCTCTGCGCCCTCAACATGGCCGGGGTCGACCGCAAGGACCCCATGATTCGGAAGGCCGCCGGCTGGCTGGCCTCGATCCAGAACGAGGACGGCGGCTGGGGCGAGGACGCCGTCAGCTACCGGCTGGACTACCGGGGATGGGAGGCCGCCCCCTCGACCGCCTCGCAAACGGCATGGGCCTTGCTTGCCCTGATGGCGGCAGGCGAGGTTGATCACCCGGCCGTCGCCCGCGGGGTGGAGTACCTGATTGCAACACAGAACAAAAAAGGACTGTGGGACGAGCAGCGGTACACCGCCA
This sequence comes from Bradyrhizobium sp. CCBAU 25360, assembly GCF_028128695.1. Classification (NCBI taxonomy): domain Bacteria; kingdom Pseudomonadati; phylum Pseudomonadota; class Alphaproteobacteria; order Hyphomicrobiales; family Nitrobacteraceae; genus Bradyrhizobium; species Bradyrhizobium sp. CCBAU 25360. The sequence continues at coordinate 76,079 of NZ_LBJA01000042.1, forward strand.
CAGGCTTCCCCCGCGTGTTCTATCTGCGGTATCATGGTTACCCAAAGTTCTTTCCGTTGTGGGCACTGGCGCGGTATCGGAACTTGCGGAACACCAACAGCAGGGTGGTAGGGGTCGGAATGTGACTTTGGGGACGGGGGACTATTTTACCGTGGGTAATGCCATCGACCCGCGGCCGATACTGATCGTGACCGGACTGGTTCAGGAGGCCCGCATCGCAGCCGGGCCGGGAATGGCCGTTATTTGTTCATCCAGCAGCCCGACCCAGTTGCGGGCGCTGCTGACGGTGGTGGATCCAGAGACGATTCGCGGCGTGATCTCGTTCGGCGTGGCCGGCGGGCTCGACCCGAGCCTGCGCTCCGGCGACGTCGTGCTGGCGACCGAGGTGCTCGACGGCGATACCCGTTGGGCCGCAGGGCTCTCGCTCGGCGACGATTTGATCGACCGCCTGACCTCGGGCCGCCGCCGCGTGGTGCGTGGCAGCCTCGCCGGTGCCGAGGAAGTGGTCACCAAGCGCGCCTGCAAGGCGGCGCTGCATTCGGAGACCGGGGCTTCTGCCGTCGACATGGAAAGCCACATCGCGGCCGCCTACGCCACTGAAGCCGGGCTGCCCTTTGCCGCGGTTCGCGTCATCAGCGACCCCGCCCACCGCGCGCTGCCGGCGCTCGCCCGCGCCGCGATCAAGCCGAACGGCCAGATCGACCTCGCCGCCGTGCTGCGCGGCATCGTGCGCAATCCCGCGACCCTGCATGCCCTGGTCTCGACCGGCATCGACTTCAACCGCGCGCTGCGGAGCCTGCGGGGCTGCCGGGATTATCTGATCGGCACGGAGCTGATCGAGAGCGAGGTAATGGTGTCGAAGGCGGCCTGAGCGGGGGCTTCGAGCCGAGAATAATGAAAAGGCCCGGTCGAGTGACCGGGCCTTTTGTTTTGCCGTAATCTATGGACCCACAGAGCGCGTATGAAAGAACAGCGAATTTCACTTGCCGGCCCTGGCTATGGCTTTTACGTCGAGTTTCTCGGTCCAGGATTTCGGCTTTGGTGCAATCTGGGAGAGTCGTCCGCAATGGATATGTCCGTCGAAGACGTGCGTGCGCTGTTCGCTTCGATTGCGCTAGCCTGTGAACGTCAAGAAGCCATCAAGACCAGAGTTGGGCGTTTGTCATGGACGACGGATGCCAGACCGAATCCAAAACATCCGGAGCGTCTCCTTGTGAAGTTCAGCGGACCGCTCGGTTCAGGGAATGTCGGGTTGAACCGTCGGCACGTGCTCTCAGCCTGCACAGAGTTTTCGAGTGCGTTTGGATAAGCATCGACGAGACTGACGGGTAAATCGAAGGTGCCCCGCTTGCATCTCGATGAGTGGCGCGGGTCATTCAGGAAGGCCGCCCAGCCAATTCCTTCAAAAGAGGCTTGCCAAATGACGCGGACTGGCTGGACTATGTTGATCTCCTTGCCAATTACCGTGGCGATCACACATCTCTCTCTTTGGATGCGCGGCCTTAAGCCGTCGCGCCGAGTTGGCCTTTGGGAGCACATGACTTGGGAGATGTTTCCCAAGGATGAGCAAACCAGGGTGTTTGTTCAGCAACGCTTGCTCACGACGATCGTGGTGCACACACTGACTTTGCTACTGCTAACCGCCCTTAGTAGTCTGTGGGGTGAACGGAAACTTTGGGCTGGGCTGCTCATCTATCGCGAGGTCTCCACGCGTTGGGACTATTGATTGCCCGGATGCGCGCCTCACCCGACGAGAGGCTCGAAACCATAGCAGAGACGATTAGTAGAAATGTCGGGTTCGCGAAACTCGACACAAGTGGGATGCGCTTCGCTTCGCTCTACCCATCCGGGCTGTGCGCTTCAGCCTTGGCCAGGCACAGATCGCGAAGTTTCGGGGCTTCCCGGGAAAGACTTTGGCGATCGCGAAGACCGCGATTTCGTCCCTCGTATAGAATGCAAACGCTAAGGAGCGTCGCAATACTGACGTTCGACGCACGAACGCCAAATGAGTAATACAATCCGCCGATCAGGCAATCATGGAATTTCTCGGACAAGAGAATCACCGTGAATATGACATTGCCCTTGGCGTCCGTTCGAGTATTTGAGAGGCATCTTGCGTCGTCAGTAATTCGCCCTGTGAGATCATCAATAACATGATCCGGGATTCCCATGGTCGTGAAGGCGGCTCTGTCATTCTTCAAACGAAGAAACACGTTCGTGTCATGAAACACCGCGATTGAAGAGCTCGTCAGGCTCCGATCGACCTTCTTTCCAGCAGCGCGCGAGATGTCACCGAGAACGTGTTGAACGAGGTAGAGACTGTTCGGCGAAAGGTCGCCGACATCAAAGAAATTGAAGGTTGGCTCGCCTTTCGACATCGCGATTTCCATCCCGTTGGATTTGTCTCTCTGCCAGATGAAATGGGGGAGGCTCTGGTCCTCCTGAGCCACGGAAGGCGATACACCGCACGCAAGCAATGAGAACGAGATCAGCGCGACGGCCATTGCTCGCACGGCGATATCCCGACCAGTTTGAGCTTGTCGCCGCCTAACTGAGCAAGTCAGGATATGTCCTATTCCCTGCACATGACCGACGGGAAGGGGCTGAGCATTCGATTGAGCGTTAATGACCCCTCCAATTGGCCCCGGCAAGATCGCGAAAAATGCTCTTGCTGCGCTTCGAAAGCGCGACGCCGGCAAGCGCTCCTTAGCAAATTCATAGGCGGCTACTAACATCGGCAAACTCTTGGCTCGTAGGATGGGTTTCGCTGCGGCGAAACCCATCGATTGGTGAGGGTGGGTTTCGCCAAAAGCTCGATCTGTCCAGCTACAGATTCCGGTGCAGGAAGTCCCCGATCTCAACCTTGATCCGTCGGTGGACCGCTGCCCGGTCGACGCCGGGAGCATCCTTGCAGACGGCGGGCGCCTCAGCTTCCAGCGCGGGAGGGCATGGTCCGAAAAATATGAAATGGCCGCCCGGTATGGTCTCTTGCCGCGGCGGACGAGGCAATCCCGCCGCAAGAGCGAGGATATTGCCGTCAGCCTTGAGAGCACTGCTCTCCGCACGATAGAGCAACGTCGGCATTTCCAGCGACGCTAACCCGTCCCGATCGAACAAGGAGCCCCACGGCTCCAACAGCACGAGTGCTTTCACGGCGAGCGCATCCGGCGATCTCCTGCCGACGGCGTTGGCCAGGGAGCCGTCAGTCGGGACGCCGTCGCAGGCCAACGGGTCGTCTGTGCGGTCTCGGCAGTAGGTCGCCAAGTGAGCCAGGCTGGGAGCTGCGCCCGCAACGATCAGTGTGACAGCGCCGCCGTAAGAGAATCCCATCATGCCAAGGCGAGTTGGATCGGCATGCGTCGCGAAGCGGGGATCGGCCAACATGGCATCGAGCGCCTTGTGGATCTGGCGTGGTCGATCTTCGAGCGCCTCGCGAGGACGCTTGGATCCCGGGTGAAACGGCGCGACCACGACAAAACCTTCTCGCGCCAACGACGTCAAAAGATCGGCATAGGGCAGGGGAGTGCCACCCGCTTTGATCGTTCCTCCTCCGCCGTGCGAAAAAAGCACGATCGGAAAACGTGCTCCGGCCGCTATCGGCGCGTCACGACCAGCGGCAACAATGTGGGGGCCATCCTGAAAGGGAGGTTCGGCCACGTCGGTCGGATACGCAACCAATGCGTCAAAGGGGATAGTGTCCTGCACCGTGATGCGCGTGACGCCTGCGTGAAATGGCTGAGCATCGGATTTCGCGGATGGGCCTGCGACCAGCAGTGCCAGCATGAGAAACAAGACGCGCAAGGCCAGGACTCCAGGATTGAAACCTGCTGCGATCTTAGATGGTAGGATAGGTAGAGCGAAGCGAAACCTATCGATTGATGTCGGGGGATGTTTTATCGAGTTGCTGACGGAATCCGGGAGGGCCGCAGGGCACGCGCGATGGATGCTGGGTTCGTGCTGCGCGTGGAATGGCGGCGAGTGGCGCGGCAAGCGGCGGGTCGAAATGACCCGTCGGGCAAAACACCCCAGCACCCGTCAATCCCTTCCCGTAAAAATATTCCACTTTCCAGAATTTCGGATTTGTGGCATCTAGCGGTCATCCCGGCCCTCCCAGAGGGGCGCTTCGCGATCGTCACGAGATGCGGGCCGGGGTGCGGTGGACGCGGTAGCGCCGGCGTGGAAGGCGATGACAGGGGCGGGAGACCGTTGAGTCATGCGCGACGCGGTACGACACGGCGCGGTCACAGCGGTCTTGTTGATGGTCGGGGGCACGCACATGGAGCCCCGGATACTGAGGCAGGGCCGTCCGCGGACGGAGAAGTCGTGTGGTCCTGACGCCCGGGGTTCTGGCGTCAAGGCTTGCGGTGATGTGGCGGCCAACCGGTGCGCACATCGATCAGCTGCAAGGTGACGGGGGCAATAGTGCAACGCTCCCCGGGGAGAGCACGAAGGACACCGTTAAAACCATCCGCGCAGGGAAGGCCGGGCGACCGGCAACACCTGTAGTCCACCCCGTGTGCGTTTTCCATGCACGCGGACCGCGGGTGCCGCCGGCGCCCGGCCTTCCCTGCGCCCTCTGGTCCAGTTGAGGGCGGCGACGATCAGCAAAACTCGGGCGAAAGAAGCCGCGGGAATGCGAAGGTGTGTCTGCGATGGAGAGCGCGAACGGCAAGAGCAAGCTGCTGCCGCACACTCCGTCATTGCGAGCGCAGCGAAGCAATCCAGGCTGTCTCCGCGGAAAGATTCTGGATTGCTTCGCTGCGCTCGCAATGACGGCGAGGGAGAATGACTCGATCTCCTCTCGTGCCCCGGACGCAGCGCAGCGTCCCTTCGACGATGCGCTGCAGAGCCGGGGCCCATGCATCGACACGGCACGCGGCTGCTGGGTCCCGGCTCTGCGCAGCAGCGCAAAGAGCGCTGCAGCGCGTCCGGGACACGGACCGCCGGCACAACGACCCACAAAAGAGAAGGCCCGGTCGCGATCGCGGCCGGGCCTTCGTGGTGAGAGTTGATTGTCCCGCTTAAGCCGCAGTCGAAGCCTTCTGCGCGGCCTTCGCCTGCGCGGCCTCGGCCTCGTCCTTGCGGATCTCCGACAGGCGCTTCTGCACTTCCGCCGAGAAGATGTACTGCGCCGGGCGCTGCTTGCTCATGTCGATCTCCGGCGCCATCGGACCGGAGGTCCTGATGCCGCGCAGCGACACCCACATCGCCTTGATCGGGTTGTTGAGGGCGGCGGTCGCCGCCGTCGGCTCGTAGCCGCAATGGGCCATACAGTCGGCGCACTTCTCGTACTTGCCGGTGCCGTAGGTTTCCCAGTCGGTGGTGTCCATCAGCTCCTTGAAGGTCTTTGCGTAGCCTTCACCGAGCAGATAGCAGGGCTTCTGCCAGCCGAAGATGTTGCGCGCGGGCATGCCCCACGGCGTGCACTCGTATTCCTGGTTGCCGGCGAGGAAGTCCAGGAACAGGCCGGAATGCATGAAATTCCACTTCTTGCCCTTGCCCATCGCAAAGACGTCGCGGAACAGCTTCTTGGTCTTGGTGCGGTTGAGGAAGTGCTCCTGGTCCGGCGCGCGCTCATAGGCGTAGCCCGGCGACATCGAGACGCCGACACCGAGCTCGACGGTGAGGTCCAGGAATTTCGCGATCTCCTCGGCCGGATGGCCGTCGAAGATGGTGGCGTTGACGTTGACGGTGAAGCCGCGCGCCTTGGCCGCCTTGATCGCGGAGACGGCGCGGTCGAACACGCCCTTCTGCGACACCGCCTTGTCGTGGTGGTCCTTCAGGCCGTCGAGATGCACGGAGAAGAACAGATAAGGGGAGGGCTCGAACAGATCGAGCTTCTTCTCGAGCAGCAGCGCGTTGGTGCAGAGCGAGACGAACTTCTTGCGCTCAACGAGGCCGCGCACGATCTCGCCGATCTCCTTGTGGATCAGCGGCTCGCCGCCGGGAATGGCGACCATCGGCGCGCCGCACTCGTCGGCCGCGTCCCAGCACTCCTGCGCCGTCATGCGGCGGTTGAGGATCGCATCGGGATAATCGATCTTGCCGCAGCCGACACAGGCGAGGTTGCAGCGAAACAGCGGCTCCAGCATCAGCACGAGAGGATAGCGTTTGCGGCCAAGCATTTTCTGCTTGAGCAGATAGGCGCCGATACGCATTTCCTTGAAGAAGGGGATAGCCATTACAAAGTTTCTTTCTGGGCTTGGAATTCGGGTGGGTCAGCTCGCAGCCAATTGGGCCGGAAGCCGGAATTCGATGTTTTCCTCGCGGCCCGGCAGTACCTGGACCTTGACCGGTCCGATTCGCCGCATCGCTTCGATCACGTCATCCACGAGTACCTCAGGCGCCGAAGCGCCGGCCGTGATGCCGACAGTCCTGGCATTCTTCAACCACTCCGGATTGAGCTCGCTGCCGTCGGCAATCAAATAACTCGCGACGCCGGCTTCGGTGCCGATTTCGCGAAGCCGGTTCGAATTCGAGCTATTGGCAGCGCCCACCACCAAGATCACGTCGACCAGCTTGCTCAAGTCCCTTACCGCAGATTGGCGGTTCTGTGTCGCATAGCAGATATCCCGGATATCCGGACCTTGAATATCTGTAAAGCGGGTCTGAAGGGCCGCGATGATATCCTTGGTGTCGTCGACCGACAGGGTGGTCTGGGTGATGTAGGCCACTGGCGTATCGGCCGGCAGCGTCAGGGCCGTAACCTCTTGAACGCTTTGGACAAGCAGCACGGGGGCGGGAACCTGGCCCATCGTGCCCTCGACCTCGGGGTGGCCGGCATGGCCGATCAGGATAAGTGTGCGGCCCCTGGTGATGTAGCGCTTCCCCTGATTGTGAACTTTCGTGACCAGCGGGCAGGTGGCATTGAGCACGGGAAGGTCGCGCGCGGCGGCCTCCTCCTCGACGCTGCGGGCGACGCCGTGAGCGCTGAAGACCGTCACCGCCTTCGGCGGGACCTCGGACAGCTCCTCGACGAAGATTGCCCCTTTGTTCTTCAGGCTCTCGACGACGTACTTGTTGTGCACGATCTCATGGCGCACGTAGACGGGCGGGCCGTACTTCTCCAGCGCCCGTTCCACGATCTCGATCGCACGCACCACGCCCGCGCAGAAGCCGCGCGGCTGCGCCAGATAAACTTCCATTGGACGTCCATCACGCAAGTTGCACCAATCCGCTTCGCAAGTTCCCGGCGGCACCCCGATACTGACCAATGCGTTGCAATATCCGCACCATCGGTCCCCGCACGCGGTAGCCACCCACCCCCGTCGGGGCTCCGGCGCATGGAGGCGCAATACTTTGTGTCAAAAAATCGGCGGTAAGGAAAGTCCGAATGGACCCGGGTTCCCCGCTAGGCCAATTTTGCGGTAATATAGTAGAGACGAGGGTGTATGCAAGCCAGCGACATCAGTGACCAGCCCTTGGTCACGTTCCCGCCTCAACTCCCCGGCTATACCGACCGCCCCGCATGATTTTGCCACGGTCTTCCGCCGTTTACCTCGAACCTTCTGGCGGCGAGAGCCTCTCAAAACAGCAATAGGTTTCGCCCGGGAACTCCGATAAACAGCGGGCGTTTCCGGCAAAGCTGTTAACCGCAGAAAGAAAAGAAGTGCTGCAAAGCGTAGTCGTTGCCATCGTCAGGGCCTGCACCCGGTTTGCCTCCCTCGTCGTCGTTCTCGGGCTCCTGCTGTCGGTGGGAGCGGGCTATTACGCTGCGCACCACTTCGCCATCAACACCGACATCAATTCGCTGATTTCCCAGAATCTCGACTGGCGCAAGCGTGACCAGCAGTTCGACAAGGCGTTCGATCAAAACGAAACGATCCTCGCTGTGGTCGAGGCCCGGACCCCGGAGATGACGAGCGCAGCGGCCGACGCGCTCTATGCCAGGCTGAAGGACGACAAGACCAACTTCCAGTCTCTGCAGCAACTCGGCAGCGGCGAGTTCTTCGAAAAGAACGGACTGTTGTTCCTGCCGACCGAAGAGGTCGGCAAGATCACCAGCCAATTCGAATCTGCAGCGCCCCTGATCGAGATCATGGCTGGCGATCCCTCGATCCGCGGCCTGACCGGCGCGCTGGAGACGGGACTTGCCGGCGTCAAGCGCGGCCAGGTCAAGCTCGACAACACCGAGCGTCCGTTCAACCTGATCGCGCAGACGGTCGAGACCGTGCTCAACAAGGGCAATGCGAGCTTCTCCTGGCGCGAGCTCGTCAGCGACGAGCCGCTGAAGGATTCGGACAAGCGCGCCTTCATCGAGTTCAAGCCGATCCTCGACTACAACGCGCTGGAGCCCGGCAAGGATGCCACCGACGCGATCCGCAAGGCCGCGGCCGATCTCGATTTTCCGACCAAATACCAGGCGCGGGTGCGGCTCACCGGCCCAATCCCGATCGCCAACGAGGAATACGCCACGGTTCAGGAAGGCGCCGTCGTCAACGGCGTCGGCACGGTTCTCGTCGTGCTGCTGATCCTGTGGCTGGCGCTGCATTCGGCGAAGATCATCTTCGCGGTGTTCGTCAATCTCTTCGTCGGCCTTGCGCTGACGACCGCGGCCGGCCTGATGATGGTCGGATCGTTCAATCTGCTGTCGATCGCGTTCGCTGTGCTCTTCGTCGGCCTCGGCGTCGATTTCGGCATCCAGTACAGCGTCCGCTACCGCTCGGAGCGCTTCAAGCACAACGACCTTTCGGGCGCGCTGGTGCTGGCGGCGAAGCGCTCGGCGGTGCCGCTGTCGCTCGCGGCGATGGCGACTGCGGCCGGCTTCCTTTGCTTCATGCCGACCGACTACAAGGGCATCGCGGAGCTGGGCCAGATCGCCGGCGTCGGCATGCTGGTGGCGTTCCTCTCCTCGATCACCGTTCTGCCGGCCATGCTGAAGCTGCTGAACCCGCCCGGCGAGAAGGAGCCGGTCGGCTACGCCTTCCTGGCGCCGCTCGATCACTTTCTGGAGAAGCACCGCGTGCTGGTCGTGGGCGGCACGCTGCTGCTGGCGCTCGCCGGCCTGCCGCTGCTCTATTTCATGAAGTTCGACTTCAATCCGATGAACCTGCGCAACCCGAGGGCGGAATCGATCGCGACCTTCCTCGACCTGCGCAAGGATCCCAACACCGGCGCCAATGCCATCAACGTGATGACCACGTCCGAGGAGCAGGCAAGGCAGGTCGAGGCGAAGCTCGAGAAAGTCCCCGAGGTGCTCCGGGTGATGTCGCTCAACAGCTTCGTGCCCCAGGATCAGCCGCCGAAGCTGAAGCTGCTCGCGCAGGGCGCCAAGGTGCTGAACCCCGCACTCAACCCTGATCAGATCGATGCGGCGCCGACCGACAAGGAAAACGTCGAGGCGCTGAAATCCTCGGTCGACAATCTGCGCCGGACCGCGGGCGATGCGAAGGGGCCGGGCTCGATCGCCTCGCGCCGTCTGGCAGACGCGCTCGAAAAGCTCGCCAATGGCGACGAGGCCACGCGCAACAAGGCGCAGGACGTGTTCGTCACGCCGATGAAGGTCGTGTTTGACCAGCTCAGGAACGCGATGCAGGCCGGGCCCGTCACCCTGAGTTCACTGCCATCCGATCTCGTCAGCGCCTGGAAGAGCAAGGACGGCATCATCCGCGTCGAGGCGCTGCCCAAGGGCGATCCCAACGACAACGACACGCTGCGCAGATTTGCGGCGGCGGTGCTCGTTGCCGAGCCGACCGCGATCGGCGGGCCGGTCTCGATCCTGAAATCCGGCGATACCGTGGTGAAGGCATTCATCCACGCCGGCATCTACGCGCTGCTGGTGATCGGCCTCTTGCTGTGGATCACGCTGCGCCGCTTCGTCGACGTGCTGATGACGCTGGTGCCGCTCCTGGTTGCCGGCGCGGTGACGCTCGAGATCTGCGTGTTGATCGGCCTGCCGCTCAACTTCGCCAACATCGTCGCGTTCCCGCTGCTGCTCGGCGTCGGCGTCGCCTTCAAGATCTACTATGTCGTGGCCTGGCGCTCGGGCAGGACAAATCTGCTCCAGACCAGCCTGACGCGCGCAATCTTTTTCAGTGCACTGACGACGGCGACCGCGTTCGGCAGCCTGTGGCTGTCGAGCCATCCCGGCACGTCAAGCATGGGCAAGCTGCTGGCACTTTCGCTGGTGACGACGCTCGCCGCCGTGTTGCTGTTCCAGCCGGCCCTAATGGGCAAACCCCGCAATCTCAGGGAGTAGGCAGATGTCGCCGACCGGGTCGGCGGAACCCTTCTGACTCGGCTTTGCGGGGGCGGTGGCGCTCTTCGGGGCCGCCGCAGCCGGAGCAGGCGCCGCTGTCGCGCCCATCGTGCCCTGAGCCTTCGGTGCCGCGCCGGTGGACTTGGGCGCACCCTTGGCCATGGCATTGGCGGTGCTCGAGGGGATCGGCGGGCCGACTCGCGTCCAGGTCTCGCCGCCGCAGAGGAAGCCCATTACGCAGCCCTTGATTTCGAGCTGGTCGGCGCCGGCCGGCGTGATGGTCGCGCTATAGAGCTGGCCGTCCTTGGCGTTGTAGACCTGCCCTTCCCACTGATCGGCGCCGGGTTTCTTCTTCATGTCGATCAGCGTCGCCATGCCCAGTGTCGGCCTGGTCTTTTTCGAGGCATCCGGATTGTTCTCGTCGCGGCCGCCGGGCTGCTTTTCCCAGGAAACGGCGCCCCACATGCTGCCATTGCATTGGGCGACGCGAATGTTGGCGACGCCGTCGGCAACCCGCCAGTCGCCGGTGGGATCGGCGGCGAGCGCCGGGGTCAGGCAGGTGTAACCGCCAGCCAGTATTAGTCCGGTGTAAAGGGCTAAACGCATGATAGTTCCTTGGCAGTGCAACATGGGCTAAAGCTGTGCTTGCGAAGATGGTCCGAAAAAGGGCAAAAGGCCGCACAGACCGTTTTCAGTAACGGTCCCTTTTCAGTTGACGAGACGGCCCTCAACCGAAGTATGTAACGGATGCACAGCCCAAATCCAGACATGTCTGAGCTTTTCGCGGACCGTCAGGCCCAGCGCAGCACCCTGCATAATCGGTATCTGAACGAGCAGTTCGTTCGGGTCCTCAAGACCATCGGCTACGATGTCGGCTTCCAGAAGGGGCAGGGGCAGTATCTGTACGATCGCGACGGCGCGCGATATCTCGACTTGCTGTCCGGCTTTGGCGTGTTCGCGATCGGGCGCAATCACCCGGTCATGCGCGACGCGCTCAAGAGCGTGCTCGATGCCGACCTGCCCAACCTCGTCCAGTTCGACGTCTCCGTGCTCGCCGGCGTGCTCGCCGAGCGGCTGCTGAAATATGTCCCCTATCTGGACAAGGCGTTCTTCGCCAATTCCGGCGCCGAATGCGTCGAAGCTGCGATCAAGTTCGCGCGCGGCGCCACCGGCCGCCCGGGCATCGTCTACTGCGCCCACGGCTATCATGGCCTGACCTATGGCGCGCTGTCGCTGACGGGCGATTCGAATTTCCGCACCGGCTTCGAGCCGCTGCTGCCCGGCTGCACCTCGATCCCGTTCAACGATCTGGCCGCGCTGGAAAAGGCACTGGCCTCGCGTGAGGTCGCAGCCTTCGTGGTCGAGCCGATCCAGGGCAAGGGCGTCAACATGCCCACCGACGAGTTCCTGCCGGGCGCGGCCGCACTATGCAAGAAATACGGCACGCTGTTCGTCGCCGACGAAATCCAGACCGGCATGGGCCGTACCGGCCGTTTCCTCGCGGTCGAGCACTGGAACGTCGAGCCCGACATGGTGCTGCTGTCGAAGTCGCTGTCGGGTGGCCACGTGCCGGTTGGCGCGGTGCTGACGCGCAAGGCCATCTTCGACAAGATCTTCAACCAGATGGACCGCGCGGTGGTGCACGGCTCCACCTTCTCCAAGAACGACCTCGCGATGGCCGCGGGCATCGCCACGCTGGACGTGATGGAATCCGAGAAGCTGATCGAGTCTGCCGCCAAGCGCGGCGCCGAGCTGCGCCTCGCACTGACGCGCATGGTGCCCGGCTATGAGCTGATGAAGGAAGTGCGCGGCAAGGGTCTGATGATCGGCGTCGAGTTCGGCCCGCCGAAATCGCTGCGGCTGCGCGCCTCCTGGAACGTGCTGGAGACCGCCAACAAGGGCCTGTTCTGCCAGCTCATCACCGTGCCGCTGTTCAAGGATCACAAGATCCTGACCCAGGTCGCCGGTCACGGCAGCCACACCATCAAGCTGCTGCCGCCTCTCACCATCACCGAGGAAGACTGCAGCTGGATCGAGAAGGCGTTCGACGACGTCATCGCCGGCAGCCACAAGGTCCCCGGCGCGATCTGGTCGCTCGGCAAAACGCTGGTGGACAACGCGGTGCGACGGTCGGCCTGACTTCGGCCGAGCCATTTCGACAATCGTCATTGCGAGCGAAGCGAAGCAATCCAGACTGTCTCTGCGAAGGCAACCTGGGGATTGCTTCGTCGCTCCAGCGCAAAATTGCTTCGCAATTTTGTCGCGAGCTCCTCGCAATGACGGTGTAGCAAGATCTACCCCTCCACATTCGACTTCATCGCCGCCTCGAACTTGTCGACGAACTCGGCGAGCTCGTCGGCGCCGATGTCGCTGACGGCCCAGAAGTTCAGGCCGCGCTCGCCCCAGCGGCGGCAATTGAAGCCCTGCATGGTCTGGGTCTTCGGCGGCTGGTGCTCGGTGCTCGATGTCTGTGCCACGAACAGGTTGATGACGTGCTGGCGACGCTTGTAGACGACGGCGCCGATGGCGCGGGCGTCGATATAGTCGAGCCGGCCTCCGACCAGCCTAAAACCCTGCGCGGTGAGGTCGATCACGGGCGGGGCGACGTCGAGCTTGCCGTTGAACCACGGCTTGACGGTGTGCTGGTCGGTCGAGACCACGTCGGTGAGGTGGCCGGCCTGCAGCGAGCGCAGATGCGCGGAGACGACCTCCGAGAGGATGCGCTGCTGGTCGTCCTGGCGCAGCACGATGGCGACGATTCCGGTTGCCGCGAGCGCGGAGACCGCCGAGCCCATCGCAAAGCCGCGCAGCACGGAGCGGCGGCTCGGCTGGGGCTGCGGCTTCGGCAGCGAGGCCTCGATCTTGTTGCGCAGGCTGGTGGGCGCGACGTAGCGCAAATTGGTGTCGGCAAGCACGCGCTGCATTTCGCGCTGTGCGGCCAATTCCGCAGCGCACCCGGGGCAGCCCGCGATATGGGCTTCGACCTCGCGCGCATGGCCGGCGTCGAGCTCGCCGTCCAGCAGCGCGTGAAGCATGATCCTTGCTTCGTCGCAGGTCATTTCGCTTGCTCCTCTTCCGCCGTCCAGGCCGCGCGCAGCAGGGCACGGGCGCGAGCGAGGCGGGACATCACGGTGCCGATGGGCGCGCCGACGGCTTCTGCGATTTCACGATAGGACAGGTTGTTGATCTCGCGCAGCACGAAGGTTTCCTTGAACGGTTCGGCGAGCGCCTCGATCAGCTTGCGGATGGCGCCGGCATCGCGGCTGCGCAGCACTTCGGTCTCCGGGCTCGCCTCGCTCTCCTGCCAGATCGGCGTCTGCTCGGCGGCGCCGGGCGTATCCTCGAACGCGCTGGGCCTGTGCGCACGACGGGCGTATTCTGCGTTGCAGACGTTGCGCAGGATCGCGAACAGCCATGGCTTCATCGCCGGCCCGCGATAGCTGTCGAAGTGCTTCAGCGCGCGCAGATAGCACTCCTGCACCGCATCTTCCGCATCGGAGGCGTCGCGCAGCAGATAGCGCGCGAGCGTGTAGACGTCGTCGAGATGGGGCAGCGCCGCTTCGCGAAAACGCCGGGCCTTGTCTGGATCGTCGCTTGTCGGTGGCATCGCCGCTCGCTTTGCCGTTTCGCCTGATGTCGCCGGGGACGCAGGAGCCCGGCCGGCGTGGGACCACCGGCCGGGCAAGGCGTTGATGCCTTGGTTGGAGACGTTACTCAACCTTGATCATCCCCGTCATGTGCGGGTGCAGCGAACAAAAATATTTGTAGTCGCCCGCGTTGATGAAGGTGAACGAGAACTTGTCGTCGGTGTCCAGGGTCTTGGACCTGAACTTGCCGACCGACACGATGGTGTGCGGAATGTCGTCCCGGTTGGTCCAGGTCACGGTGGTGCCGGTCTTGATCTTGAGCTCGGCCGGCTGGAACACGAAATTGTCGATATGAATGTCCATGTCGTCGGCACGGGCCTTTGTTGCGGGCAGCAGGATGGCCGCGGCCAGAGCAAGTCCGAGATCGACGCCGAAGTCGCGGCGGTTGAGTGTCTTCATTGTCAGCTTCCACCCTAGCCCTGGAGCGGCGTGTCGATGATCGCGAGCCGCTGCTCGTTCTGCTTGAAGTTGATGCTGGCAACGCCGAGCATGGAGCGCAGTTTTGTGTCCTCAACCTTCATCGGTCCGGGCGAGGGGGCAGCTCCCGGCGCTGGCTGCGGGAAAGCAGTCGAGCGCGCGGTGTGGAAGGTGACGTTACCCTCGACCTTCTGCATCACCTGGTGGATGTGGCCGTTCAGCACGGTGACCGAGCCGAAGCCTTTCACCTGTTCCAGCGCGCGGCCGCCGTCTTCGGTGCCCCAGCCCCATTCCGGATAGACGGTCCAGAGCGGGATGTGCGCGAACAGCACGATCGGTGTCGATTTCGACTTGCCGCGCAGATCGTCCTGGAGCCAGGCGAGCTGCTCGGCGCCGAGATTGCCAAGACCCCCGGCCTTGAGGTCGACGACGTTGACGAGGCCGATGAAGTGCACGCCGCCGGCGTCGAACGAGTACCAACCCTGGCCCTTGGTGCCGCGCCCGTAACGCTCGCGATAAAATTTCACCTCCTCGTCGAGGAAGTCGTGTTCGCCCGGTACGTAGTGCACGTCGAGCTTGCTCTGCGAGATGATGCGCTCGGCATTGTCGAATTCGGCGGCCTTGGACAGATGGGTGATGTCGCCAGTGTGGATCATGAAGGACGGTTTGGCCGGCATCGCGTTGATCTTGCCCACAGCCTCCTCCAGCGTGCCGAGTGCGTTGGGATTGGCCGGCTTGTCGAAGCCGACATGGCTGTCGCTGATCTGGAGGAAGCTCATGCCGGGCACGGCCGCGGTCGCGGCCTGCGCGGAATCGATGATGCCGAGCGAGCGCGGCACGCCGCCGGTGACCGTCCAGAGCACCCCGGTGCCGGCCCAGGTCATGCATTCCAGCACCTTGCGGCGGCTGACGCCGTCGTCGCCGTGATCATGTCCGCTCATCGCGCATCTCCGCTTGCCCGGAATTGGGCGTCGGAGAGGTGATTGGGGGAGGAGGGGACTTATTCGCGGGAGGTGATGACGATTTCGTGAGGGCGGCTCGTGTCCCGGACGCAACGCAGCACCTCTTGGTGATGCGTTGCAGAGCCGGGACCCGGAAGGCCTCACGTTACGCGGTGAGATGGGCCCCGGCTCAGCGGCGCACCACTGCGTGGCGCGCCGCGTCCGGGGCACGAGACCTACTTCGCGAATTCTCGCACAGCCTCCACCACGGCCGTGGGCGCTTCCTGCGCCACACAATGCCCGGCGTCCTCGAACACCATCGTGCTGACCTGCGGAATCAGCGACACCGCGCGCCGCGCCATCTCCCAATAGATCGGCCCCGACTTCGCAGCGGTCGTGACGCGCACGGGACAGTCGATCTCGGCGAGCAACCCAAACGGATTACCGCGGGCATCGCCAACGTAAACCTGCGCCATCGCTTCGTAGATCGGGCGCAGGATCGCCGCCTCGGTCTCCGGTGTACAGCAGAGCCGCACCCGGCCATTCTCCAGCGGCACGAAGCCGTGGCGCACATAGGCTCGAAGCGAGGTCACGGTCCAATCTGCAAACGCTGGCGCGGTGCGATAGCGTTCGAAGACGGCATCGGCACTGTCGAACTCGGCGCGTCGACGTAGCGTGCCCTCTACTCGCGATAAGGATTCCTCGTCCAACCCTCCGGCGCGCGCCGCGCGCGGGTCCATGATGGTCGGCTCCATCACGAACAGGCGTGTGAAGCGTCCGGGCAAGAGTTTTGCCGCGAGCAGGAGATCGGTCGCGCCCGCACTGTGGCCGATGCCGTAGACGTCTCGCAGGCCGATCGCATCGACCACCCGGCAAACATCCTCCGCATAGTCCAGGAAATGATAGGCGCCGGGCTTGTGGCTGGCGCCGTGGCCGCGGCGGTCGAGTGCATAGACGGTGTAGGTCGATGCAAGCTCGCGCGCGACTTCGTCCCAGACGTCGGCGACGAAGCCAGTGCCATGAACGAGCAGGGCAGGTGGCTTGCCGCTCTCGCCCCATTGCAGCATGGCGATCTCTGCGGCGGCCGGGCCGATTGAAAAGCGGTGGGGATTGATCATGGCGACAGGATGCTACTTCGCATCCTCCAAGATCATCGCCGCGCCTTTCTCGGCGATCATCGCCGTCGGCGTGTTGGTGTTGCCCGACGTGATGGTCGGCATGATCGAGGCGTCGACAATGCGCAAGCCGCTGAGGCCATAGAAGCGCAGCCGCTCGTCGACCACGGCCATCGGATCGCTCACGGCGCCCATCTTCGCCGTGCCGACGGGGTGGAAGATGGTGGTGCCGATATCGCCGGCAGCCTTTGCGAGCGAGGCGTCGTCATCGCCGACGGAGGGACCCGGCAGATATTCGCTCGGGCGATATCGTGCCAGCGCCTTCTGCTGCATCAGGCGGCGCGTGGTGCGGATGGCGTCGGCGCCGACCTGGCGGTCGTCGTCGGTCGACAGATAATTCGGCGCGATGATCGGCTTCTCGTCAGGGCTCGCCGAACGCAGCCGCACGGTGCCGCGCGAGGTCGGCTGCAGATTGCAGGCGCTGACCGTGATGGCGGGGAAACGGTGCAGGGGATCACCGAACTTGTCGAGCGACAGCGGTTGCACGTGGAACTGGATGTTGGCGCGTGCGCGTGTCGCATCGGAGCGCGTGAAGATGCCGAGCTGCGACGGCGCCATGGTCAGGGGACCGCGGCGGCGGAAGGCGTAGTCGAGCCCCATCAGGCCGCGGCGGAACAGATTGTAATAGGTCTCGTTCAGCGTGCGCACGCCCTCGACCTTGTAGATCGCACGCTGCTGGAGGTGGTCCTGCAGATTGCGCCCCACACCGGGCTTGTCCATGACGATGTCGATGCCGAGCGGCGACAGCCAGTCGGCGGGGCCGATACCGGAGCGATGCAGCACCTGCACCGAGCCGATCGAGCCGGCCGACAGGATCACTTCGCGTTTCGCACGCGCTTCGATCATCTCGCCGTTCTGGATGAAGCGCACGCCGACGGCGCGGCCCCGCTCGATGATGACGCGGTCGACCAGCACATGCTTCTCGAGCCGCAGGTTCGGGCGCCTCAAGGCGGGCTTGAGGAAGCCGCGTGCCGACGACCAGCGCCGGCCGCGCTTCTGGTTGACGTGGAAATAGCTGGTGCCTTCATTGTCGCCGGTGTTGAAATCCGGGATGCGCTTGATGCCCATCTCCTCGGCGGCATCGCCGACGGCATCGAGAACGTCCCATGACAGCCGCGGCGCCTCGATGCGCCAGCCGCCCCCGGCGCCGTGATGCTCGCTGGCGCCGAGGAAGTGATCCTCGAGCTTCTTGAACAGCGGCAGCACGTCGTCATAGCCCCAGCCGGTCATGCCGAGTTGCCGCCAGTGATCATAATCGGCGGCCTGGCCGCGCATCGAGATCATGGCATTGATCGCCGAGCAGCCGCCGATCACCTTGCCGCGGGGATAGGCGAGCGAGCGGCCGTTCAGGCCGGGCTCGGCCTCGGTCTTGAACATCCAGTCCGAGCGCGGATTGCCGATCGCAAAGAGATAGCCGACCGGGATGTGGAACCAGATCCAGTTGTCGTCGCCGCCAGCTTCGAGGACGAGGACGCGATTGCCGGGATCCGCCGACAGCCGATTGGCGACGATGCAGCCCGCCGTACCTGCCCCGACGACAATGTAGTCAAATTCACCTTCGAGCCGTCTCGGCATTCTGCTTCCACCCAACCAGCGCGTCATGTCCGGGCTTGTCCCGGGCATCCACGCGCTTTCTATCCTAATAGTCAGACGTGGATGGCCAAGACAAGCTGGCGCCAAGCCCGGCCATGACGAGAGGACAGGGGTTACCCTCGGCCCGCGGCAGTTGGGTGGACTGGCGCTTGCATGGTAGACAGTCCTGCATTTTCAACAAAGCTCGAGACCCTCCATGCCCATCGTGAACCGCGTCGCCGACCTTCAACCCGATATTCAGGCCTGGCGCCGGGACATCCACGAGCATCCCGAGCTGCTGTACGATGTTCATCGCACTGCAGCATTCGTTGCGGACCGGCTGCGTGAGTTCGGCTGCGACGAGGTCGTGACCGGGCTCGGCCAGACCGGCGTGGTCGGCGTGATCAAGG
Organism: Bradyrhizobium sp. CCBAU 25360; assembly: GCF_028128695.1. Classification (NCBI taxonomy): domain Bacteria; kingdom Pseudomonadati; phylum Pseudomonadota; class Alphaproteobacteria; order Hyphomicrobiales; family Nitrobacteraceae; genus Bradyrhizobium; species Bradyrhizobium sp. CCBAU 25360. Next base: position 94,439 of record NZ_LBJA01000042.1, read on the forward strand.
GCAGCAAGCCGGCCGGCGAGGGGCTGAAGACGATCGGCCTGCGCGCCGACATGGATGCGCTGCCCGTCGAGGAGCAGACCAACCTGCCTTACGCCTCCAAGACCCCGGGCAAGATGCACGCCTGCGGCCATGACGGCCACACCGCGATGCTGCTGGGGGCCGCCCGCTACCTCGCCGAAACCCGCAATTTCGCCGGCGATGCGGTCGTGATCTTCCAGCCCGCCGAGGAGGGCGGCGCCGGCGGCGCAGCCATGGTCAAGGACGGCCTGATGGAGCGCTTCGGCATCGAGCAGGTCTACGGCATGCACAATGGCCCCGGTATTCCGATCGGCTCGTTCGCGATCCGGCCGGGCCCGATCATGGCGGCGACCGACGAGGTCGACATCATGATCGAGGGCCTCGGCGGTCATGCTGCGCGTCCGCACAAATGCGTGGATTCCGTCCTGGTCGGTGCGCAGGTGATTACCGCGCTGCAGTCGATCGTCGCGCGCAGCGTCGATCCGCTGGAATCGGCCGTGATCTCGATTTGCGAATTCCACGCCGGCAACGCCCGCAACGTCATTCCGCAGACCGCGACACTGAAGGGCACCATCCGCACGCTCTCGCCCGAGGTGCGCAAGCTGGTCGAGAAGCGCGTGCATGAGGTGGTGGCGGGCGTCGCGCAGATCACCGGCGCCAAGATCGACCTGCGCTACCAGCGCAATTACCCTGTGGTGAACAACCACGCCGCGGAGACCGAGGTGGCGCGACGCATTGCAAAGCAGGTCGCCGGCGATGCCAATGTGCACGAGATGCCGCCGCTGATGGGCGGCGAGGATTTCGCCTATATGCTGGAAGCACGCCCCGGCGCCTTCATCTTCTGCGGCAACGGCGACAGCGCCGGCCTGCATCACCCTGCCTACAATTTCAACGACGAGGCGATCGTGTTCGGCACGTCCTACTGGGTCAAGCTGGTCGAGGAATCGCTGGCGGCGTGACTACCGACGTCATCCCGGGGCGCCTCGCAGAGGTGAACCCGGGATCTCGAGATTCCGGGTTCGGTCCTGCGGACCGCCCCGGAATGACAACCTGGAATGCAAATGGCCGGGACAAGCCCGGCCATTCGCGTTGATGAGTGTCGTTCTTCTCAGAACATCCGCGAGAAGATCACGTAGAGCGTGGCCGACAGCATGATCGCGCAGGGCAGCGTCAGCACCCAGGCCATCAGCAAATTGCGGATGGTCGCCATTTGCAAGCCCGAGCCGTTGGCCGCCATGGTGCCGGCGACGCCCGACGACAGCACATGCGTGGTCGAAACCGGCAGGCCGAACACGTCGGCGGCGCCGATCGTAGCGGCGGCCACCAGCTCGGCCGAGGCGCCTTGTGCGTAGGTCAAATGGCTCTTGCCGATCTTCTCGCCGACCGTGATCACGATGCGCTTCCAGCCGATCATGGTGCCGAGGCCGAGCGCGATGGCGACGGCGACCTTCACCCAGGTCGGGATGAACTTCGTGGCGCTGTCGAGCCCGCCCTTGTAGGCGTTCAAGGTCGCGACCTCTTCCTTGTTGAGGTCGTTTTCCTTGTCCTTCATCAGGAAGCGAATCGCTTCCGAGGTCAGGTACATGTCGTTACGGGTGTTGCCGACCACTTCCGCCGGCACCTTGTTGAGCGAGCCGTATTTCGCGACCTGGTCGCCGACATCCTTCACCAGCACCGACAGCGAGGGGTAGGTGCCTTCGCTGATGTGGTGCGAGGTGATGTACTGGGTCACCGCAGGACGGGGATCGCCGATGATCGAGTGACCGGCACCCTTGGCCGCGATCACCTTGGAGGCGGCATCCGAGACCTTCTGGAACTGGGCGACCTGGGATTCCGGCAGTGCGCGGTTGAGCGCGTAGGCGGTCGGCACGGTACCGATCAGGATCAGCATGATCAGGCCCATGCCCTTCTGGCCGTCGTTCGAACCGTGCGCGAAGCTGACGCCGGTGCAGGTCGCGATCAGCAGGCCGCGGATCCAGAGCGGCGGCGCCTTGTTGCCTTCGGGCGCAGCATACAGGGCCGGGTTGCGCACGATGAACTTGAGCAGCAGCAGCAGCGTCGCGGCGCAGATGAAGCCGAACAGCGGCGACAGCAGCAGCGCGTAGCCGATCTCGGTCGCCTTGGTCCAGTCCACGCCCGAGGTGCCGTCGCGGCCGCGCATGACGGCGTTGGCGACGCCGACGCCGATGATCGAGCCGATCAGCGTGTGCGAGGAGGAGGCGGGCAGGCCGAAGAACCAGGTGCCGAGATTCCACAGGATCGCGGCGATCAGCAGCGCGAACACCATCGCGAAGCCGGCGCTGGAGCCGACCTGCAGGATCAGCTCGACCGGCAGCAGCGAGACGATGCCGAAGGCGACCGCGCCGGAGGACATGAGCACGCCGAGGAAGTTGAAGAAGCCCGACCACATCACCGCGACTTCGGCCGGCAGCGAATGGGTGTAGATCACGGTCGCCACCGCATTGGCGGTGTCGTGGAAGCCGTTGACGAATTCGAAGCCGAGCGCGATCAGGAGCGCGACGAACAACAGGATGTAGGGCAGGTAGCTCGTCACGCGTGCGCCGGTCGCGTTGACGTCGACATAGATGCTGTAGGCGACGAACAGCAGCCCCGCGGCGAGGATGCCGAAGAACAGGATCATCGTCAGCGGATTGAAGCCCTTGTCGAGATTTGGCCGCGAGGCCGGCTGGATCGGCGCGGGATCGGCTACCGCGCGGTCGAATGCAACATCGGTCATGTCTGGACGCCCCTTAACTTTGAAGTAAGGGTATTGTCCGCGATGGATTTGAAGGCTGGATGACAAGCGGCGGTTGAAAACCGTTTTCCTGCCAGTATTTAGGCGGCCCGCGCGGCTTTCTTCTGCAAGCCGGCCACGATCTTCAAATCGTCGACAAAGCGCTGATATTCCAGAACCTTGGCTTCCGGATCGGGCAGCCGCAGCAGATAGGACGGGTGCACCGTCACCAAAGCCTTGCGTCCGTCGGGAAGGTCGATGAGCCGGCCGCGGGTCTTGCTGATGGGAGTGATCTTGCCGAACACGCTTTGCGCGGCGGTGGCGCCCATCGCCACGATCAGATCAGGCTGGATTGCCGAAACTTCCCGTTCGAACCATTGCCGGCACGCTTTGATCTCCGGCGTATTCGGCTTCTGGTGCAGGCGGATCTTTCCGCGCGGCACGAATTTGAAGTGCTTTACTGCGTTGGTGACATAGACCTTCTTGCGGTCGACACCGGCCTCCTCCAGCGCACGGTCGAGCATCTGGCCGGCCGGGCCGACGAAGGGATGGCCGGCGAGGTCTTCCTTGTCGCCGGGCTGCTCGCCGACCAGCATGATGTTGGCGGATCTCGGGCCCTCGCCGAACACGGTCTGGGTCGCGTCCTTGTAGAGATGGCAGGCGCGGCAATGCGCGGCCTCCGCGCGGAGCGCTTCGAGATCGTCGGCAGCTGGCTTGCGTTTCATCGGAGCCTCCGGCCGCTTCTGAGGCTTGTGCGGATCGGTTGCGGCATTGGCGATCATGGCGCCGGTCATGCGTTCGGCGTCCTCGATCAAGGGCTTAATGATCGAGGCCTCGGGCAGGTTCCTCCAATATTTCTTCGGCATCTCGGCCTGCATCGCCTTCACCTTGAGCCGGGCCGGATTGAAGATGCTGGCGTAATAGCGCCGCCAGGTCTCCTCCAGCCGGTCTTCGCGCGGTGCTTCGCTCTTGCTGACGCCCGGCGTGAACGCGAGCGCGTGGCCGTCCCAATGTGCGCAGAGGTCCGGCGTCAGGATCGACCAGGGCATGTCGGCAAAGCGTCTTGCGAAGAACGGGGCGGCGAGCTCGACGATGTGATGCTCCGGCTCGAACCAGGCGACGTAATGCGCTGCGCGCTCGCGTCCGATCTCGCGGAAGCGGACGAAGGCGTGCATCTTGTGCTCGTCGCGATGGACCGCGCGAGCCATCGCCGTGACCTGCGCGACGTCAGGGTCGGTCGCGACCTCGATGAGATCGTGGTTGTCCTTCAGCCGCCAGAGCAGGCGATAGAGGATCGCAAAGCGCTGGATATCGCGGTGCAGGATTGCGGCCTGGGCTAGCTCGACGAATTTGCCTGATACGTTGAAGGTGCCTTCGTTCGCCTCGAGGATCGGAGACGGTGCTTGCGGCGCGAACAACTCCGCCTCGCCGCCCTGCACGGTCCAGGTGACATCGGTGGGCTGCACGTGATGAAGCACGAGGCTGCGCGCGGCTTTGCGCCAGCCGTCGAAATCGGTTTCGGTGTCGAGGGTGATGTACTGCATCAGAAGCCAAATCCCAGTTGCGTTGCTTTCGGCTTGAACCGTTCGATCAGCCCCGCGGCATCGAGACGGTGCGGCGAGGGCCGGTGATCGCTGAGGACGATGAACGGCAGCGCCTTGTTGCGGGGCACGTGCAGGCGGGCGAGATCGGCGAGGCGGATCGTGGTGGTGCGCCGTGTTGCAATGATGCGCTCGACCGCCTTGGTGCCGAAGCCCGGCACGCGCAGCAGCTCCTCGCGGCTGGCGCGGTTGACGTCGAGCGGGAAGCGGTCGCGATGACGCAGCGCCCAGGCCAGCTTCGGATCGATGTCGAGCGGCAGCATCGCGCTGTCGTCGACGATCTCCGCAACGTCGAAACCGTAGAATCGCATCAGCCAGTCGGCCTGGTAGAGCCGGTGCTCGCGCAGCAGCGGCGGCTGCACCAGAGGCAAGGCGCGGCTGGCGTCGGGGATCGGGCTGAAGGCGGAGTAGTAGACGCGCCGCAGACGGTAGGCGCCGTAGAGATTGGCGCTGGTGTGGAGAATGGTGTGGTCGGAGGCTGCATCAGCACCGACGATCATCTGCGTGCTTTGGCCCGCCGGCGCGAAGCGCTGCGGCTTTGCCTTGGTCTTCGCGCTGCGGCCTTCCTCGGCCTCGTCCAGCTTCAGCCGCAGCCGGCCCATGGTGCGGCGGATCGCGCGCACGTCCTTCTCCGGCGCGAATTGCTGCAGGCTCGTTTCCTCGGGCATCTCGATGTTGATGGAGAGACGATCGGCATATTTGCCGGCTTCCGCGATCAGCGCATCGTCGGCCTCGGGAATGGTCTTGAGATGGATATAGCCGCGGAAGTGATGCTCCTCGCGCAGCTTTCGCGCGACGCTCACGACCTGCTCCATGGTGTAGTCGGGGCTGCGGATGATGCCGGAGGAGAGAAACAGACCCTCGATGTAATTGCGCCGGTAGAAGTCGAGCGTGAGCTTGACCAATTCGTCGATGGTGAAGCGGGCGCGCGGCACGTTGGAGGAGGCGCGGTTGACGCAATAGAGGCAATCGTAATTGCAGGCGTTGGTCAGCAGCACCTTGAGCAGCGAGATGCAGCGTCCATCCGGCGCATAGGAATGGCAGATGCCCATGCCGGGCGCGGTCGACCCCATGCCCTTGCCGTCGCTGGAATCCCGCTTCTCCGTGCCGCTGGAGGCGCAGGACGCGTCGTATTTGGCGGCGTCCGCCAGGATTTCCAGCTTGCGTTGTACGTCCATCTTGGAATCCCTTTGATTCAGCTCATGAATCCGCTTGCGCGCCAATTCGATTGACTCTCTACGCGCCGTTAGCTTTATATTAGAACATATCATGAACAAATGAGCCAGTCGCTGGTTCTCTTTTTGAGAGCCATCGGCAATCACCCCTGAAGGAGCGGCGAGCATGAGCGGCGCACGGACAAGCGCGCTTGCGACCTTGCGCGGCCAGATCGAGCGCATCGAGACGGCGACGGTCGTGCATCCGCACGATCGCGTCGCGCTCGGTCACAGCGAAGCCGACAACGCGCTGAAGGGCGGGCTCGCGCGCGCGGCGATCCACGAGGTGTTTTGCACTGGGTCTCAGGGGACGGCCGCGACCGGCTTCGTCATGGGGCTTGCCGGGCGCGTCTCGGCGCAGCGGCCGCTGCTGTGGGTACGGCAGGATTTTTCAGAGATAGAGGCCGGTGCGCTGTCGATGAGCGGGCTCGCCGAGCTCGGCCTCGATCCGCGCCGCGTGGTGATGGTGCGCGCCGCCGATGTCGAGAGCGCGCTGCGTACCTCGGCCGATGCGCTCGCCTGCGATGCGCTGGGCGCCATCGTGCTCGAGCTCTGGGGCGAAACCAGGCAGTTCGATCTCGTGGCGAGCCGCAAGCTGACGCTGGCCGCGCAAGGCTCCGGCGTCACCGGCCTGATGCTGCGGATGGCGGCGCAGCCGCTGCCTTCGACCGCGGAGACCAGGTGGATGCTGCGCGCGGCGCATTCGCCGCCGGGGTCGGTGTGGGACGCATGGGGCGCGCCGCGCTTCGATGCCGAACTCTTGCGTAATCGTCATGGCCCCTGCGGCCGGTGGATCATGGAATGGAATTGTGATGAGTGCCAGTTCAGTGAACCGTCGACGTATTCTCAGCCTGTGGCTGCCACGCCTGCCCATCGACCGGATCCAGCGGTTCTTCAACAGCTCCGGGCTGGGTAAAACCAATAATGAGCCGAGCATCGTCGTCATCAAGGACAACAATGCGCTGGTGATCCATGCGCTGGACGAGGCTGCCGAGCGTCTCGGCCTGTACGTAGGTCAGCCGCTCGCCAATGCGCGGGCGATGTGCCCGGATTTGCGCGTGTTCGACGCCGATGTCGCGGCCGATGCGAAGACGCTTAGCGACATCGCCGACTGGTGCGACCGCTTCACGCCGCTGGTCGCGCTCGATCCGCCGCACGGGCTGTTCCTCGACATCACCGGCTGTGCGCATCTGTTCGGCGGCGAGGCTGCGCTGTTGCAAGCGCTGGTTCGGGCGCTCGGCCGACAAGGCTTTGCCGTCAGCGCGGCAATCGCCGGCACCTCGGTCTGCGCGCGCACGCTGACGCGGCAGACCATGGGCACCATCGTTGCCGATGGCGGCGAGGCGGAGGCGATCAGCCGGTTTCTGGTGTCCGCGCTCGGTGCGGGTGAGGCCATCACCACCGGCCTGCGCCGCGCCGGCCTCAAGACCATCGGCGACGTCGCCACGCGCTCGCCGAGCGAGATCACGGCGCGGTTCGGAGCGCGGTTCTCCACGCTGCTGGCGCATGCGCTGGGGCAGGGCGATGCGCCGATCAATCCGCGAAAACCGCTGCCTGATTATATCGTGGAGAAGCGTTTCGCCGAGCCGATCGCGACCGACACCATGATCGCGATGACGCTGTCGCGGCTGGCGGACACGCTGATTGCCTCCATGGAGAAGCAGGGCAAGGGCGCGCGCCGGCTGGAAGCCGCGTTCTTCCGCACCGACGGCGTGGTGCGCGCGATCATGGTCGAGACCGGACGTCCGGTGACGCGAAGCGCGGTGATCGACCGTCTGTTCCGCGAGCGTCTCGATGCGCTCGCCGATCCCCTCGATCCCGGCTTCGGCTTCGACATGGTGCGCCTGTCGGCGAGCCGCACCGAGATCGTGGTGCAGGAGCAGCGCGATCTCGACGCCCATGTCCACGACAATGACGAGCTTGCCGCCCTGATCGACCGCATTGCCGCGCGCATCGGCGGAAAGCGCGTCGTCGTGCACCTGCCTGAGGATACCCATATCCCCGAATGTGCGGTGCTGGCCGCCCCGGCGCAGCATCATCTCGCCGCCGCCATGCAGGCCGAATGGCCGGCACGGACCGAAAGCGAGCCGCCGCTGCGTCCCTTAAGGCTGTTCGACAAGCCGGAGCCGATCAAGGTGCCGTTCGCGGCCGTGCCGGATGGTCCGCCGCATCAGTTCACCTGGCGCCGCGCGCTGCATGCCGTGGTGCGGGTGGAAGGACCCGAGCGTATCGCGATGGAATGGTGGCGGCAGGACGGCAAGCAGCTGACCCGGGATTACTTTCGCATCGAGGATGCCGAAGGCCTGCGCTTCTGGATTTTTCGCGACGGACTTTACGAGGGGGAGGTGTTCGACGGCGACGGCGAGCCTGCTTCTCCCGGCTGGTATGTGCACGGTCTCTTCGCATGAATAGCCCCGCTTATGCCGAGATCGGCATCACCACCAATTTCTCCTTCCTGCGCGGCGGCTCGGATCCGCGCGCCTATGTGCATCAGGCGAGCAAGCTCGGCATTCCCGCGATCGGAATCGCCGACCACAACACGCTCGCCGGCGTGGTGCGGGCCTGGAATGAGCTCCACAATGACAAGGTGCTGCACAAGCCGAAACTGCTGATCGGTGCGCGCATCGTCTTCATCGACGGCACGCCCGACATTTTTGTCTACCCGCGCGACCGCGCCGCCTATGGCCGGCTGTGCCAGCTCCTGACCAAAGGCAAGCGCGGCGACGACATCACGCGGATCGAGAAGGGCGAGTGCCGTCTCACCTTCGCCGATCTCCTGGAATTCTCCGAGGGGCAGCTTTTGGTCCTGACGTTGCCGCATCGCTTCGAGCCGGCGCAGGCGCTGGATGTGCTTGCAAAGCTGAGGGCGAGCCGCGCCGAGGGCGTGTGGCTGGCAGCGAGCCTGATCTATCGCGGCGACGACCGGCGCCGCCTGGCACGGCTCGATGACCTCGCGGCCAAAGCAAAAGTGCCGCTGCTCGCGACCAACGAAGTGCTCTATCACGATCCCGGCCGCCGTCCGCTTCAGGACGTGCTGACCTGCATCCGGGAAAAGACCACGATCGAGGCGGTCGGGAGGAGTCTGGAAGCCAACGCCGAGCGTTTTCTGAAAACACCTAGGGAGATGGCGCGGCTGTTCCGCGATGTCCCCGAGGCGATCGCGGAGACCATGCGTTTTGCGGGGAAGATCGACTTCTCGCTCGACCAGCTCAAATACCAGTATCCGGATGAGCCGGTGCCGCCGGGCAAGACCGCGCAAGGACATCTGGAGGATTTGACCTGGGCGGGCGTCGATAAATACTTTGGCGGCATCGAGAACATTGACGACAAGCTGCGCGCGACGTTGAACAAAGAACTCGCGCTGATCGCCGAGCTGAAATACGCGCATTATTTCCTCACCGTGCACGACATCGTGCATTACGCGCGCAGCCAGAGCATCCTGTGCCAGGGGCGGGGGTCGGCAGCGAACTCGGCCGTGTGCTACGTGCTCGGCATCACCTCGGTCGATCCGACCAAGGTCGATCTGTTGTTCGAGCGCTTCATCTCCAAGGAGCGGCTGGAGCCGCCTGACATCGACGTCGATTTCGAGCATTCCCGGCGCGAGGAGGTGATGCAATATGTCTATCGCCGCTACGGCCGCCATCGTGCCGCGATCATCGCAACGGTCATCCACTATCGCCCGCGCAGCGCCATCCGCGACGTCGGCAAGGCGCTGGGCCTGACCGAGGACGTCACCGCCGCGCTCGCCGACACCGTCTGGGGCAGTTGGGGCAAGGGCCTCAACGACATGCAGGTCAGGCAGGCCGGGCTCGATCCGCAAAATCCCATGATCAACCTTGCGGTCGAGCTTGCAACCGAGCTGATCGAATTCCCCCGCCATCTCTCCCAGCATGTCGGCGGTTATGTGCTGACGCAGGACCGGCTCGACACCTATGTCCCCATCGGCAACGCGGCGATGGACGACCGCACCTTCATCGAGTGGGACAAGGACGACGTCGACGCGCTCAACATGATGAAGGTCGACGTGCTCGCGCTGGGCATGCTGACCTGCATCCGGAAATGTTTTGATCTGATCGCAGACCACAAAGGCGAGCGTTTTGTGCTGGCGAGCGTTCCACAGGACGATCCCAAGGTTTACGACATGCTGTGTGATGGGGAATCGCTCGGCGTGTTCCAGGTCGAGAGCCGCGCCCAGATGAACATGCTGCCGCGCCTGAAGCCGCGGACCTTCTACGACCTCGTCATCGAAGTCGCGATCGTGCGGCCGGGTCCGATCCAGGGCGACATGGTGCATCCGTATTTGCGTCGGCGGAACGGCCTGGAGAAGGTGACCTATCCCTCGCCATCGCCCGAGCATGGTCCCGCGGACGAACTCTACAAGGTGCTGCACAAGACGAAGGGCGTGCCTCTGTTCCAGGAGCAGGCCATGCGCATCGCGATCGAGGCGGCAAAATTCACGTCCGAGGAAGCCAACGGCCTGCGCCGCTCGATGGCGACCTTCCGCAATGTCGGCACCATTGGCCAATACGAGGAGAAGCTGATCGGCAACATGGTCGCGCGCGGTTACGATGCCAATTTTGCCAGAAGCTGCTTTGACCAGATCAAGGGCTTCGGCTCCTACGGTTTCCCGGAGAGCCACGCCGCGAGCTTCGCCCAGTTCGTCTACATCTCGTCATGGCTGAAATATCATCACCCCGACGCTTTCTGCTGTGGCCTCCTGAACTCGCAGCCGATGGGCTTTTATGCGCCCGCACAGATCGTCAGCGACGCCCGCAAGAACGGCGTCGAGGTGCGCGACATCGACGTGTCCTGTAGTTTTGCGCAGAACACGCTGGAGAATACTGACGGCAGGTATTGTGCCGTCCGCCTTGGCTTTCGCCAGATCGACGGCTTCCACTGGCTCGATCCCGATGAGGAGGCCCTCAAGAAGGAGCAGGCGAAGCGGCAAGGCAAGGTCTATGTCACTCAGGAAGACTGGGGCGACCGCATCATCGCCGCCCGCAACCGCCGCCCCTTTACCTCGCTGGAGGATTTCGCCCGCGACACCGGCCTGCCCAAGCGCGCGCTGATCCTGCTGGCCGATGCCGACGCGTTTCGCTCGCTCGGGCTCGACCGCCGCGAGGCGCTGTGGCAGGTGCGGCGGCTGCCCGACCACGTGCCGCTGCCGCTGTTCGAGGCGGCGACCGCGCGCGAGCAGCCGGACGAGCACGCGCAACCGCTGCCGGTGATGCCGCGTTCCGAGCAGGTGGTCGCGGACTACCAGACCATCCGGCTATCGCTGAAGGGGCACCCGATGGAATTCTTGCGCGAAATGTTTTCGCGCGAGCGCGTCGTCGCCTGCAAGGATATCAGTCACGAGAACGAGCGTCGCCGCGTCCGCTGCGCCGGCGTGGTGCTGGTGCGGCAACGGCCGGGCAGCGCCAGCGGCGTCGTGTTCATGACGCTGGAGGACGAAACCGGCATCGCCAATGTCGTGGTGTGGCCCAAGATCATGGAGCAGTACCGGAAAGAAGTCATGGGCGCGCGCCTCATCCTGGTCGAAGGCTATATCCAGAGCAGTCCCGAGAAGGTGACGCATCTCATCGCCCAACGCATGATCGATCGCTCGCATGATCTGGTCGGCCTCGCCAACGACGCGCTGAGCCGCAAGCATCCGGTGCCGGCAGGTGCCACCGTGGTCGAGCCGCTCAACGAAGACTCCCGCGCGCTTGCGGACATGCCGGCACAGAAAATCCGCCACCCCCGCAACGTCCGCATCCTGCCGCCATCGCGGGATTTTCATTGAGGGGTGGGGCGAAGTGCTGCCACACGCACGGCGGGTGGGCAAAGGCGCGTAAGCGCCGTGCCCACCTCCTTTTGCGGCTCGTCGCGAAGACGTGGGCACGCTTTGCTTTGTTTACCCTACGAGTTCCTCGATGATGACGTCGCGCCTTAAAAATTCACCCGGTTCGAGATCGCGCCGTCCACGACGAGATTCGATCCCGTCGTGAACCCCGACACCGGGCTTGCCAGAAACACCGCGGCGCTCGCGATTTCCTGCGGCGTGGCCATCCGGCCGGTCGGATTGCGCTTCATCGCGTCGGCGTAACGCTCGGGCATGTTCTTCTCGACCATCTCCCAGACGCCGCCCTTGAAATAGACCGTGCCGGGCGACACGACATTCACGCGGATCTTCTTCTTTGCATATTGCCGCGCCAGCCCCTTGGCCATGTGGATCAGCGCCGCCTTGATCGGGCCGTAGGAACTGGCCGTGTCCGCCTGCGCCGCCGAGATCGAGGAGATGATGACGAAGGCGGCGTCGCCGCTTCTCTCGCCGCTCGCTTCGAGGAACGGCCGCGCGGCGTCGAACGCGTGCACGGCGCCAAGCAGGTCGAGCCGGAAGTTCTGCTCCCACGATGCGGGATCGTGGCCTTGCGCCATCGCGCCGGCGTTGGAGAACAACAGGTCGACGCCGCCGAGCTCTTTTGCGGCACCCTCGATCCAGGATTTCAGCGCTGCGCCGTCGGTCACGTCGACCGGGCCGCCGGTGGCGTTGGCGCCCTTCGCCTTCAGCTCGGCAACGGTAGCCGCAACCTGATCTGCATTGCGCGCGCACACCGCGACATTGGTGCCTTCACCGGCGAGCGTCTCCGCAATCGCCCGCCCGATGCCGCGCGTGCCGCCGAGCACGATGGCGTTCTTGCCTTTGAGACCGAGATCCATTGTTGGGTTTCCTTTTTGTTGGTCGCGGGAGTGTAGCTGTTTCGGAAGACGCCCAGAAGCCTCCACATGGTCATTGCGGGCGCAGCGAAGCAATCCGGAAATGCATCTGCGGAAATAGACTGGCTTGGTCGCATCAGCACAAAATTGCCACGCAATCTTGTCGCGAGCTCCTCGCAATGACGTGGAGAGAGGTGGGGCCTCCTCACTCCGGCGCGGCGCCCACCGGCGGGCCGCCGGGCGGGCGGTGCAGGAAGGTCAGCGAGGCATAAGCGCCGGCCCAGGAGCCGATCGCGGCGAAGGCAACGTAAAAGGCGTTTTCGGTGTAGCTGATCACGGCGTAGGAGGAGAGCAGGTACCAGACCGCACTCCAGTTCGCGGCCGGCACGCGTTTTCGCGCGATCACGGCCGAGGTGAACATGACATAGACCGCGTCTGTGGCCGCCGTTGCGATGAACACGGCGCCTGCGGTAAGGGGGTCGATGGCGGCCATTGCATTTCCTTATGGGCTAATGGATGGTCGCTTGAAAAACTAAGGGAGAGAAGCGGCCATGCAAAGCCCTGCCGACATTCTCAAGGACATCTGGACCTCCGCCGGGGGCGATGCACCAGCGCTCGAACGCGTACGGCTGAGCGGCGAAGAGCCTCAGCTTCCGTCCTCGTTCCGCGTCGCAATTGCCGGACAGACGACCATCGCCGCGGCCGGCCTCGCCGCCGCGGAGATCTGGCGACTGCGCAGCGGGCAGACGCAGGATGTCTCCGTCGACATGCGCCACGCCGTTGCCGAATGCCGCTCCGAGCGCTATCTGCTTCTCGACGACAAGCCGCCGCCCCCGGCCTGGGACGCCATCGCCGGCGTCTACAGGACCGGCGACAATCGCTTCGTTCGCTGCCACACCAATTTCCCGCATCATCGCGACGCCGTCTGCAAGGTGCTCGGCTGCGAGGCGGAGCGCGACAAGGTGCAGGCCGCGCTGATGCAATGGAGGGACGAGGATTTCGAGACTGCGGCTTACGCCGCGGGCGGCGTCGTCGCGCTCATGCGCTCCTACGACGAATGGTCCGCGCTGCCGCAGGCGCGCGCGCTCGCCGAGTTGCCGCTGCTCTCGATCGAGAAGATCGGTGAGGCCCCGCCAAAGCCGTGGCCAAAAGGCGATCGTCCGTTGTCAGGCCTGCGCGTGCTCGATCTCTCCCGCGTCATCGCGGGCCCCGTCGCCGGCCGCACGCTCGCTGCGCATGGTGCGGATGTGCTGCTGGTGTCAGGGCCGGAGCTGCCCGCCATTCCCTGGCTCACCATCGATACCGGCCGCGGCAAGCTCACCACCTTCATCGAACTGAAGAGCGAGACGGGCAGGGCGCATTTGCGCGAACTGTTGCGGGACGCCGACATCTTCTCGCAGGGCTATCGCCCGCGCGCGCTCGCCGCCCTCGGCTTTGCGCCCGAGGATGCAGCGCAGATCAATCCCGGCATCGTCTATGTGACGCTGTCGGCCTATGGCCACGCCGGCCCCTGGGCCGAGCGGCGCGGCTTCGATTCCCTCGTGCAGACCACGACCGGATTCAATCACGCCGAGGGACGCGCTGCCGGTCTCGATGGCCCCAAGGAATTGCCGGCGCAGATGCTCGATCACGCCACCGGCTATCTGATGGCGTTCGGCGCGATGATGGCCAAGGCGCGTCAGGCCCGCGAAGGCGGCAGCTGGCACGTGCGTGTGTCGCTGGCGCAGACCGGGCGCTGGCTTTGGAATCTCGGCCGGCTCGATGGCGGACTGAACACCCCGGATCTTACGGGCGACGCTGTACATGCTGCGTTCATCGAGAGCGTGCCATCTGGCTTCGGCATGTTGAAGGCGGTGCGCCATTCGGCGATGCTGTCGAAGACGCCGGCGCAATGGAGCCGTCCGGCAATGCCGCTCGGCAGTCATCCGGCACAGTGGCCGGCGCGAAGCTGACGTGAAGCTGACATGTCGCGAAATTTTAACGCAAACCGAAAGGCGCCCGGCGTTTTTTAGGTTGTTTGAACTCCCAATTCGGCACTATTAGCGCAACCGATAAGGCAGGCATCTGCCGAGATCGTCGCAGACACGACCGGGCTCCATGGTAGTTGAAAATACCAAGCGATTGCAGGTGTTTACAAAACAACGGGTGATCACATCCGTAGTTCTACTAGCTCTTGTCGGCGCCGGTGCCTACGGCTTCCTCTCTTCCGGGTCCAAGGAAAAGAAGCACTCCGAGATCTCCAGCCAGTCGCGCAGGAATGCGCAGAACTTCACGCCGACGCCGTCCGAATGGGCGACGCTGACGATCGAGCCGGTCAAGGCCAAGGCCTTCCGCGCCGAATATGTCACGGAAGGCAAGGTCGCCGTCGACGAGGACCGCTCGACACCGGTGTTCTCGCCCTATGCCGGCCGCGTCACCAAGCTGCTGGCCAAGCCGGGTGAGATGCTGAAGCAGGGCCAACCGCTGTTCACGATCGAGGCCGCCGACACCGTGCAGGCCCAGAACGATTTCATCGCGGCGATGACCTCGCAGAACAAGGCGAAGTCGGCGCTCGAGCTCTCCGACATCCAGTTCAAGCGCGCCAAGGACCTCTACGAGGGCCATGCCATTCCGCTGAAGGATTATCAGCAGGCCGAAGCGACCCAGGTTCAGGCGCGCAACGACATGCGCTCCTCGGGGACCGCGCTGGAAGCCGCGCGCAACAAGCTGCGCATCCTCGGCTTCACCGACGAGACCATCAAGGCGTTCCAGGACAAGGGCGCCATCAATCCGGAAGTCACGATCTATTCGCCGATCTCCGGCACGGTCGTGCAGCGCAAGATCGGCCCCGGCCAGTACGTCAATTCCGGCGCCAGCGATCCAGTCTTCGTGGTCGGCGATCTCTCCACGGTCTGGCTCACCGCCTTCGTGCGCGAGAGCGACGCCGCCGCGGTCTGCATCGGCCAGGACATCACCGTCAACGTGATGGCGCTGCCGGGCCGCCCCTTGACCGCCAAGATCAATTACGTCGCCGCCGCGATCGACCCCAACACCCGCCGCCTGCAGGTCCGCGCCACCATCGACAACAAGGACGGGCTGCTCAAGCCCGAGATGTTCGCCAACGTCACGATCTACTCGGCCGGCGATCGCGCCGCGCCCGCTGTGCCGAAGCAGGCGTTGATCTATGAAGCCGACAAGGTCCGCATCTGGGTCGCGCGCGAGGACAAGTCGGTCGAGCTGCGCCAGATCAAGATCGGCCTCATCAACGGCAACCTCGTCGAGGTCACCAGCAATCTGAAACCCGGCGAGCAGATCGTCACCAAAGGCAGCCTGTTCATCGACCGCGCGGCGTCCGGCAGCTGATCGACGACCCAAAAAACTGAAGACAAATTGAAGACCTGATGGATCGTCTCGTCGCCCTTGCCGTCAACCGGCGCTTCCTGATGGTCGGGATGTTCGTCGCCGTGCTGATCGGCGGCGTCATCGCGTTCAACCAGCTCAACATCGAGGCCTATCCCGATCCGACCCCGCCGATGGTCGACATCGTGACGCAGAGCCCGGGGCTGTCGGCGGAGGAGATCGAGCGCTACATCACGATCCCGATCGAGACCCAGGTCGCAGGTCTGAAGAACCTGACGACCATCCGCACGATCTCGCTTTACGGCCTCTCCGACGTCAAACTCCAGTTCTCCTTCGCCTACACCTATGACGAGGCGTTGCAGCAGGTATTGAACCGCCTGGCGCAGCTCGCGCCGCTGCCGGGCAACGTGCAGCCGCAGATCTCGCCGCTCAGCCCGATCGGCGAGATCTTCCGCTACCGTCTCGTGGGTCCGCCGAACTACAGCGTGCTCGATCTCAAGACCATCCAGGACTGGATCCTGCAGCGCCGCTTCCGCGCCGTGCCTGGTGTCATCGACGTCACCGGCTGGGGCGGCAAGAGCAAGACCTATGAGCTCCAGGTCGACTTCAACAAGCTGGTCGCCAACGGTCTGACGCTGCCGCAATTGCTCCAGGCGGTCGGCAATTCCAACGTCAATGTCGGCGGCAATACCGTCAATATCGGCCAGCAATCGGCGGTCGTGCGCGGCGTCGGCCTGATCCGGTCGATCGACGATCTCGCCAATACCATGGTGGCGCAGACCGGCGGCAATCCGGTGCTGGTCAAGGACGTCGCCACCGTCACCGTCGGCCAGAAGCCGCGCCTCGGCATTGCCGGCCTCGACGAGTCCGACGACATCGTGCAGGGCATCGTCCTGATGCGCCGCGGCGAGCAGAGCTCGCCGACCATCAAGCGTGTCCACCAGCTCGTTCAGACCATCAACAATTCCAGCATCCTGCCGCCCGGCGTGCGCATCGAACGCATCTACGACCGCGGCGACCTGATCGAGCTCACCACCCACACCGTGCTGCACAACATGGTGGTCGGCATTCTCTTGATCGTGCTGTTGCAGTGGATCTTCCTCGGCGACCTGCGCAGCGCGCTGATCGTCGGCGCCACCATTCCGTTCGCGCTGTTCTTCGCCGTCATCATCCTGGTGCTGCGGGGGGAATCGGCCAATTTGCTGTCGGTCGGCGCGATCGATTTCGGCCTGATCGTCGATGCCACCGTCATCATGGTGGAGGCGATCTTCCGCCGTCTGACCCAGACGACGCCGATGTCCGAGACCGAACATATGTCCAATGAGACTCTGTTCGGCATGAAGAGCCACGCCATCCTCAGCGCGGCCGCCGACGTCTCGCGCTCGATCTTCTTCGCCGCGGCGATCATCATCGCGGCCTTCCTGCCGCTGTTCACGCTGTCGGGCGTCGAGGGCAACATCTTCGGGCCGATGGCCCGCACCTATGCCTATGCGCTGGCCGGCGGGCTGCTTGCGACCTTCACCGTCACGCCGGCGCTGTCCGCGATCATCCTGCCCGCGCATGTCGAGGAAACCGAGACCAGGGTGATGCGGATCCTGCACCGGTTGTACTCGCCGTTGCTGCAGTGGGCGGTCGCCAACCGCAACATCGTGCTCGGCGGTGCGGTCGGCCTCGTGCTGATGACGGTGGCGCTCAGCCGGATGCTCGGCCTCGAATTCCTGCCGAAGCTGGAAGAGGGCAATCTCTGGATTCGCGCCACGCTGCCGCCGACCATCTCGCTCCAGGAAGGCAACAGCTACGTCAACGAGATGCGCAAGGTGATCCGCGCCCGACCCGAGGTCGAGTCCGTCGTGTCTCAGCACGGCCGTCCCGACGACGGCACCGACGCCGCCGGCTTCTTCAATGCCGAGTTCTTCGCGCCGCTCAAACCGATCAGTCAGTGGCCCGGGACCCGCGACAAGGAAGAGCTGACCGCGCAACTGCTCAAGCAGCTCGACGATCGCTTCCCCGGTGTCGAGTTCAACTTCTCGCAATATCTCCAGGACAACGTCTCCGAGGCCGTCTCCGGCGTGAAGGGCGAGAACTCGATCAAGCTGTTCGGCAGCGACCTGCAGGCGCTGACCGACACCGCCAACAAGATCAAGTCGGTGCTGGCCACGGTGCAGGGCGTCACCGACCTTGCGGTGTTCACCTCGCTCGGCCAACCGACCGTCCAGATCGACATCGACCGCGCCAAGGCCGCGCGCTACGGCCTTGCGCCGGGCGACATCAACGCCACGATCAAGGTCGCGATCGGCGGCGACACGGCGGGCGATCTCTACGAGTCCGGCTCCGATCGTCACTTCCCGATCATCGTCCGCCTCGCGCCGGAATACCGCAGGAGTGCCGAGGCGATCCAGAATTTGCGCATCGGCGCACCCGGGCCGAACGGCACCGTCACGCAGATTCCCCTGAGCGAGGTCGCCACCATCAGCCTCGTCTCGGGCGCGGCCTACATCTATCGCGAGCAGCAGGAACGCTATCTGCCGATCAAGTTCTCGGTGCGCGAGCGCGACCTCGGCAGTGCGATCCGCGAGGCGCAGCAGAAGATTGCCGAGCAGGTGCAGCTGCCGCCCGGTTCGCACATGGACTGGGTCGGCGAGTTCGGCAACCTTCAGGACGCAATCCGGCGGCTGTCGATCGTGGTGCCGATCTCGCTGGCGCTGATCGGCGTGCTGCTCTGGTTCAATTTCGGCTCGATGACCGACACGCTGCTCGCGATGAGCGTGATCCCGATGGCGATCTTCGGCGGCGTGCTGGGACTTTTGATATCGGGCACGGCATTCAGCGTTTCCGCGGCGATCGGCTTCATCGCGCTGTTCGGCATCGCCGTGATGGACGGGATCATCATCCTGTCGCAGTTCAACCAGCTCATCGAAGAGGGCATGGACCGCATGAGTGCGGTGGTGCGCACCGGCGAGCTTCAGCTCCGGCCGGTGCTGATGACCTGCGTCGTCGCCGGCGTCGGGCTGCTGCCGGCGGCGCTGTCGGAAGGAATCGGCTCGCAGGTGCAGAAGCCGCTCGCGGTCGTCGTCGTCACCGGCATGATGCTGGCGCCGGTCGTGATCCTCGTCACGCTGCCGGTCCTGATCTCGTTCTTCTCGCGCCGCGCGCGCTGACCGTCAGAATCCGTAGAGTCGTGCCGGGTTGTCGACCAGGATCTTCTTGCGCACATCGGCATCCGGTGCCCACACCGGAAGCTGGTTGAGCAGGCGGGCGTCGTCGATCTGATAGAGCGGCGCGATGTCGGTCGGCTTGCGTCCCTCGACACGGCTCGAATCCGGATGCGGCCAGTCGGTGCCCCAGACGATGCGGTCCGGATTCGCCGCGATCAGCGCACGTGCATAAGGCGCCATGTCCTGATAGTCGGGCGCGAGCTTTGACGAGCGATAGGCGCCGGAGATCTTCACATAGGCCTTGCCGGACTTCACCAGCGCAGCGAGATCGGAGAAACCCGGCTGCTCCAGGCCGAGCGAAGCTTCCAGCCCGCCGAAATGGTCGAACACGACAGGTACCGGCGCCGTCTCGACGAGGTCCTTGATCGCCGAGATCATAGGAAGCGTGGTGTAGAGCTGCACGTGCCAGCCGCGCGCCTTCATGCGCTCGACGGCGGTGGTGAAGCGTGACCTGCCGACATTGGGGTCGTTGACGCCGCCGGTTGCGAGATTGAGGCGCATGCCGCGGAAACCGTCCGCCTGCATCGCATCGAGCTGTGCCTCGGTCGTCTTGTCGTCGATCACGGCGACGCCGCGCGCATTGGCGCCGCGTGCCTTCATGCCGAACAAGGTCGACGAATTGTCGGTGCCGTAGACGCTGGGGGTGACGATCACCACGCGCTCGATATGCAGCGCCTTGTGCAGTGCAGCCATTTCTTCGGGGCTTGCCGGCTCGGGCGTGTAGACGCGCCCGGCGAAGAACGGAAACTTCTCGACGTCGCCATGAATGTGAGTGTGGCAGTCGCAGGCATGCGCGGGGACGTCGAAATTGACCGGCGTCGCAGGCTGCGCCGCGCGGGCGTGGGCTCTGTTGGTCATGGCTACTCCGGCGGCGAGGGAGGCAAGCAGGACGCTGCGTCGATCGAGCACGGTTTCTCTCCCTGGTTGTTTTATTTGGCAGTGTGCCGGGACGGTACCACATCAGCCGGATCGAAGCTGCGCTTCGTTGCATAGCTGCTCGACAATGTCCGCAAGCAGACGTGAGCCGTCCGCGCGCACGACCGGGCAGGGCAGGCCCGCGAGCCATGCTTCATGCTTGGCGAGACTGCGACCTTCGCGATCCCCCGCTTCGTAATGAGAGGCCCATTCGACGAAGTCTTCGGTCTCGTCGTGGCGCCAGCCGCCCGGCGCGACGGCGTCAGCGCCGAAATGGGCGGCCTCGCGGGCGCGCAATCGCTTCATCCGGATCTCGCGCGGCGCGGTCACGAAGCCGGCCCGCGAGCGCCCGGCCGAGCGTCGTCACGCCGGAGCCCGAAGCGCCCGTCAGATGGATGCGGCGGCTTTTCATGGGCACCGGCCCGATAGATTGAAACTACTGCCCCGACGGCGTGCGCAGCCCGTGCCAGGCGTCGCGGACCTGGTGGTAGTGAACCTCGGGCAAATAATCCGGCGTGTTCAGGCTGAGCGTCTTGACGTCGAGATGGCCGATGGCGCTGAGCAGCGTGTAGGATGCGATGACGCGGTCGCGGTTGGCGCCGATCAGGCGGGCCTTGGCCTGGATCAAATCGGCCTGCGAGTTCAAGACGTCGACCGTGGTGCGTTGTCCGCCGGCGGCCTCGCGCTGCACGCCCTGGAGTGCGACGGTCGCAGCCTTCACTTCGGATTCCGAGGCCGACACGGTGATCTTGGCGCCTTCATTGGCGACCCAGGCGCTCACTGCCGCCGTGCGAGCCTGGTTGCGGACCTGGTCGAGCACGAGCCGGCTCTGCGCCGTGATCTCCTTGGCCTGCCGGGTCTGCGCGGCGGCCTGGCCGCCGTCGTAGATCGGCGCGGTGACATTGGCGACGATCGAGGCCTGGTCCTCGGCGAAGGTGCCGAGCGTCGGGTCGTTGTTGCGGCTCTTGCTGGCGTTGCCCTGGATGGTGGCGCTCGGCAGCAATGAGCCTTCGGCGATGCGGATGTTGGTGGAGGCGACATCGACGTCGAAGCTGGCGGCCATCACCGCCGGATGCTGGCGGATTGCCATGGTCATGGCGTCTTCGCGGCTCTTCGGCAGATAGCGATCGACGGCCTCGGCGGCCCGAAGCTGCGATGGCGCATTGCCGATCACTTGCGCATAGGTCGCCTGGCTGACGGCAAGCGCGACCTCGGCGGCGTTGAGATCGGCAAGGCCGCGGTTAAGGCGCGCTTCGGCCTGCGCGCTGTCGGTCGGCGTGACATCGCCGGCGTTGAGACGGCGCTGGGTGACCGAGAGCGTCTCGCGCAGGAAGGCGACGTTGGAACGCTGCGCTTCGACCAGCGACTGGTTGGCGAGCACGTTGGTGTAGGCGGTGACCGCGTCGAGCAGCACGCCCTGGCCGACATTGCGCAGCGCCTCGCGGCCCGACTGCACCTGGAGCTCGGCGGCCCGCACGTTGTTGGCGGTGCGGAAGCCGTTGAACAGGGTCTGCGTCACGGTGACGCCGATGATCCATGGCTTCAAATTGCCGGTCTGGATGGTGTTGTCGGGCAGCAGATTGCGCACCGATTGCAGGCCGGCGCTGAGGCTCGCCACGATCTGCGGCCGGTAACCGGCGAGGGCCTGCGGCACGTTCTCGTCCGTGGCGCGTTGTCGCGCACGTTCGGCATTGAGCTGTGGATTGGTCTGGTAGGCCTTGGCGAGCGCCTCCGGCAGGGCTTCGGCCCAGGCGGCGGAGGGCAGGGCGCAACACAGCGCCAGCGTGGTCCATGTCGCAAGCACAGGACCCACGCCCGATCGATGCCGCGTCATCTCGCGACCAGCTCTGGCGGTACGCCCAATCATGTAATCCCGCTTACCCCGGCTGTCCGCCCCCGCCGACGGTGGCCTCTTAACTGTTTAACCAGCCGAGGTCCCGCAGGCAAACTGCCGCGGGGGAAACCCCCATGAAATCCGTGCTTGTTGCAGGTGCGTCACAGGAGTTCTGAGGGAACGCGGCCGAGCCTTACACCAGCCTGACCCGTTCCCTGACGTTACCGATTCTTGTTCACCGGCTTGCGCTTCTCGATGAACGCCGCCATGCCCTCGGAGCGGTCCTCCAGCGCGAAGGTCGAGTGGAACAGGTTGCGCTCGACGCTCATGCCCTCGGCGAGCGTGGTCTCGAAGGCGCGGTTCACCGCTTCCTTGGCCATCGCGGCCGCAGGGCGCGACATCGCGGCGATCTTCTCGGCCGCCGCCATCACTTCGTCCATCAGCTTGTCGGCAGGCACGATGCGGCTGACGAGGCCGCTTCTCTCGGCTTCCGCCGCATCCATCATGCGGCCGGTGAGGCACAGGTCCATCGCCTTGGACTTGCCGATCGCGCGTGTCAGGCGCTGGGTACCGCCGATGCCGGGAATGGTGCCGAGCGTGATCTCGGGCTGGCCGAACTTTGCGGTGTCGGCGGCGATGATGAAATCGCACATCATGGCGAGCTCGCAGCCGCCGCCGAGCGCATAGCCGGCAACCGCGGCAACCGTCGGCTTGCGGCAACGCGCGATACGGTCGCCGCCGATCGCGGCGAAATCCTCGGAGAACATGTCGATGAAGCCCTTCGGCTGCATCTCCTTGATGTCGGCGCCGGCGGCAAAGGCCTTCTCGCTGCCGGTCACGACGATGCAGCCGATGGCGTCATCGGCCTCGAGATCGTCGACGGCAGCTGCGATCTCGCGGAAGACGCCGAAGGAGAGCGCGTTGAGCAACTTCGGCCGGTTCAGCTTGATGATGCCGACCGCGCCTTTGCTTTCGACGATGATGTGTTCGAACGTGCTCATGCTCCACCCACGCTTTTGATTGGGCGGGCAATGTGCCCGCTGGCGCGGTGAGCTTCAAGGGGCTAACGGCCGCCGGAACACGCAGCAAGATGCGCGTTCCGGGGAGGTCTCTCGGGCCAGGATCGGGCCCGCAATCACGCCATGAACATGCGGGCGGCGGACGCCAGCGTCAGCAGCGTGCCGACGCCGATGAAGATCTTGCCGATCAGGGAGCTCTGGTCCCAGGCAGAGCTCTGCTGGGTGCTTGCCATCACCGGTGCCGGCCGGGGCTGGGCCTCGGTTGCGGCAATCACCGCCTTCTGCGCGGGCGGGTTGTCCTGTTGCGCGGCGCGGTCGATGTCGTTGAGCTGATCGGGGGCGACCACCTGGCTCTCGGCGTTCGCAGCGTTGGTATTATCGGCCGCTGCCTGGACATTGGTGTTGGCGCGGTCTGTCATTGCCGAGGCCGCTGCCGCAGTCGGGGTGTCGGTGGTGGCGAGCTGCGCATTGGCGTTGGCGACCGCTGGCGGCATCTGGGTCGAGGCCGGGACGTTATTGTCGGCCGTGCTGTCGGCCTTCGTCTCGTCGGCCTTGTTGTCGGCCTTGGCCGGAGGGGCGTTCTTGTCGGCCTTGTCGTCGGATTTCTGTGCTGTCTTGCCGCTGGTGGTGGTGCGGCGTGACTCATGGCGCCGGTGCTTGCTCGGCTTGGCCGCGTCGGCCTGCTTGCCCGCGCTGTCCGAATTGCTTGTGGCCGAGTTTGGGGCCGCCTGTGCAAGGCCTCCGAACAGCAACAAAAGGCCGGCAAGAACAATCAGGGCCGCGCGCCCGCTGGCTTTCATCATGGTGATGATCTCCCCAATTCCGCCCGTCCCGGACACGAACAGAGACCCCGGGGCGTGACGACAGCGGGGCAGAAAATGGGAATCTTCGGGCCACAACGGGCAAAACCGGGGCAGACCGGACCCCCTGAAGCCAGCCGCCGGGTGCGGGACGGGCCGATCGGTGTTATGAGCCGTCGCAGACGTTTACGGCCGGATCGGTCGCGCGGTCCAGGGCATATCACGAATTCGTGATTTCGTCGAACCCGCGTAACAAATTGAACGGACGGCCGAATTGCATGGTGAGGGGCGCGCGTGCGCGGAAGTGAGGACGAATGGACCGGCCTGATGCGGTCGGCCATGGCTGGCGATGATGCGGCCTATCATCGCCTGTTGAGGGCGGTCACGCCGGTGCTGCGCGCTGCAGCGAGGCGAGGCCTGGCACGGGCAGGCCAGCCTCCCGACCAGGCCGAGGATATCGTGCAGGAGATTCTGTTGGCGGTGCATCTGAAGCGGCACACCTGGGACAGCGAAGCCCCCTTCGCGCCCTGGCTGTTTGCCATCGGCCGCAACAAGCTGATCGACTCGCTGCGCCGGCGCGGCAGGCGCGTCTTCGTCAATATCGACGATTTCGCCGAAACCCTGCCGGGCGAGGCGCCCGAGGAAACCGCCTCCGCGGGCGAGGTCGCAGCCCAGCTCAACACCCTGCCGCAGCGCCAGCGCGACGTGCTGCAGTCGATCGCGGTCGAGAGCGCCTCGATCAAGGATACGGCGGCGAAGTTTTCGATGAGCGAGGGCGCGGTGCGCGTCGCGCTGCATCGCGGACTTGCGGCGCTGACGACTAAACTGCGGGACCAGTAGTCATGGACACCGATCAACTCATCCGTTCGCTCGCAGCCGACAATGCGCATCGCGCGCCGCGCGTCGGCGCGGTGCTGACCATGGCGCTCCTGGTGGCCGCGCCCTTGTCGATCCTGATCTTCGCGACGTTCCTCGGCGTGCGTCACGACGTGATGAGCGCGATGCACAACCCGTTCTTCGATATGAAGTTCGCGGTGACGCTGTCGCTCGCGATTCCCGCCATCATCGTCAGCCTGCATCTGTCGCGTCCCGAGGCCCTGCTGCGCGGCTGGGGCTGGCTGCTGCTGCTTCCCGTCGGGCTGCTCGCGGTCGCGATCGGCAGTGAGGCGATGATGGCGCCGGCCATGCCGATGACGATGCGCTTGATGGGCAAGAACTCCAGGGTGTGCCTGGTCGCAATTCCGGCGATGTCGCTGCCGCTGCTTGCGGGGGCGCTGTTCGGCCTGCGCCATGGCGCGCCGTCGCGCCCGGCGCTTGCCGGAGCGCTCGCCGGCCTGGTGTCGGCCGGCCTTGCCGCGACGCTCTATGCCTCGCACTGCACCGACGATTCGCCCCTGTTCGTCGCGACCTGGTACACGCTCGCGACCGCGCTGGTGACGGCGATCGGCGCGGCGGTCGGGGCGAGGGTCCTGAGATACTGACCGCGCCGGGCCTCACGCCGCCGGCGTCGTGCCCAGCTGCATGCGGTGGAAGCGCAGCACCTGCTGCGCGGTCGATGAGCGCAGCGCCTCGTAAACGTCGCGCAGCGTCAGCATGTCGGTCTGCGAGCCGCCGGAGAGCTTCTCGCGCATCGCGATGATGGCCCGCACGCTCGGCCAGGACATGCCGGCGACCTTGGCGAGGATCATCACGCCCTCGGTGCGGCTTTCGATCATCATGGTCTCGGCGGTCTCGACCGCGACGCCGGCGAGCGCCGCGAGCCCCGCATTGGTTTCGTCGAACTTGCCCTGCTCGGCGAAACTGGTGACCTGGAATTCGTTGAGGCGGCCGTCCTCGTGCAGCGACTTCACCAGCGCGCGCGCCATCTCGGTCTGCTTCGTCATGGCGGCAGCGCGGACCCTCTGGGCCACTTCCTGCACCACGCTCGACACCTCGTCCACGAGCTCCGGATGCGCGGCCTCGAGCTTCCTGCGCACGCTCAAGGACGCCTTCGCAACCAGCTTCAAATAGTGATGGCGCGGCAGGTCCGGCCGCTGACCGATGCAGGTGGCGAGGTCGTCGTCGCGTTCGGCGCGGGTGACGAGATCGGTGAGGCTTCCCTCGGAGAGCCGTGCGCCCGGATTGCCGACGGTCGACTGCACCACGTCCTCGTTGCCGCGCGTCACCAGCACGTCGGTCAGCGCTTCCGACAGCACCCGCCGCAGCGAGATCGCCTTGAGATGGGCTTGGCCCCTCGTGCGCGCGATCTCGATCAGGGTCGTCTCGTCCAGCCGTTCCGATTTCGACAGCACGGGGCCGGAGACCTCGATGACTTCGTCGAGCGCGAGCGTGCGCATGATTTTCGGTGGCGCGGCCGCGATCGGTGCGAGGCGGTCGGCGAGCAGCGCCTTGGCCGACGTCTCGATCTGCTCAATCAGGCACTGGAACACGTCGTCGAACACGCGGATGTGGTCATCGGAATAGTCCACCGAATTGCCCACGAACAGATCGGTGACGCGGCGCAGCGTCTCGACCCGGCGCGCGACCGTGCCGTGCGAGAGCGCAGCCTGCAGTTCCTCGAGCAGATTCTCGGATGTTTTTGCGGATCTGGATCTCATGGCCCTGTCCTGGAGCGCTCGGTCCGGCGGCGGGTTCTGTCGCAGCGGGAAAAAATGGATTGGTCAGCTCGTTGCAATGCGGTTGCGCCCTTGCGCCTTGGCGGAATAGAGCGCGCGATCGGCGCGCGCGAGAAACGTGTCGGCAGTATCGACGTCGCGCAGCGTCACCACGCCCGCGGAAATGGTCACCCGCATATTCAGGGAGAATGCGCTCCAGTCGAGATCGGCGATGATACCGCGCAAGCGCTCGAGCATGCGCTGTGCGGCGTCGTCCGACGTGTCCGGCAGCAGCAGGAGGAATTCCTCGCCGCCGTAGCGGCCGAAGCAGTCGGCCGGGCGGATGTTGGCGAACATGGTGATCGCGAAGGTGCGCAGCACCTCGTCGCCGACGGGATGGCCGTGGGCGTCGTTGATGCGCTTGAACCAGTCGAGATCGATCAGTGCGATCGCGCAGGGCATCGATGTCTGCCGCGACTTTTCGATCTCGGCGTCGAGCAGGCGCATGATGCAGCGGCGGTTGTAGGAGCCGGTGAGCTCGTCGAGCTCGGCCAGCTCCTCGATGCGCTGATAGGCGGCCTTCAGCTCGATGCTGCGCCGGTACAGGATCTTGCGCAGGGTGGCGCCGAACAGGCCGAGGAAGGCGCACTGGCCGATCACCAGCACGAAGCAGAGCATCGATGCGGTTCGCTCCAGGCGGGTTTCAACCGGCAGTCCGATCGGCAGGTCCGAGCCCAGGAAGACCAGGGCGAGCCCGCAGGTGGCAAGGCCCCAGGTCACCATCGCCTGGCTCGAGGTCATCCGCAGCGTGCCAAACGCGAAGATCAGAAACAGCACGGCGATGAACGCGACCCCGACCGTCGGCACTGCGAGCAGGAACAGCAGCTGCAACGCCATATGCGCCGAGATCTGGAAGACGGTGAGGTAATGATCCTCGAACCGGTCGCCGAAGCCGGCTTCCGAGAGCACGGTGAACGTACCGATGATCAGGAGGCCGCCGAGCCAGAACAGCGATGGAACGGCCATGGAGACGGCGCCGCCATAGGCGTAGAGCAGCAGGACCGAGGCGCCCAGCGAATAGCTCGCCACCTGGCCGATATACATCTGGCGGCGCTGCCGGGCCCGGCGCGCCAGCACTTCGGAAGCCGCCGCCTCGGGCGTGAGCACGAGATCCGCGACCTCAGCGGCATTCCTCTCGGGAAAGGACGTCGCGGCCGTGCTCATGGTCCCGCCAATGGTGATGTCAGCGTAAAAATCTACGTGGCAAGCCTTTAGGTTTGGTATCCTTGGAAACCGAATCCGAACCGTGCAGCGCGGAACAAGGCGGTCGGCTGGCGGGAGAAATTTTGCCGGCGATCAGGTATCCGTTTGCGATGCGATCGAGCCTAAGCCGGGCTTGGCGAGACATATGTCGTGCAGGGCTGCTATGGAACCGGACGAGGCCGGGCCGCCTGTGCCGGACAGGCATTCCGCAGGGAAGTATCGCAGTATTATGTTACCGATCTGGATGAAGGCGGCCGACGGCCGCGGATGGGACAAGAAAAATACGCGTATGTGGGGTAGGTCACATAGGCCACCGTATGACTGCGGTACGCTGAACAATTTTGCACCCCCGGTCGAACCGTCCGCCGCGCCGACCCGACCAACTTTGCGAGACGGGCATTGAGCGTGACACAGGCGGCTTCGGACGAGGTCCTGATCGCCAGGATCGCCCAAGGTGACCGGCTCGCCATGCAGGTGCTGTACGGGCGGCACCATGTCAGGGTCTACAGGTTCGGGCTGAGGCTCGTGCGGGACGAGCAGGCGGCGGAAGACCTCATCAGCGAGGTGTTTCTCGACGTCTGGCGTCAAGCCGGCAAGTTCGAGGGCCGATCCGCCGTTTCTACCTGGCTGCTGGCAATCACCCGTTTCAAGGCCCTGTCTGCGCTCCGGCGCAGGAAGGATTTCGAGCTGGACGAAGACGCCGCCAACGCGATCGAGGATACGTCCGACAATCCGGAAACGGTGGTGCAGAAAAAGGATACCAGTGAAGCGTTGCGGGAGTGTCTGACGGGCCTCTCGCCGGACCATCGGGAAATCGTCGATCTCGTCTACTACCACGAGAAGTCCGTGGAAGAGGTGGCCGAAATCGTCGGAATACCGGAGAACACTGTGAAGACGCGCTTGTTCTATGCGCGCAAGAAACTGGCCGAACTGCTGAAGGCAGCCGGCGTTGAGCGAGGCTGGCCATGATGGCTTTGAGCAAGAAGATGCTGGAGCAAGAGCCCAGTGAAATTGAACTGCTGCTGCCGTGGCACGCGGCCGGCACGCTGAACGCACGCGATGCGCGGCGGGTCGAGGAAGCGCTGGCGCGCGATCCCGGGCTTGCCAGGCAATATGCGGCAATCCGCGGCGAGTACGAAGAGACCATTCATCTGAACGAGAGCTTGGGGGCTCCGTCGGCGCGCGCGCTGCAGAAGCTGTTCGCCTCGATCGACGCCGAGCCTGCGCGGGCAAGCGGCTCGCTGCCGCTGTCGGCGCGCATTTCGACCTTCTTCGCGAGCCTGTCGCCGCGCACGCTGGCGTGGTCGGCGAGCCTCGGCGCCATCGCGCTGATGCTGCAAGCCGGAATCATCGGCGCCGTGCTGATGAAGAACCAGCCCGCGACCTTCCAGACCGCTTCGCTCTCGACCAGCGGTCCGATCACACGCGAACTCGGTACGACTGTTCCGCCGGCGCGCGCGCTGGTGCGCTTCACGCCCGAGGCCCGCGTCGCCGACATCACCGCGCTGCTCGACAGCTATCAGGCCTCGATCATCGGCGATGCCAAGGGCGGCATGTTCCGCCTCCAGTTCGACAAGGCGATGAGCCAGGACGAACTCGCCTCGCTGCTCGGCAAGATGCAGCGCGAGAAGTTCGTCAACCTCGCCGTCGCGGCGCCTTAAGCGCGCCGCTGATCCGATGACAGGCAAGTCCGAGAGCAGGGTGCGCGCCGGGGCCTACGCTTC
Organism: Bradyrhizobium sp. CCBAU 25360; assembly: GCF_028128695.1. Classification (NCBI taxonomy): domain Bacteria; kingdom Pseudomonadati; phylum Pseudomonadota; class Alphaproteobacteria; order Hyphomicrobiales; family Nitrobacteraceae; genus Bradyrhizobium; species Bradyrhizobium sp. CCBAU 25360. The sequence goes on from NZ_LBJA01000042.1 coordinate 123,408, forward strand.
ATCGGTCGGCGCGGCGCTTTTGATCGCCGCCTGTCTCGGCGTCGAGGTTGCGCAGGCGCAGGCGATCATGCGCACGCCGACGATCAGCGTGCCCACGCGAACGCCGACCATCTCTCCGAGCATCGCCCCGCGCATCGCTCCGACCATCTCGGCCAGGGCGGTGTCCGTCGACCGCGGCCCGCGGACGATGGCGACCATTCCCCACACCACGACGTCGCGCCTGCGGCCGACGACGACGGTGCTGCCCTATGCGCGCTACTCGCCGAACCTGTATCCGGCCTGCACCGCTCCCTATCGCGATGCCGAGGGCGAATGCCTGGCGCAGCCGAATGCCGGCGGCGGTGGCTCGGGCAAACCCGCCAAGAAGAGCGCCGGCAAGGGCCGCGGCAACGCCACGCCGGCCGCCGCCAATCTTCGCAGCTTCGCCAACGAATTCGTGGCCGAGATCGACGGCACATTGTCGCCCGATGATGCTGACGCGTTGGCCCGCCGGCACGGCTTGACGCGGATCTCGTCGGAGAGCTTCCCGCTGATCGGGGCTACGTTCGGTCTGTTTCGTGTCACGGATGGCCGGCCGTACGAGGCGGTGCGGCGCGAATTCGCGGCCGACGGCAGCGTGCGCTCGCTCCAGCCGAACTTCCGCTATGTGCTGCAGGACCAGAAATCGACGCCGCCCAGCGAAGGCGATCCTGCGCAATATGCACTGACAAAGCTCCGCCTGCCGCAGGCGCATACGCTGGCGCACGGCGCCAACGTCACGGTCGCCGTGATCGACTCCGGCATCGACACCAAGCATCCAGAGCTGGCCAATTCCGTCGCCGACAATTTCGATGCGCTCGGCAGCGCGGAGGGGCCGCACGTCCACGGCACCGGCATCGCCGGCGCCATCGTGGCGCATGACCGGCTGATGGGCAGCGCCCCCCAGGCGCGCATCATCGCGATCCGTGCCTTCGGTGGCAGCAATGGCGGCGCCGAGAGTTCGTCCTACATCATCCTGCGGTCGCTGAATTACGCCGCCGAGCACGGCGCGCAGATCGTCAATATGAGCTTTGCCGGTCCGAAGGACGCCGTGATCGAGCGCGCCATCGCGGCGACCGCCGCGCGCGGTCTCGTGCTGATCGCCGCCGCCGGCAATGCCGGGGCAAAATCGCCGCCGCTCTATCCGGCCGCCAATCCCAACGTGATCGCGGTCAGCGCGACCGATCAGCAGGACAGGCTGTTTACGGCATCCAACCGCGGCAATTACATCGCCGTCTCGGCGCCCGGGGTCGACATCTTCCTGCCGGCGCCGGACGGCAAGTACCAGATGACGTCGGGAACCTCGTTCTCGGCTGCCTATGTCTCCGGCGTCGCGGCGTTGCTGCTCGAGCGCAATTACACCTTGAAGCCGGAGGCGCTGCGCATGACGCTGGCGAAGACCGCGCGCGACCTCGGCTCCCCCGGGCGTGACGAGCTTTTCGGCGACGGCCAGACCGATGCGTTTGCCGCGGTCATGGCTGTTCCCGCCGACAGCGCGACGCCGGTCGCGGCTGCGTCCGGTACAACAAAACGTGAAGATGCCGGGAAGCGTCGCGATGAGCCTGGCACCCGCGCGATCGAACAACCCTCGCTGTCGAGTGCGGACGATAAATCCACGATTTCTCAGGCGGATAGGCCGGCGACGCGATAGCGGCTGCGACAAAGATGCGCGCACGTCCAAGCTCAAAAAAGCGAACCCCGCATTGAACGTTCAGCCAGCTGCCACGACCAAATTATGTGGGAGCGGTCATCCCTCCCCATCAGTCATATCAGGCGCGAGCGCCCATCCACCCCAAGCGCCCATATGGCTTGACCCGTCCGGTTGTCCCCCCGGACGGGTCTTTTCTTTTGGGCATCCGATTCTTCGAAGCCTCGCGTTCGTTCAGCTTGCGGTTGATCGGACGCCCCTGTGTTCGAGTCGGCTGTTCGCTCAGCGCGTCGCACCTCCGCTATGCTTGTGCGAGGCTTGACTCGAAAACACAGCAAATCTCCGCACGACTACGGTGATTGACGACGACTGGCGTGTCGTTGCTGGACAAGTCAAAACTTTTCCACAAAATATTCATGTCGCGTCTAAATTGATTCGTGTGCGTTGCGTCCCCCGCGTCCGTGTTTTCCCCTGACGGGCTGGTTCATGACACATCGCCAAGAGTCTTATTGCGCGTCTGCGCGTGCCGTGGTTGCTGGCCGCGACGTCGCGGCGCGCTGGTGCGCTCTCGCCGAGCAGCGGCTGCAACATCTCTCCGAAATGTTCGAGACCGGCCGCTGGCGCCGTTATCACTCAGAGATCGCATTCCTCGAAAATATCCAGGAAGCCAAGCGCGCGGTCCAGACCTGGCGCGCGCTTGCGACCGGTGCTGACGTCGCCGAGGCCGCTGCAAGCGTGACGCCGGCATTCGGCTGGTCGCCGGCGACCATGCCCCGTGTGTTTCCGCGCGAGCAGCAGGCGCAGATCGTGCAGCCCAAGACCCTGCAGCCCAAGACCCTGCAGCCCAAGACCCTGCACCCAAAGGCCGTCCACATCGCCCCCGAGACCGCCGTGCCGGTCAGGCTCGACCCGAAGCCGGACGTTCTCGCCGAGATCACCGAAGCCCCGATCGCGCCGCTCGCCGCGCCCGCAGCCTCCGCTGCGATGGCGTCGTTTATCGCGCCGGCCGAGATGCCGCCGCTCAGGGCTCCGGCTGCGAGGGCGCCGCTGATCGCACCTGCCGTGAGGTCACCGCTCGCCGCGCCTGCCGCGATGGCGCCGCGCGCTGCGCCTGAAGTGAGGCCGCCGCTGGCTGTGTCTGCCGCGAAGCCGCCGAAGGCCGCGCCTGCCGCGATGGCATCGCTCCTGCCGCAGTTCGCCCCGCCGGCCGCCGAAATCGTCGCAGCCCCCGAGCGCGTCGTCGAATTCACCTTTAGCCTCGACGGCCTTGAAGCCAAGTACCCGCTGCTCAGGAACGCGTTCTAGCCGTTAAGGTGGGGATGGAGGAGAGGCAACCGGCTCTCTTGCACCGTCATCCTGAGGTGCGAGACACGTGGCGCAACGCGCCGCGTGGGGAGCCTCGAAGGATGAACGGCCCAGCTGCAGGCCGATGCCTACCTTCGCACTGCATTGCCGCCGAGCACCACCTGCGCAAATCGTTGCGCGCCGTCGGCTGACAGATCCGAGGTTACGGCCCGCGCGTGATCGAGGCCGACCACGGCGCCGCGCGGGGTCTCGGAGATCATGTTGTTGTTGACCAGCGCCATGCCGGCGCCCGGCACGACGGAGACGCCGACGCCGGCGAGGGCCTTGCGGATCACGTTGCCCGTGATCGCGACGTCGCGCAGATATTTGCCCCAGCCGGCGACGATGCCGTAGGACGGCGCGTTCTCGATCAAATTCCCGGTCACCGAGGTATCCGCCTCGATGTAGATGCCGACGCCGGCGTCGTCGTCGGGCGCGGTGCCGATCGGGCGCTTCGGGATCAGGTTGCGGATGATGTTGCCCTGGACCACCGCGATGCGGCCGCCTTCGTTGAAATTGCAGACGGAGACGCCGACAGCCGCGCCGTCGACCGTGTTGTTGGCGATCACCGCGGCCTCGAACGCAAACTCCGAATAGAGCGCGACCTCGCGCACGTCGCTGACGCTGTTGCCTGATATCTGGATGTTCGAGGCGGAGTTGCCGCGCACGGCGGAGTAATCGCAGTTCCTGATGCGGTTGCCGCGCACGATCACGTTGCCGGCGCGGAAGGCATTGATGGCGTTTCCGTACTGGCCGGAGCCGCCGGGGCCGGCCTTGATGTTCTCGATGCGGTTGTCGGCAACCAGCGTGCCGTCGTCGCCGATCGCGCTGCGCAGGATCTCGATGCCGTTGTCGTTGGTGCCGATGATCGTGTTGCGGGAGACGCTGAGGCCCCTGGCATCGAACGAGACCACCGCGGTCACCGCGATGTCAGTGAAGATGTTACCGGAGATGTCGCCGGACACCTGCTCGAGCCAGATGCCGCTGCCGCCTGAATTCGTGATCTCGCAATCAGTGATGCGCGTATCGCGCCCGCCGAGGACATGGATCAGCCCGCGCCGCGCCGGCAGCGGGATGTTGCCGCCGTCGAAAGTGATGCCGGTGAGGCCAAGGGAGTCCGAACCATCGCTCTGGATCGCCGATGCCCCGCCGGTGAAGACGAATTTTGTCGCCCCGCGGACGCCGATCAATTGTGCGCCGTTCGGCAGCCGGAGCAGCCCGCTGCGGTAGATACCGGGCGGAAACGCCAGCGGCATCTGCGCCCGCGCGGCCTCATCGATCGCGCGTTGCAGCGCGCGGGTCTGATCCTCGCTGCTGCCGGGCCGCACGCCGTATTGCGTGGCATCGCGGCCCAGCAGGGATGTCAGCGGCGCCGCGCGCGCGGCGTCGGCCGGCATGGCGAGGGCGCCCGCGATACCTGCGGTCGAAGCTCCGATGAGATGGCGGCGATTGAGGTCCATGACGCGTCCTCCGGCGGACGCGGGGGTCCGCGCCGACTAGGTAGCGCAGGGCGACCGGGGTCGTGAGGATAGTTCGCGGTAGGGTTAAATGTTTACGCAGAGACGGTGCCGTAGGGTGGGTTAGCCCCGCGGCTGCGCGAAGCGCAGTCCGCGCGGCGTAACTCACCATCTCACCGCGACTACGGTGTGTGCTGAAGCCAAAATGGTGGATTACGCTTCGCTAATCCACCCTACGAAGCCTTGTTCCCTGCCTTCCTTGCCAACGCCACCATCTCCATCAGCATCGCTTCCCCCGCATCCACCAGCTCGTCCAGCGTGATCCGCGGCGCGCCCTTGCGCCGCACTGCACCGCCGCGCGCGAGCAGGGGAATGTGGATGAACGCCGCAAGCTGCGGCCCGCCCGCCTTCACATTCTCGATCGCGCGCCAGCTCAGATAGTTGCAGAGATAGGCGCCGGCATCGCGCGAGGCGCGCGCATCGATGCCGGTGAGGCGCGCGGCGCGCAGCAGCCGTGCCGTGTGCGGACCGAAATTCATCGCGTCGGCATCGCCGGCGATGCCGCGCTTGCTCGATCGGGTGTTGGCGGCATCGGGCCAGAGCATGGTGACGGCGTTGCGGGCGCGGGTCTCGATGCGCAGGTAAGGCGTGCGCGCGGCGAGGCCGAACATCAACAGCGCATCCGGCTTCACCTTCGCGAGCACCTCCGGCAATTGCCGGTCGACTGCGGCATAGGTGACCGGGAAGATGTGGCTGGAGAGCGCGACATCATCGAGGGCCGGACGGCGCAGTTGCGCGAGCCGCGCGACCAGCGGCCGGGTCGGGTTAAAGGGCGCGCCGGGAAACGGGCCGAAACCGGTGAGGAGAATGCGGAGCTTTTCGCTCATTGCAGCAACTCCAGGATCTGCTCGGCGGCGAGGGCCGGCGTGAGATGGCCGTCGGCGACCTCGGTTTCGATCTTCCGGACCTTGCTGCGAACCGGGGCCTCGCTGCGCAGCCGCGCCAGCATCCGTTGCTCCAGCATCGACCACATCCATTTCACCTGCTGCTGACGCCGCCGCGCGGCGAAATCGCCGGACGCGTTCATCGCCTTGCGATGGTCCAGAACCTTCTGCCAGAGCTCGGTGATGCCGGTGCCGGCCAGCGCCGAATAGGTGACGACGGGTGGGTGCCAATGTTCGGACCGCGGCGCCAAAATATGCAGCGCGCCGCGATAATCGGCGGCGGTGACCTTGGCGCGCTTGAGATTGTCGCCGTCGGCCTTGTTGATCGCGATCATGTCGGCGAGCTCGACCAGGCCCTTCTTGATGCCTTGCAGTTCGTCGCCGCCTCCCGGCAGCATCAGTGCGAGGAAGAAATCCGTCATGTCGCAGACCGCGGTCTCGGACTGGCCGATCCCGACGGTCTCGACCAGCACGACGTCGAAGCCCGCCGCCTCGCAGAGCAGCATCGCCTCGCGCGTTTTTGCCGCGACGCCGCCGAGCGTGCCCGAGGACGGCGAGGGGCGGATGAAGGCATCGTCGGATGCTGATAGCCGCGCCATTCGCGTCTTGTCGCCGAGGATCGAGCCGCCGCTGCGTGCCGAGGACGGGTCGACCGCGAGCACCGCGACCTTGTGGCCCTGCTCGATCAGATAGGTCCCGAGCACATCGATGGTGGTGGACTTGCCGACGCCGGGCGACCCCGTGATGCCGACGCGGAACGCTTTGCCGGTGTCGGGCAGCAGCATCTGCACCAGCTCGCGCGCCAGCGCCTGGTGGTCGCCGCGCCGGCTCTCCACCAGCGTGATGGCCCGCGCCAGCGCCGCGCGGCTGCCGGCGCGCAAGTCGCGGGCGAGGGATTTGATGTCCAGCGAGGCCTTCTTCTCAGTCATGCCCTGCTTTACAACGCCGAGGCGGGGCAGGCGAGGGCCGCTCGCCCGGAATCACCTGCTTGTCGCCACCGCCGTCTGCACCGGTTTCATCTTGCGCCAGACCCACACCATCACCGGCCACAGCAGGGCGCCGATCGCCATCGCGGCGAGGATCGCCGCGACCGGGCGCTCGAAGAACGGCAGGATACTGCCGTCGGACTTGATCAGCGAGGTGACGAAGGCCTGTTCGACCATGGTCCCCATGACGATGCCGAGCACCATGGCGGCGACGGGATAGCCGTTCGCCTCCATCACGTAGCCGATCACGCCGAAGGCGGCGACGGTGACGACGCCGAACATGTTGTTGCCGATCGCGAACGAGCCGACCGCGCAGCACAGCATGATGACCGGCATGATCGCGGAGCGCGGCGCCAGCAGGATGTAGGCCGCGACCCGGATCATGGCGATGCCGAGCGGGATCATCATGATGTTCGCGATGATGAACATCAGGTAGATCGCGTACATGCTCGACGCCTTCTCGGTGAACAGCGTCGGGCCCGGATTGAGGCCCTTCATGTAGAGCACGCCGATCGCGATCGCGGCGATGGTGTCGCCGGGGATGCCGAACAGCAGCGAGGGCACCCAGCCCGAAGCGATGCTGGCATTGTTGCTGGCGCCAGCCTCGACCAGCCCCTCGACATGGCCGGTGCCGAATTTTTCCGGCTCCTTGGAGAAGCGCTTCGACATCGCGTAGGAGACCCAGGCGGCCATGTCGGCACCGGCGCCGGGCAGCACGCCGATGATGATGCCGACGATGTTCCCGCGCGTCATCTGCCAGTGATACAGCTTGGTCAGCCTCCACTGGCCGGCCATGATGCTTCCGAATTTTCGCCGCGGCAGCGGCGGCGGCTCGGGCGTTAGCATCGCGCGCATCACCTGCGCCACCGCGAACACGCCGACCAGCGCCGGGATCGGCTCGATGCCGCCGAAGAGATCGGTGAGGCCAAAGGTGAAGCGCGGCACGCCGCCGGGATTCTCGATGCCGATGCAGGACACCAGCAGGCCGAGGAACATGCCGGCGATCGCCTTCACCGGGGAGGAGCGCGCCACCAAGGTGGCGCACATCAGGCCGAGCAGAGCCAGCCAGAAATATTCGAAGGTCGAGAACGACAACGCGATCTCGGCGAGCGGCGGCGCCAGGATCATCAGCGACAGCACGCCGGCGATGCCGCCGACCGCGGAGAACCAGACGCCGGCTCCGAGTGCGAGCTCGGCCTGGCCCTTGCGCGTCATGGCATAGGCCTCGTCGGCATAGGCGGCCGAGGCGGGCGTACCGGGAATGCGCAGCAGTGCGCCGGGAATGTCGCCGGAGAAGATCGCCATCGAGGACGCCGCGACGATGGTTGCGATCGCCGCGATCGGCGAGAGGTAGAAGGTGACGGGGACGAGCAGGGCGGTCGCCATCGTCGCCGACAGGCCGGGCAGCGAGCCGATCACGAGCCCGTACACGGAGGCTGCGAACATTGCGATGATGACCTCCCAGGTGGAGATCAGCGCGAATGCTTCAATCAGGGTCTTGAGCATGGGGGATTACCAGGGCGTCGGCAGCAGGCCGGCAGGCAGCGGCACGCGCAGCAGCTTGCCGAAGATGAGGTGGATGGCGAACGGCGACAGCGCGGCAAGCGGCAGCGCCAGCTTCCACTTCGCACCGAGCGCGGTGGACGTCACATAGACCATGATCGCCGCAGTGATGATGAAGCCGAGCCGGTCGGCGGCGACGACGTAGAACAGCAGCAGCGCCGGCGGCAGCAAGGCGCGCAGGCCGTAGAGCGTGCCCTGCGGCGGTGGAGCGGCGGCCTGGCCGTCCTCCAGCGGGATCAGCTCTTCCTCCTCCTCGAAGGAATGGCCGATCCCCAACACGATCGCGAGCCCGCACAGCGCAAGGCCGCTGCCGATCACGAGCGGAAACACGTTGGGGCCGACCGGCTGGCCCGGCACCGGCGGCAAGATCCAGCCGCCATAGGCAGCCGCAGCACCAAGCACGACGAGAAACGATCCCGTAACGGAGTCGGGAAGACGCATGGGAGAAGTCCTACGTACGATGTTCTCCCTCGCCCCGCTTGCGGGGAGAGGGTTGGGGTGAGGGGGGCTCTCCGCGGGGGAGGTGAGAATTGGATTTGCGGAGACTCCCCCTCACCCGGATCGCATCTGCGATGCGATCCGACCTCTCCCCGCAAGCGGGGAGAGGTTGAAGAAGTGCCGTGACCATCAATCAAAGTCATCTCACGCGTGAGCTATGTGAAACGTCACGCTTTGCTCAAGCCCGCCGCTTTCATCGCTTCGCCCATCTGGGCGTCGCCCTTGTCCATGAAGCCTGCGAACTGGCCGGCATCGCCCCACACGGTGCCGAAGCCGCGATTGCTCATGAAGTCCTTGAACTCAGCGGACTCGTAGACCTTCTTCAGCGCCGCAGTGAGCCTGGTTGCGATCTCCGGCGGCAGGTTCTTCGGGGCGCCGATGCCGCGCCAGGCGCCGGTCGCATAGTCGATGCCCATCGCTTCCTTCAGCGTCGGCACGTCCTTGAAGATCGGGTTGCGCGCGGGGGCCATGATGGCGAGGCTCCTGGCCTTGCCGGCCTCGATGATGGCGCGCGCCTCCGGCACCGAGCAGGTGGTGAGGTCGAGGCCGCCGGCGGCGAGATCCTGCATTGCAGGCGCCGCGCCGTTCGAGGGCACCCAGGCGACCTGGTTGGCGGGCAGGCCCATCGCCTGCATCCAGCCGACCAGCGCCAGATGCCAGATGCCGCCCTGGCCGGTGCCGGAGGCCTTGAACTTGCCGGGAGGCGCCGCCTTGATCGCCTCGGCGAGTTCCTTGACCGTCTTGTAGGGCGACGAGGAGGAGACCTGGATGCCCGGGGGGTCCTCGTTCATCAGCGCCAGCGGCGTGTAACTCTTCGGCGTCAGCTCGGTGAGGCCCTGCCAGTGCATCATCGAGATTTCGACGGTGAGCATGCCGATGGTGTAGCCGTCGGGCTGTGCGGTCGCGATCGCGCTATGGCCGACCACGCCGGAACCGCCGGTGCGGTTGACCACGTTGAAGGGCTGGCCGAGGTCCTTTTCCAGCAGCGCTGCGACGATGCGCGCGGTCGCATCGGTTCCGCCGCCCGCGCCCCATGGCACGATCACGGTGACCGGCCGGGCCGGATAGGCTTGCGCAAGCGCTGGCTTGAAGCCGAAAGCGGCGGATGCCGCAACTGCGGCGGTCGAAGCCGCAAAGGTGCGGCGCGAAATCTTGGACATTGAATCCTCCCAGCGGCGCCCGTGACGTCGGGTGCTCTTCTCAATGCGCCATTCTAGTCGGCTTTGCAGCGCCCCCGCAAGGTAGCGCTACCAACGAGATCGCCATGTTGTGTGAAAACAGCATGCCCATCGGATGGGCAGTCGGAAATCGGGTGGGTTTTGCCCGCGCAATTCGCCAACCTCTGCGCGTAACGAAATCCAAAGGCAAGCCACCGATGACCCAAGCTTATTACAGCGCCGTGCTGGACCGCCCGCTGGACGAAGTCTGGTCGCTGATCCGCGACTTCAACAACTATCCCGCTTACATCGACGGCGTGAGCGAGAGCGAGATCGAAGACGACAAGCGCGGCGATGAAGTCGGCGCCGTCAGACGCTTCTGCTATCTCGGAAACTGGATCCGCCAGCGCCTGGTCGATCACTCGGACCGGCAGCATACCCTGACCTATGCCGGTCTCGAAGCGCTGCCGTATCCGCAAGATGACGGAAGCCAGACGCCGGCGCCGACGCGCTATCAAGGCACCATGCATCTGCGCCCGATCGTCGAGGGCGATCGTACCCTCATCGAATGGTCGGTCTCCCTTGATACCGAGCCGGCGGATGCCGATCGCTGGCAGGCGCTATTCGCCTCCTGGATTCCCGATTGGACGGACTCACTTGCGCGGACGCTGGCGCGGGCCAGTTAGCGACCGCTCACGGCTCCTCGGCGTCACCCTTCGGCCGCGCGCCGCCGAAGATGCGCGCGCCTTCCGCGGTCCAATAAGGCTTCAGCGTTTCCCACGGCACGAAGGCGACATACTCGCCCTCGACGTAGGGGCCGACGGCGTAGGGCGGATAGTGGAAGGTCAGCCCGGAGCTCTTGCCCGCCTCGGTCGAGGGCGCGAGCGTCACCGCACCGACCTTGAGCAGGCTCGGCGCGACGCCCTTGAACCATTCGTCAGTCGCGGTCTCGCCGGCATCGCGCTTTTTCTTCTCGGTGCGGAGCGAGGCGATGATGGCCTTCACCATCGCCTTCATCGTCGCCCCGTTATCGGCGGTCTCGGTGAAGAGCGGGCGGATCGAGATGCGCTTGTTGTCGGCCTTGTCCCACAGGATCGTATCCACGTTCGAATTGGGATGGGCGCCATGGGTGTTCATGTAGTCGTTGCGGAGGATGCTGACGTAGCGGTCGGCGACGACCGAGCGGATCTCATATTTGCGCTCGAAATCCCAGCCGCCGTCCTTGAAGAACTGCGGATCGGCTTTGCGCGAGGCGGCCGCTTCGGCGGCGTTCTTGTCGAGCCATTTCTTGCCCTCGGCCAGGCAATCCGCCGCCAGCGCCGCATCCGCCTTGATCTTGTCGTCGAGGAACACGCGGGCCTCGATGCTCTTGGTCTTGATGACGGCGTCTGGCTTGGGGTCGGCGGCGTGGGCGGGACCGAACAATGCGCTGCAAACTGCGGCAGCAGCGAGCGCGCGCATGAACGTGGGCGCGAAAAACATCACGCAAATTCCTTCTTGTCGGGAAGTAGACGGCGAAGCTATTCCGCCGCCTCGCTATGCCCGAGCCGCGCATTCAGCTTGCGGATCAACTCCTCGGCGGCGTCCGCAATCACGGTGCCCGGCGGGAAGATCGCTTCGGCGCCGGCGGCATAGAGCGCGTCGTAGTCCTGCGGCGGCACCACGCCGCCGACGATGATCATGATGTCGTCGCGGCCCTGCTTCTTCAGCGCGGCCTTCAGCTCCGGCACGGCGGTGAGATGGGCCGCGGCGAGCGAGGAAACGCCAAGGATGTGCACGTCGTTCTCGACGGCCTGTCGCGCGGCCTCGTCGGCGGTCGCAAACAGCGGCCCGATGTCGACGTCGAAGCCGATGTCTGCGAATGCCGACGCGATCACCTTCTGGCCGCGGTCGTGGCCGTCCTGGCCGATCTTGGCGACGAGGATGCGCGGACGGCGACCCTCGGCTTCCTCGAAGGCATCGATCAGCGCCTGAACCTTCTCGACCTGATTGCCCATGCTGGACGCCTCCCGCTTGTAGACGCCGGTGATGGATTTGATCTCGGCGCGGTGCCGGCCGAACACCTTCTCCATCGCGTCCGAAATCTCGCCGACGGTTGCTTTCGCTCGCGCCGCGTCGATCGCGAGCGCCAGCAGATTGCCGTTGCCTTCGCCGGCCGAGCGCGTGATCGCAGCGAGGGCGGCATCGACGTCGTTCTGGTTGCGCTCGGACTTCAGCCGCGTCAGCTTGTCGATCTGCAGCCGACGAACATTGGTGTTGTCGACCTTCAGAATTTCGATTTTGTCCTCGTCGGTGGGCTTGTACTTGTTGACGCCGATCACCGCCTGCTTGCCGGCGTCGATCCGGGCCTGCGTCTTGGCCGAGGCTTCCTCGATGCGCAGCTTCGGCAGGCCGGCCTCGATCGCCTTCGCCATGCCGCCGAGCTCCTCGACCTCCTGGATGTGGCCCCACGCTTTCGCCGCGAGGTCGCGCGTGAGACGCTCGACATAATAGGAGCCGCCCCAGGGGTCGATGATGCGGGTGGTGCCGCTCTCCTGCTGCAGGAACAGCTGGGTGTTGCGGGCGATGCGCGCAGAGAAATCGGTCGGCAGCGCCAGCGCTTCGTCGAGCGCGTTGGTGTGCAGCGACTGGGTGTGGCCTTGTGTCGCCGCCATCGCCTCCACCGTCGTGCGCATCACGTTGTTGAAGACGTCCTGCGCTGTCAGCGACCAGCCCGAGGTCTGGGAATGCGTGCGCAGCGACAGTGAGCGCGGGTCCTTCGGGTTGAACGGCTTCAGAAGCTTTGCCCAGAGCAGGCGCGCGGCGCGCAGCTTGGCGACTTCCATGAAGAAGTTCATGCCGATCGCCCAGAAGAACGACAGCCGCGGCGCGAAGCGGTCGACATCCAGGCCCGCGGCAAGGCCGGCGCGCAGATATTCGACGCCGTCGGCGAGCGTATAGGCGAGCTCGAGGTCCTGCGTCGCGCCGGCCTCCTGCATGTGATAGCCGGAGATCGAGATCGAATTGTATTTCGGCATCTTCTGCGAGGTGTAGGCGAAGATGTCCGAGATGATCCGCATCGAGGGCGCGGGCGGGTAGATGTAGGTGTTGCGCACCATGAACTCTTTCAGAATGTCGTTCTGAATGGTGCCTGAGAGCTTTTCCGGCGGCACGCCCTGTTCCTCGGCGGCCGCGACGTAGAGCGCGAGGATCGGCAGCACAGCGCCGTTCATGGTCATGGATACGCTCATCTGGTCGAGCGGGATCCCCGCGAACAGCGTGCGCATGTCGTAGATGGAATCGATGGCGACGCCGGCCATGCCGACATCGCCGCCGACCCGCGGATGATCTGAGTCATAGCCGCGATGGGTGGCGAGGTCGAAGGCGACCGAGAGACCCTTCTGCCCGGCGGCGAGGTTGCGGCGGTAGAACGCGTTGGAATCCTCCGCCGTGGAGAAGCCGGCATATTGCCGGACCGTCCAGGGCTGGTTGACATACATGGTCGGGTAGGGACCGCGCAGGAACGGCGCGATGCCTGGCCAGGTCTCAAGGAAATCGAGCCCGGCGAGATCGGCCTCGCCATAAGCGGGCTTCACTGAGATGCCCTCGGGCGTCAGCCACGGCTCGGCGCTGCCTGACGGCGCGGCGGTCGTGGCGCGCTCGAAGGCGACATCAGCGAAATTGGGAATGCGGCTCATGGTTTCAACCATATCCTCAATCATGATCCGGATGCTGATGGCTGACGATGGTTGCCATCTTCTCCGGTCCGTAATTCTGTTGCGTGGTCTGGCTCGGCAAATTGGCGATGCCGACCACCCAGCCGAGACGGGATTCGGTGCCGAACTGTCGCGTCGGAATGATCTGGTCAGGACGGTCGAAGGCGCCGGTCATGATCTCGATCCGGTCGCCGCCGATGCGGCCGAAGCTAAGCGGCGTGCCGCAGCCGGCGCAAAAGCCGCGTTCGGCGATCGACGAGGAGCGGAAGAACGACGGCTGCCCCTTGGTCCAGGCAAAGTCCGTCTTGTTGATGTCGGCAAAGGAAGCGAACGGCGCGCCGGCCGCCTTCTGGCACATGCGGCAGTGGCAGATCGAAATCCTGGTTGGCGCCGTCGTGACGCCAAAGCGCACGGCCCCGCATTGGCAGCCGCCGCTGAGAACTGGTTTGCCTGGTTCGGTCATTTCTGCTCCATCCGTCGATAGGCGTCTTGCAATGTCGCAAGCGCATCGCCTCCGGCGAAGACAAAACCCGTGACGCCGGCGGCCCGCAGCGCCGCCTCGGTCTCGCTCGGGCGGCCTGCCAGATAGATATGTCCCCCGCCGGCCGTTTGCAGGGCCTTCGCTGCAGCTTCGGCGTGTTCCGCATAGACCTTGTCACTGGAACAAAGACAGGCAAGCTCGGCGCCCGAAGTCTTGAAGGCGGCGGCGAGCTTGGCCGGATCGGCAAAGCCCTCGTTGTCGACAGCCTGGATGCCGCCGGCCTCGAAGAAGCTCTTGGCGAAAGTCGCGCGCGCCGTGAAATCGGCGGCCGTGCCGAGATTGGCCAGGAACACTTTTGGCCGCGCACCACGCGACTTGAGTGCTGCATCCGACTTGTCGCGCAGCGCCTCGAACGGTTCCGCCAGCCGGATCGGCGGCAGCGCATCGAACTTGTATTTCTGTTCCCCGTAAGGCGCGAGCGCAACCGGCGTTGCCTTCAGCACCGTGGCTTCGCTCTCGTGCAGGTTCGGAAACTCGCTGGCGCCGGTCAGCACGTCGCGGCGCTTTGCGATGTTGGCGTCACGCGCTTTTCGCGCGGCCGCGACCTTGCTCTGGAATACGCCTTGCTGAAGCGCGGCGAAGGCGCCGCCGGCTGTCTCGCTCTCCTGGAACAGCGCCCAGGCCGCCTCGCAAAGCTGCGCGCTCAGCGTCTCGATGCCGCCTGCGCCGGCGGCGGGATCAGAGACCTTGGCGAGGTTGCTCTCTTCCAGCAGCAGGGCTTGCGTGTTGCGCGCCACGCGGCGTGCGAACGGGTCGGGCAGGCCGAGCGCCAGCGTGTGCGGCAGCACGGTGATCGCGTTGGCACCGGCAAGCCCTGCCGCGAATGTCGCGATGGTCGCCCGCAGCATGTTCACATAGGGATCGCGCTGCGTCAGCATGCGCCAGGCCGTATCGGCGGCGATGAACAATGGCTTGGGCGTCAGCCCGCACGCTGTTTCGATACGCGCCCACAACAGCCGCAGCGCGCGGAATTTGGCCATGGTCAAAAACTGGTCGGCATCCGCGGCAAGCCGCGCATAGACCATGCCTTGCGCGGCGTCCAGCGGAATGCCGGCGCCTTCGATCGCGCGGAGATAAGCGACGCCGCAGGCGAGCACGAAGGCGAGTTCCTGCACCTCGGAGCCGCCGGCATCGTGGATCACGCGTCCGTCGGCGGACGCGAACGGTCCCTTGAAGCCGAGCCCGGCGAGGCCCTTGATCGCGCCGGTGACGGCGGGAGCGATCTCCTCCCAGGTATAGGGGCTGTGGCCCCACACCGCGCCGGCCGCGAGCGGATCGAGGCCGAAGCGAATGTTGCAGGCGGCGGGATCGAGGCCATTGCTCTTCACATATTCCGCGACGTGGATCGCGGCCATCCGCGATTGCGGACCGATCTCGAGATCGAGGCCGATGCCGGCATCGAGATGGATGTCCTTCAACACCTTTGCTACGGCCTCGGCCGACGGTTCCAGACCGAAACCGCGAGCACCATTGGCGCCGGCGAACACCAGCGCGAGCCCCGTCGCGCCGTTCTCCAGGTCCTGCAAAGCCTGCGCATTCGCGAGCGCCGCATCGGGATGGTCGATCCGCTGCACGATTTGCCAGGGCGCCGCCGCCGGCCGTCCCATCACGGGCGCAACGCCCTTGGCGCGCGGATAGAGCGGTTCGATCTTGATTCCGTCGTAGGTCTTGCCGACCAGCTTCTCGAACGGCGCGCCCTTCAGCACGCCGTCGACCAGCTTGCGCCAGTCCTCGACGCTCGCCTTGGGAAAATCGGCCGCCAGCGGCAGGTCGTCGGTCACGGAGGTCATGCGGCCAAGGGCTCCCAAACGTATCGTTATTCGCAGGCGAAATTGCCACGGCGGGCCGCCCCTGCAAACGGTTGTTTTTGGTTAACCGGTATCCGGAAGCCGCTCAATGCCTTGCGTCGAGACGCTGGCGAGCCCGTCACGCACTGGAATGCCCGAGATCACGCGGTCCGGCGCGATTTCGGCCAGCGGTACCAGCACGAAAGCGCGCTCGAACAGGCGCGGATGCGGCAGGGTCAGATCCGGCTTCTGCAAGCTGACATCGTCATAGGCGATCATGTCGAGATCGACCGTGCGCGGGCCCCAGCGCCGCTCCTTGTCCCGCGTGCGGCCGAATTTCTGCTCGACCTTCTGCAGCACGAACAGCAGAGCGTGCGGATCGAGGCCGGTCTCGATCTCGATGCAGGCATTGATGAAGGGAGCCTGCTCCTCGTCGCCCCACGGCGGCGTCGCATAATCCGAGGATCGCGCGATTAGCGCAGCTTGCGCCATGCCGCAGATATGGGCGATCGCCTTGGCGAATGTCGCGCGGACATCGCCGACATTGCCGCCGAGTGCGATCAGCACGCTTGCCATCAGGGGTGCCGCGAGCGCGTCAGCATGATGCCGACGTCGTCGAAGATCGCGGCGATCGGCGCATGCGGCTTGTGCACGGTGATCTTCACGGCGCGGATGCGCGGGAAGTGCGACAGGATGGCGTCGGCCACCGCGCCGGCCGCGCGCTCCAGGAGCTTGTAATTGGTATTCTTGAACGCCGCCGTCGTCGTCGCCACGACGTCGGCGTAGGACACCGTGTCGGCGAGCCGGTCGCTGCGCGAGGGCTCCGACAGGTCGGTATAGAGTTCGAGATCGATGACGAAGCGCTGGCCGACTTCGGTCTCGTGATCCATCACGCCGTGGCGGGCGTGGATCGACAGGCCGGTGACGAAGATCGTATCGGTCATTGCTTGCCCTCGATTGCGTTCGCTACCCGCAGCGCCTGCAGGGTCTCGGCGACGTCATGAGTCCGGATGATCTTCGCGCCGCGTTGCGCGGCGATCAGATGCGCGGCGATCGAGCCGGCGAGCCGCTCCTTCGGCTCCGACGGCGACACCGAGGCGATGAAGCGTTTGCGCGAGGCACCGACGAGGATCGGCAGGCCGAACATCTCGAATTCGCGCAAGCGTGCCAGCGCGGTCATGCTCTGCTCGGCGGTCTTGCCGAAGCCGATGCCGGGATCGAGCACGATTTTTTCGCGCGCGATGCCGGCCTTTGCGGCGATGTCCAGCGAGCGCAGGAAGAACGTCTTCATGTCCGTGATGATGTCGATGGCGGGATCGGCGTCGTCGCGGTTGTGCATGACGATGACGGGAACGCCTCTTGCGGCCACCAGCGGCGCCATCGCGGCGTCGCGTTGCAGACCCCAGACGTCATTGGCGATCGCCGCGCCCTGGTCGAGCGCATAGGCCACCACCTCCGCCTTCATGCTGTCGATCGACACGGGCACGCCGAGGGCCACGACGCCCGCCAGCACCGGCTTGAGCCGGGCCAGCTCGCTTTCCGCCGTGACGGCCTTCGCACCCTTGTAGGGCCGGGTGGACTCGGCGCCGATATCGATGATGTCGACGCCATCCGCGATCATCGCCCGCGCCCGCGCGAGCGCCTGCTCGGGCCCGATGAACTCGCCGCCGTCGGAGAAGGAATCCGGGGTGATGTTGAGCACGCCCATCACCGCCGGGATCGGTCGTTCCAGCAGTTTCCGCAGCGCATCTGGCCCGGCCGAGCCGGCCGGCGGGACGGATGGGGAGGGCGAGGCATTCATGTGGGTGGCTTTGCGCGGTCGGCGAGGGGGAGTCAAGGCGGGATGGCGGTGTCGGCGGGCGGCATCGATATTGTGGCACTCTCGCGCATCACCCCAGCTGTCGTCCCGGCGAACGCCGGGACCCATACCCCCAGGGTAAAGTTTGGCGAAGACTCGTAGTCCGGTACTGCCACCGTCTGTGACCGATAGATTCCGCGGTATGGGTCCCGGCGTTCGCCGGGACGACACCGAAAAGGTGGCGCGGGAATCCGTTCTCGAAAGACCCCTAATACGTGATCTTCGGCGGCAGCTTCTTCGCCTTGGCGATGATGTCGCCGACCGACTTCTCCGAAGGCAGGATGCGCAGCAGCTTCTTCTTCTCGTTGGCGTCGCGCATGCTCTGGGCGAGCCTTGCCGGATTCCGATAGGCGAGCTCGCGCACGGTGGTGACGCCGGCGGCGCGGACCAGGCCGACCTTGGCCCGGCCCATGCCGGGGATACGCATGTAGTCGGAGACGTTGGCCCATTCCAGCAGCAGCTGCTCGCTGATGCCGGTCTTGGCGGAAAGCGCTTTGCGGCCCTTCACCGTGCCGGCCGCCTCGAGCAGCCCGTCGGTGGTGCGGATACCTTGCGCCTTCAACTTGTTGGCGGCAAAGACCGACAGGCCCTCAATCTCGGAGATCGGATATGTCATGATACTCGATATGAATTGCCAAAGCTTCAGGCGAACTGGCTGAGGCCTGGCGTCCCCGCAACGATCTTGCCCATCTGATCTGCTCCGATTTTGTCTCGGCCGAAGCGGAAAAGTTCACGGGCGACGTTTTGAATTTCGGACATGCCGAGCCCCAGGCCCATCAGGCGCGTGCCGACCGCCATCAAGCCGCCGCCCATCAGCCGCGACAGTCCGCCGCCGCTCCTGGATGCCTCGATCGCGGCTTCCGCTCCAGGGATCTGGTCGATCAGGGCCTGCACGCTATCGGAAGGACCCTCGTTGCGGAGGAAGCCCAGGATAATGCCGACGCTCTTTTCAGCGACAGCACTATCTATGCTGGCGTTTGTCGCCAGCCGCCCGATCAGCTCGTCCATAAGGCCCGCCCCTCAGCCGGTTTGCTTGCCGGAGTATTTCTTTCGAAAATGATCTTGAGCCGGTGTGATGTGAAATTCAAGCGATGAACGCACGCGCCGTGGCGATTCACCTTCGAACGCGCGAAAGGTGTTGCAGCGGTGCAAGAGCGGAGATGGAATCGGCGAAAAATTGCCGCGTTGCGAACAGCTCGTTCCTACTTTCGGCTGATACCGTCCGTCTGTTTCCGACAATGTCGCATGCTTGGAGCGCGTTGAACCGTTTTAATCGGTGCGCGACATGCGTTAAACTACGGAACTGGAGCATTCGAGTTTCGGTACGCGAAACCCGGCAAGAAGAGATCAGAGAGAATAATGACCGCACAGGACAGCAAGCTCGGCGATACCGACGACAAGATCTTCGTCGGCAAGGGAGAGGAGCAGGCCTGGCTGACGCTGGCGCTCGCCAATCGCCACGGCCTCGTCACAGGTGCAACCGGAACCGGTAAGACTGTGACGCTGCAGGTGATGGCGGAAGGATTTGCGCGCGCCGGTGTTCCAGTCTTCGCCGCCGACATCAAGGGCGACCTCTCCGGCATCTCCGAGGTCGGCGAAGCCAAAGACTTCATCGTCAAGCGCGCCTCCGGAATGGGGCTGAATTTCCAGCCCGATCAGTTCTCGACGGTGTTCTGGGACGTGTTCGGCGAGCAGGGCCATCCGGTGCGCGCGACCGTCACGGAAATGGGGCCGCTTCTGCTCGCACGCATGCTCGACCTCAACGACGTGCAGGAAGGCGTGCTCAACGTTGCCTTCCGCGTCGCCGACGACGCCGGGCTGACCCTGATCGACATGAAGGATCTGCGCGCGCTGCTCGATGCCATCGTGCCCGATAGCGGGAAGAAGGGGGCGGACGCGGAGGAGGATCCGCTCGCAGCCATCCGCAAGGCCGCGCAGGGGTTCGGCAACGTCACCAAGGCCACCGTCGGCACCATCCAGCGCCAGCTGCTGGTGCTCGAGAACCAGGGCGGCACCAAATTCTTCGGCGAGCCGGCGCTGACGCTGAAGGACTTCATGAAGACCGACCGCGACGGCCGCGGCATGGTCAACATCCTGGTCGCCGACAAGCTGCTGCAGAACCCCCGACTTTACGCGACATTCCTGCTGTGGATGTTGTCGGAGCTTTTCGAGGAGCTGCCCGAGGCCGGCGATCTGCCCAAGCCGAAGCTCGTGTTCTTCTTCGACGAGGCGCATCTGCTGTTCAACGATGCGCCCAAGGCGCTGATGGACAAGATCGAGCAGGTGGTCCGCCTGATCCGCTCCAAGGGCGTCGGCGTCTACTTCGTGACGCAAAACCCGGTCGACGTCCCCGACCGCGTGCTCGGACAGCTCGGCAACCGGGTGCAGCACGCACTGCGCGCCTTCACCCCGCGGGACCAGAAGGCGGTCGCCGCTGCGGCCCAGACCTTCCGGCCCAACCCGAAGCTCGACACTGCCAAGGTGATCATGGAGCTCGGCAAGGGCGAGGCGCTGGTGTCCTTCCTCGAGGGCAACGGCACGCCGGCGATGGTGGAGCGGGTGATGATCCGGCCGCCGTCGGCTCGCATCGGGCCGATCACGCCGGACGAGCGCAAGGCGATCATGGCTGCGAGCCCGGTGAAGGGCAAATACGACACCGCCGTCGACGAAGAATCCGCCTACGAGATGATCCAGAAGCGCATTGCCGGCACGGCGGCCACCGCGGACGGCCCGGCTGGCGGAAATGGCGGCGGCCTTCTCGGCCAGATCGGCTCGATCGTCGGCACCATCTTCGGCACCAACGTCAAGCGCGGCCGCCTGTCGACCGGCCAGGTCATTGCGCGGGACGTGACGCGATCGGTCACCAACCAGGTGATCGGCGGGATGGCCGCCAATATCGGCAAGTCGGTCGGTGGCCAGCTCGGCGGCTCGATCGGCCGTACGCTGGTTCGCGGCGCGCTCGGCGGATTGCTGCGGCGGTAGGCAGGCCGCTTTGGGCAATTCCGCTTGCCGTTGCCCGAGGCCACCACCGGTACAATTTCAGGTGAGGGGCTCTCCAAGCCTGCGCCGGTCTGCTACGTCCTGTTCGCCGCCGCACAGGACCACTCCGTGACCCCGCCCGCCCCGTTAGCCAAGCCTGACGCGCCCCGACACCTGTCGCTGCGCGCGCCGCTGGATCTGCTGTTTCTGTTCTGCTGCGTCCTGCTCGCCGCCGACGTGCTCGTTCCCGAGATCTTCGGCAGCGGCAAGACCAAGGATTACCCGCTGTGGCTGTGGGCCGGGCAGCAGGTCCTGCAGGGTGAGCCACTCTATCCCGCCACGGCCGTCGAGTATTTCGAGTTCATCTATCCGCCGTTGCCGGCGATCCTGCTGGCGATCCCGAGCTGGTTCGGCAAGATCCCGCTCTATGTCGTCCTGTCGATCCTGAACGCCGTAGCGTGGTGGTACACCGGGACGTTCTCCCAGGTCATGGCCGGCTCGGGGCGCAGCCCCGGCCGCTGGCTGGAGGCGCTGCCCGCCGTCGTCACCGTGCCCTTCGTGTTCGACATGTTCGACCTCGGCCAGCCGAACCTCGTCCTGCTGGCCATGATGCTCTACGGTTTCTGGAGCTTGCGGCACCAACGTCCCTGGCTTGCGGGCTTCATGTTCGCGCTCGCCGCTGCCATCAAGGTGTTTCCGATCGCGGTCCTGCCGTATCTGGTCTGGCGGCGGAAATGGGCGGCGGCCGCCGCCACGGTCGCCTTCACCGGCATCCTTCTCTATGTGGTGCCGGCGCCGATCCGCGGCTTCGAGCGCAACGCGGCCGAGCTTGCGACCTGGTATCAGGGCATGGTCGGAACGAGCTCGGAAAAGGGCTTTGGCCAGCGTGACGAGCAGAACTGGTCGTGGGTCAACCAGTCCCTCATCGCCGTCACGCATCGCCTGGTCCGTCCGATCAACTTCAATCTGGAGGATCCCGGCAAGCCGCCACGCACGATGAACATCATCGACGTCGACTACAGGACGGCGAACTGGATCGTGCTGGTGCTGTCGGCCTTGCTCGGGCTCGGCTTCGTCGCGATCATGCCGCAGCAAGCACGGCGAACGGCGCGCTCGGATGCGGAGGAACTCGCCATCCTGTTCTGCCTGATCACGGTGGCCTCGCCTTTGGCACGGCAATACTACTTCATGTGGCTGTTCTTCCCGATGACGGTGCTGATGCATCGCGCCGCCTTCGACGAGCGGGCGAATGTGCGTCTCGGAACCTGGCTCGCGCTCGGCGCGGCCGGCATTCTCATGCTGCTGGCGCTGCCGTGGTTTCCAACTGTCCTCCAGGCCTGGGGCAACAATCTCCTCGCGACCGCCGTTCTTGCAGGTAGTCTTGCATGGCACATCCGGCATCCGCCCGTTGCGGCTGGCTCCGAGCCTGCGACGGCGCTAAAACCCGGTACCTCTTGAGACTCGAATGTCAGGACCCACAATCATGGCCAATGCGCAGCTTCAATCCGTGCTCGACCACATCGACAAGGATTTCGACAACAGCCTGGAGCGCCTGTTCGCGCTGCTCCGGATCAAGTCGATCTCCGCCGATCCGGCCTTCGCCGGGGATTGCAAGGCGGCGGCCGAGCATCTCGCCAAGGACATCGCGAGCCTCGGCGTCGCCACTGAAGTGAGGCCGACGGCCGGGCATCCCGCCATCGTCGGCAAGACCGGTGCCGGTGGACGGCCGCATGTGATCTTTTACGGCCATTACGACGTGCAGCCGGTCGACCCGCTCGATCTCTGGCACCGTCCGCCGTTCGAGCCCGTCGTCACCGATCATGCCGACGGCCGCAAGATCATCGTCGCGCGCGGCGCCGAGGACGACAAGGGCCAGGTGATGACCTTCGTCGAAGCCTGCCGCGCCTGGAAGAAGGTGACGGGCTCGCTGCCGGTCGACATCACCTTCCTGATCGAAGGCGAGGAGGAGGTCGGCTCGAAGAATTTCGTGCCCTTCATTGAGGCCAACAAGGACGAGTTCAAGGCCGACTACGTGCTGGTCTGCGACACCGGCATGTGGGACCGCAACACGCCGGCGATCACGACCTCGCTGCGCGGCCTGCTCTACGAAGAGCTGAAGATCACCGCCGCCAATCGCGATTTGCATTCCGGCGTGTTCGGCGGCAGCGCGATGAACCCGATCCGGGTGCTCACCAAAATTCTGGGCGGCCTGTTCGACGACGACAACCACATCACCATTCCCGGCTTCTACGACGGCGTGAAGGACCTGCCGCCCGATATCCTGGAGCAGTGGAAGAAGCTCAATCTGACGCCGGAGATGTTCCTCAAGCCGATCGGCCTGTCGATCCCCGCTGGCGAGAAGGGACGCCTGCTGATCGAGCAGGCCTCATCGCGCCCGACCTGCGACGTCAACGGCATCTGGGGCGGCTATATCGGCGAGGGCTCCAAGACGGTGATCCCGTCGCATGCTTCGGCCAAGGTCTCGTTCCGCCTGGTCGAGGGGCAGGACCCGCAAAAGATCCGCAAGGCGTTCCGCGACTACGTGACGGCGCGCATTCCCGGCGACTGCAAGGTCGAGTTCGGCGACCATTCCGCCGCGCCCGCTGTCGCGCTCGACTGGAACATGAAGCCGCTCGCCGCCGCCAGCAAGGCGCTGACGGAGGAATGGGGCAAGGAGACCGTGCTGATGGGCTCCGGCGCCTCGATCCCGATCGTCGCCGACTTCAAGCGCACGCTTGGCCTCGACTCGCTGCTGGTCGGATTCGGATTGGACGACGACAACATCCATTCGCCGAACGAGAAGTACGATCTTCGCAGCTTCCAGAAAGGCATCCGCTCCTGGGCCCGCATCCTCGCGGCGCTGGCGGAGGTGAAGTAGGGCACGGGGCCGTAGGGAGCTGCATTAGGGTGGGCAAAGGCGCGCAGCGCCGTGCCCACCAATCTCTCAGTGATTATGAAAGAACGTGGGCACGCTCCGCTTTGCCCACCCTACGGCTCTGTTGTCGTGGCGACCACCGCCCCAAAATAAAAACGCCGCCCGGAATTGGGCGGCGTTTCATTCCAAAAGGCGTAGAGGTTCGTTGGGCGCTACTCTACACCAAATCCCGAAAATCTCAAGACCGGTAGCCCGGAAGCTCGCGGTCGAGCTTGCGCAGCAGCGGCGGCCACACGAGGTTGGTGGCGCGCAGCTCGGCGCGGTCGCGGTTGGCGAGCAGCTCGGTGTTCTTGTCGATAGCAATATCGTCGACCGGATAGACCGGCGTGCCGAGCGCGCGCGTGCGCACCTGCATCGAGCAGGCGCGCTCGAGGTGATACATGCGCTCGAAGGCGGAGGCGACCGAGCGGCCGACGGTGAGCGTGCCGTGATTGCGCAGCAGCATGTGGTTGTGGTCGCCGAGATCCTTCTGCAGCCGCGGCCGCTCGTCGTGATCGAGCGCGATGCCTTCATAGTCGTGATAGGCGAGGTCGTGGGTGACGAGCTGGGCGGTCTGGTTCAGCGGCAAGAGGCCCTCCGCGCTGCTCGACACCGCGGTGCCGTCGAGGGTGTGGAGATGCAGCACGCAGATCGCGTCCTCGCGCACCTCGTGGATCGCCGAATGGATGGTGAAACCCGCCGGGTTGATGCTGTATTCGCTCTCGGAGAGCTGGTTGCCGTGCAAATCGACCTTGACGAGGCTCGAGGCGGTGATCTCGTCGAACATCAGCCCATAGGGATTGATGAGAAAATGATGGTCGGGGCCGGGCACGCGCGCGGAGATGTGGGTATCGACCAGATCGTCCCAGCCGTACAGCGCGACAAGGCGGTAGCAGGCGGCGAGATTGACCCGTTGCTGCCACTCAGCCTCCGTCATATCAGACGGCACTTCCTTCAGGCGCGCTTCCGCTGGCGACATGGCTGATCTCTCCGAACATCGTTGTTGCGGGGAGGGAGCGTAGTACCGCTCGTGGCAAGCAGCAAGGCGCGACAAGCGCGCGGCAGTCAAGCGCAGCCCGCATGAGCGGAACGACATGCGGGGCCGCTCTGAGGGGGATTCCGGATGTCGCTTTCGCTCATCCGGGCTTCGCCCTAGAGAAAATTATTACGGCGCCGGGATCGAGAGCAGGCTGGAAATGCTGCGGCCGCGGATGTCGTAGACGCGGGCGAACACCACGTCGTCGCGCTTGATCTCGACCATCACGGGCGCGGTGAGGCCCTTGCAGTAGAACTCGCCGAGCGTCATCGCGAAATCGGCCGCGTTGGAATCCCAGCCGATGGTGAAGTCGGGCCCGAGCGCGACCTGGGCAGGGCGCTGCGGACCGCAGACCGCGACCTTCCATTTGCGATTGGTCGGCGGCACTTCCTGGCGTTCGACGATCTGCTCGCGCAGCTCGTCCGAAGCCTGCTTCAGCGCGAGACCCCAATAGTCCAGCATGAAGCGGTCGTCGGCGCCGCGCACGGTGCCGGCGATATGGTTGAAGTGGGTGTACTGATAGGGATGCAGCCGGATCATCTCGGCGAGCGAGAGCGCAAGGCCAAAGCAGAACGTGGCGAGCACGACCGGCTGCCAGGTGCGGTGATTGGCGCGCAGGCGCTCCATGGCCCACGCGAAAGCGACGCCGCCGAGCACCGCCATTGGCGGGATCACGAACACGAAATGGCGGATGCCGTTGTACAGCGCCGGCCGCTTCACCATCGCGATCGCGAGCGGCAGGGTCGCAGCCAGCGTCAGCATCAGCATGATGGTCTTGCGCCGCGCCGGCACCTCGCTTCGCGGCAGCATGGCGAAGGTGCTGACCACGGCGCCGGCCATCAGCACCAGCATCACCTCGGGCAGCTGCAGCGCGAACAGCGTCGGCAGATAGGACCAGGGCATGTCCGGCACGGACACGATCGCGCCGTCGAACATCTCTTTCCACGGCTTCTCGAAGAAGTGCGAGAAGTAGGTCAGCGCCTCGAAGGGATTGCCGGGCTCCATGATCGACCACGGCCAAATCAGGCCCATCACGAGGTAGCCGAACGCCAAGCCGGGCAGCAGCACATAGACGACATGGGCGAAGCGGCGGACCGACTCGCGCAGGCCCTCGCTGCGCAGTTCCTCCAGGAACAGCGGGACGAAGCCGAGCACGGCGTAGACCAGCGCGAGCCCGCCGAGAACGCGGCAGCCCAGTGAAAGGCCGGCACCCAGGCCGACGATCAGGATCGTGCGCGGCGACGGCTTGGGATATTCCTCGGCGAGCCGGACCAGGCCGAGCATCAGGATGATCATGGCCACCGCGAAGGGTGCATCCTTCGGATTCATGAACATGTGGCCGTAGAAGATCGGGCACAGCGCGAGCAGCAGCAGCGAGGCAAGACCGGCAAGGGGCCCGCCGATGCGACGGCCGAGCCGCCACGTCACCGCAAGTCCGACCACGCCGACAATGGCGCCGACCAGACGTCGCGTCTCGAACAGCTCGAGCGGAATGATTTTGTGCAGGAGGGCCGCGACCATGTCGAAGCCGCCGCCATACATGTAGAGATTGGCGAAGGAGAGCGCCGCAGTATCCTTGAAGCCGGAACCGAACATGCGCAGCAGCAAATCGGCATATTCAGCGTGGGTGTAGTCGTCCCAGCCGAGGCCGTAGTCGCGGAACGTCAGGCCTGCAACGACCGCGACCGCGGCCAGCACCAGCATGGCGAGATCGTCGCAAGTCCGTTCGACCGAGCGCCGCAGAGGCGTGTCGATCGCCGAAGTCGTGATGGATGTCATGGCTATCGGTGCCCCGGAATCCCCTCTTGGCCCTGCTGGTGCGCGCGGGCCTGTTCCCCGGACTCCCTATAGCGCAGTTCCATTACCAAGTAATTGGGCATTATGGCTAAATTCCTGATGCGACGCAGCAATTCCGGTTACTTGAGAGCAGTCTAAGCAGTAGCGAGCCGTAGCTGAAGGGAATGTGAATAAGTCCCTGATTTCCTTCCCTTTAGGAACGCTACCGACGATTCCTCGTTGGCGTGGAACACCGGATGACGGTATCGTGGCGTAGCGGTTGTCGCGTGTGGATGGCGACCGGGGGTGAGTTCGATGAATCTGGCATTGTTGATCGCGGGGATTTTCGCCGTCGTGGCGGGCTTCCTTTCGATCCTGTTTGGCTTCTCCGTCAGGGAGTTCAGCCTCGGCAGCCCCCTCATAATCTCGGGCACGATCGCCGTCTGCTCCGGAATGTTACTGGCCGGCCTCTATGTCGTGGTCACGGAACTGAAGGGCCTCGCGCGTCGGCTGGCCGGTGCGCCGTCCGAGGTTCGGGTCAGGCCCGTGCTGCCGGGCCTCGCCGCATCAGGCGCTGCGCCCGAACCGATGCCTGCCGCTGCGGCGGCAAGGATCGAGGGAAGGGCCGAAGGAAAGATCGAGCAGCCACCGCCGCCACCACCTGCTGCAGGCCCGCCGCCGTGGCAGAGCGAAGCTGCCGCGCGCGAGCGTCCGCGCGTCGAGGCTCCGCCGGTGCCGGAAGCTCCAACGCCGCCCGCGGCTCCGGAAGCGCCGCGCCGGCGCAACCTGTTGTTCGCATCGACCTCGCGCAAGGAGCGGGAGCGTGCGGAGGCGAAGGCCATCGAGGACGCGCCGCCGCAGCTACCTGCGGAGCCCGGTGAGGCCCTGGATACTCCGCCTGCAAGCTTTGACGATGCCTGGCCGAAGCCGGACCGCATGCGTCCGTCGGAGCCGCCGGCCGCCCTGCGCCGGCCGCCGCCGCGCTCGCCATCGACCTTTGCGGAGGCCGCTCCGCCGCCTGCACCCGAGCCGCCGCCCCCACCACCACCCGTCGAGCAGGCGCCCGTGACCGTCCTCAAATCCGGCATCGTCGACGGCATGGCCTATTCGCTCTATTCCGACGGCTCGATCGAAGCGCAGATGCCGGAGGGCATGATGCGCTTTGCGTCGATCGACGAGTTGCGTGCCCATCTCGACCAGCGGTCCTGAACTCTGCCGCGCAGCAGTCAAGCGCCGCAATCGTCGTCGCCTCGTCAGTCCCTTGTTTCAGCCGAACGTATTGTTGACACGGAAAGGTTCGGCGTCGTCTATCCCGTGAAGCGCAAGGTGCAGAGAGGGCGGGCCCATGTCGGATGCCGGGGCTAAGAATTTCATCGAGCTGACGGCGAGCATCGTGTCGGCCTATCTCGGCAACAATCCGACGCCTGCGGCGGAGATTCCGAACCTGATCAGCCAGGTGCATGGCGCATTGGTGCGGGTGTCGTCAGGCCGCACCGAGACCGCGCCGCTCGAGCCGGCCAAGCCGGCCGTCTCGCTGAAGAAGTCGATCGCGCCCGACTATCTGGTCTGCCTGGAAGACGGCAAGCGCTTCAAGTCGCTGAAGCGCCATCTGCGCACGCAGTACAACATGACGCCGGAGCAATACCGCGAGAAATGGGGCCTGCCGGCCGACTACCCCATGGTCGCGCCGAACTATGCGGTGGCGCGCTCGCAATTGGCCAAGCAGATGGGCCTCGGACAGCAGCAGCGGAAGCGGAAGTAGCTCGTCCGCTCGGCCAGCTCTCGTAGGGTGGGCAAAGGCGCGCTCTTGCGCGACGTGCCCACGAATTCTCAACCAGTCACACGCAGATCGTGGGCACGCTTCCGCCTTCGCTCTTCGAGCTACGGCGGACAAGCCGCTTTGCCCATCCTACGAGAGCATCTCACGACGCTTCCGCGAGCGCCTCTTTCGCATCGGTCTTGATGCGCTCGACCATCGAGCGCAGGCCGTTGGAGCGCTGCGGCGTCAGATGATCGCGAAAGCCGAACTCGTTGAACACGGCGATCGCGTCGGTATCGATGATCTCCTGCGGCGTGCGACCGGAATAGAGCGAGAGCACGATCGCGACCAGCCCGCGCACGATATGCGCGTCGCTGTCGCCGCGATATTTCAGGATCGGCGAGCCATGGCCGCGGTCGACCAGCTTCTGGAGCCAGACCTGGCTGACGCAGCCGTTGACCTTGTTCTCGGCGGAGTGTTCCGCCTCGGGCATCGGTTCCAGGGTGCGGCCGAGCTCGATGACGTACCGGTAGCGGTCGTCCCACTCGTCCAGAAGCTCGAAATTGTCCCTGATTTCGTCGATCGTCGTCATGTTGGCCCGTGTTCCCGTTAGGGCCAATATAAGGATGCGAGGAGATGAAATCGATAGGGTTTGGGCGCTAATTCGCCGCCGCCGGGCCGCGCCATTCCAGCGCGAGGTCGTCCTGGCTCAGGGTATCGCGCGGTGCCTCGGTCGATGCGGCATCGCCTTCGCCGGCCATCGCGATCGAGCCGGTATGGTCGGGCGCCTTCTTGTCGTTCTTCTCGTTCTTGTCGTTGGAGATCTGTTCTTTCTTGTCGTTGATGATCTGGTAGATCTTGCGCGCGCCGTCCTGGGCGCGCTGGCCGATGATGGTCGCGGCCTGTCCGCCGACCTCGCAGGCCGCCGGCTGGCGCTTGCAGAACTGGGTCATGTCGGAGACGGCCGCGGTCGCAGCCTGCACCGCGTCGGCGGCACCGATCTGGGGCAGCTTCTCCGATTCGGGCGTCTTGTCCCTGGGCAGGAGCACCAGCACCAGCCCGAGCCAGAATGTGATGCGGAGCAGAAAGCGCATCTTATCGACCTGTTCGTTAGATCCCGCCCGCGGCGATGGTCCGCGCGCGTTTCGACCTAGCAACTCTCGATAAATCGCAAGTGATTGCCTTGAGCTTAATTCGCGGAAAATTTACGCAAAATTCTTCGAGATCGACGGTGTCGTAAATTTTCGATTGACGCCGGCGCCCGTGATTCTGCTGGCATGCGTATCCACCAATTCGAAACCATGCCGGGATGTGTGAAACCCTGTGTTCACCATCCTCGCCGAAGACGTCGCCAAATCGTCTAAAAAGCCCCGCGATGTCTCGGCGTCCGGCCCCACACCGAGCCGCCTTAGCACTCGTTTAAGGTCGCTCTGACACGGTGGCTCAACGACAAGGAGGCGTTGCGGCGCGTCTTCCAAAGACGATTGAGCCAAAGCGCGAGACCCGTGACAGTTTTGAGTATCATCCGCGATTGTCTCGATGCACTGCTGCATCCCTCCGCGCGTTACGATGCGCTGATGCGGGCGCGTCATCGTGCCTTCATGGCGCCGCGGCTGCTCGGCAGCCTGGCCGCCTTTGCCGCATTCCCGGTCTATCTCGCCATGCGCGGCGCACCGAGCGCGGTCGAGGTCGCCGCGTTCGCCTGGCTGATCGCGCCGATCCTGCTGTCCTGGTTCCTGTCGCGCACCGGCCGCTATGAAGGCGCCCATGTGCTGTCGTCGCTGGCGCTCGCCGGCCTGATCATGGCGGTCGCGGGCACCACGGGCGGCATCGAATCATTCGCCGCGGTCTGGCTGGTCGTGGTTCCCCTCGAAGCCGCGCTGTCGGCCTCGCGCCGCGTCGCCGCCTTCGCTTCCTTGCTCGCGCTGTCCTGTGCGGGACTCCTGATTCTCGTCGGCCAGCTCGGCTGGCTGCCGGTTGCAGACACCAGCACTGCTGAACGCGGCGTGCTGATGGCGTGCGGCGTCGTCTCGGCGACGCTCTATGCCGCCGGCCTTGCCTTCGGCGCGGAATCGCTGGCGCGCACCAGCGTTGCGCTGCTGTCGCGCGAGGAGGAGCGCTATCGCCTGCTCGCCCGCAACATGAGCGACGTCGTCTCGCGGCATCAGCGCAACGGTGCGGTGCAGTTCATCTCGCCGGCGGCGGAAGCCATGCTCGGCATGCCGGTGGCGCAACTGCTGGGGCATGGCCTGTTCGACCGCGTCCATGTCGCCGATCGCCCGGCCTATCTCACCGCGCTCTCCGATGCCGCGCGCGGCGACGTGCGCAGCATCGAGTTCCGGCTGCGGCGTGAGCCCGACGGTTCGGAGCGCGGCCAGGTCGATTTCCTCTGGGTCGAGATGCGCTGCCGCCCGCTCGACCGGGATATCGGCCACAATTATCACAGTGACGTCACGCGCGAGGCCGAAGTCGTCGCCGTGATGCGCGACGTCACCGACCACAAGCTGTCCGAGCAGGCGCTGGATCAGGCGCGCAGCGCCGCGGAAGCTGCCGATGCCGCCAAGACGCGCTTCCTCGCCACCATGAGCCATGAGCTGCGCACGCCGCTGAACGCCATCATCGGCTTCTCCGAGATGATCGCGCAGGAGCAGACCCTGATGCTGGGTGCGGCCCAGCGCCAGGAATACGCGCAGCTCATCAACGATTCCGGCCAGCACCTGTTGTCGGTCGTCAATGGCATCCTGGACATGTCGAAGATGGAGTCGGGCAATTTCGAGATCGCGTCCGAGCCGTTCGCGCCGCGGGCCTCGCTGTTGCATTGCTGCAATCTCTTGGCGCTGAAGGCGCGGGAGAACGGCATCGATCTCATCACCGATGCGCCGCAGGATCTGCCCGTCATGACCGGCGATCCCAGGGCGTTCAAGCAGATCGTGCTCAATCTCGTCGCCAACGCCATCAAGTTCACCGAGCGTGGCGGTCAGGTCTCCGTGACCGCTTCGGTGTCGGGTTCGCAGCTGACGCTGCGCATAAGCGATACCGGCGTCGGCATCGCGCCCGACGATCTCAAGCGCATCGGCGCGCCGTTCTTCCAGGCGGGCAAGACCTATCAGCGCCGTCACGAGGGAACCGGTCTCGGACTTTCGATCGTGAAGAGTCTCGTGGCGTTGCATCTCGGCGAATTGACGGTACAAAGCAGTTTGGGAGAGGGCACCGCCGTCACCGTCAGGCTGCCGCTCGTCTACACGCCGCCGCAAGTCAAGCCGGTCGAAAGCAAGGTCGCGACGCTGACGCCGGTGCTGCGCCAGGATCTTCAGGACCAAACTCACGACCAGTCTCAGGACCAACCCGCTCTGGTGAAGAAAAGTGCCTAGGAAGTCTACCAAGGACGAAGCCGCTCCGCGCCGCCGTGGCGCCAAGGCCGCGGTTGTCGATGTCGAGACCGAGCGCAACCTCGTGATGCGCGTGCTGCTGCACAGCCCCAAGGACACGCTGGCCGGTCTCGTCGCCGTCGCCGCGATCGGCGCGATCGTTGCCAATGCGCTGTTCCTGCAGACCGGCCGCCATCCGGCGCCGATGTTCGGCACCGTGATCAATCTTCCCGCACCGTCCTCCGTGGCGCTGTCGAACCCAATGCCGCGGCCGCGCCCGGTCGGCGCCGATACCTCGCCGCTGGAGCCGCGCGCGACGGAGTTCCGCGCCGAGCCGAAACCTGCCGAGCGAGCCGCCGAGAAGCCGCCGGAGAAACCCGTCGAGGCGACCGCATCGACGCCGCGCGCGGGCAGTGATCCCATGACCAATCTGGTCAAGGCGACGACCTCGACGCCGCCGTCCGCCATGCGTCCGCCCGCGCCGATTCCCGTGCCGCAGAGCCCCGCCGCCCGGCGTATCGCCGGCGTTCAGCGCGCGCTGTCCGAATATGGCTACGGGAATTTGAAGATCACGGGCACGATGAGCGGCGAAACCCAGGCCGCGATCCAGAAGTTCGAGCGCGAGCACAAGATGCAGGTCACCGGCCAGTTGTCCGACCGGCTGCTGCGCGAGCTCGGCGCCGCGATCGGCCATCCCGTCGAATAACCCCACCGCCCGCTGTCATTGACGCCGATCAATTCCGGGCATCGCGCGCCGCCGCGCCCGCGCGCGGGCGATTTGCTTGGGATCAATGACGGCCGACGGCTTCGGGGAACATGATCGCTCATCTTCAACGAAGAAGAGAGGTTGTCATGTTCAAGGTCTCGGTTCTGGTCTGGATCATGCTGGGTACGGTGCTGGCGGGCGTCAGTCTGATCGTCGTGCTGATGGTGCCGAGCTTCGCCGCCGACGCGATCAGGAACATCCCCTATGCGGTCGCCGTGGGATTCGCACTTGCGATGCCGCTGTCATACCTCGTCGCACGCCAGATCAACGGCGGGCAAGGTGTAAGCAAGGCGTGACAATCGGACGCTGAGACTGGCGGCGCGCGTCACGCTGGCCTATCGTTCGACTCATGCGTTTGAAATCCAACATATGGGTGGCGGCTTACCTGCGCCGGTGCCAGACCGAGGGCGTGTTCGGCGCGGTGCGCCGTCGCGGTGCCGAGGAGGCGGGCGCGGTGTTCGTGAAAGTGTCGCTGCTCGACGGCCATGCGATGCTGTACGCGCCGGCGCCGCAGACCTCTTACGACGACGGCCGCCCCGTCGATCGCTTCTTCGTGCCGGTCGCGCAGCAACCTCTGCCCGAGCACACGATCGAGGAGCGGCTGACGAAGGAAATCCGCTTCGATCCGGACGCCTGGATCGTCGAGACCGAGGATCGTGCCGGACGGCATTTCCTCGAGCTTGCGAAGGCGTAGCTGTGTCCCGGACAAGCGGCGACGCGCCAGCGTTGCCGTGCAGAGCCGGGACCCATAAGGCTGCATCAACGAAGGCGGAGAGATGGGCCCCGGCTCAGCAGCGCATCGCCGGAGGGGCGCTGCGCTGCGTCCGGGGCACGACTGCGCGCTGCGCTGGCAATGACGAGCTTGGGGAGATGCCGCGCGCCTCACGCTCAGCGTCAGCGGGTCGTTCAACGCTCCGATGACCCGTCGGTGCCGGTGCGGCGCGGCGGCATTGCGCCGGGCTGCACGCCCGGCCGGGTCTGGCTTGCGCCCGCGCGGGCGCGCTGGCGTTCGCCGTCATGCAGTGACGACTGGTACTTTGCGCGGGTGACGGCGAGCGTCGAGCCGCGCCAGGCTGCCAGCATCACCAGCGCCGAGCGGTCGTTGAGACGATCGTAGAGCCGCGATAGCCGGTAGACCTCGTTCACGGACGTGCCGATCTCCGGCTTGAAGAACAGCAGGATGCGCTGGAAGTTGGGGCTCGGCATGTCGAGCGCGCGCGCGGCGACCGCGAGCGCCTCGCCGCCGGCATCGTCGACGATCTGGGCCGCGACGCGCGAGGGCAGGATCAGGCTGTCGCCGAGCTCGAGGGTGAAATTCTCGACGTCGCCCGCGATCGCCGCCATCTCCAGGATCTGAATCGCGCGCTTGGCGCGCACGGTCGGAATGCGGGGCGCCGCCTTCAGCGGGGTCTGCGCCAGGTTGTGCAGGATCAGCGCGCGCTCGGAGGCGCCGGCGCGGAAGAACATGTCGTGGATCTCGGCGGCGTCCTTCGGCTGCATCGCCATGTTCGCGGCCATGCGCAGCTCGGCGTCGGTCGGCGTGCGGGCCGGCGCGGGGGCGGGTGCGGGCGTGGGGATTTCACGCGCCAGTGGAACCCTGCGGCCTTCATGTGCGGCAACCAGCCCGAGCTTCTGGAGAACCGGGACGGGCGTCGACGGATAGATCGCGAGCTTGGCCTTGATGGCCGCGCGGGTCGCATCGTCGACCTGGTCGATCAGCCGCGTTGCAAGCTCGGTGAACTGGCGCTGCTCGTCGTCACTGTGGATGCGGGTCTGCACATAGAGGTCGGTCAGCACGCGCAGCAGCGTCGGCCGAACATCGACGCCTTCGCGACGGGAGAGCGACATCAGCCCGTCGAATCCGGGAAACAGCGACTTGGTCATGGAGAGATACGCGACCTGGAAGAGATACTGCCCGCCAGCCTATCGCAGGCTCCTTTAAAGGCTCGTTAAGGAAAACGAGGCGTGAAGCCGAACGCTCGATTTGAAGCGATCTCGTGCCGCAACGGGACGTCGCGGGCGGCCCGTGCGGTTACGGTCCGACCGCGACGTTTACACCCCGTTAACCATGAACTGATCTTAATGAATGCATGTTGCATGAGCGCGCTCGGTCGCGCGGCAATTGAAGAGAGCTGACATGGGGACCATCATTGAATTTCCGGCCGGTCGCCGGGTGGGCTCGTCGGGGGATGTCGCTCCGCGCGCGGACATGGGAACGATCCTGATCCTTCCCGTCATCCGTATCGAGCGCGAGGCAGACGAAACCAGCGGCGATCACGGGCCGGAGCAGGGCACAGCGCCGGGGCGCCGTCGTCGCCGTCGCTGATTCCGGGCTTTTGCAATGCCGGACACCATCCGCCAGATCCGGTCTGTCCGATCGGCCGTGCTGCTCACGATGCTTGGCGCTGCGCTCGGTGCCTGTAGCGGCGGCGATTTCGGCCGCACCCGCGCCGACATGCGCAGCGACGACATGCATCGCTGGCTCGGCGAGGAGGTCACCTCCAGCGTCGGTCTGAAACCCTCGCAATTCCAGCTCACCGACGAGGAGCGCCAGCTGCGCGACCTCGCCTATCCCATGATCGAGCCGCCGCTGTCGCGCCCCGCCTGGAAGAGCGTGTTCGGCGACTACAAGGCGATGCCGTCACCCTGGCGGCAGAAGATCGTGTTCGACCGCACCATGTACGGCCGCACGCTGATCGACGAGCCGCACCGCTCGCATTCCTCGCGCTATGCGCAGCTGATCGAGGACGTCCGCAACGACATCACCCGCTTCGAGCCGTTCTTCGCATCCGCGATCCGCGTCATCGACCTCGACAGAAAGCGCAACGCCAGCATGGCGCGCGTCTCCGCGCTCTCGCCGAGAGAGAGGGACGACGCGGTCGCGCGGATGCAGGAGAACTCGCTGATCGTGCAGTGGGTGCAGCAATGTCTGGAGCAGCGCATCTCGTCCTATCGCTGGGCACTGGAGCGCCTGGTGATCCAGGCCCCTGACGGCATGGCCGCCGATGCCGACCGCCTGATCGGCGAGCTCGCCGCCCAGACCGCCAATCCGCCGGTCCAGGCACAAC
This sequence comes from Bradyrhizobium sp. CCBAU 25360, assembly GCF_028128695.1. Classification (NCBI taxonomy): domain Bacteria; kingdom Pseudomonadati; phylum Pseudomonadota; class Alphaproteobacteria; order Hyphomicrobiales; family Nitrobacteraceae; genus Bradyrhizobium; species Bradyrhizobium sp. CCBAU 25360. The sequence continues at coordinate 158,570 of NZ_LBJA01000042.1, forward strand.
CGCCCTATGGGCGCGCGGTGGTTTCGAAGGGCTGAGCAGAAAAGACGCTTCGGCGGCACGTATTGAGCGGTCGGAGCCGTCAGCCCGTCGACTTGACTCTCGATCGGCTTGAAGCCGGGCCGGCAACCGCGACCTCCCGCGTGATCCACTCGGCGAAGACGCGGATCGGTCGCCGCTGCTGGCTCGCGCGCGGGAACACCAGATGGTGGCCGATATAGCGGATGTCGACGGAGCGTCCGGCGAGGGGGGCAACCAGCCGCCTTGTGGCGATCTCGCGTTCGGCAAGCCGGGTTGACTCCAGCGTCACGCCGAGGCCGCTCGACGCCATCGCAATCGCCAGAAAGCTGCGATCGAAGCGCATGCCGTGAATGGCAGGCGCTTCGAGTCCGTTGGCGGTGAACCATTGGTGCCACTGCACCTGCTTCACTTCCGAGCGGATCAGCACCTGATCGAGCAGGTCCTTCGGCTTGCGGATTTTCTTCGCGAGCTCGGGCGTGCAGAGCGGCGTTACGGTCTCTTCGCCGAGCGGAATGACCTCGACTCCCTCGGCTCTCGGCTGCCCGTAGACGATGTCGATGTCGAAATCGTCATTGCTGAACCGGGCATATTCCGTGCTGGCGGCGAGCCGGACCTCGAGCTGGGGCTCTGCGGCCATGAAGCGGGCAAGGCGCGGGGCGAGCCACTGCGCGGCAAAGCTCGGCGCGCAGTGCACTCTCAGCAATTGCGGGCCGCGGCCCGCGACCTCTTCGATCCCGCGGCGCAGATTGTCGAAGGCGGCGCCGGCATGACGCATCAGGTTCTCGCCCGCCGGCGTCAGACGGACGGCGCGGGCGCTCCGCTCGAACAATATCGTGCCCATCGCGCTTTCGAGCTTGCGGATGGCGTGGCTCACCGCGCTCGGCGTCAAATGAAGTTCGTTCGCCGCATCCCGGAACGAGCCGGTGCGTGCGGCCGCCTCGAACGCGCGGATGGATGATATCGGAATACTGGACAGCAGCATCCGACGAGTGAACCAAATTCACCTATGCAAGACAACAGCGCGTTTGTCGGAAACGAGGCAGGGGCATAATCAACGGGTCAAGAACAGTGGCGCCGTCGGTGCCGGCAACAGCCATTCAGGGAGGATCACAATGCTGCTACGCGGCAAGACAGCCATCATCACCGGAGCGGCCTCGCCGCGGGGCATCGGCCTTGCAACGGCCCGCCGCTTTGCGGCCGAAGGCGCCCGGGTCGCCATTCTCGACATCGACGGTTCAGCCGCGGAAGCCGCCGCGCGCGGACTCGAATCCGGCACTGGCGAGCCGCATCTTGGCCTCGCCTTGGACGTCACCGACAAGCAGGCCTGCATCAAGACCGTTGAAGCGGTCATCGCGAAATTCGGTCAGATCGACATCCTCATCAACAATGCGGGCGTGACGCAGCCGGTGAAGCTTCTCGACATCACCCCTGAAGATTGGGACCGTATCCAGGACGTCAATTTGAAGGGCATCCTGTTCCTGTCGCAGGCGGTGATCCCGCATATGCGCAAGCGCAGGAGCGGGTCGATCGCGTGCATGTCGTCGGTCTCCGCCCAGCGCGGCGGCGGCATCTTCGGCGGACCGCATTACTCGGCAGCCAAGGCCGGCGTGCTCGGCCTCGCCAAGGCGATGGCCCGCGAATTCGGGCCCGACGGTATCCGCGTCAACTGCGTGACGCCGGGCCTGATCGGCACCGATATCACCGCGGGCAAGCTCACCGACGAGATGCGGACGAAGATCCTCGAGGGCATACCGCTCGGCCGCCTCGGCGAGGCCGCCGACGTCGCGGGCATCTACACCTTCCTCGCCTCGGACCTGTCGGCCTACGTCACCGGTGCGGTCATCGACGTGAACGGCGGCATGCTGATCCACTAGGCGAGGAGGAGATATACATGGCAAAACCGACACTCCCGAACGCGCCGACGCTGGCACAGCGCGCCCGCAATATCCGCCGCAACGCCTTGCTGATGGGCGAGGTCCAGGGCCAGGGCTATATCGCCCAGGCGCTCGATATCGCCGACGTGCTGGCGGTGGCCTATTTCCACGCGATGCGCTTTCGCGCCGAGGATCCGGTCTGGGAAGGCCGCGACCGTTTTCTGCTCTCGAACGGGCACTATGCGATCGCACTTTATGCGGCGCTGATCGAGGCCGGGATCATTCCGGGGGCGGAGCTCGCGACCTATGGCTTCGACGAGAGCCGTCTGCCCATGTCGGGCATGGCCTCCTACACCCCGGGAATGGAGATGTCCGGCGGCTCGCTCGGCCTTGGCCTCGGCATCGCCGTCGGCATGGCGCTCGGGCTGAAGCGCAAGAAATCGGCGGCGCGCATTTTCACGCTGTTCTCCGACGGCGAGCTCGACGAGGGCTCGAAATGGGAAGCCATCATGTCGGCGGCCCATCACAAGCTCGACAACATCATCGCAGTCGTCGACGTCAACAATCAGCAGGCCGACGGTCCCTCCAAGCAGATGCTCGGCTTCGAGCCACTGGTCGACAAGCTCGAAGCCTTCGGCTGGTTCGTGCAGCGCGTCGATGGCAACGATCTCGACGCAGTGGTGGGGGCTTTCGATGCCGCGACGGCGCATGCCGAGCCGAAGCCTCGCATGATCGTCGCCGACACGTTGATGGGCAAGGGCGTTCCCTTCCTGGAGCAGCGTGAGAAGAACCATTTCATTCGCGTCGAGCCGCATGAATGGCAGCTCGCGCTGTCTGCACTGAACGCGGGAGACCAGTCATGAAGTCCGCCGGATCGACCCCCTCGGCAAAGCCGCGCCTGACCACGTCGGCCATGATCGCCTCGATCGCAGCGGAGGGCCAGCGCACCAAGCCCGCGCCCTTCGGCCACGCGCTCGTCGAGCTCGCCCGCAGCCGCGAGGACGTGGTCGGCATGACCGCCGATCTCGGCAAATACACCGACCTGCACATCTTCGCGCAGGCCTTTCCCGATCGTTACTACCAGATGGGCATGGCCGAGCAGCTGCTGTTCGCCGCAGCCTCGGGGCTCGCCGCCGAAGGCTTCATGCCGTTCGCGACGACCTACGCGGTGTTCGCCTCGCGCCGGGCTTACGACTTCATCCACCAGACCATTGCGGAAGAAGACCGCAACGTGAAGATCGCCTGCGCGCTGCCCGGCCTGACCTCGGGCTATGGACCCAGCCACCAGGCGGCCGAGGATCTCGCCCTGTTCCGCGCGATGCCGAACATGACGGTGATCGATCCCTGCGATGCGCACGAGATCGAGCAGGTCGTGCCGGCGATCGCCGCGCATCGCGGACCGGTCTATATGCGCCTGCTGCGCGGACAGGTGCCGCTGGTGCTCGACGAGTACAATTACCGGTTCGAGCTCGGCAAGGCTGCGTTGCTTCGTGACGGTGGCGACGTCCTGATCATCTCCTCGGGCATCATGACCATGCGCGCGCTGGAGGCGGCCCAGGCCTTGTCGGACGACCGCATTGATGCGGCTGTCCTGCACGTTCCGACCATCAAGCCGCTCGACACCGAAGCGATCCTGCGCGAAGCGGGCAAGCCCGGCCGCCTCGTCGTCGTCGCCGAGAATCACACCGTGATCGGCGGGCTCGGCGAGGCCGTGGCGACGCTGCTGATGCGCGCGGGCGTTCATCCCGCGTTCCGGCAGATCGGACTTCCCGACGAGTTTCTCGCCGCCGGCGCGCTGCCGACGCTGCACGACCGCTACGGCATCTCGACCGCGGAAGTGAAGCGGCAGATCAAGGAGTGGCTGCGCTAGCAGCCCGTCTTCCCGATCCACGACGGACATGCTTCGTCGCGCCGCTGCGAAGAACGACGGCTGCTGTCCAATGCCGGCGCATCGAGAGCCGGCCAGCAGCAACACGGACGGTGAAGAGCCGCCTTTAGATCAACCAATCCATGCTCGACAGGAGGAAACGATGACCTTGCGCAAGCCGATAACTCTCAGCCGCCGCAAGTTGCTCATGGCCGGCGCCGCCGTGCCGCTATGTGCCATTCTCACCCGCCCGGCCTCGGCCGCGGAATTCACCTACAAGCTTGCGACGGGGCAGGATCCGACGCACCCCGTCAACATCCGCGCCAAGGAAGCTGCCGACCGCATTCGCGAGGCGACGAGCGGACGGCTCGAGATCAATCTGTTCCCGGCGAACCAGCTCGGATCGGATACCGACCTGTTGACGCAGGTCCGCAACGGCGGCGTCGAGTTCTTCAACCTGTCCTCGCTGATCCTCGCGACGCTGGTGCCGGCCGCAGGCATCGTCAACCTCGGCTTTCTCTTCACGAACTATGACGCGGTCTGGAAGGCGATGGATGGCGAGCTCGGCGCCTATATCCGCGCGCAGATCGCGCGGACGCCGATCATGGCGGTGTCGAGCCCCTGGGATAACGGCTTCCGCCACGTCACGTCGTCCGGCCGCGAGATCAGGACGCCGGACGATCTCAAGAACTTCAAGCTGCGCGTGCCGGCCGCTCCCAATCTGACGTCGTTGTTCCAGGCGCTCGGGGCAGGCCCCGCGCCGATCAATTTCAACGAGGTTTACTCCGCGCTCCAGACCAAAGTGGTCGACGGTCAGGAAAATCCGCTGCCGATCATCGCGACGGCCCGGCTGTACGAGGTGCAGAAGACCTGTTCCCTGACCGGGCATGTCTGGGACAATTACTGGATCCTCGGCAACAAGCGCGCCTTCGAAAAGCTGCCGAAGGATGTGCAGCAGATCGTGACACGCGAGCTGGATCGCTCGGCCAAGGACGAGCGTGCGGACGTCGCCAAGCTCAGCGAGTCCTTGCGCGCCGACCTGACCGCCAAGGGCATGCAGTTCATCGACGTCGACCGCGGCGCATTCCGCCAGGCCCTGGCGAAGACCAGCTTTTACGCCGACTGGAGGGCCAAGTTCGGCGATGAGGCCTGGACTCAGCTCGAGAAAGCGGCGGGCAAGCTGTCATGACCGCGATCAACCATATGCCTGGGATCGATCAGGGCGCCGCGGGTGCGGCGCCTCAATCCGGTGTGCACCGCTGGGCCGTCGCGGCCAACAAGGTGCTTGGTCATGTGGTTGCGATCCCGGCGGCGCTCCTGGTGCTCGCCGAGATCGTCGTTTTGTCGGCCGGCATCGTCGGACGATATGTCTTTCACGCTCCGATCATCTGGGCGGATGAGCTTGCCGGCATCCTGTTCCTGTGGCTCGCCATGCTGGGATCGGTGATCGCGTTCCAGCGCGGTGAGCACATGCGGATGACGGCCATCATCGGCATGCTCCGTCCCGACGCACGTGCCTTCCTGGACGTCGTTGCCGCCGCGGCATCGCTGGCATTCCTGCTGCTGGTGGTCCACCCTGCCTACGAGTTCGCGGCCGACGAGGTGTTCGTCACGACCCCGGCGCTCGAAATCGTCAACAGCTGGCGGGCTGCCGCGTTACCCGTTGGCATCGGATTGATGCTGGTCGCGGCGGTCCTGCGGCTCGCCCGCATCTCGAGCCTGCGCAGCCTGCTCGCGGCTGGGGCGCTCGTCGCCGGCATCATCGCCGCGCTCGTCCTCATCGCGCCGGTGTTGAAACCGCTCGGCAATCTCAACCTGCTGATCTTCTTCGTGGTCATCGTCGGCGCCATGGTGCTGGCGGCGGTGCCGATCGCCTTTGCCTTCGGTCTTGCCACCGTCGGATATCTGGCGCTGACGACGAACACGCCCGATGCGGTCATCATTGGTCGCATGGACGAAGGCATGAGCCATCTGATCCTGCTGGCCGTGCCGCTCTTCGTGTTCCTCGGCCTGCTGATCGAGATGACCGGCATGGCGCGGGCCATGGTCGGCTTTCTCGCCAGCCTGCTCGGCCACGTGCGCGGCGGCCTGCATTATGTGCTGGTCGGCGCAATGTACCTGGTGTCGGGCATCTCCGGCTCGAAGGCGGCGGACATGGCCGCCGTGGCGCCGGTGCTGTTTCCGGAGATGACCAAGCGCGGCGCCAGGCCCGGTGATCTCGTGGCGCTGCTCGCGGCGACCGGGGCCCAGACCGAGACCATTCCGCCGTCGCTCGTCTTGATCACCATCGGCTCGGTGACGGGCGTGTCGATCGCGGCGTTGTTCACCGGGGGGCTGCTGCCCGGCATCGTGCTCGCCATCGGTCTCTGCGCCGTGGTCTGGTGGCGATACCGGGGCGAGGACCTGTCGCATGTGAAGCGGGCCACGGGGAGGGAGATCGGCCGCGCCTTCGTCATTGCCATCCCGGCAATGGCGCTGCCCTTCGTCATCCGCGCCGCGGTGGTCGAGGGCGTCGCCACCGCGACCGAAGTTTCGACCATCGGCATCGTCTACTCGGTGCTCACCGGGCTCCTGATTTATCGTCAGTTCTCCTGGCGCCGCCTCTACCCAATGCTGGTGGAGACCGCGTCATTGTCCGGCGCGATCCTGCTGATCATCGGCGCTGCGACAGGGATGGCGTGGGCTCTGACGCAATCGGGTTTCTCGGCCTCGCTTGCAAAGTTCATGACGGCGCTGCCGGGCGGAACGCCTGTCTTTCTCGGCGTGACGATCCTCGCCTTCGTCATTCTGGGCAGCGTGCTGGAAGGCATCCCCGCCATCGTCCTGTTCGGGCCGCTATTGTTTCCGATCGCCCGCCAGGTCGGCGTGCACGAAGTGCACTACGCGATGGTCGTCGTGCTCGCGATGGGTATCGGCCTGTTCGCCCCGCCATTCGGGGTCGGCTATTACGCGGCCTGCGCCATCAGCCGCATCAGTCCCGACGAGGGTATCAAGCCGATCGTCGGCTATATCGTGGCCCTGCTGATCGGCACGCTGATCGTCGCGGCGATCCCGTGGATCTCGACCGGCTTCCTGTGACGCGGAGACGGGCGGCGCTCACCGCTGCCCGTCATGCACGGAGATCTCCGACGCCTTGAGGCCGCCGATGCGGGCGTGGGGGCGGCCGCCGGTCGCCATCACGAGGCCGAAGGCGATCTCGTCGCGCCGTGGCGCGTCCCACAGCGTCATCTCCGCGGTGCCGAAATGGCTGCGGACATAGGCGGCATGGATGTGGCCGAGCGGCACCATCAGGCGCGTGCCCGGACCGCCGATGGTCTTCGCCGCCGGCACGATTGCTTTGGGTTGACCCAGCACCTCGCGCATGCCGTGGCCGCCGGCTTCATGCCAGACGGCGCCATGCTCGAGTTCGCCGTCTTCGCCGACGATGATGCCCTTGCCATAGGCTTCGATCCGCGGCGCACCGCCGAGCTGTGCGATCAGCGCGCCAGCGAGCTCGCGCCCGAGCTCACGCAAGGCCGCCTGGAACGGCATCAGATCGGGCTCATAGCGGCCGGCGAAAGGATTGCGGATCACCGCGACGGCGGTTCCGACCAGCAGCGGCTTCTCCAGCCGTGGGCCGCGCTCATGCCAGATGGTCTCGACGCTGAGCGCGGTCTTGCGAATATCGTAGGACGACATGCTGAAGCTAGGCCTCGTCCACGACGGGATTGCTGAGCACGCCGATGTTCTCGATCTCGACCTCGACCAAATCGCCGGGCTTGAGGAAGATCGGCGGCTTGCGGGTGAAGCCGACGCCGGCCGGCGTGCCGGTGGCGATGACGTCGCCGGGGACGAGATCGAAGATCGTCGAGCAATATTCGATCAGCCGCGGGATCGAGAAGATCAGCATCGAGGTGTCGGAGGACTGCACGGTCGCGCCGTTGACGCGCGTCTCCAGCTTGAGCTTCGTGGGATCGCCGATCTCGTCCGGCGTGACCAGCCACGGTCCGAACGGGCCGGTGCCGACGAAGTTCTTGCCGGAGGCGATCTGCTGGGCGTGGCGCTGCCAGTCGCGCACGCTGACGTCGTTGTAGATCGAATAGCCCGCGACATGATTCCATGCATCAGTCTGGCTGATATGACGGCCGCCCTTGCCGATGACGACGGCGAGCTCGCCCTCCCAATCGAAATTGTCCGAGACCTTCGGCCGGATCACCGGCGCGTTGTGCGCAACCTGGGAACGCCAGACCCGAAGGAAGATCGGCGGAAATTCCGTGATCTCGCGCTTCATGCCGAACGCCACGGCTTCGTTGTGGTGGTCGAGATAATTGCGCACGGCGCAGACGATCTTCTCGGGCCGCGGGATCACCGGCAGGTATTTGATGTCGCTCAGCGCCAACGTGGGCTTGTGCCCGGCGACGATCGCCTCGCGCTTGGCGTAGTCATCGCTGCCGAGAAAGTCCGCGAGCGTGGGGTACTGGGGCAGGGCGCGGCCCAGATCCACCACGCGGTTTTCGACAACGGCGCCCCAGCTTTCCCGATTTCCATCCAAGAACGACAGCAGCTTCATGATTTCGCCCTAACGATTTCGATTTTCGATCTGATGTATTGTTTTCGAAAATTAGGCCGGGCGCAAGCCCGCCGCGTGAAAATGCAGGTCGCCTATTCGGCGTCGAGCAGATGGCCGGCGTATTTGGCGACGTTGTCGGAGGTCGAGCGGATATGGGTCTCGATCAACTGCACGGCGAGATCCGCGTTGCGCGAGATGGCGGCCTGCATGATCGCCTGGTGCTCGCCGGCCTTGTCGCGCGGGCGCGGCCTGAAATTGGCGGAGAGATGCCGGTAGCGTTCGGCACGGTCGAACAGCTCGGCGCGAATGGCGAGCAGCGTCGCCGAGCCGCAGGCGGAGACCAGGGCCTGGTGGAACTGGCGATGCGCGATCTTCCACTCGGGATCGCGCAGGGGATGCTCGGGATCGCGCTGCTCGATCCGCTTCAATCGGTGCAGTGTGGAGATCACGGCGATTTCCCAATCGTCATCGCCCCGCTCGATCGAGCGGCGGATCAATTCCACCTCGATCAGCACCCTTGCATCGGTGACCTCCACCAGATCCTGGCGGCTGACCGGCGCCACGCGAAAGCCGCGCTGCTCCTGGGCATCGACCAGGCCTTCGGCGGCGAGCGCGGTCAGCGCCTCGCGCAGCGTGGTAAAACTGGCGCCGAAGCGTTCGCGCAGCACGTCGAAGCGCAGCGGCTCGCCGGGCGGAAGGGCGCAGGCAATGATCTCCTCGCGCAGCCGATGCGTGATGTCGGCGGCGATGGTCTTGCCGAATTCCTTGCGGGGGCGGACGGCGCTCTCGGGCATGGGACCTGTCGCTGAATCGATGCCTCAACATGCCGCGCTAACGACCATCTTGCAATAATTTTCGTAAACGGTATGATTTTCGAAAATATGGTCCCAGGGAGCGCGTGAAGTCATGAGGGCGGTGCTGGTGCGTCAGCCGGGTGGGCCGGATGCACTCGAATTGGTCGAGCTTCCGGTGCCTCTGCCCGGAGCCGGCCATGTTCAAATCCGGGCCGAGGCGTTCGGGGTCGGTCAACCCGACGTGCTGATCCGGCGCGGCGTCTACAAATGGATGCCGCCGCTGCCGGCCAATCCCGGCAACGACGTCGCGGGGCGCATTTCCGCGCTCGGGTCCGGCGTCGAGGGCTTTGCCATCGGCCAGAAGGTGCTGCTGAGCGCGCGCGATCTGTCCCAGCGCGGCGGCTGCTATGCCGACGTCGTGGTCGCGCCCGCGGATGCCGTTCACGCGCTGCCGGACAATGTCGATCTGCAAGCGGCCGTGTGCTTGTCGAACTACCAGGTCGCTTACGCACTGCTGCACGAGTGCCGCCATCCGCGCGCGCCCGCAAGCGCGCTGGTGATTGGAGCTGCCGGCGGCGTCGGCACGGCGCTGGTGCAGCTGGCCAAGCTTGCCGGGATGACCGTCATCGGCACGGTCTCGACTGAAGAGAAGGCCGCGTTCGCCAGGGCGAACGGCGCCGATCACGTCATCTTCTACCGGAGCGAGGATGTCGTGGCGCGCACCCGCGAGCTGACGGATGGCGAGGGCGTCGGCCTCGTGCTCGATCACGTCTGCGGGCCCGAGTTCACCTCTTATCTCGGCGCGCTCGGCAAATGGGGCACGCTGCTGTCCTACAACGCCTTCGCCGGTTTGCCGGAAAAAAATCTGATGGCGGCGATGCGCGATCATCTCGACATCTGTCCGGCGATCCGCTGCTTCTCCTTCCACATCTACGACCACGATCGTGACGGACGCCGTGGCGTGATGCGCAGCGTGATCGAGGCCTTGAGCCGCAATGCGATCAAGCCGGCGATCTCGGCGGTACTGAGGCTCGACGAAGTCAGCAAGGCGCATACGTTGCTGGAGCAGGGCTCCGCGCTCGGCAAGATCATCATGATTCCATGAGGGGATGGACCGCACGATGACACAAGCACCCATTGCACGCTTCACCCGGCTGCGACACGCGACCTTCACCTCGCCCGATCCGGAGCGGCTGCTCGACTATTATCGCGGCGTGATCGGACTTGGCCTCGTTGCCCGCGACGGAGACCGCATTTTCCTCGCCAGCGATTCCGAGCAGCTCTCGCTCGTGATCGAGCCCGGCGATGCCGCACTGAGCAGCATCGCCTTTGAGATCTCCCCGGAGGTCCAGATCGAGGCGCTGGGCGCCGCGCTGAAGCAGGCGGACTTACGGCCCGAGCTTCGGAGCGATCCCCTGCCGGGCGTGTCCCGGCTGCTGTCGTTCACGGATCCAGAGGGCACGCGCTTCGAGCTGATCCAGAGCTGGACGCCCACGCCCGCGCAGGAGCGGATCGGTGGCCTCGCTGTCGCCAAGCTCGGCCATGTCGCCCTTCGCACGCCCGATCCCAAGGCCGCTTCGGAGTTTTACGCGAAGGTGATGGGCCTGCGGGTATCCGACTGGATTGAGGACCGCTTCGTCTTCATGCGCAGCGGCTTCGAGCATCACACGTTGAATTTTGCGCTCGCGCCTGGCCGCGGTCTGCATCATTTTGCGTTCGAACTGCGGGGCCCCGACCACATGCATCGGGCCTGCGACCATCTCGCGCGTCACAAGCTCCCGGTGCTTTGGGGACCGGTGCGTCACGGCCCCGGGCACAACACGGCGATCTATCACCGCAATCCCGATGGGCATCTGGTCGAGTTGTTTCATGACCTCGACCGGATGGTGGACGAGGAGCTCGGCTATTTCGAGCCGCGTCCCTGGCATCGCGATCGCCCGCAGCGGCCGAAGATATGGGTCGGGCTGCCGCGTGACGTCTGGGGTATGCCGCCGTCGCCTGAATGCACGGAGTTCGCGCGTTAGCGCGATCATGACTTGAAGACGCCGCACGCGCTGTGGCCAACGACATAACAATTGAGGGAGAGCATCCATGCGAGGGATGAAGCGGCTTGCTGCGGCCATTTTTCTGTTCGGTGGTTGTCTGGTGACCCCGGCATGGGCGGACAATTATCCGTTGCGTCCGATCCGCCTGCTGCATGGCTTTGCCGCCGGCGGCGCCGCCGACACGCTGTCGCGAATCATCGCCGACGGGCTGTCGAAGAAGCTCGGGCAGCCGATCATCGTCGAGGCCAAGCCGGGCGCCGGCGGCAACATCGCGGCGGATGCGGTCGCCAAGGCGGCGCCCGACGGTTATACGCTCGGCCTCGTCACCGGTGCGCACGCGATTTCCGCGGCGACCTACAAGAGTCTCGCCTATCAGCCGGCCGAAAGCTTCGAGATGATTTCGACGCTGGTCTACTACGCGCTCGTCATCGCCGTGCGCAGCGACTATCCCGCAAAATCGCTGGGTGAGCTCATCGCCATGGCCAAGGCCAAGCCGGGTTCACTCAGCTTCGGATCGGTCGGCTTCGGCAGCACGCATCATCTTGCGGGAGAATTGCTCAACGCCACAGCCGGCATCGAGATCGTGCACGTGCCGTATCGCGGCGATTCGCAGTCCACCACCGCGCTGCTCGGTGGCGACGTTCCCGTCATCGTCGGCACGCCCGTGCTGCTGGCCCCGCAGATCCAGAGCGGCGCGATCCGTGGCCTGGCGGTGACCTCGCCGACGCGCACTGCGTTGCTGCCCGATGTCCCGACCGTGCAGGAAGCCGGCATCAAGGGCTACGACGTGCGCACCTGGGCTGGCCTGCTGGCGCCCAAGGGAACGCCGTCCGCCATCATCGCCGCGCTCAATGCCGCGACGCTGGACGCACTCGGGGATCCCGAGCTCAGGCAGCGTCTGGAGACCGCCGTCGGCGGCGAGGTCCGCGGCAGCTCGCCGGAGGAGATGAAGAAGCTGATCGAGACCGAGATCGCCAAATGGACCGGCGTGGTCGAGCGCGCGAAGATCCCGAAGATCTGACCCGGGCCGGCGGCAGGGTCGGTACCGGCCGGCCCCTGGTCACGAATGCTTGATCCGGATCAACAAGCGCCACCGGCACTGGGATATGCTACGAGAGTTACGCTGCGACCTTGATAAGGTAACTCGATAAAGATGCGCCTCGTCCGTACCATCCTGGCATTCGCAATCGCCATATCCCTGGCGATGCTGCCCGTTGGCGCGTCCGCATCCGGGCTTGCCATGTCGTCGGACGATATGCCGGCGACCATGCAGATGGGCAGCGACGCCGGGATGGCGATGGACGATTGCTGCCCCGACATGAAGGGGACGCCCTCCCAGACTATCGGCTACAAATGCGGGATGGGTTTCTGCTGCGTCGGCGGCACCATCGCGCTCGATGCCATCAGGCCCGTCGTCTTCGGGCATTTCGCCGTAGCGGTGAGCACGATCGCCATCCCCGAGGATCAGGTCGTCTCCGTCCGCGGCAGCAGTCCTCCCTTCCGACCTCCTCGAATCTGATCTCGCAACAGCCGAACGCGCGCAGCACGTTTGCGCGCGACGACAACTGACGTGCGCGCTTCATGCGCCACGGCGAAAAATCAGATCATGAGGACAGGACAATGCTTTCCAAATTCAGCACCGCGGCGCTCGCCGCCACCCTTTCGCTTGCCGCCTCCGCCGCGATGGCGGGCCCCAGTGACTACGCCTTCGAGCCCGTCACTGCGCAAATGAAGAAGGGCGACGACGTCACGCTCTCGATTCGCCTGACCAACAAGCAAACCGGCAAGCCGGTGGCGGACGCCGTCATCTTCAAGACCCGCGTCGACATGGCCCCGGACGGGATGGCCGAGATGGAATCGGCGGTCGCGCCGCTTCCGTCGCAGGAGCCGGGCGTCTACGCCTTCCGGACGGACCTGCCGATGGCCGGCCGCTATCAGGTGACGCTGTCGGCGAAAGTGCAGGGCGAGTCCGAGACCGTCACCGGCAAGGTGATCGTCACGGCGACCAAGTGAGCGTGCGGACGCTGCTTGCGGCGTCCGAATTTTCTCCTTCCCCTCACATGGACGCGTGCCAAGCGCGCGAAGACACACCATGAAGACGCTGCGTCTCCTGACACTTCTCGCGCTGGCCGGTGGCCTGGCCGTGGGCGCATACTGGTCCTCGCACGGACGCTGGTCCGCTCATGCCGAGGCGACCCCGGCTGCAGCTCAAGCGGACCGAACTCCGCTCTACTATCGTGACCCCAGCGGCGCGCCACTCTGGTCCGCTAGTCCGAAGCAGGACGACCGTGGCCGGGATTATCTGCCGGTCTATGAAGACGGTCAGGCGCCTGCGACGGCACCAAAGCCACCGCAGGCGACTTCCTCGCGAAAAATCCTGTACTACCGCAACCCCATGGGCCTGCCCGACACCTCGCCGGTGCCGAAGAAGGACCCGATGGGGATGAACTACGTCCCCGTCTACGAAGGCGACGAGGCCGACGACGGCACGGTCAAGCTCTCGCCGGGCAAGATCCAGCGCACCGGCGTGAAGTCCGAGCCGGTCGAACGACGGACGATCCGCGTCACGGTCAAGGCACCCGGCACGATCCAGCTCGACGAGCGCCGCGTCTCTGTCATCGCGATGCGCGCCGAAAGCTTCGTGCAGAAGGTCGCCGACGTCACCACCGGCACGCGTGTGAAGGCGGGCCAGCCGCTGATGGAGATCTACAGTTCGGCGGTTGCGTCCGCCGCGGCGGAATATCTTGCGACGATCACCTCCAAGACGGTGGGCGGCGTCGAGATGTATGGCCGCGGCTCGCGGCAACGGCTGGTCAATCTCGACGTGCCCGAGCAGGTCATCGCCGAGATGGAGAAGACGCGCCGCGCGCCCGTCACCATCCATTGGTCGGCGCCGCGCGACGGCATCGTGCTCGAGCGCAACGCGATCGAAGGCATGCGCGCCAATCCCGGCGACGTGCTGTTCCGGATTGCGGATACCTCGGTCGTCTGGGCCCTCGTCGATATCGCCGAACGCGATCTCGGTCATATCGCGGTGGGGCAGTCCGTGGCGGTGCGCGCGCGGAGCTTTGCCGGCCGCATCTTCAGCGGCAAGATCGCAATCGTCTATCCGCAGGTGAACCGCGACACGAGGACGGTTCGCGTCCGGATCGAGCTTGCCAATCCCGATGCGGCGCTGCTGCCGGACATGTATGTCGATGCCGAGATCGACACGGCCGACGCCGCGCCCGTGCTGGCGATCCAGGATAGCGCGGTGCTCGACACCGGCACGCGGCAGGCCGTCCTCGTGGACAAGGGGAAAGGGCGCTTCGAGCCGCGCGAGGTGAAGCTCGGCCGGCGTGGCGGCGGCTACATCGAGGTGCGGGACGGGCTTGCCGACGGCGAGGCGGTGGTCACATCCGCCACCTTCCTGATCGATGCGGAAAGCAATCTGAAGGCCGCGCTCAAGGGTTTTGCGGAAGGAGCGCCTCAGGCGTCCGATGCGGGCCATGCGGCGGGAGAGCGCAAATGATCGCCCGCATCATCGCCTGGTCGGCGCGCAATCTGCTGCTGGTGCTGTTCGGCACCGGTTTTGCGGCCGCCGCCGGTCTCTATGCGCTGATCCACCTGCCGCTGGATGCGATCCCTGATCTCTCCGACACCCAGGTCATCGTCTACACCGAATATCCCGGCCAGGCGCCGCAGGTGATCGAGGACCAGGTCACCTATCCCTTGACGACGGCGATGCTGACCGTGCCGAAATCGAAAGTCGTGCGCGGCTTCTCCTTCTTCGGCGCCTCGTTCGTCTACGTGATCTTCGAGGACGGCACCGACATCTATTGGGCGCGCTCGCGCGTCCTGGAATTTTTGAACGGCGCGGCTTCGCGGCTTCCTGCCGGCGTCACCCCGACCATCGGTCCCGACGCCACCGGCGTCGGCTGGGTCTACCAGTATGCGGTCCTGTCGAAGGAATTGAACCTGGCGGACACCCGCACGATCCAGGACTGGAATCTGAAGTTCGCGCTGGCCAAGGCCGAAGGCGTCGCCGAGGTCGCCAGCATCGGCGGCTTCGTCAAGCAGTACAACGTGGTGCTCGACCCGCAGCGGATGCGCGATCGCGGCATCAGCATGCAAAAAATTCGTGAGGCGATCCGCGCCAGCAACGCCGATGTCGGCGGGCGCACCGTCGAGCTCGCCGAGTTCGAATACGTCATCCGCGGCAAGGGCTATATCAAGAGCATCAACGATCTCGGCAACATCGTGCTGAAGACCTCCGGCGGAACGCCGGTGCTGCTCCGCGACGTCGCCAATGTCGAGCTCGGACCGGACGAGCGCAGGGGCATCACCGAGCTGAACGGCGAGGGCGAAGTCGCCAGCGGCATCGTGCTGCAGCGCTTCGGCGTCAACGCGCTCGACGTCATCGAGAACGTCAAGAAGCGCTTCAAGGAGATCGCGAGCAGCCTGCCGGCATCGGTCGAGATCGTCCCGGTCTACGATCGCTCGAACCTGATCTACGCGGCCATCGACACGCTCAAGCACACGCTGTTCGAGGAGAGCATCGTCGTCGCGCTGGTCTGCATCGTGTTCCTGCTGCACGTCCGCAGCGCGCTGGTCGCGATCCTGATGCTGCCGGTCGGCGTGCTGATGGCATTCGGCGCCATGAAGCTGCTCGGCCTCGGCTCCAACATCATGAGCTTAGGTGGCATCGCGATTGCGATCGGCGCCATGGTCGATGCCGCGATCGTCATGATCGAGAATGCCCACAAGCACCTCGAACGCGCCGAGCCCGGCCAATCGCGCGTGCAGATCCTGATCGATGCCGCCTCCGAAGTGGGGCCTGCGCTGTTCTTCAGCCTGCTGATCATCACCGTGTCGTTCATGCCGATCTTCACGCTGGAATCGCAGGAGGGGCGGCTGTTCAGCCCGCTGGCGTTCACCAAGACCTTCTCGATGGCCGCCGCTGCCCTCTTGTCCGTCACGCTGGTGCCGGCGCTGATGGTGATCTTCGTCCGCGGCCGGATCGTCCCGGAGAGCCGGAATGTCATCAATCGTTTCCTGATCTGGATCTACCGGCCCGTGATCAAGGGCGTGCTTCGCGCCAGGACGCTGGTGATCCTGGCCTGCCTCGCAATCCTCGCCGTCACGACATGGCCGGCGCGGCAGCTCGGCACCGAGTTCATGCCGGCGCTGAACGAGGGCACGTTGCTCTACATGCCGACGACGCTGCCCGGCATCTCCGTGACCAAGGCGGCCGAGTTGATGCAGACGCAGGATCGCATCATCAAGTCGTTCCCCGAGGTCGCCTCCGTCTACGGCAAGGCGGGACGGGCGGCGACCGCGACCGATCCGGCACCGACCGAAATGTTCGAGACGGTGGTCAATCTGAAGCCGAAAGAGCAGTGGCGTCCCGGTGTCACCCTCGACAGCCTGATCGCGGAGATGGACAAGGCGCTGCAGTTCCCCGGCGTCTCGAACGCCTGGACCATGCCGATCAAGGCCCGCATCGACATGTTGTCGACGGGCATCCGCACGCCTGTCGGCGTCAAGGTCATGGGCACCGACCTCGTCGAGATCGACCGGCTGGCGCGGCAGGTCGAGCGGGTGATCAAGACTGTCCCGGGCACGTCGTCGGCCTACGCCGAGCGCGGTATCGGCGGCTACTATCTCGAGATCGTCCCGGACCGCGAGGCGCTCGCGCGCTACGGCATCCTGATCCAGGACGTTCAGGACACCATCGCGGCCGCGCTCGGCGGCCAGACGGTCACGACGACCGTGGAAGGCCGCCAGCGCTTCACGGTGAACATGCGCTATCCGCGTGACCTGCGCGACAATCCCAAGGCGATCGCGAGCGATATCCTGGTGCCGATGCCGGCGGGCGGCGCCGTGCCGCTCGGCGAGGTCGCCAAGGTCGAGCCGGCGCGGGGGCCGACCTCGATCCGGACCGAGAACGGCCAGCTGGCGACCTACATCTATGTCGACATCCGCGATCGCGACATCGGCAGCTACGTCGCGGACGCGCAACGCGCGGTGACGGAGAGCATCCAGTTTCCCGCCGGCACCTATGTCGTCTGGAGCGGCCAGTACGAATATCTCCAGCGCGCGGCGGCGCGCCTCAAGATCGTCGTGCCCGTCACGCTCACGATCATCTTCCTGCTGCTCTACCTGAACTTCAGGGCGCTGACCGAGACGCTGATCGTGATGCTGTCGCTGCCTTTCGCGCTGGTCGGCGGCATCTGGATGATGTGGTGGTTTGGCTTCAACCTGTCCGTCGCGGTCGCCGTCGGCTTCATCGCGCTCGCCGGCGTTGCTGCCGAGACCGGGGTCGTGATGCTGATCTACCTCGATCACGCGCTGGCCGAGATGAAGGCGAGGCGCGACGCCGAGGGCGGGGTCTTCACCCGGCGCGATCTCCATGACGCCATCATGGTGGGCGCGGTCGAGCGCGTCCGGCCCAAGATGATGACGGTGGTCGCCATCATGGCGGGCCTGCTGCCGATCATGTGGAGCACCGGCGCGGGATCCGAAATCATGCAGCGCATCGCGCTGCCGATGATCGGCGGGATGATCTCGTCGACATTGCTGACGCTGATCGTGATCCCGGCGATCTTCGGGCTGGTGAAGGGGCGGGGGCTGCCTGATGGCGAGCAACCGGCGCTCGCCGACCAGCCTGCCGTTGAAACGGAGAACGGCATGCGCGCTCCGCAAGCCGCCGAATAGGATCGCGAGACGTCGTCCGGCTCTCAGCCGGACCGTGCCTCCTGGCTCCGCAGCAGGCGGTGCGTCACCGTTCGTGCGATCGCCGCCGGCGCTTCCTCGGGGATCGCAAAGCAGGAGCTCGCGTTGATCTCGCACAGCACGTAGGTGTCGGCGCCCGCCGCATCCGGCGGCCCGTACAGGAAATCCGCATCCCAGATCACCGGCAGTGACAATTCATCGATACCGAGCGTTTCCATCATCTGCGGCGTCCATTCGTCCTCCATCGACCTTCGCAGCGCCTGGAACGGCGGAGCATCAGGCCCGTGCATGATGCGCGGCCCCGGTTGCGCCTCGGGCGCGTCGGGGCCTTCCGGCGGCGGCGGGATCAGGGCCTTGATCACTTGGTGCCCAAAGCCCGCGACCCTCGCGCCGCTCATGTAGCAGCGGATCATCCCGTCGGGCAGGCGAGGTTGAAACGCCTGGTCGATGATGCAGCCGCCCCATCCGAAAT
The DNA here is from genome assembly GCF_028128695.1 of Bradyrhizobium sp. CCBAU 25360. NCBI lineage: Bacteria > Pseudomonadati > Pseudomonadota > Alphaproteobacteria > Hyphomicrobiales > Nitrobacteraceae > Bradyrhizobium > Bradyrhizobium sp. CCBAU 25360. The sequence goes on from NZ_LBJA01000042.1 coordinate 176,903, forward strand.
ACGGCTCGCAGCGCGCCACCAGCTCGTCGAACCTGATGTCCTCGGGCCGGCTCCCGCGCTGGGCATGGAGTACACGAACCGTCTCGTTCGTGTGCGGAAGCGCTTCGACCTTCCAGACGCCCTGGCCGCCATTGCCGCGATTTTGCTTGAGCACGCGAGGGCCGTGCGCGCGAAGGCGCGAGGGAAATTCGGCGCGGAACGCCGCGGCGCTGTCATAGCGATGCGTGTCGGCGCCCCAGCCGAGGTGACGCGTGCGGTAGAGCACCTCCTTGACGCCCATCTTCAGGATCACGTCGGGATGGGCGCTCACCCACGGTCCCTGCGCCGCGACGTCGCGCAGCAGGGGATCGAGCTCGGCGCGCGTCTTGCCCTGGTGGATCGGATCGACCCAGACCAGCACGCCGTCAGCCGCGAGCAATTGGTCGCGGACTGCGTCGGCAAAGCTTTCGTCGTAGATCACGGGGTGCGCGTCGATGCCGAGGGCGGCGAGGGCCTCGAAGACGCGGACGAAGCGGCTGTTTTGCGCCGTCGTGTCGCGGCACGCGGCGGCATCGCCGCGTGAGAGGATGGCCAGTGTTTGGCGGGGGGAAGGGTGTCGTTCGGTGTCCATGCGCAAGCTCCACGAATGGCGTGCTGCGCAGAGCTTGGACCGGGGTCTCACGGGGAGTCTGCTTCGTCCCCACGTGACCAACCCTAATGAGATCGTCCGGTCGTTTCAAGATGCCGGTTGGTGCGGTTCCGTTCCGAGTGAACTCTTCGTGACGCGCCTCGGCCATGCGCGTGTTGACAGCTGGGCCACCCGGGTTTCTATTCGACGTGACGGGGATTTGCGATCTCCCCGCGAGGCGACATGCCCAAGCATCGCGTCCTGATCACCAAGGGCGCAGCATGTCATCGTTTCCCAATCTCATCAGACAAATCGTAATTTTCCATTCGTGCGCGGCGGCGGCGCCGAAGCGCGTTGGCGTCGTCTCGTCGCGCCGCGCCGAAAACGACTTCACCTGGGGCAGGAGACGCCAGGAGAATGTCATGCGGACAAAGGTCATCTTTCACACAATCCTCTTTCTGGCGATCGCCAGCGGGCTGTCGAGCGCACGCGCTCTGACACGAGAGGAGGTCGTCGCCAAAATCCAGGCGGCCGGCTACACGCAGGTCAGCGACATCAAATCGACCGCCGAGGGCACGACCGCAAAAGCCGTGAAGAACGGCAAGGACGTGCGGCTCGTCGTCGACAGTGCCGGCCAGATCAAGGAGCAGAAGTGAGACGCTGACGGCTGAATCCAGCTTGAGGAGCAGAGCAATGCGAAAGACCATCTCGGCGCTGATCGGCGTCAGTGCCTGCCTCATCGCGGGCGCTCATGCGCAGGATCTCGATTGGAATAAGGTTGACGAGACGCTGGGCCGCAAGCCCGCCGTTGCGGACGATGTCCACCGCTACGGCTTTCCCCGCACCGATCTCACCGTGACCCTGGACGGGGTGACGATCAAGCCGGCGCTGGCGCTCGGCGGCTGGCTCGCGTTCAAGCCCGCGCATGGCGGTGCCATGGTTATGGGCGATCTCGTGCTCCTCGAGACCGAGATCAATCCCGTGATGGCGAAGATGATCGCGAGCGGTCTGGAGATCACCGCCGTGCACAATCATCTGCTGCGCGCGAGCCCGGCGACGTTTTACATGCACGTCGCCGGACACGGCGATCCCGTCAAGCTGGCCTCGGCGATCCACGATGCGCTGGCCGAAAGCAAGACTCCCTTGACGGTCGCGGCGCCGGCGGGCCCGCCGCCTGCCATCGACCTCGACACCGCCAAGCTCGATCAGGTCATCGGCGTCAAGGGGCAGGCCAACGGCGGCGTCTACCAGTTCAACGTCAAGCGGCGCGACCCGATCACGGAGGACGGCATGCTGCTGACCCCCGTCGGTGCGATGGGCGTTGCGATCGCCATCAACTTCCAGCCGACCGGAGGAGGCAAGGCCGCCATCATCGGCGATTTCGTCCTGACCAGCGACGAGGTGAACCCGGTCATCGTGGCGCTGCGCACGCACGGCATCGAGGTGACGGCGCTGCACAGCCACATGCTGGACGAGCAGCCGCGGCTGTTCTTCATGCATTTCTGGGCCAACGACGACGCGGTCAAGCTGGCGAATGGCCTGCGTGCCGCGCTGGACAAGACGGCCAGCACGAGGAGCTGATGCGGAGCTGTGCCGGCATCGCCTCTCGCCGCTACGGCTGGGGAGGATAGCGCTCGAACGCCGGCAGTTCGTGCGCATGCTCCATCCAGCGAAGCCGCTCGGCGACCTGGATGTGCATCGTCGCCGGCACGACCTCGGGATCATCGTAAGTCGCACTCTGGATGTCGATGACCCCCGGCAGCATGTCGGCATTGATATAGAACAGGCCGGTGCCGCAATGGCCGCAAAAGTGCCGCCGGCCGTGTTCCGAGGAATTGTAGATCTTGGGCTCGCCCTTGGTCACCTTGAGTGCGCTCTCCGGATACATCGTCCAGCCGACGACCGGAGCGCCGGCGTGAAGCCGGCAGTCGCGGCAGTGGCACAGCGCATGCACGATCGCGTCGCCCTCGACCTCGTAACGGATTGCGCCGCAGTGACAGCCGCCGGTGATGGTGCTCATGCGTTCCTCCCGATGGATCGATCTTGCCGATCGATAGCTCTCGAGAGGTGCGGCTTCAACGCTGCAAGCGATTTGAAGTTGCGTCCTACTGTCGCCTGACAGCTGCTGCCATCGGAGCCGGCTCAGCGCGCTCCGACCACTTCGCCGTCTTCCTTCACGAACCGGCCGACCGGATGATCCAGCAGATCGATGACCGCTTCCGAGGGCCGGCACAATCGCGTGCCCTTCGCCGTCACCACGATCGGGCGGTTGATCAGGATGGGATGCGCGAGCATCTGATCGATCAGCTCGTCATCGGTCCATTTGGGATCATCGAGGCCGAGATTGCGAAACGGCGTGCCCTTCTCGCGCAGCAGCGCGCGGACGGAAATGCCCATAGCCTTGACGAGCTCGAGCAGCTTCTCGCGGGACGGCGGCGTCTTCAGATATTCGATGACGACGGGCTCGGCGCCGCTCTGCCGGATCATCGCCAGCGTGTTGCGCGAGGTGCCGCAGTCGGGGTTGTGGTAGATCGTGACGCTCATGGTCGGTCTCCATGCCTCACCGGTGGGCTTCCAAGGCCGTCGGGACTTTGCCAGCGCCGGCCTCGTACCAGCCCCTTGTCGCCTTGACGATGCGGACGACGGACAGCATCACCGGGACCTCGACGAGAACGCCGACCACGGTCGCCAGCGCAGCGCCGGAGTCGAGGCCGAACAAGCTGATCGCGGCGGCGACCGCCAGCTCGAAGAAGTTGCTCGCGCCGATGAGAGCGGCCGGAGCCGCAACGCACCAGGCCACGCCGAACCGCCGGCTCAGCCAATAGGCGAGGCCCGCATTGAAATAAACCTGCACCAGAATCGGCACGGCAAGGATGGCAATGACGAGTGGCTGCCGGACGATCTGCTCGCCCTGGAAGCCGAACAGCAGCACCAATGTGGCGAGGAGCGCAACTAGCGACACAGGCTGCAGCATCCGCATGGCGCGGTTGAAGCCGTCGTCGCCTCCGCGCAGCAGCACCTTGCGCCACAGCTGAGCAACGATTACGGGAACCACGATATAGAGCAGAACGGAGAGCAGCAGCGTGCCCCAGGGGACACTGATCGAGGCCACGCCAAGCAGCAGTCCCACCAGCGGCGCGAACAGGAACACCATGATCACGTCGTTCAGGGCGACCTGGCTCAGCGTGTAGTGAGGCTCCCCCTCGCACAAATTGGACCACACGAACACCATCGCGGTGCAAGGCGCCGCCGCCAGCAGGATCAAGCCGGCGATGTAGGACGAGATCTGGCCGGACGGCAGCCACGGTGCGAAGAGGTGGCCGATGAAGAAAGAGCCCAGCAGCGCCATCGAGAACGGTTTTACGGCCCAATTGATGAAAAGGGTGACGCCGACGCCGCGCCAATGCTTCCGCACCTCGCCCAACGCGCCGAAGTCGATCTTCAGCAGCATGGGCACGATCATCAGCCAGATCAGCACCGCCACCGGCAGGTTGACCTTGGCGACCTCGGCGGCTGCGATCGCGCCGAAGAAACCGGGCATGACGTGTCCCAGTGCGACGCCGACGACGATGCACAGTGCAACCCACAGAGTGAGGTATCGTTCGAAGATGCTCATTGTCACGCCACGTCGCTTCTGCCTGACGTCGCGCCGTCGGAGCGGCCGATCTCGCGCAGCCTGGTGCCGAGCGACAGCTTGTCGATGCTCCTCAGCGGCAAGTTCACGAAGGTGTCGATCCGGTTCTTGAGATATCGGAACGCAGTGACGAACGCCGCCTGCTTCTCCAGCTCGGAACCTTCGGCCGCGGCAGGGTCCTCAATGCCCCAATGCGCCGTCATCGGCTGGCCCGGCCAGATCGGGCAGGCTTCTCCGGCCGCGTTGTCACAAACGGTGAAGACGAAATCCATCACGGGCGCATCGGCGCTCGCGAATTCCAGCCAGCTTTTCGAGCGTAGCCCGTCGACAGGGTAGTCCGTGCTCTCAAGCGTGCGCAGCGCAAGCGGATGCACCGCGCCCTTTGGCGCGCTGCCGGCGGAGAAGGCCCGAAAGCGGCCGGCGCCGTCTTTCCAAAGGATCGACTCGGCCAGGATGGATCGCGCCGAATTGCCGGTGCACAGAAACAGCACATTGTAGATTTGGTCAGGCACGGCTTCGCTCCTTCCGTTTTGGCGAGCAGCAGGCTTGCAGTGTCTCGACGACGGGATCGCAGACCTCCGGCCGTCCGCCGCAGCAATCGCGCAGCAGGAAGAGCGTGACGTCGCGGAATTCGCCGAGATTGGCGCGGTAGACGATCGAGCGGCTGTGCCGCTCGGAGGAGACGAGGCGTGCCCGGGTCAGGATCGCCAAATGCGCCGACAGCGTGTTCTGGGGAACTTCCAGCAGGCGGGCGAGCTCGCCCGCTGCAAGGCCTTCGGGCTCGTGCCTGACCAGCGTCCGGAATGCCTCCAGGCGGGTCGGTTGGGCCAGTGCGGCGAGGGCGAGGACGGCTTCTTCGTTTTCCATATATCCAGATTTATGGAAATGTTGTGGGGCCGTCAAGTGGGGCCGTCAATCTGAATCTGATTCATGCCGGTCAGAACATAATTCGAATATTCTAGAAATATGGTTTGACAGCCGGCGTGAACGAGCGCAGCCTGGCACCATGAAGATCGCCGACGCAGCAGCACGTCTGGAGGCCCTGGGCAATCAAACCCGGCTTCAAATCTACCGGGCCCTGGTTCGGGCCGGGCATTCGGGCATGCCCGTTGGCCGCCTGCAGGACAAGCTGAAGATTCCGGCCTCGACGCTGTCGCATCACATCAAGACCCTGGTTGCGGTCGGGCTGGTCAGCCAGGTCAGGGAATCGACGACCCTGATCTGCCACGCAAACTTTGACGCGATGCGGGGCTTGGTGGATTTCCTGGCCTCGGAGTGCTGCGCCGACGAAGTCGGATGCAAGAATACACAAACGGCGGCCTGATTTTTCGGAGCCAATTATTCGATGATTCTAGAAAGATGGGAGAAGTGGGAATGAACGCCAAGACGGTTGCCATCATCGGAGCCGGGCCTGTTGGCCTCGCTGCAGCTGCGCATGTGCTCGAGCGCGGTATGTCCCCGATCGTGCTCGAGGCCGGGCCCGAAGCCGCCCACGCGGTCCGTCAGTGGCAGCATGTCCAGCTGTTCTCGCCGTGGGAATACAATGTCGACAAGGCGGCGGCGCGGCTGCTCGCGCCGACGGGGTGGAATTCACCGGACCCTCACGCCTATCCGACCGGCGGCGAGCTGATCGACCGATATCTCACCCCGCTCGCAACGCGCACGCCGCTGCGTGAGGCGATCCGGACGTCGAGCCGGGTCACGGCGATCAGCCGCGCCGGCTTCGACAAGGCGAAGACGAAGGGCAGGGAGCAGGCGCCGTTCGAAATTCGCTATCAGAATGGCAAAGGTCCCGAGGTGCTTCGCGCCGATGCCGTCATCGACGTGTCAGGCACGTGGTTCTCTCCCAACCCCGCCGGCAGCAACGGTTTGCCCGCGATCGGCGAACGCGAACGCGCCGGCCGCATCGCCTATGGCATGCCGGATGTGCAGGGCACTGAGCGCGCCAGATATGCCGGCAAGACCGTTGCCGTGCTCGGTGCCGGCCATTCCGCTTTGGGCACTCTGATCGATCTCGTGCGGCTCGCGGGCGAGGTATCAGGCACGCAAGCGATCTGGCTGTTGCGTGGCACCGATCCCGCAAAGGCGTTCGGGGGCGGCAGCAATGACAAGCTTGCCGCGCGCGGCGAGCTGGGCTCCACCTTCGCCGCGCTCGTCGCTGCCGGAAAGATCAGGGTCGAAACAGGCTTCGGCGTCACGCATCTGTCGGACTCCGAAGGCCGTCTCAGGATTTCGGCAGGCAGCTGCTGCGGTGCGCAGAGTGTGGTGGCGGACGAACTGATTGTCTCTACCGGCTTCCGTCCCGATCTTTCGTTCCTGTCCGAGCTGCGGCTGCGGCTCGATCCGGCGATCGAGGCTCCGGCCGCGCTCGCGCCTCTGATCGATCCCAACGAGCATAGCTGCGGCACGGTTCGGCCGCACGGGGCGCGCGAGCTCGCGCATGACGAGCCGGGCTTCTATCTCGCCGGCATGAAGTCCTACGGCCGTGCGCCGACCTTCCTGATGATGACCGGATACGAGCAGGTCCGCTCGATCGTCGCCGACATCGCCGGCGACAAGGCGGCTGCGGCACGGGTCGAGCTCGTGCTGCCGGAGACCGGCGTCTGCACGCGCGGCGGTGTCGAGACGGCGGGAGCGGGATGCTGCGGCGGGCCGGCGAAGGAGGAGCCGTCAGCCTGCTGTGCTGACGATGAAACCGCCAAGAAGGCAGGTCGCGCGGGGTGCGGCTGCTCATGACGCAGGTCCCGGCGGACCGGGTGGCCGGTCCGCTCGCCATTGTCGTCGCACTCGGAACCGCGCAGACCATTGCGTGGGCGTCGAGCTACTATCTCCCTGCCATCCTGGCCGCGCCGATTGCGCGCGATCTCGGTCTTGCGCCGACCTATGTGTTCGGCGCGCTGTCGGGAGCGCTCGTCGTCTCCGGCCTGCTCGGGCCGCGCGTGGGGCATGCCATCGATACGTTCGGAGGGCGCGGTCTGCTTGCCGTTTCGAACCTCGTCTTCGTGGCAGGCTTGCTCCTCCTGTCTGTGGCTCATGGCATTGCGGTGCTGGTTGCGGCCTGGGTGTTGCTCGGGATCGGCATGGGCATGGGCCTTTACGAAGCGGCCTTCGCGACGCTTGCGCGCATCTACGGCAGCAACGCGCGGCGAACCATCACCGGCATCACCCTGATCGCGGGTTTCGCCAGCACGCTTGGCTGGCCCCTCACGACGTGGCTGGCCTCCGAGTATGACTGGCGCGTCGCCTGCCAGGTGTGGGCGGCGATCCATCTCTGCCTGGCGTTGCCGCTCAATCTGTCGCTGCCGCGCGCCGTTCCATTGGACCAGCAGCCGCGATCGGATCCTGGCGCGAGCCAAAGATCCGGACGGCAGAGCGAGACGTTCGCGATGGTGCTGCTGGCTTACATGTTCGCGGCGGCAAGCTTCGTCAGCTCGGGTGTCTCGGCCATTCTGCCGACCATGCTGGTCGCGTTCGGCGCGACGCCGGCGCAGGCCTTGCTCGCAGGAGCCCTGGTCGGGCCCGCGCAGGTCGGTGCCCGCCTGCTGGAAGCAGGATGGCTCGGCCGGTTTCATCCGCTGTTGTCGGCGCGGCTCGCCATGCTCATGAATCCGATCGGGGTTGTTGCATTGGTCGCGGGCGGCCCCTTCCTCGCATCGACTTTCACGGTGCTCTATGGCGCGGGCAACGGCATCATCACCATTGCCCGCGGTACGCTTCCCCTGGCGTTGTTCGGGCCGGCGGGCTTTGGCAGACGGGTCGGCATGATCTCGTTGCCGTCGCGGGCCACCGGCGCGCTCGCGCCACTCGCACTCGGGCTGATGGTGGAGCATTTTGGCAGCAGCGCGCTATGGATCAGCGCGCTGGCTTCTATCTCCGCGTTTTTTGCGCTTCTGTTGCTGCGTGCAGACCAGACGAGATAGGGACTGAGGGGAGGCGAGCATTCGGAGCTTGAGCGGGGGGGCGCTGATTGCGGTGATGTGTATCGGCCAGCTCGGCAATCTGCTGCCGCACGTCACGCTGTCGGCGAATTTGGCGCAGCATCTGATGCCGGCGTGGGGGCTGTCTGCCGCCGAAGGCGGGCTGATGGCGAGCGGCTATGCGTTCGGCTACATGCTGGCGGTGCCGGTGCTGACGACGCTGACCGATCGCATCGACGCGCGGATCGTGCTGCTGTGGGGCTCCATCGTTAGCGGACTTGCGACCATGGCCTTCGGCATTTTTGCCCAGGGGTTCTGGTCGGGCACACTGATCTGGTCGCTCGCAGGATTGGGCTTCGCCGGCGCCTACATGCCGGGGCTGAAGGCGCTGACGGACCGGTTGCCTGCCGGCGACACCTCGCGGGCGGTGACGCTGTACACCTCGAGCTTCTCGGTCGGCGTCGGCCTGTCGTTCCTGGTTGCGCAAGTCCTCGCCGATCGCTGGGGATGGCGGACCGCGTTCTACGTCACCGGCGTCGGCCCCATCGCGATGGTGGTTGCGTGCCTCCTGATCGAGGGCCGCCGGCCTGTCCCGAAGACGGGGCGGCTGCTGAATTTCGCGCCTGTCTTCGCCAATCGCGAGGCGCTCGGCTACATCCTCGGTTACGGCGCGCACTGCTTCGAGCTCTATGGCATTCGCACCTGGCTGGTCGGGTTCTGGACCTTCGTCGTTGCGCATCAGGGCGGGCCGTCCTGGATGACGCCCGTGCTGATGAGCTTCTGCTTCGCGGTGATCTCGATGCCCGCAAGCATCCTCGGCAACGAGGCAGCCCTGAAGTTCGGACGGCATCGCGCCATCACGGTGGTGATGATCGCGTCGGCCAGCGTCGCGCTCGTGATCGGCCTCAACGCAACGGCACCGGCATGGGTGCTCGCGCTGCTGCTGATGCTCTACGGCCTGACGGTGCCGGCAGATTCGGGTGCGTTGACCGCAGGGATGTCGGCCGCGGCAATCTCCGAGCATCGCGGTGCAACGCTGGCCCTGCATTCCACGGCCGGCTTCGGCTTGTCAGCCGCCGGCGCATGGGGAACCGGCGTCGCGCTCGACATGGCCGGCGGTCCGCAGAGTGCGAGCGGCTGGCTGCTGGTGTTTATCGTTCTGGCAGCCGGAATCGCGCTGGGGCCGCTGGCGCTGCTGTGGTCGCGGCGGGACCTTGCCGGCAAGCAGCCATCGTGAGCCCACTTGCTTCGGCATAGAAGCCCTACGCCGGATTGTTCCCCGCGGGCGTGACGACTTTCGATGGTGGCGCTCCGCCATCGCCGGCGCTGCGGCTTCGCCACGGGATCTTCAGCCTCGGTTTTCCACACCCACGACCCGCAGTATCGAATTGCGCGCTCAACCTACTAGCGATCGATAATTTGCCAGCGCGGTCGGGCGCAGCTTTGATGACGGCATGAGCACCAAATCACGCGAGGTCATCTGGAGCGGCCGAATTCTGGGTGCGGAAATTTCGGCCAAGCACGCGCGCGAGGAGGCCAAAAAGGCCGTTCGCGAGGCCGACCGCGCCGAAGCCGAAGCCTGGTCGGTCCGCATGGAAGGTTACGGTGGTCCCTCACAGCCCTCGCCGACGATCGGCCAATGCCTGAACGGCGGCATGGGCTGGCTCGAGGTCGAGTGCAACAGGTGCAAGGCGCGTGCGAGCCTGCCGCTCGACGCAATCCGCCGTCCCCGCGATACGCCGATCTGGAAGCTGGAAGCCTCGCTCAAGTGCCGGTCATGCCGAAAGGGACGTTCCGCGCCGCCCGTCCACATGATCAAGCTGACGGCCACGCGAAGCATCACGCCGTACAAATGGGTGCATCCGACCGAGGAGAGATAGTCAGACGCTGCGACGGCAACAGCCCGCGCGCCTTGTCGACCTCTGCCCCCTGGCGCCGGATGTCTATCCTCGCTTTGGCGTCGGCACTTCGGGCTAAACCGGTCATCGTCACGGTCAAATGTGCCTCAGCAGAACCAAACGCGAGTTCAGGCTGGATCGATAGAAAAGATATCGTCGACTTCGAGACGCATGGTGTCGCGGCATTCGCACGCCGCCGCTGCGAGCCGCGATGGGTCGATCTCGATTTCGCCTCGCCGTTCAGATCTGATCGCTCCGGAAGCACGCAGATTGCGCATCAGGAGCGTCACCGTCGTCCGTCGCACACCCAGTATTTGCGAAAGCGTCTCCTGCGTGAGCGGGAGGACGTCGTGGTCGACGCGGTCGTGAAGATGGAGCAGCCAGCGTGCCATGCGGGCTTGGACCGGATGCAGCGCATTGCAGGCTCCGCCGATTTGTAGCTGTATCAGCATCGCCTTGAAGTGAAGCTGGACAGCGTGGCGGATCGCGGGGCTACGGCTAAAAGCCGCGTGGAATCGCGATACGGGGATCCGCGAGGCGGTGCCGGCTGCACGAACGACGGCGGTAACGGCCGCAGGGGACGGCCCCAGAACGGAAAGGGTGCCTACTGCTCCCTCGCGCCCTATCGCAACGCTGGCGACCGTCTGCCCGTTCGCCATGTCGATCATCACCGAAATGGCCCCACTATGAGGGAAGAGGACGTGCTCGGTCTGGTCACCCGCCCGCGAGATGACCGCGTCCCGATCGAGCGCGACCATCTCCAGCTCGGATGCTAGCAGACCGAAATCTGCCACCGGTAGGGCTGCGAGAAGTCGGTTACCAATTCCGCTGGGATGCGTCACCGTAGCCCACCGCGAACCGCATTTCGAGCGGCACAGGACGGCAAACTCGAACTTTGTTTGAAACCGCGTACGCCTCGCGCTCCGAAATCGAATCCAGCCGCGTAAGCTCTCAGTTTCAAAAATAAAACTCCGAACACACGCGGCCGCGAGGCGACGTTTTGTCTTACGCCATCATTCAGGACTTAGATTCAAGCGCTGTGTGGCACAATTGCAAAATGCGTATGGGTAACACCATAGGGGTTCCAATTTCCGGGGCGCGGCAAACGCTGCGGTGAGAGAGTTGCGCGAACCATGCCCTTCACCGCGATCGGCGCGATGATGAGCACAAGCTACTGAAGGGGCCGTTCAGGAACTCCGCCAGCACACTCCGCCGGTTTCGTTTGGTCCGAAAGTAGCCCGTGAGCGATAGGCAGGGTGAAGCAGAAGGGTAGCGGCTCGAGGCTTGCAAGCTACCGTCGCCGGCACGTCGCGTGATGTCCGTTCTTGCGCAAACGTAGCGCATCCCAACGCAGCTAGCGCGAAGCTCCTTTGCAAGGCTTGCGCTGAGGAAGGAACTTCCTGCCCCTTGCGGTTTCCCTGTTATGCACAGTCACTCCCCGACATACCTTCGTCTGTGTTGACAATCCCAAAAAAAGTTTGAGCGAGAGTCACAAACCGAACCGACTTCCCGCTTCTCGCAGCCCAAAGTCGTGCCGGGTCGGGGCTGGATCAAGGCTCATCCAAAATCTGATCGAACACGGAGCGTGAGCTCTCGTGACGCAAGCGAGCGTTGCGAGGAATGCTTTCGCTTGAGAAAGGAAATGTTGCGTGACTGAAAGCCAAACGAAACTGCCGCCGAACGGAACGAACGTTTTCGCGATGCCATGGTTGGATTTCTCGAAGGTCATGTTGCCTGGCGTGGGGCGCGAGCTTGCCGAGCAGGGCCTCGCCCGCGCACGGGAAGGCTGCGAGAAGATCAAGGCCGCATCGGAAGAGATGACGCAGACGCTGCGTGAGACCTATTCGAGCAATGCGAGATGCACGACCGACTACGGGCTCAAGGTGTTCGAAATCTCAAACGCCAATGCCGCTTCTGCGCTCGATTTCTTCGTCCATCTGTTCGGCAGCAAGTCCGCGACCGATGCCTATACATTGTCGGCGGCGCACGCGCGCAAGGCTTTCGCCACCGCCTCTGACCAGAACAGGGAGTTGTGGGGGCTTGCCCAGAAGCTCGCGACGGAAACGGGTGAGCCGATCAGGAAGCACTTCACCAGGGTCCTCCACCCAGGCGGCTAAAAGCGCGCGTTCAATTTCACATTCGGATTCGTTTGAAGAGGAGATCCGGCTGGTTGGAACACGCCCAACTGAGCGAGCACGCCCCACTGCCCCATGCTCGACCAACAAGGTGCGCGATGCCTCTCGGGCCTCGCACCGACGAGAGGCGCATTCCAACCGGCCGGTGCTTTTCTGCAAACCACAACAAAGACAAATCGCAAGGGAGGGCAACATGGGAATGGTCATGGTCAAATGTCCACAAACCGGACACGCGATTCCCACCGGCATCAAGACTGATCGCGAGAGCTTTGGACGCCGCGCGGTGTTTTTCTCCCGCACCCGGTGTCCGATCTGCCGCACCGATCACGCGTGGTTCGCGCGGGAAGCCTGGGTCGACGAGCCGGCCACCCGCACCGCGAACTGGCGTCTGGCACCGGAATATGGATGAAATGGTCGCCGGCGCCCTCATTGAAAGGCACCGCGTCAAAGACGACATGACGGATGAGTTGGTGCTGGCGGACCACGGCTCAGGGTCTCGATCTTTCCAGCAGCGTTAAATGCCAAGACCGCGTTCACTGCATTTTCCCCGCTGATGTACGAGATCACTGTCCCACCGTGCGAAGGTTGAAGATCGTCCAGCTCGGCAGCGGGGTGTTACCGCAGCCGTGAGGCGATCGTTGTCGCAGACCGCCCGGCGACGGGTGCCGCGGCTTTGGCGCGCGACTTGGCATAATCGGCCGACATCGCCAGCGCGGGGTCGCGGTCCCGGAGCTCCTCGGCCACGATTGTTTGAAGCCATCGCACGGCGGGTTCGTTGTCCATCCGCCGGTGCCAGTGCTGCTTCAACTCGATGAGAGGTATCGAGACCGGCGGGGGCAGCAGCTTCAGCCCGGCGTTCGCGTACCAGGCCCCGAGCGAGAACGGCACGGTGGAGATCATGTCGCTCGTCGCAATCAATTGCGGCACGCTCATGAAATGCGGCAGGTGCAGCACGACGCGGCGTTGCAGCTTGAGCTCGCGAACGCGCCTTTCGAAGATCTCCTGACTGCGCCCCTGCTGGTTTACGACGATATGGTCCGCGGCGAGAAACTGTTCGAGCGAGAGGGTGTCGCCGATCGTTGGATGATCCTTTCGGACGATGCTGGTGAAGGGATGATCGAACAGGTCCTCTGTCACGATGTTCGGACCGACGAGGTCCGGAAAATAGCCTATCGCCAGATCGATCTCGCCGCTTTCGAGCGCGTCTTCCAGATCCTCGTGCGACGTCGGCAGGCACCGCAAGCTCGCTCCGGGAGCCATGCTGCGAATGCGTTGGAGGATCGGCGGGATGAAAATCAGGACGCCAATATCCGAGGTTGTGACCGTGAACACGCGGTCGCTCTCTTCCGGCACGAAACGCGGCTTGCGGAGTATCTGCTGATCGACGGTGGACAGCACTGTCCGCACGGCCTCCGCGATTGATTCCGCGAAGGGCGTTGGCCGCATGCCGCGCCCGGTCGAGAGAAACAGGGGATCGCCAAAGAAATCCCGCAGCTTTCGCAGACCGGTGCTGGCCATCGGCTGGCTCATTCCGAGCTCACGGGAGAGCGCCGACAGGTTCTGGGTGCGGAAGAGCCCGTCGAGCAGCAGAAGAAGGTTCAGGTCGAGCCGTCTGATATCCATCACATGGATAGCTTGTATTGAATAATACCGGATTTTCAATGACGGCTTTATGCGCGATGGTCTCCGCAACGCCCCCGCAGGGGCGACTTTGGGAGTGAAATCAAAGCCGTAGGTCGCCGGCCGTACAGGCTGGTCCAGTCCCCTTCCTCAGTCAGACTCTCACCTTTCCCACATCCGCTCACCGCGTCGGTGCGTCGGACCACGACCGCGCGTGGCGCGAGGAATCGTCCGTAGATGCAGCCTGAACTTGCTGGAAGCTCTCAATACATCCTGACCCTGTCATGCCGCGATGTGCCTGGGATTGTGGCCGACGTTTCGCGCTGTCTGTTCGAGAACGGCGGCAACATCATCGAGGCGGCGCAGGTCGACGAGATCATGAGCGAACGCTTCTTCATGAGGGTCGGTGTCACACTGTCGGAAGGGGGCGCGCAGAAGGCGCGAGCAGGCCTTGAGGTCATTGCCCGGAGGTTCGGCATGGAGTGGAAGCTCCGATCCCAGGCCGAACGCAAGCGCGTGCTCCTGTTCGTCTCCAAATTCGATCACTGCCTGGGCGATCTCCTCTATCGCCACAGGCTCGGCGAACTTCAGATGGATGTCGTCGGAATCGTTTCCAACCATCCGCGTTCGGCCCTTGCCGTCAGTCTCGTCGGCGACATCCCTTTCCATCACCTTCCGGTTACGAAGGAAACCAAGATGAAGCAGGAAGCGCAGATCAAGGCGCTTGTCGCGATGACGAATGCCGATCTCGTCGTTCTCGCGCGTTACATGCAGATCCTCTCGGATGATCTCTCGCGCCATCTCCATGGCCGTTGCATCAACATCCACCATAGCTTCCTGCCGGGGTTCAAGGGCGCAAAACCCTATCACCAGGCGCACGCGCGCGGCGTGAAGCTCATCGGAGCGACCGCGCATTTCGCGACGAGCGATCTGGACGAGGGGCCGATCATCGAACAGGACGTCGAACGGGTCAGCCACCGCGATACGCCGGACGATCTGGTCCGAAAGGGGCGCGACATCGAACGGCGTGTCCTTTCGCGCGCGGTCCATCTCTTCCTCGAGGACCGCGTCATCATCAACGGCGATCGAACGATCGTCTTCTCTAATTGAGAAACGGAGCACGACGATGTCGACCCCCAAGGGCATGCGCAAGACACCCGAAGGCTATTTCACCTCGCGTTGGGGCCTTCCCGAATACACGGACTGGATCGACGAGAGCATGTCGTGGAAGGAGACCTGCGCGATCGGCGACTGGTCGTTCCTCTGGGAGCGGCGCT
This sequence comes from Bradyrhizobium sp. CCBAU 25360, assembly GCF_028128695.1. Lineage (NCBI taxonomy): Bacteria > Pseudomonadati > Pseudomonadota > Alphaproteobacteria > Hyphomicrobiales > Nitrobacteraceae > Bradyrhizobium > Bradyrhizobium sp. CCBAU 25360. The sequence goes on from NZ_LBJA01000042.1 coordinate 191,991, forward strand.
TCAAGGGACCCGATGCCCTGAAGCTCTTCTCGGATACTTCCGTCAACAGCTTCCAGAAGTTCGACATCCGTCAGTCCAAGCACGTCGTCCATACGACAAAGCAGGGAAAAGTCATCGCCGAGGGCATCCTCACGCGGTTGTCCGAAGACGAGTTCATGTTGTTCGGGCGCGGCACATTCTGGGTCGACTACATCCGCCGGCACGGCGACTACAGGGTGACGTCCGCAGCCGATGACTGGTTCAATTTCCAGGTCCAGGGGCCGACGTCGCTCGCGCTTCTTGAAAAGGTCGCGAAGCAGTCGCTGCGAGACGTCAAGTTCATGCATTCGGGCGAGATCGAGATTGCCGGTTGCAAGATGCTCGCGCTGCGACAGGGCATGTCTGGCGAGATCGGCTTCGAGCTTCAGGGGCCTATGGGGCAGGCGGCGGCCGTCTACGATGCCATCGTCGCTGCCGGCCAGGAGTTCGGCCTGCGCCGGATAGGCGGCCGCGCGATCTTCATCAACCATCTCGAGGCCTGCTTCCCGACGATCGTCACCGACTACATGCCCGCGATCTTCGACGAGGACATGAAGGAGTATCAGGATGAGTTCCGCGCAGCGATGCCGGGGTTCGCGTCGACCTTCAACATCGCAGGCAGCTTCCAGTCGGACGACGTCCGTGACTGGTACCGGAGCCCGGTCGAGCTGGGCTGGGCCAAGAACATCAAGTTCGATCATGAGTTCATCGGACGCGCGGCGCTCGAGGACGAAGTTGCCCATCCAAAGCGCGTGATCCGCACGCTCGTCTGGAACGGAGACGACGTGGCCGACGTTCACGCCTCCCTCTTTCAGAAGGAGCATGACCCGTACCAGTACATGGAGATGCCTCGCGACCAGCGCGGCTTCATGTACGCCGACCGCGTGCTGAGTGGCGGAAAGGACGTCGGCGTGACGACGTCGCGGGGATATAGCTACTTCTTCCGCGAAATGTTGTCGCTCTGCACCATCGACGTCGATCATTCCGAGATTGGCAATGAGGTCGTCGTGGTCTGGGGCGAGCCCGGACGTCGGCAAAAGCAGATCCGCGCGAAGGTGGCGCCGGCGCCCTACAAGAAGGACAACCGTCGCGCTGATCTCTCCAAGGTCTGACCTGCCCATGTCCGCGCGCATCATCGATGGAAGGGCGCTCGCTGCCGAGGTTCGGAATGAAGTGGCCAAAGGCGTCGCCGCCCTGGTTGCCGGCGGCGCGGCGGTCCCGGAGTTGGCCGTCGTGCTGATCGGCGACGACCCCGCCAGCCACGTCTATGTCTCGAACAAGGTGCGGCAGACCGAAGCTGTTGGCATGCGATCACGCCGGTTCGTGCTCGCTGCGGACACGCCGGAGCGGTTGTTGCTCGACTTGATCGAGCAGTTGAACCGCGATCCCGCGGTGAGCGGGATATTGGTTCAGTTTCCGTTGCCCCCTCAGATCGATGCCGCGCGCGTCGTGACGGCTATCCGGCCCGACAAGGATGTCGATGGATTCAATCCGTTGAACGTGGGGCGGACGGCCGCCGGAATGGAAGGCGCCTTGGTTCCGTGCACGCCTCTAGGCATCCTGCGTTTGATCAAATCGGTGCACGACAACATCGCCGGCCTCGGAGCACTGGTTGTGGGAGCATCGAACGTCGTGGGCCGGCCGATGGCGCGGCTGCTGTTGCAAGAGATGTGCACGGTCTCCATCGCGCACGTTCGGACCACCGATCTGGAACGGCGCTGCAGGGAAGCCGACATCCTCGTTGTCGCAACCGGCGTTCCAGGCCTGATCCGCGGTCATTTCATCAAGCCAGGCGCAACGGTCATCGACGTCGGCATCACTCGCATCAAGTCCGGTTCAGGAACCCAGAGGCTTGTCGGCGATGTCGCTTTCGACGAGGCGATTGAGGTCGCCGGCGCGATCACGCCTGTCCCGGGCGGCGTCGGGCCGATGACCATCGCGTGTCTGCTCGCCAACACGTTGGGCGCGGCCCGAATGGAAGCCGCCCGGTCGAAGGCGAAAGAGGCGGACGTGACGTCGGCTGCCTGACTGGAGCCCCGGACCAAACTGCCTGGCGAGAATTGGGCGGCCGAGTTGCGGTCGCCCAAGCAGAGATATTCGAAAGCGTTTACAAAAGGGGGAGAACGAACGTGACGACACAGGTCCTGGACGCACCGCAGCAGCGGGTTATCGACATCGGTTCGCTCGCAGAGGAGGGGACGTGGAACGCCTCGCGAAAGCAGGTGCTCCTGCTCTGCGCTCTCGCCATCGTCCTCGACGGTCTGGACAATCAAATTCTCGGCTTCGCCATACCATCGATGATCAAGGAGTGGAGCGTCACGCGCAGCGATTTCGCTCCGGCCCTCGCGTTGGGCTTCGTGGGCATGACGATCGGCACGCCGATCGGGGGCGTCGTCGGCGACTGGCTCGGACGCAAGGTTGCCCTCATCGCATCCGTCTTCCTGTTTGGTGCGGCGACCTTTGCGATTGCGGTCGCTCATGGTGTCGGCGAGGTCGGCTTGTATCGTTTCCTGGCGGGCCTTGGACTTGGCGGTGCCCTTCCGGCGGCGACCGCGTTGACCGCAGAATTCACGCCTAGGCGGAATCGCAGTCTTTCCGTGATGCTGGGCATTGTCTGCATCCCCATCGGAGGCATGTTGGTGGCCTGATCGCCGCTCAGCTGCAGCCCGAATATGGTTGGCGCATGCTCTTCGTGGTCAGCGGCGTGTTGCCGGTGATCGTCGCAGCGGTCCTGATGTTCGCACTGCCGGAATCGCCGCAATATCTATTGGCGCGTGGCGCTGACATGGAAAGGGTGGCGAAATCCGTTCGGATCCTGGACCAGGCCGCTGCCGCTTCCAAAGCCTTCATCGACCGGCGCGACGTCGGTGTCGAACGTGCTTCGCTCACCGCATTGTTCACTGGCGGATTTCGTCGTACGACGACGGCGCTCTGGATCGCGTTCTTCTTCTGTTTGTTGCCGGTCTACGTCCTCTACGCGTGGGCTCCCACTCTTTTGACCGGCAAGGGTTTTGACGTGCAGACGGCGAGCTTCGGTCTGGCACTGTTCAACTTCGGGGGCGTCGGTGGCTGCATCGTCACCGGTTGGGCGATCGGCAGGTATGGAACGCGCGTTGCGATCCTGACTGTTGCCGGCGCAGCAACCTTCGGCGCAGTGATCCTGGCATCGATACCGCTATCGACCGAAACCCAGCCGCTGCTCATGGCTCTCTTGTGCATCGAAGGCTTCTGTCTGCTCGGCGCGCAGGGCTCTCTCTATGCGCTGGCGGCCCACATCTATCCAACCAACGTCCGGTCGACCGGTGTCGGTGCGGCCGCCGGCTTCGGCCGAGCGGGGGCCATTGTCAGCGCGTATATCGGCACATTCGCACTCAACTACGGTGCGACCATGTTCTTCGCCGTCATCGCCTTCTGCGTCGCGATTACGTTCATCGCGGTGGCGGTCATCGATATGCATCAGGCCGCGATGAAAGCCGAAACGGCGAGTTCCGGCATCTGAGGAGATGCATCCGCTACTGTGCATGGGGTTGTTTTCGCGCTTTTGTTTTGCGAACGCCTGAACAGCCCCGCTCAGCGCCGGCCGCGCGGCGCCTCGGCCTTGGCCGGCGGCTCGGTCTGCGGGCCGCAGCTCGCGGCCGCAAGCGTCGCCTGCGCCTGCGGCATCAGGCCGGGCTCGGGGGCGAGCGCCTTCATCACGATCAGGCCGGTGGTGCTGGGGGAATCGATGATCAGGCGGTCGGCGGCGGTGACCTCTTCGTCCTCGGGCAGCTCGTTGTGCTGCGCTTCCGTCATCAGGTCGAGCTCGATCACCTTGCGGCCCGCCGAGCGGTCGTTGATGGCGTAATAGGCGATCTCGTTGCGGGTGTAGAACGACACCGAGGTGTAGGCCTGGCTCACCGGCACCGTCAGCTTGATCGGCCCGCTTGTGAGGTCATACCGGCAGATCGCCAGCGCAAAGGCCGGGTCCATGAACGGCATCGGTGACGTCTGCGGATCGGCGAGGGGAAGCTGGCTGACGCCATTGAGCTTCGTCATCGGCGTCAGTCGCGAATAGGCATCCTGCGTCGCGATCCGCGGCAGCGCCAGCACGCTGACGAGGTGGACCACGAGGCCCAGCACCACGCCGGCAACGACGGTGAACAAGAGGCGGATCATGAGCAGCCCGCCGTCGTGATGGTGGGCATCGGCGCATCGCGCTGGGTGCGCGTGGCAACGCCGACCGGGGTGTCGTAGAGCCGCAGCATCAGGGCGTAGCGCTCGATGCCGCCGGTCGGCAGCCAGTTGCCGGCGCGCGAGCGCGAGGCGATGCGGATCTCGAACGAACCGTCCGACTGCCGCACGATCTCCTGGCTGGTGAAGCCGTAGCGGGCAAGCGAATTGGCGACGAGATGGCCCTTGCGGTCGTACAGCGTCAGCGTCCAGAATCGCGCCGGCGGCGTCACGCCGGAGACGATCACGTCGCAGCGGCCGTCGAGCGCCTTCTTCTTGTCGTCGGTGGTGGCGGTGAAGGCGACGCCGTCGCCGGTGCCGATCGGCAGCTCGCCGTTGCGCACGATGGTGGCGCGCGAATAGGGATCGACGTCGGCGGTGCCGGTGCGCGGGCGCGCGGTCCAGGCGCCGATGGTCAGCGCGCCGATCTCGGTGCCGCGCGTCGTCGTCATCCAGGTCGCGCCCAAGCCGACCACCGTCGCGAGCAGAAGGGCCGTCAATGTGATCAGGATCAGCCGCACTTGTTTCGATCAGTTCTTGCGCGGGGCGGAGGCGTTGGCATTCTCTTCCGCATAGTTCTGCGGGAAGGCGAGCGCGCTCGTCGCCGAGGGCGGCCTCGCCGCCTTGGTGTCGGCATCGGCCGATTTCTTCGCCGTCTTGGCAGCGTCATCCAGCAGCTTCTCGACGCGCACCAGGATGTCGGCGCCGCGCTTGGTCAGCACCGGCGGCGGACCCGGCTTGGTCTCCAGCACCTTCGGCGCCGCGTTGGCCTGCGCGTTGCTCACATGCTGCGGCGGCAGCTTCTGGCCCATGCCGATGCCGGGGATCTCCCGGACCTCGACGCCCTGATGCGCCGCGAGCATGATGTCGTGCCAGGTCTGCGCCGGCAGCGAGCCGCCGGTCATGCGGTTGGTCGGCGAGTAGTCGTCGTTGCCGTACCAGACCGCGCAGGTGAAATTGCCGGTGTAGCCGACGAACCAGGCGTCGCGATACGCGTTGGTCGTGCCGGTCTTGCCCGCGGTCGGAATGCCGTCGAGCGCGGCACGGCGCGCGGTGCCTTCGCTGACGACGTGGCTCATCATGCCCGCCATGTCGGCGGCCACGGAGGCGGGGATCGCCTGCCGCGGCTTCGGCCCGTCGCGGTCCCAGCGCCAGACGAGGTCGCCGGCGCCGGTGCGCACTTCGAGCACCGAATGCGGCGTCACCGCCTTGCCGCGGTTGGGGAAGGTCGCGTAGGCGACCGCGTGCTCGAGCACGGTGACTTCGTCCGAGCCGATCGGCAGCGACGGCGTGTCGGGCAGCGGCGCCTTGAGGCCGAAGCGGCGCGCGACTTCGACGATCTTGGCGCGGCCGATCTTGGCCGGGTTCGGCGCCTTCGGCTGCTCCTTCTGGCCGATCGCGATCGACAGCTTCACCGGCACGACGTTGATCGAGCGCGTGATCGCCTGCGTCAGCGTCACCGAGCCGGAATAGGAATGGCCATAGTTCTGCGGGCACCAATTGCCGATGCAGACCGGGCCGTCGACCACGATCGAGTTCGGCGTAAAACCGTTCAGCAGCGCGGTGGTGTAGACGTAGGGCTTGAACGAGGAGCCCGGCTGGCGGTAGGCGTCGGTGGCGCGGTTGAACTGGCTGGCGCCATAGTCGCGGCCGCCGACCATGGCGCGGATGCCGCCGTCGAGATCGGACACCACGGTCGCCGCTTGCGTTGCGTGATAATCGCGGCCGAACTGGCGTAGCTGGTTCTCGACCGCGTCTTCGGCGGCCTTCTGCACGTTGGTGTCGATGGCGAGGCGCACCACGAAGACGCGCTCGGTGTAGGACTTCGGGAAAGTGTCGACCAGCTTGCGCATCTCGTCGAAGGCGTAGTCGAGATAGTAGTTCGGCGAAGCCTCGTCGCGGCGATCGACCGCGAAGGCCGGATTGCGACGGGCGCCGAACACCTGGCCCTCGGTCATGAAGCCGGCATCGACGAGGTTGTCGAGCACGACGTTGGCGCGGGCGCGGGCGGCGGGCAGGTTGATGTGCGGGGCGTATTTGGTCGGGGCCTTGAACAGGCCGGCGAGCATCGCAGCTTCCGCCAGCGTCACGTCGCGCGCGGACTTGTTGAAGTAGAAATGTGCCGCGCCGTCGACGCCGAAGGTGCCACCGCCCATATAGGCGCGGTCCAGATAGAGCTTGAGGATCTCGTTCTTGGTCAGGCGCCATTCCAGCCAGACCGCGAGGAAGGCCTCGTTGACCTTGCGCTCGATGGTGCGCTCGTTGCTGAGGAACAGGTTCTTGGCGAGCTGCTGGGTGATCGAGGAGCCGCCCTGGCGGACGCCGCCGGCCTGCGCGTTGGTCACGAGCGCGCGCGCGGTGCCGGCGATGTCGATGCCGAAATGCTCGTAGAAGCGACGGTCCTCGGTCGCCAGCGTCGCCTTGATCAGCACGTCCGGGAAATCTTCCAGCGGGATCGAGTCGTTGTGCTTGATGCCGCGGCTGCCGATCGGGTTGCCGTAGCGGTCGAGGAAGCTCACGGCGAGATCGGACTTCTTCAGCCAGTCCTCGTCCGCGGTCTCGCGGAAGGCGGGGATGGCGAGGGTGAGCATCACGACCAGGCCGCCGAGGCCGAGGGTGGCGGCCTCCGACAGCGGCTCGATGAACACCCAGCGCTTCCAGCGCCCGACATAGAAGCGGTCCATGAAGGTCGAGTAGCGCTCGTAGAGCTCGCGGATGCCCTTGGCCGAGGAGAACAGCGAGGAGTCGATGCGCGCATCGAGGTCCAGGAAGAAATTCCGGACCTTCTGCTTCCAATGCGGTGGTATGATCTGGCGCACCTAGAACCCTTGAGGCTTGGTTCGAAAGCGTTCAAGCACCCGGCCGGGGGCGGCATCGAGACGTCTTGAGGGAATGTTGCGGCAAACCCAAGGCGCCCGGCCAGCATCCGAGGGGCTTGCTGTTCCTTCTAGCCGAGCGGGGCCCATAAACCAATGGTCACGCTCGCGATTTTGAACAACAGGCCTAATTGACCCCGGATCATTACGGGCCTCAAAGGTGGGTTGCTTGCACCACCCCGGCCGCACGCCCTAGATGGCTCGAGCCGTAGCTCTTTCGAACTTTTGTTGAGGCGCATGACCGCAGTTCCCAAACGACCTTCAGGCCAGGAAGGATTCTTCTGGAAAACCAAGACGTTGGAAGAGATGTCGGCGGGCGAATGGGAAAGCCTGTGCGACGGCTGCGGGCGCTGCTGCCTGAACAAGCTCGAGGACGAGGACACCGGGCAGATCTATTTCACCCATATCGGCTGCAAGCTGCTCGATGGGATGAGCTGCGCCTGCAAGGACTATCCGAATCGCTCCGACAAGGTTCCGGACTGCGTCCGCCTGACGCCAGCCAATGTCCGCACCCTGAACTGGCTGCCGCCGAGCTGCGGCTACAAGCTGGTCGCCGAAGGGCGCGATCTCTATTGGTGGCATCCGCTGGTCTCCGGTGATCCCAACACCGTGCATGACGCCGGCGTCTCCGTGCGCGGACGGGTGGAAGGCAGCGAGGACGAGATCCCGGACGAGGAACTCGAGGACCACATCGTGCAATGGCCGGCGCTGCTGCCGAAACGAGCCCGCCTGAAGCGACGTCCGAAGGACTGAACCGCCGTCAGGTCTTGCGCGGCGATCACGTCTTCGGGATGGCCCGGGGGCGGGATGCACCCATGCGCCGCGGTGCCTGCCCGGGACAAACTTTGCTGTCTACATTGGGCTGCATAGAACGAATCCTTTGCGGCGTTGTGCCGCCACACGGCATCCGAGCGAGATGAACAAGTTCGACCGGCAGAGCAGTTCTGCCGACATCCAGACTTTGCCTGACGATATCGCCGAGGAGCTGTCCCGGCTTCCGAGCGAAGTCATCAGCGTCGATGACGCGCCGTCGATCGCGCCGCCGGTGCCGCTGTCACAGGACGAGGTCCGCACCATCGTCATCAGCCTGATGCTGACGATGTTCCTGGCAGCGCTCGACCAGACCATCGTGGCGACCGCGCTGCCGACCATCGGGCGCCAGTTCCAGGACGTCTCCAATCTCTCCTGGGTCATCACCGCCTATCTGCTCGCCTCGACCGCGGTCGCGCCGGTGTTCGGCACGCTCAGCGACATCTACGGCCGCCGCGTCATGATCATCATCTCGCTCAGCCTGTTCGTGGCGGGCTCGGTGCTGTGCGCGATCGCGCCGAACATGCCGATGCTGATTTTGGCGCGCGGCCTTCAGGGGCTCGGCGGCGGCGGCATCATGCCTGTCGTGCAGACCGTGATCTCCGACGTCGTCTCCCCGCGCGAGCGCGGCCAGTACCAGGCCTATTTCTCCAGCGTCTGGATGGTCGGCGGCATTTTGGGCCCGGTCATCGGCGGCGTGTTCGCCGAGCATCTGCACTGGTCGATGATCTTCTGGATCAACCTGCCGCTCGCGGCCGCCGCCATCGTGATGCTGCTGCCGAAGATGAAGAAGATCCCGGTGTTCCACCGCAAGCGCAAGGTCGACTGGCTCGGCGGCGTGCTGCTGATGGCCTCCGCCGTCGTCTTCATGCTGGTGCTGACCTGGGGCGGCACGCGCTATCCCTGGCTGTCGCCGACCGTGCTGGCGATGGTGGGCGGCGCGGTCGCGCTCGCGGTCAGCTTCGTGTGGCACGCCCGGCGGGCCGACGAGCCGTTCCTGCCGTTGAAGCTGCTGACCGGATCGGTGGCGCCGTTCGCGCTGACCGCCGGCGGCTGCGGGCTCGGTGCGATCACCGGCCTCACCGTGCAGCTGCCGCTTTATTACGAGTCGGTCTACCACCTCACCGCAAGCGAGGCCGGCCTTGCGCTGATCCCGCTCGCGGCGGTCTCGACCGTCGGCGCGGCCGTCGCCGGTCGCACCATGGCCCGTGCAAAACACTACAAGCGCGTCGCCATCATCGGCACGTCCTGGGCCGCGCTGTGCGGCCTCGGCCTCACGCTCACCACTCTGCCGCTGTGGGGCTTGCTCACGCTGATGGCGGCGTTCGCGCTCGGGCTCGGCACCACCTTCCCGGTGTGCGTGGTCTCGCTGCAGAACTCGGTGGCGCGCCCGCAGGTCGGCACCATCACCGGCGCGATGAACTTCTTCCGCTCGCTGATGTCCTCGTTCACGGTCGCCGCGTTCGCCGCGATCCTGCTGGTCGCGCTCGGCATCGACGTTCCGCTCGCCGGCGAGCACCACGCCGCGGGCGCCGTCGCCATTCCCGCTGAGGACATGCGCCACGCGTTCCGCTACGTGTTCGGCGCCGCCACCGCGCTGATGACCATTGCCGCGCTGTGCCTGATCGCGATGGAGGAGCGGCCGCTGGCCGGTCCCGCCACGGCGCAGCCGGTGGAGATGGCGGAGTAGGCGCCTAGCCGCCGCGGTCGGAATCGTCGTCGATATTGCTCGCGCCCGTCGTCCGGGCTTTCGCCGCAAGCTGCTCTTTGAGCTGTGCCAGCGCCTCTGCGGACCAGTCATGGACATCGGTCACTGCGATCCAGGCATCGACATAATGCTCGGGCGCATAGACATGGCCAAAGCCCATCGGCGTGTTGGTCGCAACCGCCATGTCGAGGGCGAGCTGGAGCATCGTCACGATCGGATACCATCGCAGCTCCGGTGACACGTCCGGCCCGCGCGGCGCGCTCATCCAGGCCGGGGCCTGGTAGGCATCGCGATAGGCGAAGAACGTGATCGCGTCGCTGGCATATTGCAGGTAGACGACGCGCATCGGACCCCACGGCGCGTCTGCCGGAACCGTCGATCCGTTCTGGTTCATGAAGCGCACGAAGCGGTTGTCGCGGAATTCCGGCAGCCACGCCGGCGATCCCGGATTGCGGTTCGCCGTGATCGAGCGCCACAGGCGGCTCTCGAACGGCGCCCCGCTCCATAGCGCGCCGGCAATGGGATCGCCGATCATCTCGAACAGTTCCGCGGATTTCTCCGAGTTCATGGCGCCGAGGCTCAGCCCGTGCAGATACAGCTTCGGCCGCCTGTCCCTCGGTAGCGTCGTCCAGTAGCCGTAGATCTCCGCGAACAGCGCGCGCGCCGCCTCCGCGCCGTATTCGGGCTGAAACAACAGCGACATCGGGCTGTTGAGATAGGAATACTGCATCGCGACGCTGGCGACGTCGCCATGGTGGAGATATTCGACCGTGTCCATCGCAGCAGGGTCGATCCAGCCGGTGCCGGTCGGCGTGACGACGATCAGGATCTTGCGATCAAAACCGCGCTGGCGCTTGAGCTCCTCGAGCGCAAGCCTGGCGCGCGCCTGCGCGGTGGCGCCGCCGGCGAGGCCGACATAGACCCGGACCGGGTCCTGCGCCGGCCTTCCGCTGACGGCGCTGATCTCGGTTGCGTTCGGACCCGAGGCAATGAACCGGCGTCCTGTGCGTCCGAGTTCGTTCCACTTCACCAGCGACGCCGGGCTTCCGGTCCGATCGGCGGCGGTCGGTTGCGGCCGCTCGGGCTCGTGCAAGGCGTCGAGTTCGCGGAAGGACGAATCGAGTGCGCGAAACGCCGTGTTGATCAGGACATTGCTGGCGATCGACCAGAGCAGCAGGCCTGCGGCGAGTACGCCGATGACGTTGGCGAGTTTCCGCGGAATGACGCGCCTCGTATGCGTGGCGAGGAAGCGGGCGAGGAGTGCGAACAGCCGTCCCAGCACCAGCAGCACGACGAAACTGACCAGGGCGATGACGCAGACCTTGAGCGGATGCGCGGTCTCGACCGGCGCCATCTTCATCACGGCGCGGATCGAGTTCTGCCATTCGGCTGCGCGCCACAGGAAGACGATGACGACGAGCAGGCAACCAACTGCCGCCAGCGCATTCGCAATCGATCTGGCGCGCGCCGAAGGCTCGGGCAGCTCGAGATAGTGCCACAGCCGCCGCCACAGCACGCCGGCGAAATAGCCGATCGCAAAGCAGCCGCCGGCGAGGACACCTTGCGTGAGATAGCTCCTGGGGATCAGCGTCGGCGTCAGTGCAGCCGCGAAGAACAGCGCACCGAGCATGAGGCCGACGCCGGATAGCGAGAGGAGTTGTCGCCGAATGAACCGCGCCAGATTCATCAAAACGCCTCCCGGGCGAAGTTGTCCTCAGGGCTTGTCCGAAAAGCTGCTCTTGCGCGGCAGCACAATCGTGAATTCGGTGAACTCGCCGGGCGTGGTCGCGACGTCGATCGTGCCGCCATGCTGCTTCACCACGATATCGTGGCTCATCGACAATCCGAGGCCGGTGCCTTCACCGGCCGGCTTGGTGGTGAAGAATGGATTGAACATCTTCTCCTTCACCTCGTCCGGGATGCCCGTGCCGTTGTCGCGGATGCGGATCTCGACGTGATCGCCGCGGTCGCGGGTCGCGGCGGTCACGACCGGCTCGTAACCCGTCGCCGCGGTCTCCGCCTTGCGCCTGGCGACCGCATGGAATCCGTTTCCGATCAGGTTCAGCAGCACCCGGGTGATCTCCTGCGGGAACACATCGGCCGAGCCTGCCGCCGGATCGAGCTCGCGCTTCAGCGTCACGTCGAACTGCGGCTTCTCGGCCCGTGCGCCGTGATAGGCGAGGTTGAGGCTCTCCTCGACCACGGCGTTGACGTCGCTCAACCGATGCTCGCCGCCGCCCTCGCGCGAATGCAGCAGCATGTTCTTGACGATGGAATCGGCGCGCCGTCCATGCTGGACGATTTTCCCGAGATTGTCCTTGAGAAGCCCTGTGAGTTCGTCGACTTCGCTGCGGACATCACCGGCGAGCGTCACGGGCGCGAGCACCTCGTTCAGTTCGTCGGTCAGCTCGGCGGACAGCGAGGCAAAATTGTTGACGAAGTTGAGCGGGTTCTTGATCTCATGCGCGATGCCGGCGGTGAGCTGGCCGAGGGAGGCGAGCTTCTCGGTCTGGACCAGCCGATCCTGCGCCGCGCGCAAATCGTCGAGCGACTTCGCAAGCTCCCGCGTGCGGTCCTGCACTTCGTCGAAGAGGCGCACATTCTCGATCGCGATGACGGCTTGGTCGGCGAAACTGGTAACGAGTTCGATTTGCTTTTCGCTGAACGGCCGGATCGCGCGACGGGCGAGAACAATAGCGCCAACAGTGCTGCCTTCGCGCAGCAGGGGTACACCCAGGAAGCTACGCGGATTTCCGCTCAATTCCTGGCCTTCAAAGGAGTAATCGGGGTCCTCGAGCACATCGGTGACATGAACAACCTTGTCGCCGAGCAGAGTCCTGCCCGTGATGGTACGCCTATCCGGCCGGACCGGAAGATCTCTTACATATTCGACGAATTTGGCTGGAAAGCCGTAGGAGCCCGCCCGGAAATAGGTGCTGCCGGATTTGCGGGTAATCGCCGCCATGTCGGCCTCGCACAGTCGCGTCGCCGATTCGACCAGCGTATCGAGCACGGCCTGCAAGTCGAACGCCGAGCGGCTGATAACCTTGAGCACGTCGGCAGTCGCCGTCTGTTGTTGCAGCGACTCGGTCAGATTTTCGGTGCGCTGACGCAATTCACCGAGCAGCCGCGCGTTCTCGATGGCGATCACGGCTTGCGCCGCGAACTGCTTCAGCAAGGTGATCTGCTTCTCCGAGAAGGGTCGGTTCTCCTGCCTGAAGATCATGACGTTGCCGACCACGCGCTCGTCCTGGAGCAGCGGCACCGCGAGCAGGCAGCGGGCGCCGCCGAGATCGACCAGCGCCCGACGGTTCGGCTCGCCGCTGCGATAGACGTCCGACTCCAGCAGGTCGACGATTTCGACGAACGGTTCGCCCTTCAAAAGACGCGCCGGCGCAGTGGCCGGACCATAGTTGAGGGGCGCCTTGCGCCGGAATTCATCGTAGGCAGGCGGCAGGCCGTAAGTGGCGGCCGTGCGGAACTGCATGCCGTCGTAGGTGTTGAGCACGCCGAAACTGGCGCCGCAGAGCTGCATTGCCTTGCTGAGCATCGCCTCGAACACCGGCGCGAGATCCCCGGCCGATCGGCTGATGACGCTGAGCACCTCCGATGTTGCAGTCTGCTGCTCCAGTGACTCTGCAAGTTCGTGCGTCCGCGCCTGCACCTCGTTGAACAGGCGCGTGTTCTCGATGGCGATCACGGCCTGGTCGGCAAAGGTCTGGAGCAGGGCGATCGCCTTGTCCGGGAAAGGACCGGCCTCGGGCCGCGTCACGCCAATGGTGCCGATCGCAACGCCGTCGCGCAGCATCGGGATCACGAGGATGCTGCGATAGCCTCTGGTGCGCGCCAGCTCCTTCATGGCGTCCGTGAGGTCGCCTTCGTTCTGCATGTCGCTGCGGAATGCGAACTTTCCGCTCGTCGCCACCCGGCTGTGAATGCCGGATGCCGCCAGCGGCGCCGGGAATGAGCTGAGCAGATCCGCGTTGCCGGCCTCGTTGTCGGTGGTGAAGGCCGCCAGGTGCAGCAGGCCGTCGATGACGCGGGTGACGGCGGAGGAATGTCCGCCGATCAGCGCCTTGGCGCTGTCGGAGATGGCCTGGAACACCGGCGTGACGTCGGCAGGCGAAGCCGCGATCACCTTGAGGATGTCGGCGGTCGCGGTCTGACGCTCCAACGCCTCCCGCGTCGCATTGAACAGGCTGACATTCTTGATCGCGATCACCGCCTGATCGGCGAAGGTCTGCAGCAGCCGCACATGATGCTCAGTGAAGGCGCCGATCGCACGGCGCGTCGTGATGATGATGCCGATAGCTTGGCCCTCGCTCATCAGCGGCGCGAACAGCATGCTGCGATAGCCGCGGGCGCGGGCGATGTCGCGGGCGGCCGGCTCGAGCTCGGTGTCGGGCAGTTGCGCCGCCGCACCCTTGGCCACGAGCTGGTAGGGCGGGAACTGCGCGAACGGCACCGGGAACGAGGCCTGCAGCACGCGATCGCCGGCCGGATCTGTCGGCGTGAAGGCGGCAAGGTGCGCAGCACCGTCGACATAGCGCAGCACGGCCGTGGAGAAGCCACCGATCAGCCGGTTGGCGTTGGCCGCAATGGCCTCGAACACCGGCTGCACGTCCGAGGGCGAGGCCGCCATCACCTTCAAAATGTCCGCCGTGGCGGTCTGGCGCTCCAGTGCCTCGCGCGTCGTGTTGAACAGCCGTGCATTCTCGATCGCGATCACGGCCTGGTCGGCAAGGGTCTGGAGCAGCTGCACGAGGTCGGGCGTGAACGCGCCCGGCTCGGCGCGGGTGACGCTGATCATGCCGACCGGCGTGCCCCGGTTCATCAGCGGCATGAACAGCACGCTGCGGAAGCCGCGCAGCCGTGCCAGATCGCGGTTCAGCTGCGGCACGTCGGCGGCTTCGCTGTCGGGAAACTGGATCGTCTCGCCGCCACGTACCAGCGCAAAGGTCGGAAACTCCGCGATCTTGCGCGGGAATGACGCCTTGAGCCCTTCGTCCGCTTCCGGACTGGTCGGCGTGAACGCCACGAGATGCAGCTCGTCGCCGATGAATTGAAGCACGGTGGCGGAGAAGCCGTCGAGCAAGCGCTTGGAACTCGACGCGATCGCCTCGAACACCGGCCGGGCATCGGAGGGCGAGGCCGCGATGGTGCGCAGAATCTCGGCGCTGGCGCTTTGGCGATCCCGCGCAGTCGCGAGCTCACTGCGCAGCTGCGCGTTCTCGGCTGCGGCCGACAGCAATCGGCGCTCGAGTTGTTCGATTTCGTTGGAAGGGGACGTCATTCCTGATCCGGCTCGATGCCGCGACATGCGCGGCACCTGCCCGGATTATCACATCTTCCGCGCCCTGAGCCAGCGGTTGCGGCGGAGGCCCGTCTCACGTCCCCGGCCGCGACACCTCCGTCTCCTTGCTGGTGATGAACTCCAGCAGCACCGGAACGCCTTCCTGCGTCTTCTGGATGCCGCGTTTGATCGCGGGGATGATGTCTTCGGGCTTGGTCACCCGCTCGCCATAGCCCCCGAAGGCCCGCGCCATCGCGGCATAGTCGCCGGAGATGTCGGTCGAGCGATATTTTTCGGTCGAGACCGGCATCACCTTCAGCTCGATCGCCATCGAGAAATTATTGAGCAGGATCGACATGATCGGGATGCGCTCGCGCACTGCGGTCTCGAAATCCATGCCGGTGAAGCCGATCGCCGCATCGCCCCAGACATTGATGCAGAGCTTGTCGGGCTTTGCGAGCTTGGCGCCCATGGCAAGGCCAAGGCCGTAGCCGAGTTGCGTCGTCTTGCCCCAGCCGAGATAGGTGAGGGGTTTCGTCGATTTCCAGAACGGGGAGAGCTGGTCGCGCGGACTGCCGGCATCGTGCGTGATGATGGTGTTGTCGATGTCGACGGTGTGTTGCAGGTCCCATAGCACGCGATAGGGGCTCAAGGGGGCGTCATTGCTGGTGAGCTTCGGCATCCATTTCGCCAGCCACTCCTTGTGCGAGGCCGCGATCTCGGCCGCGACCGCGGAGGCATCACGGTCCGCGGTGACGGACTTGCCGACCTCCTCCAGCAGCGCGTCGAGCACGAGGCCGGCGTCGCCGACGAGGCCGATTTTCGCCTCCACATCCTTGTTGAGATGATTGGGGTCGAGCGTGGAATGGATGATGGTCTTGCCCTTCGGCATCGCGATGCCGAAGTTGGTCTCGGTGAAGGAGCAGCCGATGCCGAGGATGACGTCGGCCTCGGCGAGGAATTTTGGCACCGCGCGCGGCACCGCGAGGCCGCCGGAGCCGAGCGAGAGCGGATGCGTTTCCGGGAACGAGGATTTGCCCCCTAAGCTGGTGGTGACGGGGATTGCCAGCCGCTCCGCGAGCCGCTGCAACTGCGGCCAGGCCTTCGCGTAATGCACGCCCTGGCCGGCATAGATCACCGCGCGCTTGGCGTTGACGAGCAGGCCGGCCGCCTCCTTCACATGCACGGGGTCGGCGCCGTAGCGGGTGCGCAGCACCGGCGTGTAGTCGAGCGGCTCCGGCACCTCCTCGTTCCACATGTCGGAGGGGATTTCGACGATCACGGGGCCGCCGCGGCCGTTCTTCAGCTTGGTGAAGGCGCGGCGGAAGATGTTGGCGACCTCGGTCGCCAGAATGATCGGCTCGGACGATTTCGCGAAGGGCTTCATCGCCTCGCTGGAATTGAAGTTCGGCTCGATATGCGCCAGCCGGCGCTGATAGCCCATCGGCAACACCAGGACGGGAACGGACTCGCCGAAGCATTGCGCGACGCCGCCCATCGCGTTCTCCGCGCCGGGCCCATGCTGCATGCAGAACGCGCCGATGCTGGGTCCCGACGTCACCCGCGAGATCGCATCCGCCATGTGGATGCCGACGCGCTCCTGCCGCACCATCACAGGGCGGATCTCGGCCTTGGCGGCGTGCTCGATCAGATGGTTGACGGGATAGCCGCAGAGGATCTCGATCCCCTCGCGCCGCATGATTTCCGCAATGGCGGTGCCGAGCTTCATGGCGTCTCTCCCTGGGCAGGCCGGTTGGTCCGGCGTTGGGGAGAGAGAGGATCAGGAAATTGCGGGAGGGTAAAGTGCGGGACGCGAAGGAGGCGGTAGGTCAGCTATGCAGCGCGCTGCCGTAGCCCCGAGGGAGCGAAGTGCAATCGGGGATAGCTGCACCCGCTGCGCCGGCCCCGGATTTCGCTTTCGCTCCATCCGGCCGACGGGAAGCTCCGTCCTACTTGCAGTTTCGGCAGATCATCAGCTTGCGCTTCAACGCCTCATCTTCCTGATCGATCAATTGCTGAGCCGTGTTGCCTTGCGTATCCGGATTGGGCGTGGAGCCCTTTGCCGCGCGCGACCTGATCGGTCGCGTCGTCCGATCCGGAGTGTCATTGTCGTCACTGGTGGCACGGAAGCCGTCATAGTCGGCGGCAGAATTCGGCGCTTGTGGAAGTCCGCCAGTCGGGGGTGTCGGTGAGATCCTGTCCGACGCTGCCGGGGAATTTTTGGCATTCGCCCGTGGCGGCGATGCCTTGGGCGGAGCAAGCGAGACCGGCGGCGCGGTCTGTCCCCTCGCGCTGTCCTGAGACCAGACGCCGGCAAGCAAGAGGCTGAGTGCCAAGAGCGTCACGCTTCTCATCCGCATCTTCAACAGCTCCGGTCCATCGATTGACAGCATGGTTCGTCGAGCCACGCCGTGCTGAAGACTATCAGGACTCACATGGCGGTCAAAGTTCCGCAGCCGGATCCGGGGAAGATGCATCTGTGGGAGCGGCGCTCGAATTCGGCTCCGCGGCATCGGGGGCTACGATCGCTTGTGTTGCCTGTCGGGCAAAACACACCAGCGGTGGGTCTATGGCTACGCCTCAAAATATTCGCGTTTACAGAAATTCTGTTTTGCCGTACAAGCCGACACATCCCGCCCGCCACAAGGGGCGTTTCGCGATCGTCACGAGACGCGGGCCGGGAAGCGGTGGCCGCGACGGCGTCGGCGCGTCATGTTGGTTGCAGGGCGGAGATCCCGTGAGCAGCGGCAGGCGCGATACGACACGGCGCTGACAGCGTCCTTGTTCGGCCCCGATGGCGAGCGCACGCCAGCCGTCGGGGATGCGGATGTGGATGTGCGCGGACGGAGAAGTCGTGTGGTCCTGACGCCCGGGGTCTGTGCGTCAAGGCTTGCGGTGATGTGGCGGCCCGACCGGGCGCGTGCATCAGCCATCTGCAAGGCGACGGGGGCAATAGTGCATCGCTCCCCGGGGAGAGCACGAAGGACACCGTGAAAACCATCGCGCAGGGAAGGCCGGGCGACCGGCATCACCTGTCGTCCACCCCGTGCGCGTTTCTTTCGCACACGCGGGACCTCGGGTGCCAGCCGGCGCCCGGCCTTCCCCGCGCCCTTGCTGAGATAAGGGCGGAAGAGGATAGCAAAGCTCGGGCGAAACGCGCCGCGAGGATGAGCAGCCATGTCTATCGCCAAACGGCGTTCTCGTGCCCCGGACGTAGCGCAGCGCGCCGCATCTCCGCGGCGTGGTGCGCTGCAGAGCCGGGGCCATGCACCGGCGGAATGTGCAGCCGTCTGGGTCCCGGCTCTGCGCAGCAGCGTAAGAACGCTGCAGCGCGTCCGGGACAAGAGAGAGGCGCGTTTCAGCGCCGTCATGTCCCGTCACGCCTTCTCCTCCAGCGCGCGGCGCAGCCTTCGGATGATGACGCCGCGGGCGCGGTCGTCGGCGGCTGCCCCAACCCTGTCGTTGATGTCGAGCATGAGCTCCGACATCTCGTTGTGCCAGTCGAGACGGGTCACGGCCTCCGGCGCGAGCCGCCGGCGGTGATCGACGTCGAGCACGCGCGGTTCGGGCGCGGCGAGCTCGTAGATATCGTCGAGCACCGGCTGGTAGACCCTGGCCGCCGGAACGATGCGCTCGGCGACGCGTTCGGCGAGCCCCGCGATCGCGCCTTCCTCGCCATGGACCAGGAACAGCCCGCGGGAAATGGGTCGGCGCGCCGCGATCCAGCTGGCGATGCCGGCGCCGTCGGCATGGCCGGAATATTCGTCGATCATGCGGATGCGAGCCGCGACCTTGATCTCCTCGCCCTGGATCCGCACGGCCTTGGCTCCGTTCTGGAGGAAGCGGCCGAGCGTGCCGTTGGCCTGGAAGCCGGCGAGCAGCACCGTCGCGCGCTCGTTCCACAGCCAGCGCTTCAGATGGTGGCGGATGCGGCCGGCGTCGCACATGCCGCTCGCGGCGATGATGATATGGAATCCGGACAGGCGCATGATCGCCTTGCTCTCGTCCGCGGTCTCGGTGAATTTGAGATGCGGCGAGTTGAGCAGGCGCGCGGCATCGACGGATGGGTCGAGGCTCTCGGCATGGCGGCGAAACACTTCGGTGGCGCGGATCGCGAGCGGAGAATCGAGGAAGATCGGTGCGGTCGGAATCTCGCCGTGCTCCATCAGGTCGACGAGATCGACGATCAGCTCCTGGGTGCGCTCGACCGCGAAGGCAGGCATCAACAGCGCGCCGCCGGCCGTCGCGGCATCGCGCACCTCGGCCGCGAGGTGCTTGCGGCGGAGCTCAGGTGTGGTGGCCTCGCGCAGCCGGTCGCCGTAGGTCGATTCCGAGATGACGTAGTCGAAATCGGCCGGCGCTTCGGGATCGGGCTGCAGCAGCTTGGCCTCCGGCCCGACATCGCCGGACAGCAGCACGCGCAGTGGACGTGGCGCGCCCCGTTCGGCGATTTCGAGCTCGATCGAGGCCGAGCCGAGCAGATGGCCGGCGTTCCAGTAGCGCGCGCGGACGCCCGGGATCACGTCGGTCCAGCGTTCATAGTCGACCGCGCGAAACGATTGCAGCGATGCAATGGCATCGGCCTGCGTGTAGATCGGCGCGACCTGCTTTCGTCCGCGCGAGGCATTGCGACGGTTGAGCTGCGTGACTTCCGATTCCTGGATGCTGCCGGCGTCTGGCAACATGTAGGAGCAGAGGTCGATCGTGCCGCGCGTCGCCAGGATCGGTCCGTCGAATCCCGCGCGCACGAGCTTCGGCAAGAGACCGCTATGGTCGATATGGGCGTGCGTGAGCAGCACGGCATCGATATCGGCGGGGCGGAACGGAAAGGCGCCGTAGTTGAGCTCCTTCAGCGTCTTCTGGCCCTGGAACAGGCCGCAATCGACCAGGAAGCGGCCGGTCGCGGTCTGGAACAGATAGCTCGAACCGGTCACGGTGCGGGCGGCGCCGCAAAATCGAACGGTGATGCTCATGGCCTCGTCTCCGGAGGAAGTGTCGTCGTCAGCTCGGACCGCAAGGCGGCCGCGAGACTCTCGTCGAGGGAAATCGCGTTGGTCGGATGCGGAACGCTGTCGGTCGAGCGGATTGACCGGATGCCGGCGCTGGCGAACGCGACGGTCATCGCGGGTGGAAACAGCGCGTGCGTGATGACCGCATCGACGGCGGTGGCGCCCATCGCCGTCAGGGCCTTCGCCGCGGCCATCAGCGTCGTCCCGGAGGAGACGATGTCATCCACCAGCAGCGCCGGCCGTCCCGCGAGCAGGCCGGGATCGGCAAAACTGATTGCCACGGAACGATCGCCGTGCCGCGACTTTTGCGCCACCGTGTGCTGAAGTCGCAGCCGGCTCGCGATGTCGTTCACCCAGGGCTCGGACTCCCTGTCGGGTCCGATCACGATTGTCGCGGGATCGATGCCGCTCGTCGCCAGCGCGTTCGCGATCGCTGGCATGGCGGACAGGTTCTCCGCTTCGATACCCGGAAAGACCGATCTGATATCGGGGGTGCGGTGCAAATGCGCATCCACGGTGACGATACGGTCCACGGTCATTGCAAGGAGATTGCCCATGGCCCGCTGGCTGATGGCCTCGCCCGGATGAAATGCAGCATCCTGCCGCATGTAGCAGAGATAGGGCGCGACCAGCACCAGCCGCTTCGCGCCGTTGCGTCGCAGCGCCTCCGCAGCGAACAGCAGGGCGATCAGCTTGTCGTTGGGTTGGTCGAGCGGGGCATAGAGGATTGTGGTGTCGGCCGCCGGCGCGACGGCGACGCGCAGCTCGCCGTCCGGAAAACGATGCACGGCGATCTCGCTGCAGGCAAGCCCGAGCCGCGCCGCGAGGCGCTTTGCCGTATCGCTGCCGCCGGGCAGGGTCTGAAGCGCGATCGTGCTCACGGCGCCGACTTGCCTTGCAGGGCGTCATGACCGTTGACGACGAACCCGGTCTCCTCGGTGGCGGCATCGGCGGCGAGATCATGCTCGGGGCGGTCGAACGTGTAGACACGATAGAGCGGCTCGCCCTGCTCGACGCGATCGCCGATCTTCTTGAACAGGCGGATACCGGCGCCCTTGTCGAGCGGCGCGCCGGCGGTGCGGGCGAGGCGGTTAAGACGCAGGCAGTCGATCGCGGACACGGTGCCGTCATGCGCCGCCTTGACGTCGAAGCTGAGCGATCCGAGCTCGCTGCTGCATGTCGACGGACCCTGGGCGTCGATGATCTTCTGCATCTGCTTCAGCGCCGCGCCGCTGTCGAGCAGTTCGCGCGCCCTCGCATAGCCGGCGCCGCCGCGCAGCTTCGGATCGTATTCCAGCAGATGGGCGGCGAGCCGGAGCGATTTCTCGCGCAGGTCGCGCGGCGCATCCTTGTCGTTGCCGAGCACGGCCATGACGTCATTGGCCTCGAGCACCGGCCCGATGCCGTTGCCGATCGGCTGGCTTCCGTCGGTCGTGATCACCTCGACCGTGCGGCCGAAACGGTCGCCGACGAATTCGAACAGCTTGCGCAGCCGCATCGCCTCGACGCCATTGGTGACCTTCGCGGTCGGCCCGACCGGAATGTCGATCAACAGATGCGTCGAGCCTGCCGCGATCTTCTTGGACATGATGGAGGCGACCATCTGCTCGCGGGTATCGAGGCTCAGCGGGCGCTCGACCGAGATCAGGACGTCGTCGGCCGGCGACAGGTTCACGTGTCCGCCCCAGATCAGGCAGCCGTTGCAGGCCGAGACGATCGCCTTCATTTCCTCGACGCCGACATTCACCCGCGCCAGCACCTCCATCGTGTCGGCGGTGCCGGCAGGCGAAGTGATGGCGCGCGAAGAAGTCTTCGGGATCGGCAGGCCATGGGCGGCGACGATCGGCACCACGACCATCGAGGTGCGATTGCCGGGAATGCCACCGATGCAATGCTTGTCGACGACGACAGGCGTTGGCCACACCAATTGCGTGCCGGCCTGGGCCATCGCCCCCGTGAGGGCGAGCAGCTCGTCGCTGGTGATGAAGCTTGCCGACCCGATCAGGAAGGCAGCGATCTCCATGTCCGAATAGCGATAATGCGCGAGGTCGTTGATGATCGCGCCGATTTCGGCCGGGCTCAGGGTCCGCCCGCGGATCTTCGCGCGCACCGCTTCCAGGCTCTCCGGCGGTGCCGCGGGCCTGACCGTGACCAGCGTGCCGGCGCCTTGCCCGAAACGCCGCAACGCGGGTTCAGAGAGTCCGATCTCGTCCGGGGCCACCAGCGTATCGTCGTCCGTGATCAGCAACGTCGCCAGCAGGACCTTGCTGCCCTGACGCAGCTCGACGCGGCTGAAGCCGCGGAAGATCTCCGCGCGCAGCGCCTTCGACTGCCTGGAGACGACGACAACGTTCTCGCGGCCGGTATCGAGCCGGACGCGGCGGATTTTCAGTTGGGAGTGCGGAAGGTCTGGATGCATGGACAGGCCGGCAGGAAGGGAACGCAACCTCCATGCTTAGACGTCGCCGTCCTGATGCTGTTGACCCAGATCATGGCCCGCGCGCGGGACATGGGTGGGCTGCGGCGGGCCGTCACGCAGGCGCGCTGCTGCAGGCGCGTCGGTCTGGAAATGACAGGGGAAGTCGAATGCCGTGGCGATATCGCCGATGTTGGCCGGCCAAATCGGGGAGCGGGCTACTTTATCCCCGTGCTGATCGCGACAAACTTGTTGTTGAGGAGGGCGCCGCCCATGGTGTTCACGGCCGTTATGATCGCCAGCGCGATGCCTGCGGCAATGAGGCCGTACTCGATCGCGGTTGCACCATTCTCATCGGCAAGGAAGGACCTAAGCAAACGCATTGCCAACTCCCGTTCATCCGATCCAACGTATGGCCGCGTCGTTATCGGACTTGCAAATAGATCGAATAAGTCTTCATGCGCGCCAAAAGTATTAAGCCCGGGCGAGCGCGCCACTGCTCATACGACGGCATTCATTAAATTAAGGTTCCATCGATCCGTCCAACTGGATCGATATCGCCAAGCCACCCCAGGGCTGCGCGGGCACAGCGCCCGTCAGTGCGTCATCGCGGCGCCGCTTAACCGATTGTTGAGCCTGTTTGTCAACGGGCCGGCGAGGACACCATGGCGCTCATCGGCGCCGGTCGTCCGCATTCAGCGCCCGCAACATCGCGATGCGGGCGAACATCATCCAGCCGCCGCCCGTCTCGGCCGCATTGATCAAGGTCTCGATGGCGGTCTGCCAGCGCGGCTCGTGCTGGACGTCCTCGGGCAGCCGCATGATGTAGTCGGCCGCCTCCTGAAGCGTCAGCAGCTCGCGCTTGTCGCTGACGCGAACGGGATCGTCGAACGCCCTCGACCAGGGCATGTCAGGCCGCCAGATCGGCGAGGTGTGGCATCACGGCGCGATCGCGGGGGGATGCGTCTAGCCGGCCTTCTTCGCCCGAGCAGGCGCGCGCACCGGCTTGTCGGCCTTCTTCGAAGTTTCCCTGGCCGCTTCCCTGGTCGCCGTCTTCGCAGCAGCATCCTTGCCGCCCTTGCCGGCGATCGGCAGCAGCATCTCGCGCTGGCCCGCGACGCGCTTCTTCGGCTTCCTGGCTTTCGCGGTCTCCTTGGCGACCTTCGCCGCAGGCGCGGCGTCCTTCTCGCTCGCGATGCTCTTCTTCAGCGCGTCCATCAAGTTGATGACGTTGCCGCCGCTCTTCGGCGCGGCCTTGGCGGTGATCGGGGCGCCGCTGCGCTTCTTGTTGATGAGATCGATCAGCGCGGTCTCGTAATGGTCCTCGAACAGCTCGGGGTCGAACGCGCCGGACTTCTTCTCGACGATGTGCTTGGCGAGGTCGAGCATGTCCCTGGTCAGCTTCACGTCCTGGATGTCGTCGAAATATTCGGCCTCGCTGCGGACCTCGTAGGGGTAGCGCAGCAGCGTGCCCATCAGCCCGCTCTCGAGCGGCTCCAGCGCGATGATGTGCTCGCGGTTGGTCAGCACCACGCGGCCGATCGCGACCTTGTCCATGCTGCGGATGGTCTCGCGGATCACCGCATAGGCGTCATGGCCGACCTTGCCGTCGGGCACGAGGTAATAGGGGCGGATCAGATAGCGGTTGTCGATGTCGGACTTCGGCACGAACTCGTCGATATCGATCGTGTGGGTCGAATCGAGCGCGATGTCGTCGAGCTCGTCCTTGGTGACTTCGATATAGGTGTCGGTGTCGACCTTGTAGCCCTTGACGATGTCCTCGGACGTCACCTCGTCGCCGGTCTCGGCGTCGACCTTGAGATACTTGATCCGGTGGCCGGTCTTGCGGTTGATCTGGTTGAAGGAGACCTTCTCGGTATCCGAAGTGGCCGGATAGAGCGCGACCGGACAGGTCACGAGCGACAAACGCAGAAAACCCTTCCAATTGGCGCGGGGGGCCATGGGCTACTCCAAACGCAACAAGGACAGACCTATGAGGATACCATCGGGAAACAGCGAATCATAGCAAGGCCGGGCGTTGAATCTTGCAACTGCGTTAACCGGCCGCCGGGCGTGGGGTCGCGGTCCATTGGGGTGGGAAAAGCCGGAACATCACATCGGATCGGGCGTTGGCTCCACATGCACGGCTGCGAGGAGGTCGCGGTCATCGGAGGCGACACGCAGAGATTGAGGGCATCATGGCAACCACGCGAGAGCAGCGTCAGATCGTCGAAACACCAACCGAGGCGCGTCAGGGCGAACCTGGGCCGTCAGTTGCCGCATTGCTCGCCATCTCGACCGGGCTTGCGATCCTGATCCTCGCCGTCATCTGGTTCGTGTTCTTCCGGACCTGACGGCCGAATCACGGGAAGGGCGGACCTTCCGACCTGCCGCGGGACGCGGCACACTGCGCCCGCCATGTTGCCGGCTCGTCCGGTCGCATGGCGGGCGCAGTCGCATGGGCTGCGGACACATCGTATATGACCAAAAAGTAACGCGCCCGGTTCCCCGCGTTCATATTCAGTTCACGCCGGAATTGCTCATCTGGGGCGGTGTTGATGCGGCCTATGTCTGGAGAGAAGCGTGCGCCTGCTCGTTGTTGAGGACGACCCCGATCTCAATCGCCAGCTCACCAAGGCGTTGACCGACGCCGGCTATGTCGTCGATCGCGCCTTCGACGGAGAGGAGGGGCACTATCTCGGCGATAACGAGCCGTATGATGCCGTCGTGCTCGACATCGGCCTGCCGAAGAAGGACGGCATCTCGGTGCTGGAGGCCTGGCGCCGCAACGGCCGCACCATGCCGGTCCTGATCCTCACCGCACGCGACCGCTGGAGCGACAAGGTGCAGGGCTTCGATGCCGGCGCCGACGACTATGTCGCAAAGCCGTTCCATTTGGAGGAAGTGCTGGCCCGTATCCGTGCGCTGCTGCGCCGCTCGACCGGCCATGCCCAGAGCGAGCTCAGCTGCGGCCCCGTCACGCTCGACACCAGGACCGGCCGCGTCAGCGTGTCAGGCAATCCCGTCAAGATGACCTCACACGAATATCGGCTTCTGGCCTACCTGATGCACCATTCCGGCCGGGTGGTCTCGCGCACCGAGCTGGTCGAGCACCTCTACGACCAGGACTTCGACCGCGACTCGAATACGATCGAGGTGTTCGTCGGCCGCATCCGCAAGAAGCTCGACGTCGACATCATCCAGACTGTCCGCGGCCTCGGCTATCTCCTAACCCCGCCGGCCGCCTGAGGCGTTCCGGGGCTTGACGGGCAGCCTGACAGGGGCCTTGGTCCGGGACATGAGTTCTGACGCCCGCCACCCTGCGCCTTCCCGGATCATTCCGATGGCCGCTAGTTCGCTTGCGACCCGCCTGTTCCTGTCGGCGACCGCCTGGCTCGTGGTGATTCTGGCCATCACCGGCGTGGTGCTGTCGTCGGTCTACAAGAACGCCACCGAGCGCGCCTTCGACCGCCGGCTCAATCTCTATCTCCGCACCCTCATCGCCGAGGTCGCGACCCCCGACGAGCCGCCGGACCGCCAGTTCCAGTCGCTCGGCGAGCCGCTGTTCGAGCTGCCGTTGTCCGGCTGGTACTGGCAGATCACGCGGACCGACACCGAAAAGCCGGAGGTGCGCTCCTCGCGCTCGCTCTGGGACAAGAAGCTGCCGAAGCTGGAAGAGCAGGGCACCGAGCTCACCGCCGCCGGAATCCGGCTGGCCTATGTCGACGGGCCCGAGGGGCAGAATCTGCGCATGGTCGAGCGTCCCGTCGATCTCGGCGCCGACGGCAAGTTTCTGGTCAGCGTCGCCGGCGACGATACCGAGATTTTCGACGAGACGCGCAGTTTCGACTACTATCTCGGCGGCACCTTCACCGCGCTCGGCATCGTGCTGCTGCTGACGACCGTGTTCCAGGTCCGCTTCGGCCTCGCACCGCTCAAGCGCATCTCGGAATCGATCGCCGATATCCGCTCCGGGCGGGCTGAGCGGCTCGAGGGCGA
This sequence comes from Bradyrhizobium sp. CCBAU 25360, assembly GCF_028128695.1. Taxonomy (NCBI): domain Bacteria; kingdom Pseudomonadati; phylum Pseudomonadota; class Alphaproteobacteria; order Hyphomicrobiales; family Nitrobacteraceae; genus Bradyrhizobium; species Bradyrhizobium sp. CCBAU 25360. Next base: position 218,329 of record NZ_LBJA01000042.1, read on the forward strand.
ATTCCCGGTCGAGATCGCGCCACTGGCGCGCGAGACCAACGCGCTGATCGATGCCAATCGCGAAATCGTCGAGCGCGCACGCACCCATGTCGGCAATCTCGCCCATGCGATCAAGACGCCGCTCTCTGTCATCGTCAACGAGGCCGGCGCCCACATCGCCGATCCCTTCGCGGCCAAGGTGATGGAGCAGGCGGATGTGATGCGCGACCAGGTCGACCATCATCTGGAGCGTGCGCGCATCGCGGCGCGGGTCTCGGTCGTTGGGACGGTGACGGAGGTGGCGCCTGCCATCGAGGCGCTGCGGCGGACCATGGAGAAGATCCATCGCGACCGTGGCATCATGGTCGACGCCAAGGCCGATCCGTCGGCAAAATTTCGCGGCGAGCGGCAGGATCTGGAGGAGATGGTCGGCAATCTCGTCGACAATGCCTGCAAATGGGCGGCCTCGCGCGTCTTCATCGAGGTCCTCGTGGAAGCGCCGCACCAGGCCGGGGTGGGCCCGCGGCTGCGGATCATCGTCGATGACGACGGCCGCGGCTTGTCGGAAGCCGAGCGGGCGCAGGTCTCGCGGCGCGGCCAGCGGCTCGACGAGTCCAAGCCCGGCTCGGGGCTGGGCCTGTCCATCGTGGTCGATCTCGCCGCGCTTTATGGCGGCAGCCTCTCGCTCGGTGGTGCGCCGACCGGCGGCCTGCGTGCCGAGCTGGTCCTTCCGGGCGTATAATCCGTTGTTCCGACAGGGATATTCGTCCTCACCGACGCCCGGCCGCAGCAAACCTGTGGGATTCGCTCCGACGTCCTAAACGGCTTCTTAAGTGGGGGCCTCCTATGATCGCGCCGGACCCATCCCATGTCCGCCATTTTACCGTGCATTACCCGGGCGCATGAGCCAGACATCGATCGAGCGGCTGAGGGAATATCTCGCGCAGCTCCCGCCGCAGGCGCAGGCGCTGCTGATGCGGGAGTTCGAGCGCGCGCTCGAGCGCGGCCAGGATACGGCTGTCGCGACCCTCGTGCTCGAGCAGTTGCGCAAGATCGTCCGCAAGTCGGAAGCCGATGAAGCCCCGCCGCCGCGCACGGACGATCTGTCGCGGCTGTTGTTCCAGGCGCTGGAACCGTTCCTGATCGAGGCCGGCGTCCCGCTGCGGGTCGGCCAGATCCGCCGCACTTCGCTGCAGCCGATCTGGCAATGGCTCGGCCGCGACGGCGCACCGGACAAGGTGAACGAGTTCGAGGCCGCGCTGGCGCGGATGCCCCCCGATAGTGCGGGGCAGGTCGAGGCCCTCGCGCAGAAGCTCCAGGGGGTGGCTGCGGATGCCATTTTCGAGCTGACCGGTCCCGGCGGCGGCGACAAGTCGCGCGCGCTCGCCCGGGTCGGCCCGCCCAACGTGATCGAGGACCTCTATTCGATCGGAGCGGTGCTTCAGGTCCGGGAGGCCATCGCCGGCTTGAACGAGAAGCTGCCGCGCACTCTGCGCGCTTTCGGCGATCCGCAGATCGCCTCGGTGACGTCGGCGCTCAACATTCCGGTCCTGCAGACGCCGCAAATGCTGCCCTTCGCGCTGTCGATCGTGGTGCAGCGGATGACTGCCCCGTGGCAGATCATCCGCCTCGCCATCAAGATTGCCGCGTCCGACGACGAGATCCGCGTCGCGGCGACGCCTTACGGCGTTGCCGTCACGATCGCGCTGCACGACCTGTCCTGTGTTGCCGCTACCCTGCGCATGGACATCAAGCGCGGCCATTTCGACAACGTTGCCGGCAACCTCAAGGCGCTGCACGACGGCGTGCGCGGCCTGCGCACCGAGCTCGACCTGCGCAACGATTCCGCCTGGGGCAAGCAATTGACCTCGATCCGGGCCGACATCTCCAATGCGCTGCAATCCGAGATCGACAGCGTTCCCGGCCGCGTTCGCCGCATCCTGCGCCAGCGCCCCGAGAAAGACATTCCGCCGGGGGCGCGGATCGACAGCACCGAGGTGGAGGAAACGGCGGCGCTGATCGATTTCGTCGCGACCTGCCGCAATTATGCGAGCGAGCTTGCGATCAACGAGGTGACGCTGCGCACCTATTCCGACCTTCAGCAATATGTCGAACGCTCGACCGAGCAATTGGTGCAGTCGCTGCGCGCCGCCGATCACAAGGTGCGCACCTATCGGCAGCAGCAGGTGCAGGCCGCGATTCGCTTCTGCCAGGTGCTGTTTGGCGATGATTACGCCTCGCTGATGAGCCGGGCCGCGGAGAACGCAGCGACCGGCGAGCGGAAATCGTCGCGCGCAAGCTAGCCTAAGCGCATATTTTCGTGATCACAATTTGTGGTTGACGGTGCCGGTGGTGCGCCGTACGGTCCCCGTGCAAGTCCGGGGAACTTCTATTTGTGGGCGCATGAAACCCGTAATCAGCTCCATCGAAATTGAGAACCGCATCATTGTTGCCAAGTATCAAAGACTGATGGTCGGCGCCAAAGTGGTGCTGGTCGAGAAGGCAAGCGGTCGGCAACTCTCCGAGACAATCACGAGGGTTGCATCCCCGGTTCCCGTCGGAGCGCTGCGCATCAGATTGCCGGACGCAGTCAAGCCGGGAACATACTTCCTGAGGGCCTTCAACGGCCACGGTGAGGACGCCGCGCAAAGTACGGACTTCGAGATCGGCTAAGCCGTTGGATTTTCACCGTTTCGAGACCGTGCGCGGTCGCGCCAAATTGACAATTGTCAATTGCCGCATCATCCGGCCGTGGTGTAAAGCCACCTATGGGCGCGGTTCGTGCGCTGCCGGAAGCTTGCCAGATGACGCTATGGTTCGTGTTCGCGCTGATGACGGTCGCGGCGATTTTCGCCGTGCTCTGGCCGCTTGGCCGCAATGGACGCGCGCAAGACCAGGGCAGCGAGGTCGCGGTTTACAAGGACCAGCTGGCCGAGATCGAGCGTGATCTCGCCGCAGGCTTGATTCCTGCGCCGGACGCCGAGGCTGCGCGCGTCGAGATCAGCCGCAGGCTGCTCGCCGCGGCCGCCAGCGAGCCCGTCGTGGCGCCGAAATCGAATCTCAAATGGCGCCGCGCGGCGGCCGTGCTGGCGCTCGCTGGCCTGCCGCTCGTTGCGATCGGCGTCTACATGCCACTCGGCTCGCCCCGGCTTCAGGACTTTCCCCTGGCGCAGCGCGAGCGTGGATCCGGGTCCGGCGTGGCGCAGTCGCTCGAGAATCTCGTCGTGCAGGTCCAGCAACATCTGGAGAAGAATCCGACCGACGGGCGCGGCTGGAATGTGCTTGCGCCGGTGTTGGAGCGGCTCGGCCGTTTCGACGATGCCGTGCGCGCCTATCGCAACTCGCTCACCTACAATGGCGAGAGCGCGGAGCGCCGGTCCGATCTCGGCGAAGCGATCTCGGCTGCCGCCGGGGGTGTGGTGACCGTCGAGGCCAAGGCGGAATTTGAGCGTGCGCACGCCCTGAACGCGGACGATCCCAAGGCGAACTACTTCCTCGGCCTTGCCGCCGAGCAGGACGGCCGCAAGGACGATGCAGCCACGATCTGGCGCGCGTTGCTTGCGAAAGCGCCCGCGGATGCGCCGTGGCGTGCCCTGGTGCAGTCCTCGCTGGTGCGGGTCGGTGGCGGGACGATGCCGGCGCTGTCCGACGAGACGATTGCTGCGTCCAAGGATATGGCCGAAGGCGATCGCAACGCGATGGTGCGCGGCATGGTCGATCGTCTGGCCACCCGGTTGAAGCAGAACGGCGACGACGTCGATGGATGGCTGCGGCTGGTGCGCGCCTATCTCGTGATGGGCGAGCGGGACAAGGCCATGGGGGCATCGGCCGATGCCCGGCAGGCGGTTGCCAGCGACGCCGAGCGGCTGCGCCAACTTGATGAAGGCCTCAGGACTCTCGGGCTCGGCGGATGACGATGTCGGGACAAGAGACGCGGAGAACGGATACGCCATGACGCGCAAGCAGCGACGTATGACCATCATCGGCGGCTCGCTCGCCGTGCTCGCGCTCGCGGCCGCGCTGGTGCTCAACGCACTTCGCGACTCCATCGTGTTCTTCTCGACGCCGACCATGGTCGCCGAGAAGCACGTCGAGCCCGGCAAGCGGTTTCGCCTCGGCGGGCTGGTACAGCCCGGTTCGCTCCAGCGCGGCGACAATCTCGCGGTGACCTTTGAGGTTGCCGATGGCAACGCCAAGCTGCCGGTGGCCTACAAGGGCATCCTGCCCGACCTGTTCCGCGAAGGGCAGGGCGTCGTCGCCGAGGGCGCGCTTGACGCCCATGGCGTGTTCAAGGCTGATACCGTGCTGGCCAAGCACGACGAGACCTACATGCCCAAGGACGTTGCCGATGCCCTGAAGAAGCAGGGGCACTGGAAGGACGATTACGGCGGCAAGCCCTCTGATAGCGGCAAGACGTCCGATGCGGGCAAGCCCGCGGCGACGACCGCACAGGGCAATCCGCAGGGAGCAATGCGGTGATCGCAGAATCCGGACATTACGCGTTGGTGCTGGCGCTTGGGCTCGCACTGATCCAGTCAATCGTGCCCCTGATTGGCGCGCGCCTCAACGATGTCGCGCTCATGAATGTGGCGCGATCCACGGCGCTAGCGCAGCTCCTGTTCGTCGGTGCCTCGTTCGTAGCTCTCGTGATGCTGCACGTGAACTCGGACTTTTCCGTCGCCAACGTCTACGAGAACTCCCACTCGATGAAGCCGCTGCTCTACAAGATCACCGGCGTGTGGGGAAACCATGAAGGCTCGATGCTGTTGTGGGTGTCGATCCTCGCGTTGTTCGGCGGGCTCGTTGCGGCGTTCGGCAATAATCTGCCGCTGTCGCTGCGCGCGCACGTGCTTGCCGTGCAGGCATGGGTCGCCAGCGCCTTCTATCTGTTCATCCTCGTGACGTCGAACCCGTTCCTGCGTATCGCCGCCCCGCCGATCGAGGGGCGCGATCTCAATCCGGTGCTCCAGGACATCGGCCTCGCCGTGCATCCGCCGATGCTCTATCTCGGCTATGTCGGCTTTTCGATCTCGTTCTCCTTCGCGATCGCGGCGCTGATGGAGGGCCGGATCGACGCAGCCTGGGCGCGCTGGGTGCGGCCGTGGACGCTGGTCGCCTGGATCTTCCTGACGCTCGGCATCGCCATGGGTTCGTACTGGGCCTATTACGAGCTCGGTTGGGGCGGCTGGTGGTTCTGGGATCCGGTCGAGAACGCCTCGCTGATGCCGTGGCTCTCCGGCACCGCGCTGCTCCATTCCGCCCTGGTGATGGAGAAGCGCAACGCGCTGAAGGTCTGGACCATCCTGCTCTCGATCCTGACCTTCTCGCTGTCGCTGCTCGGCACCTTCCTGGTGCGCTCGGGCGTCATCACCTCCGTGCACGCCTTCGCCACCGATCCTACCCGCGGCGTGTTCATCCTGCTGATCCTCTGCCTGTTCATCGGCGGCAGCCTGTCCCTGTTCGCGGGCCGCGCCACGTCGTTGAAGCAGGGCGGCCTGTTCGCGCCGATCTCGCGCGAGGGCGCGCTGGTGCTGAACAATCTCCTGCTCACCGTGGCCTGCGCGGTCGTGCTGTTCGGCACGCTCTATCCGCTCGCGATGGAAATGCTCGCCGACTTCAAGATGTCGGTCGGCGCGCCCTTCTACAACCTCACCTTCGCGCCGCTGTTTACGCTGTTGCTGCTTGCCGTGCCGTTCGGGCCGATGCTGGCGTGGAAGCGCGGCGATCTGCTCGGCGTCACGCAGCGCCTGCTCGCGGCGGGCGTCGCCGGGCTCGTCGCCGTCGCCATCGCCTGGGGCTGGGCCAGCGGCGGCAGCACGTTGGCGCCGCTCGCGATCGGGCTCGGCATCTTCGTCATCGGCGGTGCCGTCACCGACATCGTCGAGCGGACCGGGCTCGTCCGGCTGCCGTTTGCAACGGTGCTGCACCGGGCGCGCGGCCTGCCGCGCTCGGCCTGGGGCACGACGTTCGCGCATGCCGGCCTCGGCGTCGCGCTGATCGGGATCGTCTGCGAGACCACCTGGAACAGCGAATACATCGCGACCATGAAGCAGAACGACGTCGCCCACATCGCCGGCTTCGACGTGAAGCTCGACGGGGTGCTGCAGCGTCAGGGCCCGAACTACCGCGAGATGATCGCCGAGTTCAACGTCAGCCTCGATGGCAAGCCACTCAGCGTCATGACGCCCTCCAAGCGCAGCTTCACCACCCGCGGCTCCTCGACCACCGAGGCCGCACTGCTGACGCGCGGCGCGAGCCAGCTCTACATTTCGCTCGGCGAGGCCAATGCCGAGGGCGCCATCGCCGTGCGCATCTATCACAAGCCGCTGGTGCTCCTGATCTGGTGGGGGCCGGTGCTGATGGCATTCGGCGGCGTGCTGTCGCTGTCCGACCGGCGGCTGCGGGTCGGCGCGCCGAAGCCGGCGCGGGCCAAGCAGCGCCTCCAGCCGGCGGAGTGATCCGATGCGCCGGATGATGGCCGCGTTCGTCCTGCTGATGCTGCTGGCCTTGCCTGCGGCCCACGCCGTGCAGCCCGACGAGATCATGCCGGATCCCGCCAAGGAAGCCCGCGCGCGGGAGCTGTCGCGCGAGCTGCGCTGCATGGTCTGCCAGAACCAGTCGATCGACGATTCCGATGCGCCGCTGGCGCGCGACCTGCGGCTCCTGGTGCGCGAGCGCATCGGCGCCGGCGACAGCAACTCGCAGGTGCTCGACTTCCTGGTCGCGCGCTACGGCGAGTTCGTGCTGCTGAAGCCACGCTTCGAGCGCCAGACCCTGCTGCTGTGGCTGCTCGGGCCGTTGCTTCTGATCGGCGGTGGCCTGGCGCTGTGGCTGCAAATCCGCCGTCGCTCGCGGAGTGGTGCAGATGTACCTGCTCCGCCGCTCACTGCGGACGAACAGGCGCGGCTCGCCGCGTTGATGTCCGATGATGCGAAGTCGTCCTAGCCTACGTAGTGATACTTAGGCCGGTTGGCGCAGCTTGTTTCATGCTCTGTTGACCTTTGTCTGGAAGCTTGTCGCAAGATTCGATTCCAGCCTTTGAGTCCCCCGATGTTCGCGAACAGCAATCTGACGATCCGCTTCCTGGTCGGCGCCGTCGTCGCTGCATTATTGTTTCTGCTGGGCATCGGCGGCGGCACCGGCTTCATCGCGGTGCTCTATCTCAACAACGAGATCACCAGCCTGTCGGCGGACTTCGCCGCGCTGAGCGGCCCCGCGCGCGACCATGCCATGCAGATCTACCAGCAGGCGCAGACCGCGTTCTCCTATTTCCTGATGGCCTGCGGCGTGATCGCCGTCGTCGCCGTCGCGATCTGCCTCACCACCTGGTTCGCCGTGCGCAACGGCATCCTCAGTCCGCTGGCCGCGATGGTGCATGCCATGCGCGAGGTCGCGGACCAGAAATTCCAGACATCGGTTCCGGGGCTCGGCCGCACCAATGAGATCGGCCTGCTCGCCGGTGCGCTGGAGGTCTTCAAGACCAGCGGGCTCGAGCGACGCCACCTCACCGAGCAGCAGCTGCGCGAAGCCCAGCACCAGGCCGAGCGATCGAAATTCCTGGACGACCGGATCAAGCGCTTCAACGACCTCGTCGCCAGCGTCGTCGACAGCGTGGCCTCATCGGCGGTGCATCTGAAGAGCAACGCCGAGACGCTGTCGCGGACCGCCAACGACACCAGCACCAAGGCCAATGCGGTTGCGAGCGCGGCGAGCCAGGCCAGCGCCAGCGTGCAGACGGTCGCCGGTTCTGCCGAGGAGATGACGAACTCGATCGGCACGATCAGCCGTCGCGTCACCGACGCGACGCAGCGCGCCGAGGGCGCGGCGTCCCAGGCGGAGAAGAGCCGCGACACCATCCACACGCTGTCCGATGCCGCCGACAAGATCGGCGAGGTCGTGCAACTCGTGCAGGCGATCGCATCGCAGACCAATCTGCTGGCGTTGAACGCCACCATCGAGGCGGCGCGGGCTGGGGAGGCCGGCAAGGGGTTTGCGGTGGTCGCCTCCGAGGTGAAGAATCTGGCGCATCAGACCAGCAAGGCGACGGAGGAGATCACCTCTCATGTCGCCAGCATTCAGGGCATCACCGCGGAGACGCGCGGCGCGATCGACGGCATTTCCAAGACGCTGTCGGAGATCTCGTCCATCATGTCCGGCATCGAGGTCGACACTGCCCAGCAGCGCAACGCGACGCAGGAGATCACGCGCAGCGCCCAGAGCGCCGCGCACGGAACCCTCGACGTCTCCAACCATATCGTCCAGATCACCTCGACCTCCGCGCAGACCGGCCGCATGGCCGCCGAGGCGCGGGATTCCGCGGTCGACCTGTCGCAGCAGGCCGCGACCCTGAAGCGCGAAGTCGACGAGTTCATCGTCAGCGTCAGGGCAAGCTGAGCGCGCCAAAAACGCGCTTGCGACGCCATCACGGGAACTCGGTTAAGTTCCTGTGAAGCCACAATTTTCGGTGTGCGCTGAACTGCCGCATCGCAGCTAGCCCTTCATTACAAAAGTTTAACCCCGCCGCCAGCGCACGGTAAGGCGGGAGCCCCCATCTTCAGGACCGTAAGGTGCCGCCATCGGGCACCAAATGGATTTCAAGGCCCTGGAGATCTCCGCATGACCGACCGTCCCGACCTCTCGAACCTTCCGTCCTACCGGCAGCCGCGCCGGTCGGTGTTTTCCGCGCGCAAGTTCGCGCTGATGGCCTCGGTCGTCGCCGGTCTCGGCGCGGCCGTCTATGGCTTCAGCCCCTCGACCTCGCCGGCCGACCTGTTCTCGAGCCCGGCGCATGCGCAGGTCAACAACGAGGTCCGCAAGGTCGAACGCCCGGTCGGTTTCGCCGACATCGTCGAGCGTGTGAAGCCGTCGGTGATCTCGGTGAAGGTCAACATCAAGGAGAAGACCGCGAGCAACGACGACGGCGATGATTCCTCCGCGCCGTTCCAGCCGGGCTCGCCGATGGAGCGCTTCTTCCGCCGCTTCGGCGGTCCGGATGGTTTCCCGGGCCTGAAGGGCGGCCGTGGCCGCGTCGTGCAGGGCCAGGGCTCCGGCTTCTTCATTTCGGCCGACGGCTTTGCCGTGACCAACAACCACGTGGTCGACGGCGCCGACAAGGTCGAGGTCACCACCGATGACGGCAAGACCTACACCGCCAAGGTGATCGGCACCGACCAGCGCACCGACCTCGCTTTGATCAAGGTCGAGGGCAGCTCGAACTTCCCGTTCGCCAAGCTCGCCGACGCCAAGCCGCGCATCGGCGACTGGGTGCTCGCGGTCGGCAATCCCTTCGGTCTCGGCGGCACCGTGACCGCCGGCATCGTCTCGGCCAGCGGCCGCGACATCGGCAACGGTCCGTATGACGATTTCATCCAGATCGACGCGCCCGTGAACAAGGGCAATTCCGGCGGTCCCGCTTTCGACACCAACGGCGAGGTGATGGGCGTCAACACCGCGATCTACTCGCCCTCCGGCGGCAGCGTCGGCATCGCGTTCTCGATTCCGGCGAGCACCGTCAAGAGCGTGGTCGCCCAGCTCAAGGACAACGGCTCGGTCAGCCGCGGCTGGATCGGTGTGCAGATTCAGCCTGTCACCTCCGACATCGCCGACAGCCTCGGCATGAAGAAGGCCGAAGGCGCGCTGGTGGCGGAGCCTCAGGCCAACGGTCCGGCCGCGAAGGCCGGCATCGAGTCCGGTGACGTGATCACCGCGGTCAACGGCGAGTCCGTCAAGGACGCCCGCGAGCTTGCCCGGACCATCGGTGGCATGGCGCCCGGCGCGACCGTGAAGCTCAACGTGCTGCACAAGGGCCAGGACAAGGTCGTGAACATGACGCTCGGCCAGCTGCCGAATACGGTCGAGGCCAAGGCCGACAACGACAATGATAGCGGCAAGGGTGCGAGCAAGGGCACCGACGTGCCCAAGCTCGGCATGACCGTTGCCCCCGCCAATTCGGTGGCCGGCGCCGGCAAGGAAGGCGTCGTGGTCACCGAGGTCGATCCGAAGAGCGCCGCGGCCGAGCGCGGTTTCAAGGAAGGCGACGTGATTCTCGAAGTCGGCGGCAAGAGCGTGGCCACCGCCGGCGAAGTCCGCGACGCCATCAACATGGCGCGGACCGACAACAAGAACAGCGTCCTGATGCGCGTGAAGAGCGGCGGCCAGTCGCGCTTCGTCGCGGTGCCCCTCGCCAAGGGCTGAGGCTTCAGGAGGCCTACGAGATGAAGGGTGTCGCCGGCATCAGTCGCCCCCGCCGACGGCGCCCTTCGGGGAAGCAGCGCAACGTTCGCTTCCCCTCTCTACCTTCCGGTGGAATTACGCCCCCCTCCGTCGGAAGGCCTAGGGCGGTGAGGTCCCCCCAGCTTCACCGCCCGCCTTTTTCTCGATGCCAGAGTCTCCCACTCGGCTTGCATGCGATTGCCGCTCGCGCCATGTTTAGAGAAGGTTGACCTCCTTGACCGCCGCCGAACGCACGATGCGCCTCCTCATCATTGAAGACGACCGCGAATCCGCCGACTACCTCGTGAAGGCGTTTCGCGAGGTCGGACACATTGCCGACCACGCCGCCGACGGCGAGGAAGGCCTCGCCATGGCCGAGAACGGCGATTACGACGTGCTGGTGGTCGACCGCATGCTGCCCAAGCGCGACGGCCTGTCGCTGATCGGTGCGCTGCGCGACCAGGACAACACCACGCCGGTGCTGATTTTGTCCGCGCTCGGACAGGTCGACGACCGCATCAAGGGCCTGCGCGCCGGCGGCGACGACTATCTGCCAAAGCCCTATTCCTTCGCCGAGCTGCTGGCCCGGGTCGAGGTGCTGTCGCGCCGCCGCGGGGGACCTGCCGAGGACACGCTCTACCGCGTCGGCGATCTCGAGCTCGACCGGCTCTCCCACCGCGTCGCCCGCGGCAAGGACGAGCTGACGCTGCAGCCGCGCGAATTCCGCCTGCTCGAATATCTGATGAAGCATGCCGGCCAGGTGGTGACGCGCACCATGCTGCTCGAGAACGTCTGGGACTATCATTTCGATCCGCAGACCAACGTGATCGACGTGCACATTTCGCGGCTGCGCTCCAAGATCGACAAGGGCTTCGAGCGGCCGCTGCTGCACACGATCCGCGGCGCCGGGTACATGATCCGTGACGGCATTCGGTAAACTCGTCCGCACCACGGCGTTCCGGCTGACGCTGGTCTATCTGCTGCTGTTCGCGATGTTCGCGGCCTCGCTGCTGGCCTATTTCGCCTGGAATACGCGGCGGTTGATCACCGAGGAGATCACGCAGACGGTCAATGCCGAGACCTCGGAGATCTCCGAGATCTACGGCCGCCGGGGGCTGCGCGGCCTCGTGCTCGCGATCGAGTATCGGGCGCTGCGCCCGGGCGCCAACCTCTATCTCGTGACCACGCCGACCGGGCAGGCGATCGCCGGCAATGTCGGCTCGCTGGCACCCGGTGTGATGGCGACCCGCGGCTGGTCGGAGACGGCCTACCGGCGCATCGAGGACGCCGATGATCGCGACCATCGTGCGCTCGTGCGCGTCACCGAACTCGAGAACGGCTTCCGGCTTCTGATCGGCCGCGACCTCGCCGAGCGGCGTCGCCTGTTCGGCATCGTCGCCAAGGCGGCGCAATGGTCGATCCTGATCGTCGTCGTGCTCGGTCTCGGCGGCGGCATCTTCGTCGCGCGCCGCGTGCTCCGGCGCATCGACGCGATGACCGGGACCGCGCAGCGCATCATGACCGGGGACCTCAGCGGGCGTCTTCCAGTGGGGCGTAGCGGCGACGAGCTCGACCGCCTCGCGGAAAACCTCAATGCCATGCTGGAGCGGATCGAGGCGCTGATGGCTGGCTTGAAGGAGGTCTCCGACAACATCGCCCACGACCTCAAGACGCCGCTGACGCGCTTGCGCAACCGCGCCGAGGAGGCGCTGGCGAAATCGGGCTGCGAAGCCGATTACCGCGCGGCGCTGGAGCGGACCATCGAGGAATCAGACGGTCTGATCCGCACCTTCAACGCGCTGCTGATGATCGCGCGCGCGGAGTCCGGGCAGGCGCGCGGCAACATGGATGATTTCGATGCGGCCGATGTCGCAAACGGCATCCACGAGCTCTACGAGCCACTGGCCGAGGACGACGGCATGACCTTGAAGGTCAGGTGCGAGCCGACACCGGTTCACGCCAATCGCGAGTTGATCAGCCAGGCGCTCGCCAATCTTGTCGAGAATGCGATCAAATACGGCAAGCCGGTCGCACAGACCGGTGGAACCGTGGTCAGCATGGATGCGAGGCCGATCACGATCGAGGCCAAACGCGACGGCGACAAGGTGCTGCTCAGCGTCACCGATCGCGGTCCCGGCATCCCCGAAGCCGACCGCGCGCATGCTGTCGAACGATTCGTTCGCCTAGAAGCGAGCCGCACGCTGCCGGGCTCGGGCCTTGGTCTCAGCCTCGCCTCTGCTGTTGCGACATTGCACGGGGGTGAGTTGAAATTGGGCGATGCCCAGCCCGGTCTCGTCGCCACGCTGGTGCTGCCCGCGCGCGCCGGGGCCGGCGACAGGGTTGCTCCGCCAATACCGGATGTGCCACAGAAGGTGGCATGAACCACTCCGCGCCGGGAAACGCGGACAAGCATGGTGAGAGGCTGGCCGCGCGCTTCGCGGAGGCTCCCCATATTGCCGCTTCCACAACCGACGAACGACGTCTTGAAAGCTGGCTGTCCGAGCTCGAGCCGGCCCAATCGGCGCGTCTCGAAACGCTGTTGGCGCATCCCTTTGCGCAGGATATCCTGGCAGGTATCGCGGAATTCTCGCCCTATCTGTTCGATCTGGTGCGCGCCGATGCCTTGCGCCTGATCCGGCTGCTGGAGTGCAATCCGGATGCGCATTTGACGGCCCTGATCGCGGAGGCGAGGGGCGCGGTGCTCGCGGCCCCTGACGAGGCCGAGGTGATGCGGCTGCTTCGCCGCATGAAGGCCGAGGCCGCGCTCCTGACCGCCTTGTGCGACATTGGCGGGGTCTGGCCGGTGATGCGGGTGACGGCGGCGCTGACCGATGTCGCGGTGTCCTCGGTGCAGGCGGCGCTCCAGTACCTGCTGCGGCAGGAAGCCGCACGTGGCAAGCTCACGCCGCCCAATCCCGAGGCGCCCGAGGAAGGCTGCGGGCTGATCGTGCTCGCCATGGGCAAGATGGGCGCGGGCGAGCTGAACTATTCCAGCGACATCGATCTCATCGTGTTCTTCGATCCTGATGCCACGACGCTCGCGCCCGATATCGAGCCGCAGCCGTTCTTCGTCCGGGTCACGCAGGGGATGGCGCGCATCCTGCAGCAGCGCACCTATGACGGCTATGTGTTCCGCGTCGATCTGCGCCTGCGTCCCGATCCATCCTCGACGCAGGTCGCGATCTCCAGGGACGCCGCGCTGAACTATTATGAGCGGGAAGGGCGCACCTGGGAGCGCGCCGCGATGATCAAGGCGCGCGCCTGCGCCGGCGATGCCAAAGCGGGTGAAGCATTGCTGGCCGAGATCGCGCCTTTCGTCTGGCGCAAGCATCTCGACTTCGCCGCGCTCGCCGACGTCCACGACATGAAGCGGCAGATGCAGACCTATCGCGGCCAGAGCGAGGTCGCGGTGGAAGGGCATAATGTCAAGGTCGGTCGCGGCGGCATCCGCGAGATCGAGTTCTTCGCGCAGACCCAGCAATTGATCGCCGGCGGCCGCCATCCGGAATTGCGGGTGCGGCCGACGCTCAGGGCGCTCGACATTCTCGCGTCCAGGAACTGGATCACCCCTGCTGCGCGCGACGAGTTGACCATTGCGTATGAATTCCTGCGCCGGGTCGAGCATCGCCTCCAGATGATCGCCGACGAGCAGACCCACGCGCTGCCCGAAGACAAGGACGCGGTCGAGCGTTTTGCGCGCTTCTTCGGCTATACGGATCGCGAGGCCTTCGCGGGCGAGCTGCTGCGGCAGCTCAAGATCGTGCAGGGGCACTACGAAAAGCTGTTCGAAGGCGACGATCCGACCGGCACGGCCAGGCTGCCCGCGCTCGACTACAGCGCAGGCCCCGACGATCCGCGCCTGCTCCAGCATCTGGCGACGCTCGGGTTCAAGAAGCCGGCCGCCGTCGCGCAGACGGTGCGCGACTGGATCACCGGCGACTACCGCGTGTTCCGCAATGAGGCGACGCGCAGCGCCTTCGTCGAGTTCGTGCCGGCCCTGATCGACGGCCTCGCCCATGCCGAGGAGCCGGATCGCGCCGTCGTGGCGTTCGATCAATTCCTTGGGGCGCTCCAGCGCGGTGGCCGGCTGATCACGCTGCTCGGCCAGAACCGCGAGCTCGTCGCGCTGGTGGCGCTGGTGCTCGGCGCTGCGCCGCGGCTCGGCGAGATGCTGGCGCGGCAGCCGCAGCTCATGGATGGCCTGATCGATCCGCGCTTCTTCGGCGCCATGCCGGACAGGCAGGAATTGTCGGGACGGTTAGCTGCGACCGTGCTTGATGCTGGCTCATACGAAGAGTTCCTCGATCGCCTGCGCCTGTTCGGGCAGGAGAGCCTGTTCCTGATCGGCACGCGCATCCTCTCCGGCACCGTGTCGGCGCAGCAGGCCAGCACGGCCTTTGCCGATGTCGCCGAAGGCATCGTCCACACCGTGCACGGCCTCGTTGCCGACCGCTTCGCGGCCCAGCACGGCCGGATCAAGGGACAGGAGACCGCGATCATCGCGATGGGCCGGCTCGGCAGCCGCGAGATGACGGCCTCGTCCGATCTCGACCTGATCCTGCTCTACGATTTCGACAGCGACAATCCGGACTCGGACGGACCGAAATCGCTGCAGGGCGCGCACTACTTCGCGCGCTTCACGCAGCGGCTGATCAGCGCGTTCACGACGCGCACCAATTACGGCGTGCTCTACGAGATCGACATGCGGCTGCGTCCTTCAGGCCGCGCCGGTCCCGTCGCCTCGAGCCTGGTCTCATTCGCGGATTACCAGGCCAACGAGGCCTGGACCTGGGAGCACATGGCGCTGACGCGGGCGCGCGTGGTGTCGGCTTCGCCCGAATTCCGGGAACGGATCGAGCGGGTCATTCGCGACGTCCTGACCCGTCGCCGCGATTCCGCCATCACCGCCAACGACGTCGCCGACATGCGGCGCGCCATCGCCCAGGAGAAGGGCGAGGCCGATTGCTGGGACCTCAAACATGCCGCCGGCGGCATGGTCGACATCGACTTCATCGCGCAATATCTGCAGCTCGTGCACGCTCACGACAAGCCGGAGATCCTCGACGTCAGCACGATGCAGGTGCTGGACAATGCATGCAGGCTCGGCGTCCTTCCGCAATCGGAGACCGAGATCTTGCGCGCCGCGGTGCGGCTCTATCACGACCTGACGCAGATCCTGCGGCTTTGCGTCAGCGACCGCTTCAAGCCTGAAACCGCCGGCACCGATCTGCAGCGTGTGATGGCGCGCGCCGGCGACGCGCCGGATTTCTCGTCGCTGGAGGCGCGTGTGAAGGAGACCCAGAGCGAGGTGCGGCGCGTGTTCAGGGCGCTGCTGGAAGGGACGTCGCCTTCAACGAGCTGAGCGCCTGGCGGACGTCAGGCTCCAGGCCCGCGCCGCCGGCGTCGAGATGGGCGAAGATCGCGCGCTTCATCCGAGGATCCCAGAACTTCTTGATGTGCTCGGCAATCCCCGGCACGGCCTTGCCGTGGCCCTGGCTCTCGAAGAACTTGCCGATCTGGTTGGCCATGTAGATCAGGCGGTCAGGCGACATCGGCAACCTCCGTGGCATGGCGAGCGGCGACCCGGTCACCATGCGAAAACACTTCGAACCCGTCCTGGCGGGCGATGGCGATCAGCGTGATGCCTGCAGCCTCCGCAGTGCGTACTGCGAGTGCGGTGGGCGCGGACACCGCGACCATCACCGGCGCGCCGATCGCGGCGGCCTTCTGCACCATCTCGACCGAGACGCGGCTCGTCAGCAGCACCATGCCGCCGCGCGTATCCGTCCGGCTGCGCGCCAGCGCGCCCGCGAGCTTGTCCAGCGCATTGTGGCGGCCGACATCCTCGCGCAGCGCGACGATGTGGCCGGTAGTAGACCAGAACGCGGCGGCGTGAACGGCGCGGGTCTGCAGATTGATCGATTGCAGCGGCGCGACGGCCTGCATCGCCGCCATGATCTGCTCGGGCGTGAAGCTCTGCCCCTGCGGCACGACCGCCGCCGGGCGCACGGCTTCAGCGATGGACTCGATACCGCAGATGCCGCAGCCGGTGGGCCCCGCGACGTGGCGACGGCGCTCGCTGATGAGTGCCGCATCTTCCGACGTTAGCCACATCCTGAGCTCGATGCCGTCGTCGAGGCGAACGACGTCGAGCGATTTGATGTCATCGACCGACTTGATGATGCCTTCGCTCAGGCTGAAGCCGACGGCAAAATCTTCCAGGTTCTGCGGCGTCCCCATCATGACGGCATAGGTGCCGCCATTATAGGTCAGCGCCAGGGGCGTCTCCTCCGGAATGAACCGCGTTCCTTCGGACGCGACGCCGTTGCGCCAGATTCCGCGATCAATCGCCTGGACAGCTACATGCATGCGGTTACTCCGCTGCCTCGGCTGGCGCAATGCGGCGGGACTGCCGCGCCTGCGCGTCATAGGCCTTCTGCCAGTCGGACGGGCCGTTCGAGGGCGAGACCTCGACCGCCGTGACCTTGTATTCGGGGCAGTTGGTGGCCCAGTCGGAATAGTCGGTCGTGATGACGTTGGCCTGCGTGTCCGGGTGATGGAAGGTGGTGTAGACGACGCCGGGCGCGACGCGGTCGGTGATCTCCGCACGCAGCGTGGTCTCGCCGGCACGGCTCTTCAGCCGCACCCAGTCGCCGTCGCGCACGCCGCGCTGTTCGGCATCGTGCGGATGGATCTCGAGACGATCCTCGGCGTGCCAGACCACGTTCTCGGTCCGCCGCGTCTGCGCGCCGACATTGTACTGGCTGAGGATGCGGCCCGTGGTGAGCAGCAGCGGATAGCGCGGGCCGGTACGCTCGTCGGTGGCCACATATTCGGTGACGACGAACTTGCCCTTGCCGCGGACGAAGCCGTCGATATGCATCACCGGCGTACCCTCCGGCGCCTTCTCGTTGCAAGGCCACTGCACCGAACCAAGCTCGTCGAGCTTGGCGTAGGAGACGCCAGCGAAGGTCGGCGTCAGCGCCGCGATCTCGTCCATGATCTCGGATGGGTGGCTGTAGTTCATCTCGAAGCCCATCGCCCTGGCAAGGCCGATGGTGACCTCCCAGTCGGCCATGCCGTTCTTCGGCGTCATCACCTTGCGCACGCGCTGGATGCGGCGCTCGGCGTTGGTGAAGGTGCCGTCCTTCTCGAGGAAGCTCGAGCCGGGCAGGAAGACGTGGGCGTAGTTCGCGGTCTCGTTGAGGAAGAGGTCGTGGACGATGACGCATTCCATCGCGGACAGTGCAGCCACAACGTGCTTGGTGTTGGGATCGGACTGGAGGATGTCCTCGCCCTGCACGTAGATCCCCATGAACGTGCCTTCGACCGCGGCATCGAACATGTTGGGAATGCGCAGGCCCGGCTCGGGGTTGAGCTTGACGTTCCACAGCGCCTCGAACTGGTCGCGCACCGCGTCACCGGAGATGTGGCGGTAGCCGGGCAGCTCGTGCGGGAACGAGCCCATGTCGCAGGAGCCCTGCACGTTGTTCTGGCCGCGCAGCGGGTTCACGCCGACGCCGGGACGGCCGATATTGCCAGTGACCATCGCAAGATTCGCGATCGCGATCACGGTGGTCGAGCCCTGGCTGTGCTCGGTGACGCCGAGGCCGTAATAGATCGCTCCGTTGCCGCCGGTGGCGTAGGTGCGCGCGGCTTCGCGCAGATCCTTCGGGTTGACGCCGGTAAGGATCGCGGTGGCTTCCGGGCTGTTCTTGGGCTGCGCGACGAACGCCGCCCACTCCTCGAACTCGCTCCAGTCGCAACGTTCGCGCACGAAGGCTTCGTTGACGAGGCCTTCGGTGACGATGACATGCGCCAGCGCGGTCATGACCGCGACGTTGGTGCCCGGCATCAGGGGCAGGTGCAGCGCCTTCACATGCGGCGATTCCACCATCTCGGTGCGGCGCGGATCGATCACGATCAGCTTGGCACCCTGGCGCAACCGCTTCTTCAGGCGGGACGCGAACACGGGATGAGCGGAGGCCGGATTGGCACCGATCACGAGGACGACGTCGGTGTCCTCGACCGAGTCGAAATCCTGCGTGCCGGCGGAGGTGCCGAAGGTGGTGGCGAGGCCGTAGCCGGTCGGCGAGTGGCAGACGCGGGCGCAGGTGTCGACATTGTTGTTGCCGAAGCCGGCGCGGATCAGCTTCTGCACCAGATAGGTCTCTTCGTTGGTGCAGCGGGACGAGGTGATCCCGCCGATGGCATCGCGGCCGTATGTCTTCTGGATGCCGCGCATCTTGGCGGCCGCGAACGAGAACGCCTCGTCCCAGGATACTTCGCGCCAGGGATCCTCGATCCGTTCGCGGATCATCGGATTGAGGATGCGTTCGCCGTGGTTGGTGTAGCCCCAGGCGAAGCGGCCCTTGACGCAGGAATGGCCGCGATTGGCCTTGCCGTCCTTGTAGGGCACCATGCGCACGACTTCCTCGCCGCGCATCTCGGCCTTGAAGGTGCAGCCGACGCCGCAATAGGCGCAGGTGGTGACGACGGAGTGCTCGGGCTGGCCGATCTCGATCACCGACTTTTCGGTCAGCGTTGCAGTCGGGCAGGCCTGCACGCAGGCGCCGCAGGAGACGCATTCGGAGCCTAGGAAGCTCTCGCTCATGCCCGGCGAGACGCGGCTGTCGAAGCCGCGGCCGGAGATGGTCAGTGCGAAGGTGCCTTGCACCTCCTCGCAGGCGCGGACGCAGCGCGAGCAGACGATGCACTTGGAGGGATCGTAGGTGAAATAGGGGTTGGACTCGTCCTTCGGCATCCAATTGTCGTTGGAGCAGCCGCCCGATTTGGCGAAGACGTGGTTCTCGCCGTCATAGCCGTAGCGCACGTCGCGCAGGCCCACGGCGCCCGCCATATCCTGCAACTCGCAGTCGCCGTTGGCGCCGCAGGTGAGGCAGTCGAGCGGATGGTCGGAGATGTAGAGCTCCATCACACCCTTGCGCAGCTTCTTCAGCCGCTCGCTCTGGGTGTGCACGACGAGGCCGGGCATCACTGGCGTGGTGCAGGAGGCCGGCGTTCCGGCGCGGCCCTCGATCTCGACGAGACAGAGACGGCAGGAGCCGAACGCGTCGACCATGTCGGTGGCACAGAGCTTTGGGATCTGGTGGCCCGCGTCCATCGCGGCCCGCATGATCGAGGTGCCCTCGGGCACCGTGACCTCATTGCCGTCGATGGTCAGCGTCACCATCGTTTCCGATTTGGAAGCCGGCGTGCCGAAGTCGATTTCTTCGATCAGAGACATTGTCGTTCTCCTATTCCGCGGCTTCAAGCGTGGTCGGTGCGGGTGCGAAATCTTCCCGGAAGTGCTTCAATGCGCTGAGCACGGGGTAGGGCGTGAAGCCGCCGAGCGCGCAGAGCGAGCCGAATTTCATGGTGTTGCAGAGGTCTTCGACCAGCGCGAGGTTTTCGTTGACGCGCTCGCCGTTGATGATCTTCTCGATGGTCTCGACGCCGCGGGTCGAGCCGATCCGGCACGGCGTGCACTTGCCGCAGGATTCGACGGCGCAGAACTCCATCGCGAAGCGCGCTTGCCTGCGCATGTCGACGCTGTCGTCGAACACGACGATGCCGCCATGGCCGATCAGGCCATCGCGCGCGGCGAAGGCCTCGTAGTCGAATGGCGTGTCGAACAGGGCACGAGGGAAATAGGCGCCGAGCGGACCGCCGACCTGCACGGCGCGGACCGGCCGGCCCGTGAACGTGCCGCCGCCGATGTCGTCGACGAGCTCGCCGAGCGTCACGCCGAAGGCGGTCTCGAACAGCCCGCCCTGGCGGATGTTGCCGGCAAGCTGGATCGGCATCGTGCCGCGCGAACGGCCCATGCCGTAATCCGCGTAGGCCTTGGCGCCTTCGGCGAGGATGAAGGGGACGGCCGCGAACGACAACACGTTGTTGATGACGGTCGGCTTGCCGAACAGGCCGTGATGCGCCGGCAGCGGAGGTTTTGCACGCACGATGCCGCGGCGGCCTTCGAGGCTCTCCAGCAGCGAAGTTTCCTCGCCGCAGACATAGGCGCCAGCGCCGACCCGCACTTCGAGGTCGAAGCTGTGGATGGATCCGCCGATCTTGTCGCCGAGATAACCGCCTCGCTTGGCAGTCCGGATCGCAGCGTTCATCGCTTCCACCGCATGCGGATATTCGCTGCGGATGTAGATGTAGCCCTTTGTCGCGCCGACGGTGATGCCGGCGATGGTCATGCCCTCGATCACCAGGAAGGGATCACCTTCCATGATCATGCGGTCGGCGAAGGTGCCGCTGTCGCCCTCGTCGGCGTTGCAGACGATGAACTTGCGGTCGGCCTTGGCCTGCGTGACCGTCTTCCATTTGATGCCGGTCGGAAAGCCGGCCCCGCCGCGGCCGCGCAAGCCCGACGCCGTGACTTCGTTGAGGATCGCATCCGTGCCGAGCGACAGTGCCCGCTCCAGCCCCTTGTAGCCACCATGGGCGCGGTAGTCGTCGAGCGAGCGCGGATCGATCACGCCGCAGCGGGCGAAGGTGAGGCGGGTCTGACGCTTCAGCCAGGGGAGCTCTTCGGTCGCACCCAGCCGCAACAGATGCGGCGTGTTGCTCGCGAGCGCGTCGAGCAGGGACGGCACATCGGCTTCAGTGACCGGGCCGAACGCGATGCGGCCTTGCGGCGTCGCTACCTCGACCAGCGGCTCCAGCCAGTACATACCGCGCGAGCCGGTCCTGACGATCTCGATCGCCACGCCGCGCCTGGCTGCAGCCTGCTCCAGCGCCAGAGCAACTTCGTCGGCACCGACGGCAATCGCGCCGGCGTCGCGTGAGACGAACAGACGCAAGCTCATCGCTGTGCCTCCACAATCAACGCATCGAGGCGCTTCTGATCGAGCCTGCCGATGAGGCGGCCGTCGAGCATGGCGGACGGTGCGGTCGCACACAGGCCGAGGCAGTAGATCGGCTCCAGCGTGACGCGATCGTCGGCCGTGGTATTGCCGAGTGACACGCCGAGCTTTGCTTCTGCGCGCGCCGCCAATGCATCGCCGCCCGCGGCCTGGCAGGCTTCCGCGCGGCAGAGCTTCAGCACGTGGCGGCCGGCCGGCTTGTGGCGGAAATCATGATAGAACGTGAATACGCCGTGGACCTCGGCGCGCGACAGGTTGAGCGCTTGCGCCACCATGGGAATGGCCGCCTCCGGCACGTAGCCGAACGCCTCTTGCAGCGCGTGCAGGATGACCAGCGTCGCGCCCTCCCGGTTGGCGTGTTCGGCGATGATCTCGGCGCCGCGCGTCTCGTTCCAAGGCTCAAAAACCGCTGTCATTCTTCGTTCTCAACCTGAGCGTTTCCTCGGTGCAAACTAGTTGGAATCATTCGCAGATCAATAAAGCTGTCCCGTGCTGCGATTGCGAATTCGGATCGATTTGCAACCGCAATCGACCGATGCGAATTGGTAATGAAAGTTGTATCGGCTGCCGGTTTTTGCGTGTTGCTGCAGGCCCGGCGTGCTAGCTTGCATGCCACGATGGAATCCGAGGGGACGACCGGTTGATCGACAAGCTTGAACTATTGCTGGCGCTGGCGAAGGAGCGGCATTTCGGACGCGCGGCGGAGGTCTGCGGCGTGACGCAACCGACTATGTCGACGGGGCTCAAGCAGCTCGAGGAGATCCTCGGCGTGATGCTGGTGCAGCGCGGGTCCCGTTTCCAGGGGTTCACTCCCGAAGGTGAGCGGGCGCTGGACTGGGCGCGGCGGATCGTCGGCGATGCCCGCGCGATGCGCGACGAGATCAACGGGTTGAAGCATCAGCTCTCCGGCGAGATCCGCATCGCCGCGATCCCGACCGTGCTCGGCATGGTCGCAGCGCTGACGACGCCGTTTCGCGCCCGGCATCCCGAGGTGCGCTTCCGTATCCAGTCCACCACCTCGTCCGAGGTGCTGGGGCTGCTCGAAAATCTCGAGGTCGATGCGGGGCTGACCTATATCGAGAACGAGCCAATCGGCAAGGTGCGCACCATTCCGCTCTACAATGAGAGCTACCGTCTTCTGACTGCGCCGGACGGCATGTTCGGTGACCGCGAGACGGTGACATGGACCGAGGTCGGGCAGGTTCCGCTGTGCCTGCTGACGCCGGACATGCAGAACCGCCGCATCATCGATCGCGCCTTACGTTCCGTCGGCGCGGAGGCGACGCCGACGCTGACCTCGAATTCGCTGCTGGTGCTGTTCACGCATGTGAAGACGGGACGCTGGGCGAGCGTGATGCCGGCCAAGCTTGCCGAGACGCTCGGTCTGTCCGACACGGTGCGCTCGATCCCGATCACCGATCCCGATGTCAATTACAGCATCGGCATGGTGATCCCGCAACGCGATCCGATGACGCCGCTGATCGCGGCGCTGGTCAATGTCGCGAGGGAAGTCGCGCCGTCGCTGCAGCTGTAGGGATCACGCTGCCGCCGATATCCCGGACGCCGCCTTGATCGCGTCGCGTGGCAAGGTCACGCGCACGACGGTGCCGACCTCGAGCTTGGAGCGCAGCCGCATCGAGCCGCCATGGAGCTGCGCCAGCGAGCGGGCGATCGCGAGGCCGAGGCCCGAGCCGTGATAGGTCTTGGTGAGCTGGCTCTCCACCTGCTCGAACGGGCGGCCGAGCCGCGCCAGCGAATGCGGCGCGATACCGATGCCGGTGTCGGCGATCATCAGCACGATCCGGTCGTCGAGCTGCCGGCTGCGCACCACGATGCGTCCGCCGTCCGGCGTGAACTTCACCGCGTTGGAGAGCAGGTTGACGATGATCTGCTTGGTGGCGCGGCGGTCGGCAACGACGGAGATGGATTTTGCGATGTCGGCGTCGAGCGTCAGGTGCTTGTCCTGGGCCCGGCCGGTGACGACCCGCAAGGATTCCGCCAGCGTCTGCGCCAGGTCGAGCTCTTCCATGTCGAGCTTCATGCGGCCTGCCTCGATCTTGGACATGTCGAGGATGTCGTTGATGACCTCGAGCAGATAGTGGCCGCTGGTCAGGATGTCCTGGCAATATTCCTGGTACTTCTCGCTGCCGAGCTCGCCGAACATGCCGGAGCCCATGATCTCGGAGAAGCCGATGATGGCATTCAGCGGCGTGCGCAGCTCATGGCTCATATTGGCGAGGAATTTCGACTTGGTCTGGTTGGCTTCCTCGGCGCGGGTCTTCTCGCGCTGGTACTTCTCGGCGAGGTCGGCAAGCTCGACCGCCTGGCGCTCCAGCGCGGCCTGCGAGCGCTTCAGGTCGATGACGGTGGCGCGCAGGCGCAGATCGTTGTCGACCAGCTTCTGCTCGTGCTCCTTGATGCGGGTGATGTCGGTGCCGACCGAGACGTAGCCGCCGTCCTTGGTGCGGCGCTCGCTGATGTGCAGCCAGCTGCCGTCGTCGAGCTGCGCCTCGAAGGTGCGCGCGCCGGGGCCTTGGGCGGCGGTCTCGTTGTGGCGGGTGCGCACCTCCGGCATGCGGCCGACTTCGAGCACGGTCTCGTAGGAGGTGCCGGGGATCACGGCGGTGTCGGGCAGCTTGTGCAGGCGCTGGAAGTGCGAGTTGCAGAGCACGAGGCGGTCGCTCGCGTCCCACAGCACGAAGGCCTCCGGAATTGTCTCGATCGCGTCGCGCAGGCGGAGGTCGGCTTCCACCGTCCTCTCGGCGAGGCTCTTCTGCTCGGTGATGTCGACGGCGATCCCGATCAGGTGCACGCTGGAATCGGTCGCCCCGCGCGTCTTCTCGCAGCGGACGCGGAGCCAGATCCAGTGGCCGTCGACATGCTGCATGCGGAAGGTCTGGTCGATGTGGTCGATCTTCTCGGAGATGAGCTGGTCGGCGATCGCGAACAGGTCGATGTCGTCGGATTTCACCAGCGCGTTGACCTCGCCGAAGGTGAGGAGCTCGTTGCGGCCGTCGAGGCCCAGCATCGAGAACATCGATTGCGACCAGAATATCCGGCCGCGCGACAGGTCCCAGTCCCACAGCCCGCAACGGCCGCGGTTGAGGGCGGTGTCGATCCGGCCGCGCACGGCGTCGTTGATGAGGTCGCCTTCGCGGGCGCGGGTGGACTGCCAGTGGAAGGCGAAGCCCAGGATCAGGACGACGAATCCGGTCGTCGCCGACAGCGTCACCGAGAGCGCGGCGTCCGAGCCCCAGATCGGCTCGTTGCGCTCCTGGATCACGGTGATGAAGCCGGGCAGCGACTTGATCTGCCGCGAGGTCGCCATCGCGGCGTTGCCGCTCGGCAGCGTCATGTCGGAGACGTTGCCGTCGCGCGTCGGCGCCGCGAGCAATTGTGCGGTCGTGATGGCATCGAGCAGGCGGTCGTTGCCGGAAGGGTCACTGTCGACCGGGACGCGGGCGAGGAGACGGCGATCGACGCCGGCCGAGGTGACGATGACGTGGCGGCCCGAGGCCGTGCCCCAGGACGGGATCATATCCGGCAACAGCGCCGGCAGGCTCTCGATGTTCTTGAGCCGCTCCTGTCGCGCCGAGGTGAGGCGGTCGATGCGTTCGGCGAGCAGGTCGGCCAGCGCCGAGATGTCGTGCCGGATCACCAGCCGCTTCTGACGCGTCTGATCGACGACCTGCACGAACGCGCCGAGGCAGATCGTGATCAGGAACGCGATGATGAGCGTCGGCACGGCGCGACGAAGCGCCGGCTCTGCAATCAAGAGCCGATGATAGGCAGGTTTCGCGATCGATTGCGCCAATCCCTTGATCGAATCGGATTGGACGCACGCGTTCGCGGCGTCTGCACGCGACATGCCTTTGGCCCCCTAAAAACCTGCTTGCAACTGAAGTTCGGAGGCAGCCCCACATCGCTTCCGAATCACAGCGATTTGAATCCAGTTTTCGCGGGGTGTCGAGAGTCAATGAATCGTTAACGCGTAATTATTCTTATCCAATGCTCAGTTTGCGTAGCGCGCGTCCGCAAACGCACGGGCGCGAGGAGTCCGAAACGAGAACGTGCGACTCCTCGCGCGCTCCCAGTCACGCACGCGGCGGTTCGGCGTGGCTGATCACGCGCTTCACGCTCGGGAACGCGCGCCGCAGCGCGCGCTCGATGGCGTCGACGTGCTCGTGCACCTTGATCACGCTCATCGACGGCGCGGCGCGGCAGTGGAAATTGACGATCTCGCCGGCGTCGGTGTTGCGGACGCGCACATTATGGATGTCATGGATCTCGCTGCCGGCGGCGTATTCAGTCAGCGCGGCGGCGATGGCCTGGACGCGTTCCGGCGCGGCATCGACCCCGAACGGCAGTTCCGGCTCCAGCGGCTCGATATGGACGTCGACCTCGACGTCGGCGCCGAACTCCTCCTGGATGTTGCGCTCCAGCGTGTTGGCGACGTCATGGGCTGCCTCTAACTGCATGGCGGCGTCGACCTCGAGGTCGATGCTGACGATCAGCTTGCCGCCGAGATCGTGCACCGTGACGTGGTGGACGGCGAGGCCCGAATTGTGCGCGATCACCATGATGCGGTCGCGCACGGTCTCGTTGTCGCGGGCGACGGGGACGGCGGTGAAGGTGAGGTCGGCATCGCCGAATGCCTTGTCCACGGCGGCCTGCGCGCTGCGCTTGATCTCCTCGACGCGGTCGATCGGATAGGTCCGCGGCACCTTGGCGATGGTGTCGATGAACGTGGTCGCGCCGACCATGCGCACGCGCAGCCGCTCGACGTCGATCACGCCCGGGACGCTGCGGATCGCGGCCGTGGCCTTCTCCTGCGCACCCTGCGGGGCGCGGTCGACCAGCGTCTGCACGGTCGAGCCGGCCATGCGCAGGCCGAGCAGGGCGATCATCACGGCAACCGCGGCGGCAGCGGCCGCGTCGCCCCACCAGAAGCCGAGGGCGGCGAGGATCAGGCCGATGATCACGGCGAACGAGCCCATCACGTCGGAGGCGAAATGCAGCGCGTCGGCGGCGAGCGCCTGGCTCCTGGTCTCGCGCGCGGCGCGGTGCAGGGCGCGGGCGCGCCAGAGATTGACGACGATGTCGATCACCAGCACGACGAACGGCACGGCCGAAATGGTCGGCGGCGGGGTTCCCTCGCGCAGCCGGCTGTAGGCCTCGACCAGGATGCCGCCGGCAAGCACGTAGAGCAGGGCGGTCACACCGAGCGCCGAGACGCTCTCCAGCTTGCCGTGGCCGTAATGGTGCTCCTCGTCGGCCGGCTTGTCGGACACCCGCACCACAGCCCAGGTGATGATGGTCGCGACCAGGTCGATCGAGGAGTGCAGGGCCTCGGAGATCAGCGCGAGCGAGCCGATCGCGATGCCGACCGCGAACTTGGCCGCCGCCATGCCGCCGCTGGCGAAGATGGAGATCGCGGCGACCGAGGTTTTGCTGTGCTGGGAGGTCATGGCGGGGGATTTAGCAGCCTAGCGCGGGACATCAAGTGATGATCCACAGGAGTAGTCGCTAGTGATTTGCAGGAGCAATCCGCGTCGTGCCTAGTCTCGTAGGGTGGGCAAAGGCGCAAAGCGCCGTGCCCACCATTCGTCAGTGATGGATACAGATCGTGGGCACGCTTCGCTTTGCCCACCCTACGGGACCGCGGTATCCCTCACACCGTCACCACGATCTTCCCCAGGTGCTTGTTCGCCTCCATGTGGTCGAACGCCTTGTCGATGTCGTCGAACGCGAACACCTTGTCGATCGGCAGCTGCAGTTTTCGCGATTCCACCGCGCCCCAGATGTCCTTCCTGACCTCCTCGAAGATCTCGCGGACCTCTTCGATGGTGCGGGTGCGGAAGGTGACGCCGACATAGTCGATGCGGCGCGCGGCATGCAGGTCGAAGTTGAAATCGGCATGGGTGCCGCCGAGCCGGCCGACATTGACGATGCGGCCCTTCACCTTGGTCGCGGCGAGGTTCTGGCTCGCCACCTTGCCCGAGACCTGGTCGACGATGAGGTCGACGCCTTCACCGTTCGTCGCCTTCAGGACCTCCTCGACCCATTTCGGATCGGAGCTGTCGACGGCGAGGTCGGCGCCGTACTCCTTCAGCCGGCCGCGGCGCGTGGCATCGGTCGAGGAGCCGATCACGAGCTTTGCGCCCTTGAGTTTTGCAATCTGCATCGCCATCAGGCCGACACCAGAGCTGGCGCCCTGGATCAGCACGCTCTGGCCCGCCTGCACGCCGCCGACGGTGACGACGGCGTTGTGCATGGTCGCGAGCGCGACGGGGAGGGTGGCGGCTTCCTCGAAGTTCATGTTCGAGGGCGCGCGGAACAGCCGGCCGTGATCGGCGAGGGTGTACTCGGCAAACGCAGCGCCGCCCGAGCCCATGATGCGGTCGCCGATCTTCACGCCCTGGGCATCCGGTCCGAGCTCGGCGACCTCGCCGGCCCATTCCATGCCGAGCACGGTGCCGGCGCCGCCGGCCGCGCCGTGGGCGTGCCCCTTGCGCATGCCGGTGTCGGCGCGGTTGAGCCCGCAGGCGCGGACGCGCACCAGCACCTGCGTGCCCTTCGGTTTTGGTTGAGCGACGTCGGAAATCCTAGCGCCCTCAGGGCCGTAGACGTAAGCCTTCATGGATTGCTCTCGCTTCTTGCGGTGATTATTCGGCGGCTTCGCGTTGCGGCTGAACGATCATGCCTTCGAGCCGGCTGCGGATGATCGCTTCCGCTTCGCGCACGATGCGGGAGATGAGTTCGGCGCAGGTCGGGATGTCCTGGATCAGGCCCTGCACCTGGCCGGCCGACCAGATGCCTTCGTCGGAGTTCCCGGTCGCATAGACCATCTTGCCGCGGGCACCCGCGACCAGCTCGCGGATGTCCTCGAACTTGGCGCCTTCCTTTTCCATCGCGACGACCTTGGTCGAGATCTCGTTCCTGGCGACGCGCGAGGTGTTGCGCATGGTGCGGAAGATCAGCTCGGTCTCGCGCTCGTCATTGGCGACGATCTTCTCCTTGATGAGCTGGTGGATCGGGCTCTCCCTGGTCGCCATGAAGCGCGTGCCCATGTTGATGCCGTCGGCGCCCAGCGCCAGCGCTGCGACGAGGCCCCGGGCATCGGCAAAGCCGCCCGAGGCGATCATCGGGATCTTGATCTTGTTGGCGGCGGCGGGGATCAGGATCAGGCCGGGCGTGTCGTCCTCGCCGGGATGGCCGGCGCATTCGAAGCCGTCGATCGAGATGGCGTCGACGCCCATGCGTTCGGCCGAGAGCGCGTGGCGGACGCTGGTGCATTTGTGCACGACCTTGACGCCGTGCTTCCTGAACTCATCGACATGCTCCTGGGGCTTGTTGCCGGCGGTCTCGACCACCTTGATGCCGCTCTCGATGATGGCCGCGCGGTATTCGGCATAAGGCGGCGGCTTGATCGCGGGCAGGATGGTGAGGTTGACGCCGAACGGCTTGTCGGTGAGGTCGCGGCAGCGCGCGATCTCCTTGGTCAGGTCCTCCGGCGTCGGCTGGGTCAGCGCCGTGATGAAGCCGAGCGCGCCGGCATTGGCAACGGCGGCGACCAGCTCGGCGCGGCCGACCCATTGCATGCCGCCCTGGACGATCGGGTGCTCGACGCCGACGAGTTTCGTGAACCGTGTCTGCAACATGCTGTGTTTCCCCCTGGATGGCCCGCAGGCTCTGTTGTCGGTGATGGCGGAAGGATGCCGCCGGGGGTGGTAAAAGTCTATCAGCGGGGCGTGCGGTGGGGGCGGGGCGAGCATGCAGGGAGAGGGAGGATTCCGTGGCGCGGATAATCCTGGGGCTCGTGTCCCGGATGTGCTGCAACGTCCTTCACGTTGCGGCGCAGAGCGGGACCCATGCTCAGCGAGGGCTCTGAAAGATGGGCCCCGGCTCTGCAGCGCACCGTCGAAGGGACGCTGCGCTGCGTCCGGGGCACGGATAACCTCGATCCGGTTCTTCAAACACTAGACACACCTTCGCCCTCTCGCGGCATCTCCGCCCGAGTTTTGCGTCGTCGCGTTGCCCTCATGAAAGACAAGGGCGCAGGGAAGGCCGGGCGCCGGCTGGCACCCGTAAGTCCGTGCGCTACGAAGATGCACACGGGGTGGACCACAGGTGAGCCGAACGCCCGGCCTTCCCTGCGCGATGGCTTACGGCGTACTTCGTGCTCTCCTCGGGGAGCGATGCACTATTGCCCCCGTCGCCTTGCGGGTGATTGATGCGCGCGCCGGTTGGCCGCCACATCACCGCAGGACTTGACGCACAGACCCCGGGCGTCAGGACCACACGACTTGACCGTCCGCGCACGTCTTCGCTGGGACTTCGAGTGCTGGCGTGTGCTCACGCCCGAAGCCATGCGAAGACGCTGTCGGCGCCGGGTCGTATGCGCGGAAAGCGCTTTGCTCACGGTTTCCCGCCCTGCAATGCTGCTCGCGCCCGACGCCGTCGCGTCCATCGCACCCCGGTCCGCGGTTCGTGACGATCGCGATCCGCCCCTTGTCTCGGGCCAGGGTGACTTGCTTGTACGGCAAATCAGAATTTCGGTAAAGTGGAATATTTGACGCGGCTGGGCTTGACAGGCGAGAGGGAGGATTTGGCGGGGTGTTTTACCCGACGGGCAGGGGCTGCGCTCGCAATGACGGCGTCGTGTGGTGCAGGCTGCCGGGCTACTCTGCCGACAGCCGCACCATCTGGCGGCCGCCGTTTATTTCCTTGAGGCGGTTGACGAAGTTTTCCGGGCGTTGCCAGCGATTGGGAACTTCCAGGCCCATGTACTCGGCGATGTCGCCGATGAAGCCGGTGCAGTTCATGGTCTCGGCGTTCCAGACCGGCGAGTTCGCCTGCTTCTTCTTGATGTAGGCGAACACGCGCTTGGCGTCGGCTTCGTTCAGGTAGACGCGATAGCTCGCGGTCAGATATTCCGGATCGAGATCGCCGTAGCTCGCACCGGTTTCCGACGGCACGAAGGTGACGTGGCCGAGCACGTAGGCGAGCGTGTCGCCGGCCGGCGTGAGCCCGGCGACCTCGACCGCCTTCTCGCTGGTCTTGCCGTACCAGACGAAGGCGTGGCCCCAGCTCGCGGCGGTTCGCGCACGGAAGTCGACGTAGTAGGGACCTTTCTCCGCGCGCGCGACGGAGCGCCGCGTCGACTGCGGCTGAGGCCGCGATGTGGAGTCGCTCGTGGCAAGCGCGTTGGCGTCGGCAACGCGCTTGTTCGCTTCGTGGGCGGAGGCCGAGGGCGTCGTACACGCGATCATGGCCGCGAGGGCGAACCCCGCAAGGATGCAGGGTCCCGATCGATCAGGTTTGTTCGTCACGCTGTGCCCCTCGACTGTCGGCCGCTTACGCCAGTTTTGCGCTTGGTCTGTTGCGCGTCAGTAGCGCGCAGCGACCGGGCCGGGCGCCTTGCCGATAGGGGCCTTTCCAACCGGGCTCTTGCCAATCGGCATCTTGCCGATCGGCGCCTGCTCCGCCGGATAGACAGGTACCGGCTGGCGGCGCGGCAGATCCGCAGCGTTCGCAGCCGTCACCAGAGCAAGCGTGGCACCCAGAGCAATTACAATCTTCTTCACAGCTGATCCCCTAGAAGGTTTGGTCCAAACACGGCAGTGCCGTGCCCCCCAGACACGCCTCAGAGATGGACGTCCGAATGCGACCAAGTTGCGGCACCCCCGCGACATGTTGGCGGCATATCTCTGACGCGCGCAGATGTGATGTGTCTGGATGTTTCGGAGTGCTGCTATCAGGCTTCTCACCCGATCCGGTTCAGACCGTTCCTGATCGTCGAGAAGATGCCGCCGATGTCCTTGCGCAAGGCATCGAGCGCGTTGAAATTGTCGAAGATGCGGGCGAGGCGGTCTTCGACCTCGCGCTTGCTTTGGGTCAGCGCATCGACACGCGAGGCGAGGGTGACGTCGCCATTCGTCTCGATCTCGCCGACGGTCCTGGCGAGGAGATCGCGGGTGGCACCGACCTCCGCGATCAAGGCCTCGATGCCGAACACTGGGGCCTTCAACGGGACGAGGTCGGCCTGCGACTTCGACAGCTCCGTCTTGAAGGCGTTCAGCGTCGCCAGCGTCTCCTGCAGGGCGCCGAGGCGCTGGCGCGACTGCAGGACGAAATCGTTCAGCGCGTTCTGGCGGTCGGCAAGGGTCTTGCCGTCGGCGTCCGTCTCGACATCGGCGAGCGAGCGTTCGAGCTGGGCCTGGCGCTGGCCGAGCTCCTCGAAGTCGAGCCGGATGCTTTTGAGAATGTTGAAGCTGTCGTCGATGCGGGCGAGGCGCTGCTCGATCTCGATCCTGTTCTTCGACAACGTCTCGACGCGGCTGGCAAGCGACGTCTCGCCGCCGGTCTCGAGCTCGTCGATGGTCTTGGCAAGGCGCTCGTGGCCGAGGCTGAGCTCGCCGATCAGGGCGTTGATGCCGGCGTCCGAGGCACGCAGCGGCACCAGCTCGGCATGGGATTTCGCCAGATCTTCCTTGTACTGGTTGAGTGTCGCAAATGTCTCCTGGACGCAGTTCACCCGTCCTAGAAGCGCTGCCACGTCGCGTGCGATGTCCCTCTGCCGATCGGCGAGGTTGTTCTTGCGGTCGTCGGTCTCGAGATCGTGCAGGGAGCGTTCGAGCTGGTTCTGGCGGTCGCGGATCTCGGTGAAGACCGGCTCGACCGCGCGGCGCTGCTCGGCGACCTTGCCGACCATGTCGCGCAGGTGCTGCTGGCGACTGCGGATTTCGGCGAGCTGGTCGTGCATGTCGGTGGATTGGTTGCGGCCCTGCTGGAGCAGGGCGCGCTGCTCGGTCTCGCCCAGCTTGTCGTGCAGCGCAGAGACCGCCTCCCTCGGGTCGCTCTCGATCAAATGCTGGACGGTGGCATCCAAGTGGTTTTGCAGAGCGTGGGCAACGACGACGTCCTCGCGGGTTTTCTTCAGCCGGTCACGCAGCGTCTTCAGGCTGCGGTCCTGGCGCGACAGCCGCCAGGCTGAAGCGCCGATCAGGGTCAGCGCGAGGGCGGGGAATATTCCGGTCGCGATGCGCTGCGGCACCGGCAGGCCCGCGAACCAGGCGGGCAGGTGACTGATGTCGTGACCGAACGCCTGCTGGGCGACGACCGCGACGATGGCCAACAGGCCGAACCAGGCAATCAGGAAAAACAGCCACATCGTGAATTCCACACGCCGGCGCACATTTTCGCCATGATTGCCAAGAGCGGAACCGAGCGCAAGGGGCGGGCAGGCTTGTGGGCTGTTTCGGGCGCCGTGATCCACGGCTGGTTGCGTTGGCCGATGGGCGGGGCGGCGCGGAAGGTGCCGGGTTTTCCCGGACAGACGTTCCGCACACGCGTCATGCCCGGCTTGCCGGGACAAGGCCGGCCATGACGGATCGAGCAGCGTTAGAAGCCCGCGCGAGCGGAGCGACATGCGGGACCATGCGAAGAGTCGTCCCGGATGTCGCTTGGCTTATCCGGACTGCGGCGCCGTGCGCGCTATCATTTCTCGAGGAAGTTCGAGCGCATCTTGTCGGCGAACCAGACCGCGAAGATCGCACCGAACGCGAGAGCAAAGTACAGAGCCGTCCACAAAAGTGCATTACTTGCATTCGTCATGGCGTCCTCCCTGGCGTCAGAAACTGATTGCCGGGAAGGATAAGGCGGCCGTGCCGGCGCGATTTGCGCCGGATCAATTTTGCCGCGCTGCAGCGAGAATAAGTGAGTAGCCCGCATGAGCGCAGCGACATGCGGGACCACAGCGAAGAGCCGTCCCGGATATCGCTTCGCTCATCCGGGCTTCGGGACGGTGTTTGCAGCTACAGCCGAAACTCGTTGGTGAGCTCGCCGATGCCGTCGATCGCGACGGTGACCGTGTTCACCGGCTCCTTCATCACGCCGACGCCGACCGAGGTGCCGACGGCGATGAGGTCGCCGGGGAGCAGGGTCATGTCGTGGGAGATCCTGCTGACCAGCTCCTGCGCCGAGAAGATCATGTCGGAGATCGGGTAGTTCTGCCGCTCCGCGCCGTTGAGGATGGTGCGGACGATCAGCTTGGCCGGATCGAGGCCGGTTGCGATGACCGGGCCGAACGGGCCGTAATCGTCGATGCCCTTGGCGCGGGCCCATTGCGGGAAGGTGGGGTCGCTGGTCAGGATGTCGTTGGCGGTGATGTCGTTGACGCAGGTATAGCCGAAGATGCAGCTGTTGGCTTCGCTGGGGGAGACACGTGCGCAGGTCTTGCCGATGACGATGCCGAGCTCGCCTTCATAGGTGGTCTTGCCGTCGTAATAGGAGGGACGGCGGATCACGGCGCCGGGCGTCGTGATGGTGGTGGTGGCCTTGAGCAGATACAGCGGCTCCGGCGGCTCGGGCTGGTTGAGCTTGGCGGCGAGCGCGTGGAAATTATTCCAGAGCGCGACGATCTTGCTGGGCGCGCAAGGCGCCAGCAGCTCGACCTCCGACAGCGCCAGAATCTTGCCGGTCGCGGCGTTGCGGCCGAACATCTCGCCCTCGTGCACGCTGATGCCCGATGGCGTCAGCGTGCCGAAACCGGTCGCGCCATTATTCCGGAAGCGCAGCCACTGCTTCATCTCGCCCGCCATCAGGCCACCGCCAGTGCGCGGGGATCTGAAGGTGTCGAGACGCCGTCATAGAGCCCGGCGATGCGAGCGCGCTGGGTCACCATCGCCAGCACCGAATCGAGCGCGGGCGTCGCGATGCCGGTGATGCGGCCCATCTCCTGCACCACGGTGACGAGCGGGTCGATCTCCATCGGGCGGCCGCGCTCGAGATCCTGCAGCATCGAGGTCTTGTGCGCGCCGACCTTGCGGGCGCCCTCGATGCGGCGCTCGACGTCGACGCGGAATTTGACCCCAAACGTCTCGGCGATCGCTTGCGTCTCCACCATGATCGCGCGTGACAGCGCACGCGTGGACGGATCGGTGCAGATCACGTCGAGCGTTGCATGGGTCAGCGCGCTGATCGGGTTGAAGCAGACATTGCCCCACAGCTTGAGCCAGATCTCGTCGCGGATGCGGTCGAGCACCGGCGCCTTCAGCCCGGCCGCGACGAACAGATCGGCAAGGCGCTGCACGTCGCTCGTGATCTCGCCGGAGGGCTCACCGAGCGGGAAGTTGTTGCCGTAGACGTGGCGGATCACGCCTGGCGCCTCGATCTCGGTGGCGGG
The DNA here is from genome assembly GCF_028128695.1 of Bradyrhizobium sp. CCBAU 25360. Taxonomy (NCBI): domain Bacteria; kingdom Pseudomonadati; phylum Pseudomonadota; class Alphaproteobacteria; order Hyphomicrobiales; family Nitrobacteraceae; genus Bradyrhizobium; species Bradyrhizobium sp. CCBAU 25360. The sequence goes on from NZ_LBJA01000042.1 coordinate 252,577, forward strand.
ATAGACGATGCAGCCGATGGCGCGCTCGGCGCCGATCTCGCGCCACTGCCGCCCGCCGGGGTCGATGCTCTCCAGCGTCGAATTCTCGTACTGACCGCCATGCTTGTAGAAGTACCAATAGGGGATGCCGTTGACGGCGGTGACGATGCGGGTGTGCTGCCCGAGCAGCGGCTGCATCTTCTCGATCACGCCGGTGATGGAATGCGCCTTCAGCGTGATGATGATGTAGTCCTGCACGCCGAGCTCGGCGGGATCGTCGGTGCAGCGCGGATGCACGGTGTGCCTCTCCTCGCCCGCGAGCAGCGTCAGGCCGCGCTCGCGCATTGCGGCAAGGTGCGCGCCGCGCGCGATGAGGCTGACATCGGCGCCTGCGCGTGCAAGCTGAACCCCGAGATATCCGCCGATTGCGCCGGCGCCGTAGATGCAGATCTTCATGAAATCCTCGCGGGAGACCGGAATTTTGGGACGAAAGATCCGGTCCGGCTCGAACGTGTCCGAGCCGGCCGGTAGTCACAGGGGAAGTGTGCGTCGCTTCAGGCGGCCGCTTGCGGCGTGCCGTTGATGGCCTCGTCCATGGCAGCTGCGATGTCGCGCATGCTGATGACGGAGACGAGGCTGTAATCGTCGATGACGGGCAAATGGCGGATGTGATGCCGGTTCATCAGATGCCGGACCTGCTCGATCGTATCGCTGGAGGTGCAGGACACCAGCTGCTGCACCGAGACGAGCTGCGAGACCTTGACGTTGACGGCATTCGCGCCGTGCTCGGCGACGGCGCGCACCACGTCACGCTCGGTGAACATGCCGACGGCGGTGTTGCCCTCGGAGCGGACCACGTCCTTGACCACGAGAGCGCTGATGTTGTTGGCGCGCATCAGCTTGGCGGCGATACCCACCGTCTCGTTCATTCGCACCGTGACAACGCGCGGCGTCTTCTTGCGCAGAATGTCTCCGACCAGCATTGCAACCTCCCTGGGTGAATGTTGCGGGAAGTGTGGTATACATAATGCCAATCGTCAAGCGCTGGTTTGGGCGATCCGAAAAATCTTGCGACAGCAATACTGACGTTTGCTTGGTGCGAAAAAGAAAGGGGCGCATCCCTGCGCCCCTTGTTGATCCCTGCAATGTCAGTGGCGGCTACGCCGTCTCGGTCTTTGCAGTGGTCTCGGCCCTGCCGGTTGCTGTGCTCGCGCTCTCGGCTTCCTTGCCGAGGATGAAGGAACGGCGCATCGGCTTGATCACGAACAGCGCCGTCAGCGCCGCCGTCGCGTTCAGGGCGACCGCGACCACGAACACGGCCTTCCAGCCGTAGGTCGCCGAGATCACGCTGGCGAGCGGGACGAGCAGGGAGGCGGTGCCCTTCGCGGTGTAGAGCATGCCGTTGTTGGTGGTCGCGAATTTCGAGCCGAAGGTGTCGCCGCAGGTCGCCGGGAACAGCGAGTAGATCTCGCCGAACACGCCGAAATACACGGCGGTCGCGAGCACGAACACGACCGGGACATGACCGTAAGCCGACAGCGTCAGCAGCATCAGCGCCGCGGTGCCGAAGGCGATGAACATGGTGTGCTCGCGGCCGATCGTGTCGGAGACCCAGGAGAAGGGGCGTCCGAAACCGTCGAGGATGCGGTCGAGCGAGATCGCGAACGTCAGTGCCGCCATCTGGAAGCCGGCCAGCGTGACCGGGGTATCGGCGATCTCGAAGTCGTGCGCGATCGGGCCGATCTGCGCCGCGGTCATCAGGCCGCCGGATGCGACCATGACGAAAACGAGATACATCACCCAGAAAATAGGGCTGCGCAGCACCTGCGGCGGGGTGAAGTCGATCTTGGTCTGCGGCAGGTTGAGCTGCTTCTTCTTCGGCGGGATCGAGAGCCGCGGCGGCTGGATGAAGAAGGCGAGCACGAACACGATCACACCCTGGCCGATGCCGAAGGTGAAGAAGGCGTGCTGATAGCCGCTCGATGCGATCATGGTCGCGATCGGTACGATGGTGAGCGCGGCGCCCGCGCCGAAGCCCGCGGCGGTCGCGCCGGCGGCAAGGCCCCGGCGGTCGGGAAACCATTTCAGCGCGTTGCCGACGCAGGTGCCGTACACCGCGCCCGCACCCATGCCGCCGATGATCGCGGCCGCGTAGAGCAAGGTGAGACTGTCGGCATAGGAGTTGAGAATCCAGGACAGCGCGATCATCACGCCGCCGAACATGACGACGATGCGCGGGCCGTATTTGTCGACGAACCAGGCCTCGATCGGCACCAGCCAGGTCTCGGTGACGACGAAGACGGTGAAGGCGAGCTGGATCGCGGCGCGTCCCCAGTGATGGGCCGCATCGATCGGATCGACGAACAGCGTCCAGCCATATTGCAGGTTGGCGATCATCGCCATGCAGACGATGCCCATGACGAGCTGGAGCCAACGGAAACCGGTGCGAAGAGGCGCGGCCGTGACGGCGCCGTCCGTGCTGGAAATCATCAAGAACCTCCCAACGCGCCTGATTGATCACGACTTTGGATTGCAAGATGACCCAGTGTCGCAAATGTTGTGGCTTATCGTCGCAAGCGCGGCGCGGAGCTTGGTATACCATATTCCAGAATGCAAGCCCTATCTGCGGCGGATTGTCACAAATCTGCGGTTCCATTTGGAGCGGGAACGGCGCTGCAAGATGTCGCCAAAGCGAAAACGCCCGGCCGTGAGGCCGGGCGTCCGCTCGATGAAGAGCTTGATGGAGCGTGTCAGACGGTCGATTTGGCGACCACGACCTTGCGCCAGGGCTTGAGCACCGCGATCGCCAGCAGCGAAGCCAGGATGTTGGCGCCGGCCGCGATGATGAACACGCTGTCCCACGTGCCCGACGATTGCTGCATATAGTTGCCGATCGGGACCAGCAGTGCGGCGGTGCCCTTCGCAGTGTAGAGCAGGCCGGCATTGGTGGTCGCGAACTTGGCGCCGAACGTGTCGGTGCAGGTCGAGGGGAATAGCGAGTAGATCTCACCCCAGGCGAAGAACACGAAGCCCGAGAGCAGCACGAACCAGATCGGATCGTGGCCCCAGAGGTAGAGCATCCAGATGCCGAAACCTTCCATGCCGAAGGCGATGAACATCGTGTTCTCGCGGCCGATCATGTCGGAGATCCACCCGAAGAACGGACGCGTCAGGCCGTTGAGCACGCGGTCGATCGTGGCCGCGAAGGTCACCGCCGTCATCGTCACCGCCATCAGCGTGACGGGCACGTTGTCGACCTTCCAGTCGGCCGCGATGGGCTTCAGGTTGGCCGTCACCATCAAGCCGCCGGCGCCGACGATCACGAACATGAAGTACATCAGCCAGAAGATCGGCTGACGCAGCACCTCGGTCGGCTGGTAATTGCGCCGGGTCTGCAGCAGATTGGCATTGGCCACGACGTTCGGCACCTGACCCGCTTTCGGCGCGAGCAGGAAGAAGGCGAGGATGCAGATGATGATGCCCTGTCCGAGGCCGAAATAGAGGAAGGTGGTCTGGAATCCACTGTCCTTGATCATGGCCTGGATCGGCGCGACGGTGAGCGCGGAGCCCGCACCGAAGCCCGCGGCCGTGATGCCCGCGGCAAGACCGCGCTTGTCCGGAAACCACTTCAGCGCGTTGCCGACGCAGGTGCCGTAGACGCCGCCGGCGCCGATGCCGGCGATGATCATGCCGAGATAGTAGCCGTTGAGCGTGGTGGCCTGGGCGTTGATCGCCCAGCCGATGGCGCAGAGCACGCCGCCGACCAGCACGACGATGCGCGGACCGTATTTGTCGACGAACCATCCTTCGACCGGGACCAGCCAGGTCTCGAACAGGACAAAGAGCGTAAAGGCCCACTGGATCGACGCGCGATCCCAGCCGAACTTCTTCTGGATGTCAGGGACGAAGAACGTCCAGCCGTATTGATAATTGGCAATCATCACCATCGCGGCGACGCCAACCGCCAACTGCGTCCAGCGATAGGCATCGCTGACGCGCGCGACGCTTGGGGCCGCTGTTGACTGCACCATGTCTGTCATAAAAAACCCTCCCGAAGGCGCCGATCATTTTTATGCGTGCGCTGGTTCGCATCCTGGTATTCATTATGCCAAGATTCAAGCGAAGGACTGGAGGGTGCGGCGAAATATCGCGGATTCTTCACATGCACCATGGCTGCTCGATTGTAAAGCTCAATCGGCTTCCGGCCTGCGATCAACCCGTTGATTTCGTGAGAAGTCTTCCCCGTTTCGGCGAAGCCGCAAGCGGCTGCGGGAACCTGCGCATCCGCAATTTTCAGCTTCTGCGTCGGTGGAGCGCGCTGCCCCCTCGCACATCGGTGCGCGGCTGCTCAGTCCTGGAATTCTGTATTCCAGAAGTTCGGCCGCGCGGCGGGTTTCGGCGGCGGCCGCTGGCGCCGATTGCGCCGGCGCGCGCGCCTCACGCCATCGACATGCGCAGCCGGCTGTAGCCTTCCTGGATCGCGGACCAGAACAGGGCGACCAGACCGAGCGCCATGATGGTGCTGACGAGGCCGTTGGAGAAGAACACGCCGAGCGAGCCCTGCGATCCCAGCAGCGATTGGCGGAAGGCTTCCTCGGCCTTGTCGCCGAGCACGATGGCGAGCACGAGAGGTGCGAGCGGGTAGTTGCACTTCTTCAGGAGATAGCCGAGCACGCCGAACACCAGCATCAGCATGACGTCGAAGGTGCTGTTGTGCACCGAATAGGCGCCGATCGCGCACAGCACCAGGATGAGCGGGGCGATGATGCCGAACGGCACGCGAAGGATCGCGGCGAACAGCGGCACGCAGGTGAGCACGACGATGAGGCCGGCGAGATTGCCGAGATACATCGAGGCGATCAGGCCCCAGACGAATTCCTTCTGCTCGACGAACAGCATCGGACCTGGCTGCAGGCCCCAGATCAGGAGGCCGCCGAGCAGCACGGCAGCCGTCGGCGAGCCGGGCACGCCGAGCGACAGCATCGGCAGCAGCGCCGAGGTGCCTGCCGCATGCGCGGCCGTCTCCGGCGCGATCACCCCTTCGATCTCGCCCTTGCCGAAATTGTTGCCGCGCCGCGCCAGCCGCTTGGCGATGCCGTAGCTCATGAAGGATGCCGGCGTCGCTCCGGCGGGCGTGACGCCCATCCAGCAGCCGATCAGGCAGGAGCGCAGCGAGGTCATCCAGTAGGTCGGCAGCTCGCGCCAGGTCTGAAGCACGACGCGAAGGTTGATGCTGGCATTGCCGCCGCGGAAGGCGAGCCCTTCCTCCATGGTCAGCAGGATCTCGCCGATCCCGAACAGGCCGATCACGGCGATCAGGAAGTCGAATCCGTTGAGCAGCTCGGTGACGCCGAAGGTCAGCCGCAGTTGCCCGGTGATCGAATCGAGGCCGACCGCGGCGAGCGCGAAGCCCATCATCATCGCCGCGATGGTCTTGAACGGCGGCTCCTTGCTGAGGCCGACGAAGCTGCAGAAGGCGAGGAAGTACACCGCGAACTTCTCCGCCGGACCAAATCGCAGCGCAAAGCCCGCGACCAGCGGCGCGACCAGCGTGATCATGATGACGGCGAACAGCGCGCCGACGAAGGAGGAGGTGAAGGCGGCCGTCAGGGCTTCGCCGGGCTTGCCCTGCTGCGCCATGGGATAGCCGTCGAAGGTGGTCGCCACGGACCAGGGCTCGCCGGGGATGTTGAACAGGATCGAGGTGATGGCGCCGCCGAACAAGGCGCCCCAATAGATGCATGACAGCATGATGATCGCCGACGTCGGCGGCATGCTGAAGGTCAGGGGAAGCAGGATCGCCACGCCGTTGGCGCCCCCGAGCCCCGGCAGCACGCCGATGATGACGCCGAGCGTGATGCCGATGATCATCAGCATGATGTTGTAGGGCTGCAGGGCGACCGCGAAGCCGTGAAATAGATTGGCCAACTCTTCCATATCGATACGTCCTGCAGCAGCAATTGAATGAATGCGTGGCCCTTACAGACCGAGCCACTCCTCGAACGGCCCCTTGGGAAGCGGGACCAGGAACCAGCGCTCGAAAACGAGATAGGTCACCACCGGCATGCCGACCGCCACCGCGATGACCGTCAGCCAGCGATAGCCGCCGAGCCAGCGCATGAACCAGGCGATGAAGACCATCGAGGCGATGTAGAGGCCGATGAACGGCATCGAGCCGACATAGATCGCGGTGGGCACGACGACGCTCATGACCTGGCGAAGCTGTCCCCATGCCGCGAACAGGCGGCCGTCGTCGTCGCGTTGCGCGCTCCAGAGATTGATTGCGCTGGCGCCGACGATGGCGGCGCCGACATAGAACGGGAAGAATCCGGCACGCGGGCCTTCCGCGCCCCAGTTGATGCCGGCCTTGATGCTGCCGAAGATCACGACGAGACCAAAGGCGCCGATCAACAGCGCCATGCCGATCTCCAGCGTCTTGTGGGTCGGGCCGGATTCGGATTGTTCAGTCATGGGAGCTCCAGGCGGAATCGGACTGTTTCGCAGCAGACGGGAGGACGACCGGCGTCCTCATCCGTCATCGGTGTCGCGGGTCAATCCCGGGATCAATTGCCCGGCGCGAGGAAACCGGCTTCCTTCATCAAGCCCTCGTGCCGCTTCTCCTCCGCCTCGACCCACTTGGCGTAGTCGGCCCCGGTCAGGAAGGTCGTGTTGAAGGCGCCGCTCTTCATGAAATCCTGCCATTCCGGCGTGGCGCGAACCTTCTTGAACAGCTCGACGTAATACTCGACCTGATCCTTGGTGGCCTTGGGCGACATGAAGATGCCGCGCAGCATGAGATATTCCATCGCGAGGCCCTGCGACTTGCAGGTCGGAATATCCTTCCAGGCCTTGCCCTCTGCGATCGGCTCGTCATAGGCCATCGGCTGGGCGTCGAAGACGCAGAGCGGACGGAGCTTGCCGCCGCGCCATTGCGCGACCGCCTCGATCGGATTGTTGACGGTGGAATCGACGTGATTGCCGACGAGCTGAACCGCGACCTCGCCGCCGCCCTTGTAGGGGATGTAGGTGAACTTCGCGTCGATCGCCTTCTCGATGCCGACCGTAATGATCTGGTCTTCCTGCTTCGAGCCGGTGCCGCCCATCTTGAATGAGCCGCTTGGGGCCTTCTTTGCGGCGTCGACGTAATCCTTGACGCTGGTGTACGGCTTTTCGGCATTCACCCAGAGCACGAATTCATCCAGCGCCAGCATCGCGACCGGAGTCAAATCCTTCCAGTTGAACGGAATCCCCGTTGCCAGCGGCGTCGTGAACAAGTTCGAGAGCGTGATGATGATCTTGTGCGGATTGCCCGACGACGTCTTCACGTCGAGAAAGCCTTCACCGCCTGCACCGCCGGCCTTGTTGATGACGACCAGCGGCTGCTTCATGAGATTATGCTTGGTGACGATGCCCTGGATGGTTCGTGCCATCTGATCAGCGCCGCCGCCGGTGCCCGCGGGCACGATGAACTCGACCGGACGAACCGGCTCCCAGGCCGCAAAACTTGCAGTGCTGCCGGCGCACGACATCGCCATTGCCGCCAAAGCGACATTCAGAACGAATGACTTCATCTCGTTTCTCTCCCTGTCGAAACGCGGCCGTTCTTTGCCAGCTCGCGTCAGCCCATCTGGATTCACACGCTTGGGGTCACCTTTGCGGTCGATCTCCCATTGCAGCCTCACCAACCAGAAGTTTATGAGCGGGGACAAGGCGCGACATCCGCTCCTTTGGGCTAAGGCTCCGCCCTGATTGGCAAACGTGCCATTTCCTTGGCCGTTCCTGTCCCGCGCTCTGCATCCCCATCTAGCACCTTGGTCGTGCAATCGTTTTGGTTGTCGAATGGTATGCGAGATGCCAGCTGGCTCACAATTGGACGGCTGGCCAAATCGGCGGACCAATCGTCGCAGTTGTGTTCGCGGGCGAAGCGGGGACCAAAAGGAAATGGCCCCGACGAGGGGGCCATTGATCAAACCTAGCGTCTGCGGTTGCCTGCCGCGCGCCGTTTCGGCTGCGCGGGAAAGGCCTTCTTACAGGCCGAAACGCGGCAGGTCGCCATTGTGGTTCGAGATCTCGGCGCTCGCCATCAGGAAACGGTCGACCGCAGCCATGAAGCGGCTGAACAGCGAGGAGGACGGGGCGAAAGCGACGGAAGCGGTCTTGGACATTGGAATTCCCTTTCTTGAGACGATCAGTCTTGGCGTCTCGTCTGGGGATGAAACTATGTATACCAGATGCCACTGTCTACGCGCTTGTTTGCATAGCAGCATACAAAATCCCGCATTGCAGCATAATGCGGGGTTAATGAGGCCGGTTCGGGCTTAAATGGCCTCCAAACGGGGCTTTCCGGCTTAGACGCCGTCTCCGGACGCCGAAGCGTACCTGCCAGAGGCATGTCCATACGCTTGAAGGGGAAACCGGGGCCCACCGCGCGACCTGAAGCGAGCCGCAATGGCCGAGGGCTTTGCAGGGCAAGGCTTTGCGGGGCAAGGCTTGGCAGGGCAAGGCTTGGCAGGGCAAGTCAAAGCCGCTAGTGGTCTGCCCCCTTCCAATCATCTGTCAGAGTGGTTCATGTCGAGCGCCTCGCCCGCCGTCTCGATCGGCATCGATTTTGGGACCAGCAATACGGTCGTCGCCCTTGCGGCGGACGACCGCCGGGTCGAGGCCATCCGCTTCGATCACGGCGGACAGCGCCACAGCGTCTACGTGTCGGCTTTGTGCTTCTGGGAGGATCGGCCGGGCGCCGGTGCCCAGGCCGAAGGCGGCCCCTGGGCGATCGAGACGTTCCTCGAAGGACGCCACGTCTACCGCTTCCTGCAGTCGTTCAAGACGTTCGCGGCGAGCAGCAGCTTCAACACCACGCAAGTGTTCCGGCAGCGCTTCAAGTTCGAGGATATTCTGGCGGCGTTCCTGCGGACACTGGCGCGCCATGGCGGCGACAGGTTCGGCTTCGAGACCTCGACCATCACGGTCGGCCGTCCCGTGCGCTTTGCCGGCGGCAATCCCGACGAGGCGTTGGCGATGCAGCGCTACCGCGCCGCGTTCGAGCGCCTGGGCGCCGGCCATGCGCGCTACGTCTACGAGCCCGTGGGCGCGGCGTTCTCCTTTGCCCGGAGGCTGGAGCGCGATGCCACCGTGCTGGTCGCGGATTTCGGCGGCGGCACCAGCGATTTCTCCGTGATGCGTTTCTCGCGCGCGGGCGGCAGCCTTCGCGCCGAGCCACTCGGCCACGCCGGCATCGGCATCGCCGGCGACACGTTCGACTACCGCATCGTCGACCACGTCGTCTCGCCGCGGCTCGGCAAGGGCTCCAGCTTCCGCTCGTTCGACAAGGTGCTGCCGATCCCCAGCGGCCATTACACCAACCTCGCGCGCTGGCATCAGCTCGCGATGATGAAGAGCAACGGCGATCTGCGTGAGCTGCGGGAGCTTGCACGCACCGCGCTGAAGCCGAAGCTGCTCGAGGATTTCATCACCATCGTCGATCTCGACCTCGGCTTTTCGCTGTACCGTGCAGTGTCAAATGCCAAGGTTGCGCTGTCGGCGCAGGACGAGGTGGATTTCCGCTTCAAGGGCGGCGGGGTCGATATCGGATCGACCATCACGCGGAAAAATTTCGAATCCTGGATTGCAGATGACATCGCCCGGCTGGGGGCCACCGTCGACAAGGTGCTGGCCCAAGCCGGCGTCACCGCGCGCGAGGTGGAGAAGGTGTTCCTGACCGGCGGCACGTCCTTCGTGCCGGCCGTCCGAAAACTGTTCGCCGAGCGGTTCGGCAACGAACGGCTGATGTCGGGCGATCAGTTCGAGTCGATCGCCTATGGCCTCGCGCTGATCGGGCACAGTCCCGACCCGGACCGCTGGACGGCAGGTGGCGGGCTGGAGGCGAAGGCGGGCGCTTGACGATTGTCCGTCATTGCTTCGCTGCGCTCGGAATGACCGCGTGGGTAGAGCGGCGCATCAGATCGAACAGTGCCGTAGGGTGGGCAGAGCGAAGCGTGCCCACGCGTCTGTCGCCGTACGAGAAAGATCGTGGGCACGGCGCAAGTGCGCCGTTGCCCACCCTACGACACCAACTACGATACTTTCGTCACCGCTACTGATTGATCTCGGGCTCGACGAGCTTCGCCAGATTGCGCAGCGATTCCTGCCAGCCGAGATAGCAGGCCTCCGGCGGGATCACGTCGGGGATGCCGGCCTGCGTGATGTCGATCTCGGTGCCGACCGAGACCTTCTTCAGGATCACGGTGACCTCGATCTCGCCGGGCAGGTTGGGGTCGTCGAACCTGTCGGTGTAGCGGAGACGTTCGCCGGGCACGAGCTCGACATATTCGCCGCCGAACGAATGGCTGTTGCCCGTCGTGAAATTCCGGAATGACATCTTGAACGTGCCCCCGACCTTGGGCTCGAAATGATGCACGGTGCAGGTAAAGCCGTTCGGCGGCAGCCATTTCGCCATCGCATCGGCCTCCAGGAAAGCCCGATAGACTTTTTGCGGGCTGGTGGCGAGAACGCGGTGCAGGCGGATCGTGCTGGGCATAGTTGTTATCCTCAGTGTTTGATGGGCCCGAGATTGGCGTCTATGGCCCATTCATGTCACGAGGACGACCGGGAAGCCGCCGATCCGACATGGCATCTCGTTTTTTTTGTCGGCGGTCCTTCTGGCCGGGTTGCTAGATCGCTGCGACATCCTGTGGCGTCATCGTGAATGCCAGCCTGTAGCGGCCGATCTTGATATCCTCGCGAGCACCCGCCGCGTGAAGCGACGACGGCGAGAATTGGCCGGCGATCCCGGCGTCAACCACATCGGCATCGTAACCCGACAGCAGGACGATCCAGTCGGCAGCGCCGTCCCTGCCGCGGATCTGCTGCTCTGTGGTGGGCGCGCTCGTGCGAGGCGTGTCGGTGAAGAGGAGGTGGGCGCCTGTCAGCCCCGGCTGCAGCGCCAATGCGTTGAGCGTTTCCGAGAGGCGCGTTTGAAGCTCCGTCTCCCGTCCGGCCTGGGGCGACAGCCTGATGGTTGCCAGCGATGTCGCCACACCGCCGCCGAAGCTCGACGCCACCCGGCACTGGCTGCGGACCATGCCGAGATGATGCGGCATCATCTTCGCCGACCACGGCGTCGGCGCATTGAGCCGGTCGAGATATCCGCTCGACGTGAGCACCTCATACTGTTCGAGCTCGTAGAGCACGAAGAAGCCCTCTGCGTCCGTCGTGCTGGTCCAGCGCGAGCCGCGCCGGAAACCGGGAATGCTCATCCGCTCCGGAAAGTGCTCATGCGAATGCCAGTCGCCGAACTCGCTGCGCTGTTCGGGGCGAACTCTCCACCACATCGCGACGGCGGCCTTGCCCAGTAGTGACATGGTGACCTCCCATCCTGCGCAGCAAGATCGGCCCCAATGTCTACGCCTCGTCAGCGGAAGCCACAATTCCGCAGCGTTCCTCGTTCAACTCCTCAGCGTTTCGCCAGAGGGAGGCCCCGCGTAGTCGTCTCAAACCTGGGAATGTTCCGCCGAGGTCCTGGTGCAATTAAGCTTGGACAAGCCTTGCAAGTAGAGACGGTGAGGTATACCTTAAAAGCTGTTCGTTCAGCCGCTGTGCCTTGTTGAATGCGCCCGCGGGCTCCTTTTCCAGAGACATCGACGAATTGAATTGGTTCTGCGTGAGCGTCACGCGGAATGTGCGCTTGCGCGCTTTGGAGAAGAAAATGACGACAGGTACCGTGAAGTGGTTCAACGGCCAGAAAGGCTTTGGATTCATTCAGCCCGACGACGGCGGCCAAGATGTGTTCGTTCACATCAGCGCGGTCGAGCGGGCTGGTCTTGCGGGTCTCGCTGAAGGCCAAAAGGTCAACTTCGAGGCCAAGACCGACAAGATGCGGGGCAAAGTCAGCGCAGAGAATCTCTCGCTGGCCTGAGCTCCCTGGTGCCGTTTCACGGATGTACTGAAACGGCCACGCTGCCCGCTCGATCCTAGGGATTGAGCGGGTTTTGTCTGTTTTCGGAGCAGGGTGAGGGATGAGCGCCAGGAAATCGGCAGAACCGTCACCCGAAGGTATCGCGCGTTCCAACCGCCAACGATTGGCGGCTGAAGAAGGAGCGCGCGCCATGGCGGATGCCGTAAAACAGGCGGTCGACGTTCGCAAGAACATGGCGCGGCTGCGCGAACTGCGCGAAGCCAAGGAAGCGGCCGACGCGACCCTTCGAGCATCGTTGCCGGCATCGCCCCCGACGAAGCGCAAGAGGAAGCCGCCGCAATAATCGACTTCAGCAGCGCCACCGACGAAATCTGGAGAGGACCGGTCACATGCCGAAGAGTGCGGGTCGTGCCTAGAGCCAAGTCGGACGGCGGTGGCACAATCACCTTTTTTCTGGCGCTTGGCGCTGGCCGACAGATGTGCCGGCTCGCGACCACGTTCCAAACGCAGAAACAGGCCTTCAGCTATCTTCAGAAGCACCGCACCGAGTTTGAGCGCATCGCGCGGACCCGGCTGGCGTCCGGGGAGCTCGAGGACGGCGTCGTCCTTCTCTCGATGCTCTAGAGCATGATCCGGAAAACGTACGGCGGTTTTCAGCCGGCCGGATGCAGATCGTAACCAGCGACAAGACGCTTCCTATTCGGGCAAGCCTTTTTCAAGCAGCTCTTTTTCAAGCTGCTCTTTCGACTTCGCCTCGCGGGCCAATCGCTCCGCTTTGAGCCGCTCGCGGTTCTCGTTGAGGGAGTGCTGGTCCTTGGCATAGTCGTTCATCGGCTTCTGCGTCTTGACTGGCTTGAACGCCTTGTTGGCTTCGCGCTTGGCCCGATCAGAGGATTGATCTCTCAACATTTCGACCTCACTTCGATCAATGGGCGTAGCCCGGGAGCGCCTGACGCGACGCCTCCCGCCTGCAAGCCGATATGGATTGATTGGTCACCCTCCGAACGGGAGGGTGGATCATCCTTCAGTGTTGGGCGGGTCTGGCGCGAGGTTCGGTCACTCGCCGTGGAGGCGGCACGTTCGCATTTCTGAGAGCATGCCGGTCGAAGAAGTAACGGCCGGTGTGCGGTTCGGTTCCTTTGGCGCGAACAAAAAGGCCGCCGAAACCGGCGGCCTTTCGCGCTTGCAGCGAGCTTGCTTACTCCGCGGCCTGCTTCTGCGGCGGGTCGAGCGCGCCGGACTTGTGGATGTCGGCGACCTGGTGGTCGCTGAAGCCGAGCACGGAGCGCAGGATCTCGTCGGTGTGCTCGCCGAGCAGCGGGGAGCGCTCGACGTCGCTCGGGCTATCCGACAGCTTGATCGGGTTGCCGACCGAAATGTACTTGCCGCGGGTGGGGTGGTCGACTTCGACCAAGGTACCGGTGGCGCGCAGCGACTGGTCCTCGATGATCTCCTTCATCGACAGGATCGGGCCGCAGGGGATGTCGTCCTTGTTGAGGATTTCCATCGCCTCGAACTTGGTCTTGGTCATCGTCCACTGCTCGATGCGCGCAAAAATCTCGTTGAGGCGCGACAGCCGGGCCGGCGGCTTGGCGTAGTCGGGATGGGTCTTCCAGCCGGGTTCGCCGATCACGTCGCAGATCTTCTCCCAGACCGGCGCCTGGGTGATGAAATAGAGGTAGGCGTTGGGATCGGTCTCCCAGCCTTTGCACTTGACGATGCGGCCGGGCTGGCCGCCGCCGGAATCATTGCCGGCGCGCGGCACGGCGTCGCCGAACGGAATGCCTTCGCCGTACTGGCTGTATTCCTTCAGCGGGCCATGGGCGAGGCGCTGCTGGTCGCGCAGCTTGACGCGGGCGAGGTTGAGTACGCCGTCCTGCATCGCAGCCGTAACCTTCTGGCCCTTGCCGGTGACGGTGCGCTGGTAGAGCGCGGTGACGATGCCGAGCGCGAGGTGGAGGCCGGTGCCGCTGTCGCCGATCTGCGCGCCGGTCACGAGCGGCAGGCCGTCGCGGAAGCCGGTGGTGGAGGCGGCGCCGCCGGTGCACTGCGCGACGTTCTCATAGACCTTGCAGTCTTCGTACGGTCCGGGGCCGAAGCCCTTGATAGAGGCGACGATCATCTTCGGGTTGATCGCCTGGATCTTCTCCCAGGGGAAGCCCATGCGGTCGAGCACGCCGGGGCCGAAGTTTTCCACCAGCACGTCGCACTTCTTGATCAGCTCGGTGAGGACTTCCTTGCCCTTGGGGTTCTTGGTGTCGAGCGTGATCGAGCGCTTGTTGTGATTGAGCATGGTGAAATACAGGCTGTCCACGTTCGGGATGTCCTGCAGCTGGCCGCGGGTGATGTCACCCACGCCCGGACGTTCCACCTTGATCACGTCAGCGCCGAACCAGGCGAGCAGCTGCGTGCAGGTCGGTCCTGATTGAACGTGGGTGAAGTCGAGAATGCGAACGCCCGTAAGCGCTTTGGTCATCGTGTTGCTCCGTACTCTGTGTCTGCCCCCGCCAACCGCAGGGAATTAAGGGTTGAGGGGTGGACTTACTTCTTCTTCTGCAGAACGCTCTGCGGATTGAGGTTGCCTATGCGGCCGCTCTCCGAGCCCGCGGCCGGATCGATCACCGCGTTGATGAGCGTCGGCTTGCCGGACTTCATGGCTTCGTTGACGGCGCGCTTGAGCTCGTCCGGCGAGGTCGCATTCACGCCGACGCCGCCGAAGGCTTCCATCATCTTGTCGTAGCGCGCGCCCTTGACGAACACCGTCGTCGCCGGATCGGCGTTGGCGCCGTTGACGTCGGTGCCGCGATAGATGCCGTCATTGTTGAAGATGACGACGCAGATCGGCAGGTTGTAGCGGCAGATGGTCTCGACCTCCATGCCGGAGAAGCCGAACGCCGAGTCGCCTTCCACTGCGAGCACGGGGTGACCGGTCTCGAGCGCGGCGGCAATCGCCTGGCCCATGCCGATGCCCATCACGCCCCAGGTGCCGACGTCGAGACGCTTGCGCGGCCGGTACATGTCGATGACGCCGCGGGCGAGGTCGAGCGTGTTGGCGCCTTCGTTGACGAGGATCGCCTCGGGGTACTCCTTGATGACGTTCTTCAGCACGCCGAGCGCGCCGTGGTAGTCCATCGGCGATTTGTTGTTCATGAGCTTCGGCGCCATCTTGGCGACGTTCTCTTCGCGCTTGGACGAAATCGCCTTGGTCCATTCGGCGGGCGGGGCGGTCCAGCCGGAAGCCATCGCCTGGTTGAAGGCGGAGACGACCGAGCCGATGTCGCCGACGACGGGCGCGACGATCTCGACGTTGGAGTCCATCTCGCGCGGCTCGATGTCGACCTGGATGAACTTCTTGGGCGCTTCGCCCCAGCTCTTGCCCTTGCCGTGCGAGAGCAGCCAGTTCAGCCGCGCGCCGATCAGCATGACGACGTCCGATTCCTTCAGCACGGTCGAGCGGGCCGCACCGGCGCATTGCGGATGAGTGTCGGGCAGGAGGCCCTTGGCCATGCTCATCGGCAGGAAGGGCACGCCGCTCTTCTCGACGAAGGATTTGATCTCTTCGTCGGCCTGCGCGTAGGCCGCGCCCTTGCCGAGGATGATGAGCGGACGCTTGGCACCCTTGAGCACGTCGAGCGCACGCTTGACCGAAGCGGGCGAGGGGATCTGCGCGGGCGCAGCATCAATCACCTTGACCAGCGACTTCTGGCCGGCATCGGCGCTCATCACCTGGCCGAACAGCTTGGCCGGCAGGTCGAGGTAGACGCCGCCCGGACGGCCCGAGACCGCGGCGCGGATGGCACGGGCCAGGCCGATGCCGATGTCCTGGGCGTGCAGCACGCGATAGGCCGCCTTGCACAGGGGCTTGGCAATCGCGAGCTGGTCCATCTCTTCGTAGTCGCCCTGCTGCAGGTCGACGATCTCGCGCTCCGAAGAGCCCGAGACCAGGATCATCGGGTAGCAGTTGGTGGTGGCGTGGGCGAGTGCGGTGAGACCGTTGAGGAAGCCGGGCGCGGAGACCGTGAGGCAGACGCCGGGCTTCTTGGTGAGGTAGCCGGCGATGCCTGCGGCGTAACCGGCGTTCTGCTCGTGGCGGAACGAGATCACGCGGATGCCCTCGGCCTGTGCCATGCGGCCCAAATCCGTGATCGGGATGCCCGGCACATTATAGATGGTGTTGATGCCGTTCAGCTTGAGCGCGTCGATGACGAGATGAAAGCCATCCGTCAGCTCCTGCTCGGTGCCCGGTGCCTCGGACTTGGTCGCGGTATTCAGCATGGGCCTTGTCTCCCTGGTCTCAGATAGTGGGGCGAATTGTTCGCCCTTCTGGTGAACGTTGCTAGGTTACGTAAACAGTTCCTGGCCGTGCGCTTCGACGTAAGCGGCAAGGCCGAGAGTGTGGTCGCGGGCACGCTTCTCGGCGAGCTCGGTGTCGCGTGCCTCCAGTGCTTCGATCATGCCGAGATGCTCGGGCAGCGAGGTCGCAGTGCGGTCCTTGCGTCCGATGGTCAGCTGGCGATAGCCGCGCACGTGCAGCAGCAGGTCGTTGGTGAGATCGACCAGCACCGGCGATTCCGACAGCGAGATCAGCGCCTGATGGAAGGCGATGTTGGCGCGCGAATATTCCTCGACGTGATCCTCGGGCAGGCGATCCTTGCCGAAATCCTTGAAGTAGTCACGCAGCGCCGTGATGTCCTTCTTGCGCGCAGTGGTGGTGATGAGGCGCGCAGCCATGCTCTCCAGCGCCGCCCAGGCGCGGATCATGTCGACGATCTCGCTCTTGGTCCGGCGCACCACCATGATGCCGCGGCGCGGCACCGTCTTCACGAAACCGTCCTGCTCGAGCATCGCGATCGCTTCGCGGATCGGGGTGCGGCTGACACCCAGACGTTCGGACAGCGCGCGCTCGTCGAGCATCACCGGCTCGGGCGTCGAATAGATGTCCATCCTGAGGATGGCTTCCTTCAAGGCGTCATACGCCTTGTTCTTGAAGCTGCTCTCCGGGGCAATACGAACGATTGCGATATCTGCCTCGGCCATGTTCGGCAACGCCTTGGTTGGTTTCCGCAGTGACACGACGAATCTCCTCCAGTGGGAGTCGTCTTTTACAGGATTATTAACGGGAAAGTTTTTGGCATACCACATGCCAGAATGTCAAGCTGGCTATTTTTTGCGGCGTTCTAAGCGATGCCGCAGCTTGACAAGTTGGCTTCTGGCATACCAAATGCCATCGCCAGCCATTTTTGATCCATGGCGGCGGAGTAATCTGGCGCTTATGCCGCTCCGTTCCGCGGAATGGAACAGAGCGCGGCGAATGGCAAGCATCACGGGCAGCCGCAAAACCACGCGCGCGCTTTGAAAAGAACGAACTGAGGTCAAGGGAGAAGCCACATGTCCAATTCCAAAGAAGCCGTCCGCAAGGTGCTTGACCAGGTCAAGGCGGACAACCGCACCAGCCTGACGGCCCCGGAAGGCAAGCTGGTCTGCGACGCCTATGGCATTCCGGTGCCGAAGGAGGGCGTGGCGAAGTCGGCGGGCGAGGCCGGCAAGATGGCCTCGTCGATGGGCTTCCCGGTCGTGATGAAGATCGTCTCGCCGGATATTCTCCACAAGACCGAAGCCGGCGGCGTCATCGTCGGCCTCAAGACCGCCGAAGATGCCGAAAAGGCCTATGAGACCATTCTCGGCAACGCCAGGAAGTACAAGGCCGACGCCAAGATCGACGGCGTCCAGGTGCAGCAGATGCTGGCCGGCGGCACCGAGGTCATCGTCGGCTCGATCACCGACGGCTCGTTCGGCAAGCTGGTCGCCTTCGGCCTCGGCGGCGTGCTGGTCGAAGTCCTCAAGGACATCACCTTCCGCCTCGCGCCCGCGACCAAGGAAGACGCGCTCTCGATGCTCGACGGCATCCAGGCGCATGAGATCCTCAAGGGTGTGCGCGGCGGCGAGCCGGTGAACCGCAACGCCCTCGCCGATGTCATCGTCAAGGTCTCGCAGCTCGTGACCGATTTCCCTGAAATCGTCGAGCTCGACCTCAATCCGGTGTTCGCGACGGCGAAGGGCGCGACCGCCGCCGACGTGCGCATCGTCGTCGACTTCGCCTATGTGCCGAAGCCGAAGCCGCGCCCGACCGAGGAGATCGTCGCGGCGATGAGCCGCATCATGCAGCCGAAGGCGGTCGCCGTGGTCGGTGCCTCCGCCGAGGACGGCAAGATCGGCAACTCCGTGATGAAGAACCTCATCAACGGCGGCTACAAGGGCGACATCTATCCGATTCATCCCAAGGCCACCGAGATCCTCGGCTACAAGGCCTATAAGAGCGTCAAGGACGTGCCGGGCGTGATCGACACGGCCGTGTTCGCGATCCCCGCGAAGTTCGTGGCGGCCGCGCTCACCGAATGCGGCGAGAAGAAAATCCCCGGTGCGGTGCTGATTCCGTCGGGCTTTGCGGAGGCCGGCGCGCCGGAGCTGCAGGCCGAGATCGTCGAGGTCGGCAAGAAATACGACATCCGCCTGATGGGGCCGAACATCTACGGGTTCTACTATACGCCCGCCAATCTCTGCGCGACCTTCTGCACCGCCTACGACGTCAAGGGCCACGCGGCGCTGTCGTCGCAGTCGGGCGGCATCGGCATGGCCATCATCGGTTTTTCGCGCTCGGCGAAAATGGGTGTGTCGGCGATCGTGGGCCTCGGCAACAAGTCCGATATCGACGAGGACGATCTGCTCGCCTTCTTCGAGCAGGACCCGAACACCAATTTGATCGCGCAGCATTGCGAGGACCTCAAGGACGGCCGCGCCTTCGCGGAAGCCGCCAAGCGCGTCTCCAAGAAGAAGCCTGTCGTCGTGCTCAAGGCCGGCCGGACCTCGGCGGGCGCCAAGGCGGCCTCGTCGCATACCGGCGCGCTCGCCGGTAACGACAAGATCTACGAGGACGTCCTGGCCCAGTCCGGCGTGATCCGCGCTCGTTCGCTGCGGCAACTGCTCGAATTCGCCCGCGGCGTGCCGGTGCTGCCGACGCCGAAGGGCGAGAACGTGCTGATCATCACCGGTGCCGGCGGCTCGGGCGTGCTGCTGTCGGACTCCTGCGTCGACAATGGCCTGTCGCTGATGTCGATGCCGGCGGATCTGGATGCGGCCTTCCGCAAGTTCATCCCGCCGTTCGGGGCTGCCGGAAATCCTGTGGATATCACCGGCGGCGAGCCTCCGATCACCTACGTCAACACGGTGAAGCTCGGCCTCTCCGATGAGCGCATCCACTCGCTGATCCTCGGCTACTGGCACACCATCGTCACGCCGCCGATGGTGTTCGCCCGCAACATGGTCGAGGTGAAGAAGGAGATGGAGGCCAAGGGCTTCGTGAAGCCGATCGTCGCCTCGCTCGCGGGCGACGTCGAGGTCGAGGAAGCCGCCGAATATCTCTACCAGAACGGCATCCCGGCCTACGCCTACTCGACCGAGCTTCCGGTCGAGGTCCTCGGCGCCAAGTACAAATGGGCGCGCGGGGCAGGGCTGCTCTGAGACGAAGACTTCACCTCTCCTCGCTCGCGGGGAGAGGTGACAACTGTCAGGTCGCGATGAGCAAGAACGTGATCCGGCGCAAATCGCTCGAGCCTCGATCATCGGAGGCCGACAACGACACGCGCGACGGCGGCGTGCAGTCCGTCGATCGCGCGCTGTCGATCCTCGAAACGCTGGCCGAGGACGACGAAGGCTATCGCCTCAGCGATCTCGCGGTGCGGACCGGCCTGTCGGCTTCCACGGTGCACCGCCTGCTGGCGACGCTGGAGAGCCGCCGCTTCGTGCAGTTCGACCGCACGCAATCAAAATGGCATGTCGGCTCGCGCGCCTTCACGGTGGGTGCGAGCTTTGCGCGGCGGCGCAATTTTTCCGCGCAGGCGATTCCTTACTTGCGCAAGCTGCGCGATCTCACCCGCGAGACCGCCAATCTCGCCGTGGTCGACGACGAGTTCATCATCGTGCTGACCCGCATGGAGAGCCGCGAGATCATGCGCTCGCTGACCCTGGTCGGCGGCCGCGTCCCCATGGTGACGTCGGGCGTCGGCAAGGCCGTGCTCGCAACCTATTCCGATGAGGACGTCGGCGCCGTCATCCGCCATCACGGCATGCCCCGGCTGACCGAGAAGTCCATCGTGCGGCCGAGCGACCTGTTCAAGGAGCTCGAAAAGATCCGCAAGCAGGGTTTTGCCCTCGACGATGAAGAAGCCAGCATGGGGCTGCGCTGTATTGCCGCAGTGGTCTACAACGACTGTGCCGAGCCGCTCGCGGCGATTTCAGTCTCGGGCATGACCAGCCGCCTGACCGACGACAGGCTGCCGGAAATCGGCCAAATCGTGCGCGAGGTCGCCGGCGAGCTGACTATCGCGCTCGGCGGGGTGATGCCGGCGCCGCGCTAACTGGGGAACCCGGGCACTGTCGCTGGACAGCATCGGCCGTTTTGGCTGATATGCGACCAAACGACACAATGCGGCAAACGTCCGCATGAGCCTGGAGAGCGTCCTCATGTTTCAATTTTCCGCGCGCCTTGCCGGCGCAGCCGTCGCGCTGACCCTTGCGGCAGCGGCGCCGTCCCTTGCCCAGCAGCTCGAGCTCAAGCTGATGGCGCCGGCGGCCCCGGGCGGCGGCTGGGACCAGACCGCGCGCTCCATGCAGCAGGCGCTGGTCGCCGCGGGCGTCGCGCGCAGCGTGCAGGTCACCAACGTTCCCGGCGCCGGCGGCAGCGTCGGCATCGCGCAATTCGTCAACGGCGCCAAGGGCGACGGCAACCAGATGATGGTCAACGGCTTCGTCATGGTGGGCGCGCTCGCCATGAACAAGTCGCCGGTGACGCTGGAGCAGGTCACGCCGATCGCTCGCCTCACCGAGGAAATTCAGGTGATCGTGGTTCCCGCGAATTCGCCGATCAAGACTGCGCAGGATCTGGCCGCCGCGGTGAAGGCCGATATCGCAAAGGTGACTTTCGCCGGCGGCTCGGCCGGCGGCGTCGACCATGTGATGGCGGCGTTATTCGCCGGCGCGGTCGGTGCCGATGCCAAGAAGATCAACTACATCCCGTTCTCCGGCGGCGGCGAGTCGCTGGCGGCGATCCTCGGCGGCAAGGTCACCGCGGGCATTTCGGGCCTCAGCGAATATGAAGGGCAGATCAAGTCCGGCAAGCTGCGCGCGATCGGCGTGACCTCGGAGAAGCGCATCCAGGGCAGCGACATCCCGACCTTTAGGGAGCAAGGCATCGACCTCGTGATCGCCAACTGGCGCTCGGTGGTGGCGCCTCCCGGCATCACGCCGGAGCAGCGCAAAACCCTGAGCGATGCGGTCGAGAAGATGGTGAAGTCGGACGCCTGGAAGGAAATCCTCAAGCAGAAGGGCTGGGAAGACGCCTATCTCGGCGGTGACGCCTTCGCCGACTTCCTGAAGAAGGAAACCGTGCGGGTCACCGACGTGCTGAAATCGGTCGGCCTGGTCAAGTCATGACCTCGGGCGATCCGGCCCAGCCGCCGCGGCGCGTCGATCGCGCCGGTATCGTCATCGCTGCACTGCTCGGAGGCCTCGCCGCGGTGCTGGTCTTCGACGCGCGCGGCCTGTCATCCACCGCGATGTACGGCATGGGGCCGGAGGCGATGCCTGTCGTGATCGCCAGCGGCCTTGCGCTGCTTGCGATCGGCAATTTCATCGACGCGCTGCGCGGCAATTTGCCGGCGCGCGAGAGCGCCGATCCCGTGCCTGTGGTTCTGATCCTCATCGGTCTTGTGCTGCTGATCGCCATCATCGGCTTTGGCGGCGGCTTCATCCTGGCGACGTCGGCGCTGTTCGTGACGACATCGGCCGCCTTCGGCCGCCGTGCCATCCTCGTCGACAGCATCATCGCCCTCGTGATGTCGATCCTGATCTATCTCGCGTTCGACCGGTTGTTGACGCTGAGCCTTCCGACCGGCCCGCTGGAGCGACTGCTGTGATGGACACTTTTGCGGCGCTGGCGCACGGCATGGCCGTCGCCATTCAGCCGATGAACCTACTCTATGCCCTGATCGGTGTATTCCTCGGCACCGCCGTGGGCGTGCTGCCCGGCATCGGCCCGGCGCTGACGGTCGCGCTGCTGTTGCCGGTCACCTACAAGCTAGATCCCGGCGGCTCGCTGATCATGTTCGCCGGCATCTATTATGGCGGCATGTATGGCGGCTCCACCACCGCGATCCTGATCAACACGCCCGGCGAGAGCGCCTCGATGGCGACCGCGCTCGAAGGCAACAAGATGGCCAAGGCCGGCCGCGGCGGGCCGGCGCTTGCGACATCCGCGATCGGCTCCTTTGTCGCCGGAACCATCGCCACCATCGGCCTGGCCTTCCTCGCGCCGTGGCTGGTCGATTTCGCCGTGCGCTTCGGTCCTGAGGATTACTTCGCGCTGATGTGCGTCGCCTTCGTCACGGTGTCGGCGACCTTCGGCGATTCCCCGATCCGCGGCCTGACCAGCCTGTTCATCGGCCTGACGCTTGGCCTCGTCGGCATCGACAAGTTGACTGGTCAGGCGCGGCTTGCGTTCGGCGTTCCTGAACTGCTCGACGGCGTCGAGGTGACGACGCTCGCGGTCGGCCTGTTCGCGGTGGGTGAGGCGCTCTATGTCGCCTCGCGCCGCCACCACAGCGAGGAGAAGCTCGAGCCGGTGCGCGGCTCGCTCTGGATGACAAAGGAAGACTGGAAGCGTTCGTGGAAGCCGTGGCTGCGCGGCACCATGTTCGGCTTTCCGATCGGCGCGCTGCCGGCGGGCGGCGCTGAGATCCCGACCTTCCTGTCCTATTCGACCGAGAAGCGGCTGACGAAACACCCCGAAGAGTTCGGCAAGGGCGCGATCGAAGGCGTCGCGGGGCCGGAAGCCGCCAACAACGCCTCCGCCGCCGGCACGCTGGTGCCGCTCTTGACGCTGGGACTGCCGACCTCGGCGACGGCCGCGATGATGCTGGCGGGCTTCCAGCAATACGGCCTCAACCCGGGACCGCTGCTGTTCGCCGAGCGGCCTGATCTCGTGTGGGGCCTGATCGCGAGCCTGTTCATCGCCAACGTGATGCTATTGGTGCTCAATCTGCCGCTGGTCGGCCTGTGGGTGCGGCTGCTTGCGATCCCGCAGCCATGGCTCTATGCCGGCATCCTCGTATTCGCGACCATGGGCACCATCGCCGCAAAACCGTCGGTGGTCGAGTTGTCCATGCTCGCCGGTTTCGGCGTGCTCGGCTTTTTGATGCGCCGGTTCGATTTTCCGATCGCCCCCGTCGTGGTCGGCCTGATCCTCGGCCCGATCGCCGAGAGCCAGTTGCGCAGGGCGCTCGCGATCAGCCTCGGCGATCCCATGACGCTGCTGCAGAGCCCGATCTCGGCGACGCTGCTGGCGCTGGCACTGATCGCGCTGCTGGCGCCCTTCGTGTTGAAGGGGCTGGGCCGGTTCAAGGCGACCGAAGATTAGTCATCCCGGCGCTGGCATCTTGTGATGCTGCGTCCATCTCGTGGGGACATTCCATGCCGTCAGAACTTCGTTCGCCCCGTCTCGCCGTCCTGATCGATGCCGACAATGCGTCGGCAAAAATCGCGGACGGACTGTTCGAGGAGATCGCCAAGATCGGCGAGGCCAGCGTCCGCCGTATCTACGGCGACTTCTCCAACGCGCGGTCCAGGGGGTGGGCCGACATTCTGTCGAAGCACGCCATCATCCCGCAGCAGCAGTTCGCCTATACGACGGGCAAGAATGCATCCGACATCACGCTGGTCATCGACGCCATGGACCTGCTTCACAGCGGCCGGTTCGACGGCTTCTGCCTGGTGTCATCCGACAGCGACTTTACCCGTCTGGCGGCCCGCATCCGGGAGCAGGGCATCGATGTCTTTGGGTTCGGCGAGCAGAAGACGCCCGAAAGCTTCAGGCAGGCCTGCCGACGGTTCGTCTATACGGAGAACCTGCTTGCCGGCACGGCGACCGCCCAGGACGCATCTTCACGCTCAGCGCCGCTTCAGCCGCCCGATGCCGCCACGCCCATCATCAAGAAGGTCATCACCCAGATGGAGAGCGAGGACGGCTGGGTCGCGCTCGGTGAAGTCGGACGGCAGCTCGCCAATCTCGCTTCCGATTTTGATCCGAGGACCTACGGCTTCCGCAAGCTGAGCGACCTGGTGCGGAAGACGAATTCGTTCGAGATCGATGAGCCAAAGGGCCGGTCGATGCGGATCCGGGTCAAACCCGCTGCGGCGCCGCCGGCGAGAACGCGGAACCCGCGCCGATCTGCCAGGTCGGGAACGGCAGGCGGTGCGGCGCCCAAGGCGTAAGCAGGGCGTGCCGTCATATTTGCACTTGCCCGGTTTGGTGCAGGGCGTAACCATCGCCGGGCCGTAACGCCGCGCGAGGGTCCCGATGACCAAACTCACCCGCTTCACCGTCGCCCCGCTGCATGCGATGACCCGGCGCCTCGCCGATGTCGCGTCCGCGCGTCTCGCGCCAGATCTGGTCATTACCGGCGCGCGGGTGCTCTCGACCTATTCGGAACGCATCCATCCCGGTCGGGAGGTCTGGATCACCGGCGGGCGCATCGCGGCGGTGAAGCCATCAGGCGCGGCAAAGAAGATCTGGCCCAACGTGGCCATCTACGATGCCGCTGGCGGCGTCATCGCACCCGGGCTGGTCGATCCGCACATCCACATCGAATCCTCGATGGTGACGGCCTGCGCCTATGCGGAGGCCGCGCTGCTCAACGGCACCACCACGATCTTCTGCGACAGCCACGAGATCGGCAACGTCATGGATGTCGCCGGCGTGGAGGCGATGCTGGAAGACGCGCGCGAGGCGCCGCTCTCGATCTTTTTGACGGTGCCGTCGACTGTCCCTGCGACTTCGGCCGAGCTCGAAACGGCGGGAGGAGACCTTACACCGGACAAGATCGCCGGCCTGTTCGACCGCTGGCCCGAAGCCGTGGGGCTCGGCGAGAAGATGGATTTTGTCCCGGTCACGATGGGCGACGAGCGCAGCCACGCGATCCTCGCGGCCGCCTTGAAGCGGGGACGTCCGGTGTCCGGCCATGTCTACGGCCGCGAATTCGTTGCGGCCTATGCGGCCAGCGGCGTAACGGATACCCATGAGGCGATCGACCGCGACATCGCCGACGACCTGCTCGATGCCGGCGTCTGGATATTCCTGCGCGGCGGTCCGCCGACCACGCCATGGCATTCGCTGCCGCAGGCGATCCGCACCATCACCGAGCTCGGCGCCTCGCACAAGCGCACGGCGGTGTGCACCGACGACCGCGACGCCGACGATCTCCTGATGTTCGGTCTCGACTGGGTGGTGCGCGAAGCCGTGAAGGCCGGGATGTCACCGGAGCAGGCCTGGTCGATGGGCTCGCTGCACGGCGCCACGCGCTTCGGCATGGATGGCGACATCGGTGGCCTCGGCGGCGGCCGCCGCGCCGATCTCGTGCTGATGGACGACCAGCTCAAGCCACAATGCACCTGGTATGGCGGCGAGCTCGTGGTCGAGAACGGCGAGATCACCGGGCTGCTCGATCAGGCGCTGTCTCACCGCTATCAATATCCAAAGGCAGCCTACGCGACCGTGAAGCTGCCGGAGAAGGTCAAGCTGACGCCGGATCTGCCGGCGAAGGCCTGCACCGTCAATGCCATCAAGACAGCCTTGCCGGGCATCACGCTGATCCATGACAAAGTCGCGATCGAGCCAGCAAAGGACTGGCCGTCGCTGTTCGCGCGTTACGGCCTGTGCTTCGTCACAGTCATCGAGCGCCACGGCAAGTCGGCCGGCAATGTCGCTTACGGACTGCTGAAGGATTTTGGCCTGAAGCGCGGCGCGGTCGCCTCCAGCGTCGGACACGACAGCCACAACATCATCGTCGCCGGTACCAACGAGCCCGATATGCAGGTCGCGATCGCGGCCATCAAGGACCAGCAGGGCGGCGTCTGCGTCGTCGCCGACGGCAAGGTAAAGGCACTGGTTCCGCTGCCGATCGCGGGGCTTCTCTCGGACAAGCGCGTCACGGAGGTGGCCGAAGAGGTCAAGGCGCTGAAGAAGGAATGGGCCGAGGCCGGCTGCACCATCCCCTATATGGGCTTCAATTTGATTCCCCTATCGGTCATTCCGGAAATTCGCATCACCGACAAGGGCCTGGTGCTGGTGCCGCAGATGGAACTGGCGCCGCTGTTCGAGTGATCCGCTTTCATGCAACTCTCGATCTAACCGTTTGAGACCGCCGCTATTTTTCCGCGGCTGCCGCATCGTGGAAAATAAAATCGATCTCGTTGAGATCGGCTTCTGCGCACCCGATGATCTCGCTCGCTGACGCAACTTGAGCGAGGTCCGATATGGCGAAGATGCGAGCTATCGATGCTGCCGTGCGAATTCTGGAGAAGGAAGGCATCTCCACCGCCTTCGGCGTTCCCGGGGCCGCGATCAATCCGCTTTACTCGGCGCTGAAGAAGCGCGGCACGATCCGGCACATCCTGGCGCGGCATGTCGAGGGCGCCTCGCATATGGCCGAGGGCTATACGCGGGCGAAGGCCGGCAATATCGGGGTCTGCATTGGAACCTCGGGGCCGGCCGGCACCGACATGATCACCGGGCTCTATTCGGCGATCGCCGATTCCATTCCGATCCTCTGCATCACCGGGCAGGCGCCGCGCGCGCGGCTCTACAAGGAAGACTTTCAGGCCGTCGACATCGAGTCGATCGCAAAGCCCGTGACGAAATGGGCGGTGACCGTGCGCGAGCCGGCGCTGGTGCCGCGCGTGTTCAGCCAGGCGTTTCATGTCATGCGCTCGGGCCGGCCGGGGCCGGTGCTGATCGACATGCCGCTCGACGTGCAGCTCGCCGAGATCGAGTTCGACGACGAGACCTATGAGCCGCTGCCGGTTTACAAGCCCACAGCGACGCGCAAGCAGGTCGAGAAAGCGCTGGAGATGCTCAACGCCGCCGAGCGGCCGCTGATCGTCGCGGGCGGCGGCATCATCAATGCCGACGCTTCCGATCTCCTGGTCGAATTCGCCGAGATCGCCAACGTGCCTGTTGTCCCGACGCTGATGGGGTGGGGCGCGATCCCCGACGATCACGTGCTGATGGCGGGCATGGTCGGCCTTCAGACCAGCCACCGCTACGGCAATGCCACCATGCTCGAATCCGACTTCGTGCTCGGCATCGGCAACCGCTGGGCCAACCGCCACACCGGCTCGGTCGAGACCTACACCAAGGGCCGCACCTTCGTGCATGTCGACATCGAGCCGACGCAGATCGGGCGCGTGTTCAATCCCGATCTCGGCATCGTCTCGGACGCGAAGGCTGCGCTCGAGCTGTTCGTCACCGTCGCCAGGGAGTGGCGCCGGTCAGGCAAGCTGCGCGAGCGCCAGGCGTGGCCCGCGGCCTGCCGCGATCGCAAGAAGACGATGCTGCGCAAGAGCCATTTCGACAACGTCCCGATCAAGCCGCAGCGCGTCTATGAGGAGATGACCAAGGCGTTTGGTCGCGACACCTGCTACGTCACCGTGATCGGCCTGTCGCAGATCGCCGGCGCGCAGTTCCTCGGCGTCTATCGCCCACGCAACTGGATCAATGCCGGTCAGGCGGGGCCGCTCGGCTGGACACTGCCCGCCGCGCTCGGCGTGCGTGCCGCGTGCCCGGATCGCGACATCGTCGCGCTCTCCGGCGATTACGACTTCCAGTTCCTGATCGAGGAGCTCGCGGTCGGGGCGCAGTTCAATCTGCCCTATATCCACGTCGTCGTGAACAATTCCTATCTCGGCTTGATCCGCCAGGCCCAGCGCGGCTTCGAGATGGACTATCACGTTCAGCTCTCCTTCGAGAACATCAACGCGCCCGAGATCGGCGTCTACGGCGTCGACCACGTCGCGGTCGCCGAAGGCCTCGGCTGCAAGGCGATCCGCGTCACCGATCCGAAGGACGCGCAGGCCGCGTTCGCGACCGCGCGCGAATTGATGGCCAAGCACCGCGTGCCCGTGGTGGTCGAGTTCATCCTCGAACGCGTCACCAACATCGCGATGGGCACGGAGATCGACAACATCGTCGAGTTCGAGGAGGTGCTGGACCTGCCGCTCGACGAGGTCGAGCGGGCGCGCCCAGGCGTGCTGCAGCCGGCGGAATAGGAGAGGACCTCATCATGCCGAAATTCGCTGCCAACCTCACCATGCTCTTCAACGAGATGCCGTTCCTGGACCGCTTCGCAGCGGCGAAGGCGGCGGGCTTTTCCGGGGTCGAGTATCTCTTCCCCTATGATTTCGACAAGGCGCAGCTGCGCGAGCAGCTGGAAGCCCACGGCCTGACCCAGGTGCTGCACAATCTGCCGGCCGGAAACTGGGCCGGGGGCGAGCGCGGCATTGCGATCCTGCCCGATCGCACCGCCGAATTCCGCGACGGCGTGTTTCGCGCCATCGACTATGCCAAGGCGCTCGATTGCGAGCAGCTCAACTGCCTCGTGGGTATTGCGCCTGCCGATGCCGATCCGCGCGAACTCAACGAGACGCTGGTGGGAAATTTGCGCTTCGCCGCCTCCACGCTGGCACGCGAGAACATCAAGCTGCTGGTCGAGCCGATCAACACGCTCGACATTCCCGGCTTCTTCCTCAACGGCACCGAGCAGGCGATACAGCTGATCTCCGAGGTGCGGTCGAACAATCTGTTCGTCCAGTACGACATCTATCACATGCAGATCATGGAGGGCGATCTCGCCCGCACCATGCAGGAATATCTGCCCCAGATCGCCCACATCCAGCTCGCCGACAATCCGGGCCGCCACGAGCCCGGCACCGGCGAGATCAATTATCCCTTCCTGTTCCGCCACCTCGATGCGATCGGCTATCGCGGCTGGATCGGCTGCGAATACAAGCCGCGCACCACGACGCTCAAGGGTCTGTCCTGGCACGCCGCGCAGACCTTCGAGACCTGAGAATGCACCCACAGCGACGGTGCGCTCCCTCTCCCGCTTGCGGGGGAGGGCTGGGGTGGGGGTATCTCCGCGAAAAGATTCGATCGAGATGCGGTGAAAGCCCCCAAGCGGATAGAGCCCCCACCCGGCGCTACGCGCCGACCTCCCCCGCAAGCGGGAGAGGTGCACCGAGCTTGTGGATCGACTTGGCCCAAATCTGGAGGAATGAGACATGACCAACATCGGCTTCATCGGACTTGGCACCATGGGCCGGCCAATGGCCGGCCATCTCATGGCCGCGGGCCATCGTGTTCTCCTGCATGATGTCGCGCCCGTCGCGCCGGAGCTGATTGCGGCCGGCGGCATCGCCTGCAAGACGAGCAAGCAGGTCGCCGAGGAGGCCGATGCGGTCATCATCATGGTGCCGGATACGCCGCATGTGGAAGCGGTGCTGTTCGGCAAGGATGGTGTTGCGAGCGGCATCTCCAAAGGCAAGATCGTCGTCGACATGAGCTCGATCTCGCCGCTGGCGACGAAGGAGTTCGCGAAGAAGATCGAGGCGCTCGGGGCGGACTATCTCGACGCGCCGGTCTCAGGCGGGGAGGTCGGCGCCAAGGCCGCGAGCCTCACCATCATGGTCGGCGGGCCGGAGCGGGCCTTTGGCACCATGAAGCCGGTGTTCGACAAGATGGGCAAGAATGTCACCCGCGTCGGCGCCAATGGCGACGGGCAGACGACGAAGGTCGCCAACCAGATCATCGTCGCGCTCACGATCGAAGCGGTGAGCGAGGCGTTGTTGTTCGCATCGAAAGCCGGGGCCGATCCGGCGCTGGTGCGGCAGGCGCTGATGGGCGGCTTTGCCTCTTCGCGCATCCTCGAAGTGCATGGCGAGCGCATGGTGAAGCGCAATTTCGATCCCGGCTTCCGCATCGAGCTGCACCAGAAGGATCTCAATCTTGCGCTCGAAGGCGCGCGCACGCTCGGCCTGTCGTTGCCGAGCACGGCAGTGGCGCAGCAATTGTTCTCGGCCTGTACCGCGCATGGCGGCAAGGGCTGGGATCATTCCGCGATGGTGCGGGCACTGGAACTGATGGCAGGTCACGAGATCGCCGCAGCCTGAACTGTTACGCGGTAACAGTCTCCAGTTTTTGAGGCGTCTTCGCTTCGGGGGAACCGGAACAATGCTCCGGCCCCGCGGTTGAAGGCGCAGGACAATCACTGGAGACAAATCAACATGAAAACCCGTCTTGCGATTACGTTGGCTGCAGCGTCGCTGCTGGCGTCGAGCGCAGCCTTTGCCCAGTCGACGACCGAACAAGGCGCCAGGGACGGCGCGCGTGCGGGCGGCGATATTGGCGGACCGATCGGCGCCATGGTTGGCGGCACCGTTGGTGCGGCCGTCGGCGCTGGCCTCGAGATTCCGAACGCGGTCCTCGGCGGAATTCCTCGCAGCGATTCCGTCGTGGTTGAGGAGCGCGTCGTGGTAGGCGAGCCGCTGCCGCCGACCGTGGTGCTCCGCCCCGTACCGAACTACACCGAGTATCGCTATGCGGTCGTGAACGATCGCCGCGTGATCGTCGAGCCGCGCACGCGTCGGGTGGTCAAGATCATCGACTGATCCAAGCCGGCCACAGGCGTGGAGGGGAAAGGGCCCTGCGGAGTTCTACTCCGCGGGGCCTTCGCTTGCTGCAGAGGCGCTTGCGCGAAAGCGTGTCATAGCCCAATCGGTGACCGCCGCGAGCGCAAAGCCGAAGCAGGCCGTGAGCGCGTCGACCAGAAAGTCCTCCAGCCGGGCGTGGCGTCCGGGTGCCCAA
Source organism: Bradyrhizobium sp. CCBAU 25360 (assembly GCF_028128695.1). Classification (NCBI taxonomy): domain Bacteria; kingdom Pseudomonadati; phylum Pseudomonadota; class Alphaproteobacteria; order Hyphomicrobiales; family Nitrobacteraceae; genus Bradyrhizobium; species Bradyrhizobium sp. CCBAU 25360. The sequence continues at coordinate 283,218 of NZ_LBJA01000042.1, forward strand.
AATTGCATCAGCTCGAGCACGCCAATCAGGACGACCGCGGCTCCTGCGCCCGGCAGGCGCCGCCGCGGATAGGCGAGGCCGAAGGCCAGTCCCACCAAGATGAAGGCGAGCGCATGTTCGCCGTCTTGGCCGAGGTCGGAATGGGGCCGCAGGCCGGGGGGACCGAGGGTGGCGAAAGTAACGGCGGCCGCGAGCAGCCAGGCAAATGAACGTATCAAAATGGACATCCGGTTCGCTTAGCACAGATTGGCAGCGGACCGGTACAGTCCCTCCATCAGATCGCTGTGTAGTTAATGACAAAATGTTAAAGCGGCTCGCGCACGCCAAGCCCGTGCATGAAGCGCTCCCGGATTTGTACGGGATCGCGCCTTGTGGTGCCGACGCCGGGCTTGTCGTCGATGCGGACGGCGATCAGGCTCGGCTCGGCGGCGGACATCGCCGCATCGACCAGGCGCTCGAAATCCTCCTCGTCCGCAGCCCAGGCGCTGTTGGCGAGGCCGGAGCCTGCGGCGATGGCAACGATGTCCGCGACGCTTGCCGCTGGCGTCGGCTGTGCGCCGGTAATCTGATAGATGCCGTTGTCCATCACGATCATGATGAGGTTCTTCGGCTTCAACGTCGCGATCGTCGAGAGCGCGCCGAGCTGCATCAACAGCGAGCCGTCGCCTTCGAGCGCGAAGACGCGGCGGTCGGGCTGCGCGAGCGCCACGCCGAGCGCGATCGGGAAGGCGAGGCCCATGCTGCCCAGCATGTAGAAATTCTGCGGACGATGGCCGGCGGCCCAGAGGTCGAAATTGGTGTTGCCGATGCCGCCGATCACGGCTTCCTCGTGCTCGAGCTTTCCGATCAGGCGCGAGGTCACATCGAACCGGTTCATCACCTTGGTGTTGCCAGTGTTCATGGTGCCGCTCACTTGTCGAAAACCTTGCCGCCTGTCAGCAGCGGGTTGAGGATCAGCGCCACCGGCGCCTGTGTCGTGACGGCCTGCTTGATCGAGCGGTCGGTGATGAATTCGAGCTCGTCGAGCCGGGTGATGGTGTGGTGCTCCAGCGCCAGCGAATCCAGCACCGGGCGCATGGTGCGGCAAACCAGCGATTGCCCGTAATTGAACTCGCCGAGCGTGCCGCGCTCGGACACGAACATGATCAGCGGGATCTGGTAGGGCACTGCGAGCGAGGCGAGCACGTTGGCGAGCGTGGCAAAGCCGGAGGTCTGCATCAGGACTGCGCCGCGCCGCCCACCCATCCAGGCGCCTGAGACGATGCCGACGGCTTCCTCCTCGCGGGCGGTGGCGAAGGTGGTGAAGAAGGGATCGGCGTGCAGGTTCTTGATCAGGGGCGTCAGCACCCGGTCGGGCACGTAAGGGATGAGGCTGATCTCGTTCCGCTTCAGGGTTTGCAGGACGATGCCGTGCCAGCTCCCGTCGCTGGACGCCTGTCCCGCCTGCGTCTGCTGTTCCGCAATCGCCATTGCGTTCTCCCTTGGCGTATTTTCTTGGGCCGCGCATGCTTCTTGGTTCTTTCCGTCGCGCGACCGGCCGAACTTGACGGAGCGGGCGGGATTGTCAACATGTCCGGGCCGCACCGTGATCTGCGCTGAACGGCCTGTCGTAGTCGGCACCGCCATGTCATAAGCGGCGGCAACGAGAAAACGGGAGGGGGCACGGACGGGCGCGCATCGCGCCGACCTTGCGGATCTCCCTGGAGAGCCGGAAGGGTCCTGATGTCCGTCAACAGCAAGCGCGTCTTCTACTCCAATTATTTGGCCAATCCGATCTATGTCGACATCCTGAAGGCGCGGCCCGACGTCCGGCTCGATCGCATCGAGAACGGGAGCCCCGAAGATGTCTACGCGCCGATCCTGAATGCAGCGCACGTTTACCAGATCGGCGCCGCCCGCGACGAGCTCGCCCCTCATTTCCATGTCGATGCCACCTTCCTGAAGCGCACGCCGAACCTGCTGCTGGTCTCCAGCAATGGCGCGGGCTTCGATCCTGTCGACGTCGAGGCCTGCACGGATGCGGGCGTGCTCGTCGTCAACCAGTCCGGCGGCAATGCCCATTCGGTCGCCGAGCACGCGCTGGCGATGATGCTGACCTTGTCCAAGCGCATCATCCAGTCCGACCGCCGCCTGCGCCGCGAGCGCGACGTCAACCGCAACGACCTCGTCGGCAACGAGGTTGAGCACAAGACCGTCGGCATCATCGGCCTCGGCAATGTCGGCCGTCGCATCGCCGCGCTGTGCAAGGGCCTGCTCGGCATGAAGGTGCTGGCCTACGACCCGTATTTGTCGGCCGAAGTGATGGCGGAGCGGGGCGGGGAGAAGGTCGAACTCGACGAGCTGTTGCGCCGCGCCGATTTCGTTTCGATCTCCTGTCCGCTCGACAAGGGCAGCCGCAACATGATCAGCACGCGCGAGTTCGGGCTGATGCAGCCGCATGCGTATTTCATCACCACGGCGCGCGGCTTCATACATGACGAGGATGCGCTGCTCCAGGCCCTGCGCGACAAGCGCATCGCCGGTGCCGGCCTCGACGTCTGGTCCAAGGAGCCGCCGCCGCCGGAGCATCCGCTGCTCCAGTTCGACAACGTGTTGGCAAGCCCTCATACCGCGGGCGTCACGATCGAGGCGCGCCAGAACATGGGCCGGATCGCGGCCGAGCAGGTGCTGGACACGCTCGACGGCAAGCGCCCGCCACGCATCATCAATCCCGAGGTCTGGCCGCGTTATGCGGAGCGCTTTAAGCAGGCTTTTGGCGTGACGCCGGGGTAGGGGCGCGAAGGGTCAGCGCTCCGATCATTGGTTACCACGACGGAAAGGCAAAGCGTCGCATCTTATCGAGCGGGTAAGTGAACGCGTATCACTTGTCCTGTAGTTCAAAGCCCATGAGCATCTTCTCGATTGCGACATCCGGACTTTCCGCGGCGAGTTTGCGCGTGAACGTGGCCGCGAGCAACATCGCCAATGTTCGAACGACCGGCCCGCTGCCGACCTCGGGCGGGTCGAGCCCGTCGGCCGTTACAGGCAGTCCGGGCATTGCTCCGACGTTTCCCGCGGCTTACGTGCCATTGCGCGTCGATCAGGTCGACCAATCGAGCGGCTCGACGCCGGGCGGCACGACCGCAAAGGTGTCGACGGTATCGCCGAGCTATACCGCGCAATCAGACCCAAGCGCTTCCTTCGCAAACCAGGATGGGCTGGTCGCAGCGCCGAATGTCGATATCGCCAGCGAATTCGTTCAGCTGGCGGCCGCCAAGTACAGCTTCATTGCCAATGCGAAAGTCATTCAGGCTTACGCGGAAACGACAGAGTCGCTCCTCGATATAACCACATGAGGGCGGACTGCCGCCGGAATGGGCGGCGGGAACCTTGCCGGCCTTTTGATCCGCGTCAAAATCTCCTTCCCCGGTCCGGCTTAAATGGGACTAGAGTGCGGCCGGGGCAGCAGGGAGGTCCCATGTCAACCTATGTCGTCAAGTTCATGAAGGATGTGCTCGGCGAGTACGGCCGGCAGAGCGAGATTTGCCAGGGTACGCTGGAAATCGACGCCTCCGACGAGGACGAGGCCAGGGAGCGGGCGAAGGCCAGGTTCTGCAAGGACCAGGCCCTGCATCACTGGTCGCTGCATGCCGACCGCATCCATGTGCGAGCGGCCGACTTTCCGTCTTGAGGTCTACCGGCCCGGCGCCGTGACGGGCGGGGGCGCCGTGGTCCCCGCGCCGAGCGATCGCTGCACCATGACAGTGTCAGACCAGCGGCCGTGGCGATAGGCCACGCCGCAAAGCAGGCCGGCGCGCGCGAAGCCGAACTTCTCGTGCAGCGCCAGCGAAGGCGCGTTGTCGGCGTCGATATAGCCGATCATCTGGCGGAAGCCGGCCGCCGCACAAGCATCGATCAATTCCTGCAGCAGCAACCGTCCGACGCCGCGGCCGAGTTGCTCGTGGTGGACGTAGATCGAATGCTTGGCCGTGTAGCGATAGGCCGGGCGCTTGCGGAACAGCACCGCATAGGCATAGCCGACCACCTCGCCGCGAAACGTTGCGACCAGATGCGGCAGGCGGGTCTGCTTGAGGTTCTTGCGCCGGTCGCGCAGATCGTCCGGCTCGGGCGCGCCGGTTCCCTCGATGTCGCGCGCCACGCCGTTGCGGACGTGATGGCGGTAGATCGCCAACATTGCCTCGACATCGCTGTCGCGTGACGGCCTGACCAGGACGGCTTCGTCGCTCGCGCGCGCAGCTGTTTCGTTCATTCGCACCTACTCGGCAACGACGTAAGTATAGAGCCCGATGCGCCCCTGGGCATCGATCTCCTTGTAGACGCCCTGGATCTCGACGTCGAAGCCCGGAAACGTGTTGAAGCAGGTTTCGAACATCTTGAGATAATCCACCATGGGCTTGGCCCGCTCGGTCAACCGCTCGCCGGGCACGATGGTGGCGATGCCTGGCGGATAGACCACGAAGGGCGTGGTCGCGATGCGGCCAGCGATGGCCTCGATCGGCAGGTAGTCGACATCGTTCTTGAACAGATAGCGGGCAGCATCGCGAGGCGACATCGCGATCTCAGGCATGTGCTCGGGCATGAACTGCTTCGCCTGAAGCGCGCTGACGTCGGCGGTGCGGAAGAACCGGTGCATCTCGCCGCAGAGATCGCGTAAGCGCACGCCGGCATAGCGCGCCTGCCGCCGCTGGTAGAACTCCGGAATGACGTCGGACAGCAGCGCATTGTCATCGTGCAGCTTCTTGAAGGCGACCAGGCCGGAGATCAGCGTGCCGGCCTTGCTCGCCTCGACGCCGGGGGTGAGCAGGAAGAGCAGGGAGTTGAGGTCGTTCTTCTCGGGGACGATGCGGTTCTCGCGCAGATATTGCGCCACAACGGGGGCGGGGATGCCGTGCTCGGCATAGGCACCTGAGCGGTCGAAGCCGGGGGTGAGCAGCGTCAGCTTGTTCGGATCTGTCATGGCAAACCCCTCGGCCATGCCGGGGAAGCCGTGCCAGTTGGTATCGGGAGAGAGCTGCCACAGCGCGGGATTGGTGGCGAGTTCATCGGTCGAGAGGGTTTCCCAGGCGACGTTGTGGACGGCGCCGGGGCGGCCGACATCGGGAATGGCGACGCGGTCGGGAACGAAGGGTTCGAAGAACCAGCGCCGATCGGCGTTCTGCTCCTTCTCTTCGAACTCCCTGCGCATCGCGCGGATCTTCTTGCGCAGCTCGATGCCGAGGCGGATGGTGTCGTCCCACAGCACTTCGCCTGAGCGGCCCTTCATCATCTGGGCGCCGACGTCGAGCGAGGCGAACAGCGGATAGAAGGGTGACGTGGAGGCGTGCTGCATGAAGCTCTCGTTGAAGCGGCGGTGCTCGACGCGCCGCTTCTGACCGCGGATGTGGCGGTCCTTGATGTGGATCTGTGAGGCCTGCGAGAAGCTGGCAAGCTGCTTGTGGGTCGATTGCGTCGCGATGATGCCCGGTGCTTCCGGCGGAAGGTTCGCCAGCCCCATGGCGAAACGGCCGGCATAGAGCGGGTGGAATTTCATGAATCCGGCCCAGGCCTCGTCGAACAGGATGTACTCGCAGAGATGGCCGATGCGCTTCAGGATCATCTCGGCGCTGTGGATCGTCCCATCATAGGTGCACTGTTCGACCACGGCGACGCGGAACGGCCGCTCCTTGCGCCAAGCCTCCTTGTCCGTGACCAGCGGGTGATTGCGGATCGCCTCGCGCAAGGTTTTCTCGTCCAGCACGTCCCAGCGCATCGGTCCGATCAGGCCCCAGGCGTTGCGGATGGTCGGCACGTAAACCGGGACGCCGCCGTTGATCATCAGCGCGCCGTGATGGGCGGCCTTGTGATTGTTGCGGTCGAACAGCACGAGGTCGCCGTCGGTAACGAGGGCGCCGAGCGCGACCTTGTTCGAGGTCGAGGTGCCGTTGAGCACGAAATAGGTCTTCTCCGCGCCAAAAATCTGCGCGGCTTCCTTCTGCGCCTTCAGCGCCGGCCCTTCATGGGTGAGGAGGTCGCCGAGATCGAGCACGGAATTGTCGAGGTCGTCGCGGAACACGGATTCGCCGAGATGCTCGACGAAGACCCGGCCGATCGGGCTGCGGTTGTAGAATACGCCGCCATTATGCCCCGGGCAGGTCCAGAGCTGGTTGCCTTCCTCGGCATAGTCGACCAGGGCGCCGAAGAACGGCGTCTTCAGCGTTTCGGCATATTGTTTGAGCCGGCTGATCAGATTCTTGGCGATGAAGGTCGGCGTCTCCTCGGACAGGAAGACGTAGCCGTCGATGAAATCGAGCACCTCGACCGGCAGGTCCTCGAAGCGCTTGCGCCGGATCAGCAGGATAATCGGGAAATCGAGGCCGCGGCGGCGCATCAGGTTGATCAGCGCCGAGGTCTTGCCCTCCAGGCCCTTCTTGCCCCAGTCCACCACCATGCACCCGATCGCGGCATCGGTCTGCACCGCCATCTCGGCATCTTCTAGTTTGCGCGCCCGGACCACCTCGAAGCCGGAGCGCTGGATCTCCTCGATGATCTGGTTGAAGCGGACGCCTTCGAGATCGTCGGCGTCGAATACTGGTGCGGCGAACAGGAAGTTGAAGCGCTTGAAATAATCCATGGTCTGTCCCGAATGTGCGAGAAGCACAGCTCTCGGCACATTCGATGACAGTTCTATGACAGTGGAGCGGGATGGCCCCGGCTACCGCTTCGCTTCGCCGAACACCACGGTCGGCACCGCACGGTTGACGATGTCGCGTAGGGCAAAGCTCGATTGCACGCGTGCGACGCGCGGCAGGCGGGACAGCTCGGTGCGGTGGATGCGCTCGAAATCCTGAATGTCGCGTGCGAGCACGATCAGGATGTAGTCGTCGGTTCCCGACATCAGGAAGCAGCGCACGACGGAAGGGCATTTCACCACCTCGGCCTCGAACGCCTTCAATGCGTCGTCGCTCTGGCTCTCCAGCGCGATGCGAACCAGCACGGTGGTGGTGAGGCCGAACTGGGCCAGATCGAGTGCGGCCTGGTAGGCCTGGATGTAGCCCTCGTCCTCCAGTGCCTTCTGCCGCCGGGCCAGCGCCGTGCTGGAGAGCCCTACCTTGTTGGCAAGCTCGGTGTGGCTGGCACGTGCATTGGTCGTGAGTTCCGCGAGGATCGCGAGGTCTTTCCGGTCGAGGGCCAATGTTTCGTTTCCAGCGTGAAAGGGCGGCTTGGCGCCGAAAACCGGCGCGGGCCTGCCGAAACTAGCGGATATTTGCACGAAACCAAACCGGCCCCGTCGCTACGATGAGGAACCGAATCAAGGCGTTGGCAAAGGAGCCCAAAAGATGCGCGTCGGTGTGCCCAAGGAGATCAAGGTGCAGGAATATCGCGTCGGGCTCACCCCGGGCGCGGTCCGCGAATATGTCGCGGCCGGACACCAGGTCACGGTCGAGACCAGCGCCGGCGGCGGCATCGGCGCGCCCGACGAGGTGTATCGGCGGGCAGGGGCCACCATCGCCGAGAGCGCCCGCGATATCTTTGCCAAGTCCGACATGATCGTGAAGGTGAAGGAACCGCAGAAGAGCGAGTGGGTCCAGCTCCGAGAAGGCCAGATCCTGTTCACTTATCTTCATCTTGCGCCGGATCCGGAGCAGGCCAAGGGCCTGCTTGCCTCCGGCTGTACCGCGATCGCCTATGAAACCGTCACGGACGCGAACGGTCACCTCCCGCTGCTCGCCCCGATGAGCGAAGTCGCCGGCCGCCTCGCCATCGAGGCCGCCGGCGCCGCGCTCAAGCGCTCGGCAGGCGGCCGCGGCCTGCTGCTGGGCGGCGTGCCCGGCGTGCAGCCGGCGCGCGTCGTCGTGCTTGGCGGCGGCGTGGTCGGAACGCAGGCGGCGCGCATGGCCGCGGGCCTCGGTGCCGAAGTCACCGTGATCGACCGCTCGATCCCGCGCTTGCGCCAATTGGACGATCTTTTTGCCGGACGCGTGCGTACCCGCTTCTCGACCATCGAATCGGTCGAGGACGAGGTGTTCGCCGCCGACGTGGTGATCGGCGCGGTGCTGGTGCCGGGCGCCAGCGCCCCCAAGCTGGTCACGCGCACGATGCTGAAATCGATGCGGCCGGGCGCCGTGCTGGTCGACGTCGCGATCGACCAGGGCGGCTGCTTCGAGACTTCGCACGCAACCACGCACAGCGACCCGACCTACGAGGTCGACGGCGTCGTGCACTATTGCGTCGCCAATATGCCGGGCGCGGTACCGGTGACGTCGAGCCAGGCGCTGAACAATGCGACGCTGCCGTTCGGCCTGATGCTCGCGAACAAGGGCTTTGCCGCGGTGCTGGAAAACCCGCATTTGCGCAACGGGCTGAACGTCCATCGCGGCCGCATCACCAACAAGGCGGTGGCGGAGAGCCTCGGGCTGGAGTTTGCGCCGGTGGAGACTGGGCTCGCGGCCTGAATAGGCCGTCATTGCGAGCGCAAGCGAAGCAATCCAGAATCCCTCCGCGGGTCTGGATTGCTTCGCTGCGCTCGCAATGACGATGTGGGACAAGCTTCAGCCCGAGTTCGTCCCGACGAATGACCTCAAGCTTTCGTCAGCCTGTACTGCCCCAGATCCGGATCATGCGTCATGCGCCAATAGTCGACGAACCGCCACGGCATCGCGGAAAACACGCGGCCACTCGAATTGCGGTAGTAGGTACTCATGCCCGGATGGGTCCAGATCATTGTCTCGTGCTCGGTGTCGACCTTTCGGACGTAGTCGTCGAGCACATCAGGGCGGACGTCGATGGCAGCGACGTCGTGCTCGATCATTTCGGCTAGGCAGGCGGCGATGTAGCGGCTCTGGCATTCCGACTGGAAGATCACGCTGCCGCCATGCGCGGGGCCGGAGTTGGGGCCGAGCATGCAGAAGAAGTTGGGGAAATCGGGCACGGTGAGGCCGAGAAACGCCGTCGGATTGTCGTTGGCCCATGCCTGGCGCAAATTCTTGCCGTCGCGGCCGCTGATGTTGAGGCGGGCCGCCATCTCCGTCACCTTGAACCCGGTCGCGACCACGATGACATCGGCCGGGCGGTGCCTGCCGTCGGCGGTGACGATGCCGCCCCGATCGAAATGGTCGATCGCGTCGGTGACGAGCTCCACGTTCGACCGCGTCAACGTCTTGAACCAGTTGTTGTCGAGCAGGATACGCTTGCCGTAGGGCGGATAGGTCGGCACGCATTTTTCGATCAGGTCCGGCCGCCCCTGCAATTCCGACAGGATGAAGTCGGTCAACTCCTGGCGGTGCCGGTCGTTGCCCTTGTTGACGGCGCGCTCCGGATGCGGCCAGGCCGGGTCCTTGCGCAGGAACGGCAAGAGGCCGTCGCCATAGCGCCAGAACATGTTGAAGCGGTACCACTGCACATAGAACGGCAGATGCGCCAGCAGCCAGCGCGCGCCCTCGCTGATCGGATCGGCATAACCCTTCACCGGCCGCGCCCATTGCGCGCTGCGCTGATAGACGGCGACCGAGGCGACGCGGCCGGCGATCGACGGCACCAGCTGCATCGAGGTTGCGCCGGTGCCGATCACGGCGACATGCTTGCCGTCGAGATTGATATCGCTCGACCACAGCGCCGAATGCAGGATCGTTCCCTTGAAGTCCTCCTCGCCTTTGAAGCGGGCGCGGGAGGGATCGTTGAGCTGGCCGATGGCGGAGACCAGCGCGGTGGATTCGAAGGTCTCCTCGCCGGTCTCGGTCTTGAGCGTCGAGATCCAGCGCCGCTTGCCTTCGTCCCAGCGCGAGGAGGTCAGCTCGGTGTTGACGCGCAGATGCTTGCGAATGCCGTATTCGTCGGCGACTTTCTGGAGATATCCGAGCAGCTCCTCGCGCTGGCAGAAATAGCGCGTCCACGCATTCCCCGAGCCGAAGGAATAAGAATAGGAGTGGTTCGGCGTGTCGACGCCGCAGCCGGGATAGCGGTTGATCCACCAGGTGCCGCCGAGCTCGGCGTTCTTCTCGACGATGGTGTAGGGAATGCCGAGATGGCCGAGCGCCACGCCGAGCGCAATGGCGCAGACGCCAGCGCCGACGATCAGCACGTGCTGGTCGGCAAGCTTGTCGTCGGCAGGACGTTTGGTCCAACGTGCCTCGCGCGATACGAAGCCCATTTCCTCGCGCATCAGAGGGGCATATTCCGGCGCGACATTCTCGCCGAGACAGGCGCGCATCATCTTCAGCAGTAGCTCGTCGCCAGGGTCGGCGATGACAGGCTTCGGCGTACCATCGGCGAAGAGCTTCACCACGGCGGCGCGGATTTCGTCCTGGATCTCCTTGGGCACGCCGGCCTCGGGATCGGGGATGAGGCGGATGTCGCGCTTGGGCAAGTACGGCGCCGCGAGCCATTTCTCGTCGCCGGTCATATGCACCAGCACCATCAGGAGGCAGCGGATGTCGCCTTCCGCGATGGTCGAGGCGAGGTCGAGCGGCCTGTGCGGAGATTCGATGTTCATGGCGTGTCCTGGTCTCCGGAGGCGGTGAAGAGGCCGCGCGTCATCAGCTTGCGATAGGCGGAGATGACGTGCTCGGGCACGGCGGTGACGCCGCCGGCCGAGTAGGAGTAGCGGCGGCTGAGATAGCCGCGCGCGCCCATCAGCATGTGGACGATCGCCTCGAACTCGTCGTCGCTGAAATCCTCGATGCCGCCGGCAAGGCGCGCACGGCGGAGGATGCGGACATAGGCGACCGAGATGTTGTCGAGATGTTTCTGGTATCCGATGGGTGCGAAGAATTCGGCCTCGTTGAGGATGCGCAAAAACTCCGGCACCTCGCGGATGAAGTCGAAGAAGGCGGCGAAGCGCTCGATCTCCTGCCGCGCCGCATCCGCCGTCCCGGTGCGAGCGCGGATGAACTCGACCATGTCGAGGCCGATCTTCGGCAGCAGCTGGTCGAGCAGCTCCTGGCGGTTCTCGAAATGATTGTAGAAGGTGCCCTGCGCGACGCCGGCCTGTTCGGTGATGCGGGCGACGGAGGCTTCGGCATAGCCATGCTTGCCGACGACCTTGGTGGCGGCCTCGAAGATCTTCTGCTTGGTCCAGGCGTTGCGCTCGACGCGGTTGAGCTTTGTGATCTTCGCGGTGGCGGGGCCTTGCGTCATGCCACGGTCTCCAGTTCGGCGCGCAGCACGCGCTTGAGAATCTTTCCAGACGGGTTGCGCGGGAGGCTGTCGCGAATGATCAGCTCCTTCGGCACCTTGAAGCTCGCGAGCCGCGCGCGACAATGCTCGGTGAGGGCAGGGAGCTCGAGCCTGGCGCCCTCGGTCAGCACGACGATCGCGACCGGCCGTTCGCCCCAGCGCCCATCGCGCAGGCCGATCACCGCGACTTCGCGCACCTCGGGCAATTCATAGATGACGCGCTCGACCTCGGAAGAGGCGATGTTCTCGCCGCCGGAGATGATCATGTCCTTCTTGCGGTCGGTCAGAAACAGGAAGCCATCCTCATCGAGATAGCCGACGTCGCCGCTGCGGAACCAGTCGCCGAAGAAGGCGGACGCCGTCTTCTCCGGATCCTTCCAGTAGCCGCGCGTGATCTTCGGTCCGCGCAAGCAGATCTCGCCGTTGACGTTCGCCGGCACGACCTTGCCGTCCTCGTCGCGGATCTCGATTTCGACGTGGGCAATCGCACGCCCCGTCGAGCCGATCTTCTCGATCTCGCGGCCGGCCTCCATGAAGGTGTCGCCGCCGACGGTCTCGGTGAGGCCATAGGCATCGATGTAGCGCGCATTGCGGAAGAGTTGCGAGAAGGCGCGGATGCGCAGCTCCGGCGTCTTCTCGCCGCCGCCGATGGCCCATCGCAGGCTGGAGACGTCGTAGCGCTCACGCGTCGGGCAGGTGAGCATCGCGCTGGTCATCACGGGCGCGAACCATGCCGCGTTGAGCTTGTCCTCGGCGATCGCCGCGAGCGTTGTCTCCGGCTCGAAATTGCGTTCGATGCGGATGAAGCCGCCATGCCAGAGCACGGCGAGGCCGGGCAGGTCGAGCGCGCCGACGTGATAGAGCGGGCCGACGACGAGCAGTCGCGTCTCGGCGCTGAGCCCCAGCGCGATCGTCTGGTCCGCCGACTTCCAGTAGAAATTATCGTAAGAGAGCATCACGCCCTTAGGACGATCGGTCGTGCCTGAGGTATACATCAGCCGCATCAGGTCGGATGGCGCGCGACCATGCATCGGCGCGGGCGGCACATCGCCCGCGAGATGTGTCATGCTCTGCTGCGCGGCGTCGTCGAGCACGACAATCCCGGTGCCCGCGGCATTCGCAGCCAATTCCTCGTCGACGATCAGAAGCCGTGCGCCGGCATTGCCGGTGATGTAGCCGACCTCGTCGCGGGAGAGACGGAAGTTGATCGGCAAGAACACCGCGCCGAGATGGCTGGTGGCGAAGACCAGCTCCAGGAACGCCGCGCTGTTCTTCATCAGCACCGCCACGATGTCGCCGGCGCTGATGCCCTGCGCGGCGAGCCAGCCTGCCACCATTCGGACACGCGCATCGAGCGCCGCGTAGGAGATCTCCTCGCCGCGATATTTCAGCGCGGGCCGGTCCGGCGTGCGCCGGGCATGAAAGGCGATGAAGCTCGAAAGATTGATCATTTTGCGGATCTTGGGCCGGTCATCGGCCTCGCTTCCTCCCTCGATGAATTCTGACTCGTAATTCATCTTCGGCTTGACGTCACCCCCCACCCTCTGAAATCCTTGGGAGCACGGAGACGAGACGATCTCCGACAGGGATCAGGACACGCCGACCCGACAGAGGGAGGGAAAAATGACGAGGACCCGCACGCCGGGCATCAGCCGCCGTTCAACGCTGGCGCTGATGGGCGCCGGTGCGATGAGTGTTGCCGCGCCTTGGGTGGCGCGTGCGCAAGCCAAGACCATCAAGATCGGCATGCCGACGATCCTGTCGGGCCGCGTGGCGCAACTCGGCACGTCCTCGCGCAATGCGGTGATGCTCGAGGTCGAGAAGGTCAACGCCGCCGGCGGCTTGGCCGGCCGGCAGATCGAAATGGTGATCCGCGATTCCAAGGGCCAGCCGCAGGAAGCCGCCCGCGTCGCGCGCGAGCTCGTCAACACCGACGGCTGCGAATTGCTGCTCGACGGCGAGGCGTCCTCCGGATCGTTCGCGGTGCATGAGGTCGCGCGCGATCTCGGCGTGCTCTGCGTCCATACCTGCTCGGAAGCCTCTTCGCTGACCGCTGATCCGAAGCAGCACATCCCGAACGCGTTCCGCTGCGTGCGCCAGGGCATCCACGATTCCATCGTCGGCGGCAGCTACGCCGCCGCGATCGCCAAGGCCAAGGGCCTGAAGAAATGGGCGACCTGTTCGCCCGACTATGCCTACGGCCGCGACACCACCGGCGAATTCACGCTGTACCTGAAACGTTTCGCGCCTGATGTGGAGATCATCAGCGAGTCCTGGCCAAAGCTGTTCCAGCCCGACTACACCGAGGTGGTGACGAAGATCCTCCAAGCCAAGCCGCAGGCGCTTTATTCCTGCCTCTGGGGCGGCGATCTCACCTCCTACATCGACCAGGCCAACATCTACGCGATGTTCAGCCAGATGGAGGTGTTCGCGGTCAACATGGCCGACTACACCGCGCTCACCGTCGTGAAGAACCTGCCCAAGGGCATCCACTCCGGCAACCGCTACATCAAGACCTTTCCGACCACGCCGGAGAACGCGGCCTGGGGCGATGCCTACAAGGCGAAGTATAACGAGTATCCGACCAACTGGTCGTGGCAGAACGCGACCGCCGTGATGTTCCTGGCCGAGGCCGCCAGGAAGGCGAACTCCGCCGACGGCAAGAAGATCGCGGAGGCATTGAAGGGCCTCACCATCAAGTGCCCGTTCGGTGCCGACGGCACCGTGACGATGCGCGGCGACGACCACACGCTGGTCGGCTACGCCATCGGCTGGGGCACCACGATCCCGCAGGAGCCGTATGTGCCGGAGGTCAAGGCCGGCGACTGGAAGACGATCTTCGAGTTGGAGGCCGAGTGGAAGAAAAGCAAGGGTTACACCTGATCTGATGTGCGGCGGAGACGGGCGACCGTCTTCGCCGTTTTCGTTTGATTTTCGCGCCGTGTCAGGCGCGCCGCAATGAAAGTGCTCCCGTGGATCTCGACGCGCTTGCCGGCTGCCTCTCCAGCTCCGCCTGCCTGGTGACGCAGACCACCAGCGGCCTCATCATCGGCATGCTGCTGTTCCTGGTTGCGGTCGGGCTGACGCTGATCTTCGGCGTGCTCAAGGTGGTCAATTTCAGCCACGGCGCCTTCTACATGTTCGGCGCCTATTTCGCGATGACCGCCTATCAGCTCACCGGGAGCTTCGCGCTCGCGATGCTGGCGGGCGCGGCCGGCACCGCCATTCTCGGATTGATCTTCGAGCGCGTCTTCATGAGCCGCGTCTATGGCGCGGACGTCTTGATGCAGCTCCTCGTCTGCTACGCCTTCGTGCTGATCTTCGACGATGTCGTGCGCCTGATCTGGGGGCCGGAATTCAAGTCGATGGGCATGCCTTCCGCGTTCCAGGTGATGCCGCTGTTCATCGCCGGCGGCGTAGTGCCGCCTTATTATCTGCTGCTGATCGGCGTTGCGCTCGTTGCGGCCGTCGTGCTCGGCATCGGGTTGTCGCGCAGCCGCATCGGCAAGGTGATCCGCGCCGCCGCGCAAAATCCCGGCATGGTGTCCGCGCTCGGCATCAACACCGGCCTGATCTATGGCGGCGTGTTCGCGCTCGGCGGCATGCTGGCGGGCCTCGCGGGTGCGCTTGCCGCGCCGGTGCGCTCGCTCACGCCCGGGATGGGATTCTCGGTGCTGATCGAATCCTTCATCGTCACCGTGATCGGCGGCATGGGCTCGATCCTGGGCGCCCTGATCGGCGCGCTGCTGCTCGGCCTGATCCGCTCGTTCGGCTCGCTCGGCTTTCCCCTGTTTACCGAAGGCCTGATGTATCTGTTCATGGTGATCGTGCTGGTCTCGAAACCCACCGGCCTGTTCGGCAAGGAGGCGGCATGACCGAGCTGGAGGCCGGACACGCGCAAGGGCTGGCACCCGTGCGCGGTGGCTCGGTACTGCAACGCTATCGCGACGTCCTGATCGCGCTGGTCGCCTTTGCCGTGCTGGCGAGCCTGCCGCTCTTGACGGGCAGCAAGGCGCTGCTCGATTTCGTCATCCGCTGTTCCGCCTACGGCCTGTTCGCGACCTCGCTCAACCTCCTGGTCGGCTACACCGGCCTGACCTCGTTCGGCCACGGCATGTTCTTCGGCCTTGGCGCCTACAGTTTCGGCCTGATCATGCAGAAGCTCGGCGTGCCCATTCCGGTCGCCTTCGTTGCGACGCTGGCGATCACGGCGCTCATCGCGGCCGTCATCGGCGCAATCTGCGTGCGGCTGAAGGAAATCTATTTCGCCTTCGTCACGCTCGCCTTCCAGATGCTGATCCATTCGACCATCCTGTCCTGGGCTTCGTTCACCGGCGGCGACCAGGGCTTGCGCGGCGGCATTCCCCGACCCGTCTTTCTCGGCATCGATCTTTCCAACCACGTCCATCTCTACATCGCGAGCTGCGCGCTGTTGATCCTCGGCCTGCTCGCGATGCGCCAGATCGCGCAATCGCCGTTCGGCTACACGTTGCGGATGATCCGCGACAATGCCGCGCGCGCGAGCTTTCTCGGTATCGATGTCTGGCGCGCCAAGCTGACCGTGTTCGTGCTGGCGGCGCTGTTCGCGGCGATGGGCGGCATGGTGATGGCGCTGTTCGTTTCCGGCGCCTATCCGGAATTCGCCTATTGGACCATCTCGGGTGAAGGCATCTTCATCAACATGCTCGGCGGCGTTTCAACCTTTTTGGGGCCGATGGTCGGCACCGTGCTGCTGCTGCTGCTCAACGACACCGTGACGCGGTTCACCGAGTATCACGGCATCGTGCTCGGCGTGGTCATCCTGTTCTTCGCGCTGGGCCTGCGCAAGGGCCTGCTGGATTTCGTCGCCGAGTGGTTCTCGCAGCGGCGTGACGCAGGCGAGGGCCGCTAGCGATGCTGGAGATCCGCAACCTCGCAAAATCCTTTGGTGGCGTGAAGGCGACCAACGACGTCTCGCTGGATTTCCCCGACGGTTCGCTCACTGCGGTGATCGGTCCGAACGGCGCGGGCAAGAGCACCTTCTTCAATTTGATCACCGGCGCGTTGAAGCCTGACACCGGCCAGGTGCTGCTCGACGGTGTCGACCTCGCCGGCCGCTCGCCGCCGGAGATCGTCCGTCATGGCATCGGTCGCGCCTTCCAGGTGGCGAGCATCTTTAAATCGCTGACGGTGCAGGAGACCATGCTGGCTGCCGTCAGCGCCGACCAGCGTTCGTCCGCGGTGCTGCACAAGCGCTTTCCGTTGGCGGAGACGCGCGACCGCGCCGAACACGTGATGGAGCTGCTCGGCCTTGCGGGCAAACGCCATCGCACCGCCGCGACATTGTCGCATGGCGATCAGAAACTCCTCGATATTGCCCTTGCGCTGGTGCTCGAACCAAAGGTGCTGCTGCTGGACGAGCCGACCGCCGGCATGGGGCCCGAAGAGCGCTGGCGCATGATCGACAAGGTGCGCGAGCTCTGGGAAACCCAGAAGATCACCGTCGTCTTCATCGAGCACGACATGGACATCGTGTTCAAGATCGCGCCCAAAATCGTCGTGCTCTGCTATGGCCGCATTCTTGCGACCGGCACGCCCGACGAGATCCGCAACGACAGCGCCGTGATCGAAGCCTATCTCGGCACCGAACATGCAGGAGCGGCCGGATGAGTTCCGTCGTCATCGAGGTCGCCGATCTCGACGTCTATTATGGCACCAGCCAGATCCTGTTCGGTGTCGGCCTCTCGGTGCGGCAAGGCGAGACCATGGCACTCCTGGGCCGCAACGGGGCGGGCAAATCGACGACCATGAAGGCGATCATGGGGCTGGCGCCGCCGCGACGGGGCAAAGTGAGCCTGCGCGGTGCTCTGATCTCGGGCCGGAAGCCGCATCATATTGCGCGCGCCGGTCTTGGCTTCGTGCCGGAGGACCGCCAGATCTTTCCGGAGCATACGGTCGAGGACAATCTCGTCATCGGGAAGAAGAGGGGGCCGGAGGGCCAGGACGAATGGCCGATCAAGCGCATCTATGAGGTCTTCCCGCTGCTGGAACCGCTGCGCCATCGCATTGCCGGGCGTCTCTCAGGCGGCGAGCAGCAGATGCTGGCGATCGCGCGCACGCTGATGGGCAATCCGGCGCTGTTGCTGCTGGACGAGCCGAGCGAGGGGCTCGCGCCGATCATCGTGCAGCGGATCGGCGAGCTGTTGCGGCAGCTTCGAAGCATCGGATCGACCGTGCTGATCGCCGAGCAGAACATGCATTTCTGCCTGGGGCTCGCAAGCCACGCCACGATCATCGACAAGGGCCAGATCGTCTACGCCGCAGGAATTGACGAGCTGAAAGCCAATGAGGCGATCCGCCGGCGTTATCTGGCCCTCTGAGCCGGGCGGGCGGTGTCCGAATAGGCCCGAAGAAGAAAGCGGTTGTCCGAGGTCATTCCGGCGGAAGGAGTTTCCCCGCGGGGGACCAAAAAAGCCAATCGCTTCCATTGCTGTTTGGGGTCGAAAAGACGACATTTCAGCCACGAATTGATGGATTGGCCTGCTATGGAACGCACTGGATTTGAGCCCTTTGGCGAGCAGTTGGTATCCGCGACGGATGCCCAGCCGAAGTCGCGCGCGTCAAAGCTCCTGTTGCGGGTCGGCACCGGGCTGTTCTGGTCGCTCGTGGCCGGAATCGTGCTCGCGCGTGCAGCGTTCTTCGAACCCGGCGTTTACGACGGGTTCAGCCGTGTGGCCTCGCTCGCCAAGAGCCTGATCTTCTGAGGCCGTTTATTCCGGGTTGAGGACAGAACTTCCCTCGGCCCTGATATGTCGAAAACTTATTCCCCATTGATCTGGCGCTGCGTATAAATCTTTCTCCTCTGGGAGAGATTTGTGTCGCAGAATCAAGCATCCAGCCCGGCCGATGCCAAGCCGGCCACCGCCGCGAGCCGTATTTTCGCGCTGATTCCAGGCATCCTCCTCTGTGTCGCCGTCGCCGGTGTCTCGGCCCTGCTCGAAAGGGCGGAGCTCGGCGTCTTCGAACATCCCTATGTCGAGGCGCTGGTGATGGCGATCCTCCTCGGGATGGCCCTGCGCAGCTTCTGGAAACCCGCGCCGCGCTGGCAGGCCGGCATCGCCTTCAGCGCCAAGCAGCTCCTCGAAGTCGCGGTCATGCTGCTGGGAGCCTCGATCAGCTTCGCCGCCATCGCGGCCTCCGGCGTCGCGCTGCTGGCGTCGATCGCTGCCGTCGTTGTGATTGCGCTCTGCGTCTCCTTTGGTCTCAGCCGGATGCTGGGCCTGTCGACGCGGCTGTCGATTCTGATCGCCTGCGGCAACTCGATCTGCGGCAATTCGGCCATTGCTGCCGTGGCGCCGATCATCGGTGCCAGCAATGACGAGATCGCGTCCTCGATCTCCTTCACCGCGATCCTTGGCGTGATGATGGTGCTCGGCCTGCCGCTGCTGATTCCGCTGTTGCAATTGTCTGCCACGCAATACGGCATCCTCGCGGGCCTCACGGTCTATGCGGTGCCGCAGGTGCTGGCCGCGACGGTCCCGGCCGGGCTCGTCTCGACACAGATCGGCACGCTCGTGAAGCTGATGCGTGTGCTGATGCTCGGGCCGGTCGTGGTCGGCCTGTCGCTCGCCGCCTCGCGCTGGCAGAGCGATGCCAAGAAGACCCATGTTGGCTTCTTCCGCCTGGTGCCCTGGTTCATCCTCGGCTTTCTGGCGCTGGCGACCTTGCGTTCCCTCGAAATCGTGCCGGGGACGGTGGTTGGTCCGGTGACCAAGATCACGAGCTTTCTCACCGTGGTGTCGATGGCGGCTCTCGGTCTCGGCGTCGACGTACGCGTGCTCGCCAATGTCGGCGGGCGGGTGACGGCCGCGGTAACGCTGTCGCTGATGCTGCTGCTCGGCATCAGCATCGCACTGGTGCATTGGTTCAAGTGAGCGGCGCGCTCTCTGGACTTCCCCCGCCAGACGTTTATTGGTTTTCGCCAATGTGATCGGCTGCGGCTGATCCGATAAACAACGAGGGCGCGGCCATGACGACATTGACGGTGAAAGACCTTCTCCCTGAGGACGGAACACGCGGCACACTCGCCGGCCGCGTCTGGCTGCCGCAGGCGAACGGTCCGGCCGTGGTCGCCGTCCGTGGCGACGGCGTGTTCGACGTCACCGCAAGATTTCCGACCATCAGCGCGCTCTGCGAAGAGGACAACCCGGCCAAGGCGCTGAGCTTGACCAAGGGCGAGCGCATCGGCGATCTCGACGCCATCGTGGCCAACACGGCGCCGGACCAGCGCGATCGCCAAAAACCTTGGCTGCTTGCGCCCGTGGACCTGCAGACGCTGAAGGCTGCCGGCGTCACTTTTGCCATCTCGATGCTGGAGCGCGTGATTGAGGAGCGCGCAAAGGGCAATCCGGCCTCGGCCGAAGCGATCCGCAAGGAAGTGACGCGGCTGATCGGCGATGATTTGTCGAAGCTCAAGCCTGGCTCCGACCAGGCGATGCATCTGAAGCAGGTGCTGATCGACCAGAACGCCTGGAGCCAATATCTCGAGGTTGGCATCGGTCCCGATGCCGAAGTGTTCACCAAGGCGCCGACCATGTCCTCGGTCGGCACCGGCATGGATGCCGGCCTGCATCCGAAATCGACCTGGAACAATCCGGAGCCGGAGCTCGTGCTGTTCGTGTCGAGCCGCGGCAAGATCGTCGGCGGCGCGCTCGGCAACGACGTCAATCTGCGCGACTTCGAAGGACGCTCGGCGCTGCTGCTGTCGAAGGCCAAGGACAACAACGCCTCCTGCGCGATAGGACCGCTGCTGCGCCTGTTCGACGACAGTTTTACGCTCGACGATGCGCGCAAGCTCGACATCAGCCTGAACGTGAAGGGGGCGGACGGCTTCGTTCTCGACGGCCATTCCTCGATCAGCAAGATCAGCCGTGATCCGACCGATCTGGTCGAGCAGACCATCGGCAAGGTGCATCAATATCCTGATGGCTTTGTGCTGTTCCTCGGCACGATGTTCGCGCCGGTCAAGGATCGCGATGCGCCGGGGCAGGGGTTCACCCACAAGCGCGACGACATCGTCACGATCGCAGCGCCCCAGCTCGGCAAGCTCGTCAACCGCATGCGCACCAGCGACGAGTGCGAGCCCTGGACCTTCGGCATCGGTGCGTTGATGAAGAACCTGGCGCAGCGGAAGCTGATTTAGCGCTTCACGTCTCGCAGCTGACCTCCCACGCGAACGTCTATGAGGCCGTCATGCCCGGGCTTGTCCCGGGCATCCACGTTCTTTGTCAGGCGAAGTAAGGCGTGGATGGCCGGGACAGGCCCGGCCATGACGGTTGTCCGTGGCTGGACTCACCTACAAACCTCCTTCATCTTCCCGTTGCATCGGGGGAACAAAATCGCGCTTGGCGTGTCTTAGAATCGCCTGCCGCCGCTCGGCGCGATTTCCTCTAAATAGTCAAATAATATGACTAGTCGGAACTCTTCTTCCGTGAAATAGTCCCTCCCGCCGCCTCGAAGGCCGGCCTGCGGGTGCCATGTTACCAATAGGCGCCCCGGATAACATCTTGGGAGACTCGCCTGATGATCCTCAAAGCCCTCTTTGCGGCCAGCGCCACGGCCGCCTTGCTGCTCGCGCTGCCGGCGAATGCCGCCGAGCTCACCATCGGCTTCTCGCAGATCGGATCGGAATCCGGCTGGCGCGCGGCCGAGACGTCGGTCTCCAAGCAGGAGGCCGCCAAGCGCAAGGTCAATCTCAAGATCGCCGACGCGCAGCAGAAGCAGGAGAACCAGATCAAGGCGATCCGCTCCTTCATCGCGCAGAACGTCGATGCGATCTTCCTCGCGCCCGTGGTCTCGACCGGCTGGGACTCGGTGCTGAAGGAGGCCAAGGAAGCCAAGATCCCGGTCGTGCTGCTCGACCGCGACATCGATCCGTCCGGCAAGGAGCTCTATCTCACCGCGGTCACCTCGGACAGCGTGCATGAGGGCGAGGTCGCCGGCGACTGGCTGGCCAAGACAGTCGGCGCCAAGGCCTGCAACATCGTCGAGCTGCAGGGCACCGTCGGCGCCAGCGTCGCCACCAACCGCAAGAAAGGCTTCGACACCGCCATCGCCAAGCACGCGAACCTGAAGGTGGTGCGCAGCCAGACCGGCGACTTCACCCGCGCCAAGGGCAAGGAGGTGATGGAAAGCTTCATCAAGGCCGAAGGCGGCGGCAAGAACATCTGCGCGGTCTACGCCCACAACGACGACATGATGGTGGGCGCGATTCAGGCGATGAAGGAAGCCGGCCTCAAGCCCGGCAAGGATATCCTCACCGTTTCGATCGACGCGGTCCCCGATATCTTCAAGGCGATGGTTGCCGGCGAAGCGAACGCCACGGTGGAGCTGACGCCGAACATGGCCGGCCCAGCACTGGATGCCGTCGCAGCCTTCAAGGGCAAGGGCACGGTACCGCCGAAGTGGATTCAGACCGAGTCCAAGCTCTATACTGCCGCCGATGATCCGCAGAAGATCTACGACAGCAAGAAGGGCCTCGGTTACTGAGGCGGGCGCCGCGCCGGACCGCTTCCGGTGGTCCGTCGCCCCCCTTCGAAACCGCTGCACGAACGACTAGGCTGGGTGTCCGCTTCAATGGCGGGCACCCGTGGGAGCGAATTTGCCATGCAGAACAGCCCCGATCCTGCTCTGCCCCTTCTTGAGGTGCGCGGGATCAGCAAGAGCTTCGGCGCTGTGCGCGCGCTGCAGGAGGTCGACTTCACGCTGCGCGCCGGCGAGATCCATGCGTTGCTCGGCGAGAACGGCGCCGGCAAGTCCACGCTGATCAAGGTCGTCACCGGCGTATTCCCACGCGACGCCGGCATCGTCAGGATCGGCGGTGAAGAGGTCGCGCCGCGCTCGGCCAAGGCAGCGCTGGCCGCGGGCATTGCCACCGTCTACCAGGAGGTCAATCTGCTGCCGAACCTGTCGGTGACGCAGAATCTGTTCCTCGATCGCCAGCCAATGCGCTTCGGCATCGTGCGTGAGGGCGAGATGCGCCGCCGCGCCAAGGCGCTGCTTGCGGAGTTTGGCCTCGACATCGACGTCGCCGCGCCGCTCGGCAACTATTCGGTCGCCGTGCAGCACGTCACCGCGATCGCGCGCGCCGTCGATCTCTCCGCGCGGGTGTTGATCCTGGACGAGCCCACCGCGAGTCTCGACCGTCACGAGGTCGAGATCCTGTTCGGCATCATGCGCCAGCTCGCGAAACGCGGCATCGGCATCGTCTTCGTCAGTCACTTCCTCGACCAGGTCTACGAGATCTCCGATCGCATCACCGTGCTGCGCAACGGTCGCCTCGTCGGCGAGCGCGAGACCGCCTCGCTGCCGCGCCTCGAGCTGATCCGGCTGATGCTCGGCCGCGAGTTGGCCGAGACCACCAGCGCACGCGCATCAGCGGGCGAGCACAAGGTGCGCGAAATCTGCGCGAGTTTCGAGAATTACGGCAAGGCCGGCTATGTCGCGCCGTTCAATCTCGAGCTGCGCCATGGCGAGGTCGTCGGTCTCGCCGGCCTGCTCGGCTCGGGCCGGACCGAGACGGCGCGGCTGGTGTTCGGCGCCGAGCGCGCCGATGGCGGGAAGGCGAGGGTGGAAGGTGTGCCGGTGCGGCTGCAGTCGCCTCGCGACGGCGTACGCCACGGCTTTGGCTATTGTCCGGAGGAGCGCAAGACCGACGGCATCGTTGCCGAGCTCACGGTGCGCGAGAACATCGTGCTCGCGCTCCAGGCCAAACGCGGCCTGCATCGGCCGCTGTCGCGCCGCGAGCAGGACGAGATCGCGCGCCGCTACGTCAAGATGCTCGACATCCGTCCGCCCGATGCTGAGCGCCCCGTCGGCCTGTTGTCCGGCGGCAATCAGCAGAAGGTTCTGCTGGCGCGCTGGCTCGCGACCTCGCCGCGGCTTCTGGTGCTGGACGAGCCGACCCGCGGCATCGACGTCGGCGCGCATGCCGAGATCATCCGCCTGATCCGCGAGCTCTGCGACGACGGCTTGTCGCTGCTCGTGATCTCCTCCGAGCTCGATGAGATCGTAACCTATTCCGACCGCGTCGTGGTGCTGCGCGACCGCGCCCATGTCGAGGAGCTCGCGGGCGACGCGGTCGACGTCGGCAACATTCTCGCGGCCATTGCCGCCGATAGCGCCGCTGTTGCGCTTGAGGCCCACACATGACAGCGCTGTTGCCGCGCCGCGGCCTTGCCCAGATCCTCGCATTGATCGTCATCCTCGCGGTCGACCGTGTTGTGTCGCCGCAATTCTTCGACCTGCGCCTCCAGGACGGCCGTCTGTTCGGCAGCCTGATCGACGTGCTCAACCGCGGCACGCCGGTGGCGCTGCTGTCACTCGGCATGGTTCTGGTGATCGCGACGCGCGGCATCGATCTGTCGGTTGGCGCCGTCATGGCGATCGCGGGCGCGATCGCGGCGAGCCTCGCCGACACTCACAGTCTGGCCGTCGTGCTGGCGGCAGCGCTCGGCGCGGGCCTGATTTGCGGGCTGTGGAATGGCTTCCTTGTCGCGGTACTCGGCATGCAGCCGATCGTGGCGACGTTGATCCTGATGGTGGCGGGACGCGGCATCGCCCAGCTCATCACCGAGGGACGCATCGTGACGTTCTCCTCGCCGGATCTGGTCTGGCTCGGCAATGGCTCGGTGCTCGGCCTGCCGGTACCGGTCGTGATTGCGCTCGGCATGCTGATCCTCACCGGCGCGGTGGTACGTGGCTCGGCGCTGGGGCTCCTGATCGAGGCGACCGGCGGCAACGCGCGGGCGAGCGAGCTTGCCGGCGTCGGCACCCGTGCGATGATCCTGTCGGTCTATGTCTGGTGCGGCGTCTGCGCCGCGCTGGCTGGCGTGATCGCGGCGGCCGACATCATGGGGGCAGACGCGAACAATGCCGGCCTCTGGCTCGAGCTCGATGCGATCCTGGCCGTGGTGATCGGCGGCACCTCGTTGTTCGGCGGCCGCTTCAGCCTCGTGCTGGCCGTACTCGGCGCGCTGATCATCCAGACCATGAACACCGGCATCCTTTTGTCCGGCTATCCGCCGGAGTTCAACCTGCTGGTCAAGGCGGTAGTGGTGCTCACGGTGCTGTTGTTGCAATCGCCGAAGCTGACCGGCTTTGCCGGCATCTCTGCGCGGCTGCGGAGGACGAAGGCATGAGAGGTCTGCCGCCCGCCCTCATTACGGCGATCGTGCTGGTCGCGGGCTTCGCAGCCTGCGCGGTGCAGTTTCCCAACATCGCCTCGACCCGCGTCGTCGGCAATCTCCTCACCGACAACGCTTTCCTCGGCATCGTCGCGGCCGGCATGACCTTCGTCATCATCTCCGGCGGCATCGATCTCTCGGTCGGCTCGGTGATCGGCTTCACCACGGTCTTCGTTGCGCTCGCGATCGAGCGCTGGGGCATGCCGCCGCTGGTTGCTTTCGTCGCCGTCCTCGCACTCTCGGCGGCCTTCGGTGCGGCGATGGGCGCGGTGATCCATGTCTTTGATTTGCCACCCTTCATCGTGACGCTCGCCGGCATGTTCCTGGCGCGCGGAGCGAGCTTCCTGCTCTCCACCGAATCCATACCGATCACCGCGCCTATTTATTCGACCGTGTCGGACTTCGCCTTGCGATTGCCGGGTGGAGGGCGGTTGACGGCGATTGCGATCATCATGCTCGCGATCGTGATCGGCGGAGCCTTTCTGCTGCATCTCACCCGGTTCGGCGCCAATGTATATGCGCTCGGCGGCAGCCGGACGACCGCGAGCCTGATGGGCGTTGCGGTCGGCAAGATGACCGTGAAGATCTACATGCTGTCGAGCCTGCTCGCAGGCATCGCCGGCATTGTCTTCTCGTTCTACACCAGCGCCGGCTATTCGCTTTCCGCCGTCGGCGTCGAGCTCGACACCATCGCCGCCGTCGTGATCGGCGGCACGCTGCTCACGGGCGGGCAGGGCTCGGTGATCGGTACTTTCCTCGGCGTGCTGATCCAGGGCCTGATCCAAACCTACATCAATTTCGACGGCACGCTGTCGAGCTGGTGGACCAAGATCGCGACCGGTATCTTGCTGTTCGCCTTTATTGCCTTGCAGCAGGGACTGGTCGCGCTCGCGCGCCGGCCGCTGGCGAAGAGCGCAGGAGCCGCCACATGACATCGCGCATCGTCGTCATCCCGACACGGCGGGCTCACTCCAACCATGCGGAGGTCGCCCGCTCGATCGGCATCGACATCATCGCCGGCCGCTACGCCGAGGGCACTCGCCTGCCTGGTGATGCCGAGATGATCGCGATGTTCGGCGTGTCGCGGCCGGTGCTGCGGGAGAGCGTGAAGACCCTGGTCGCCAAGGGCCTGCTGACCACCAAGGCGCGCGTCGGCACCGTCGTACGCGAACGCGCCGCCTGGAACATGTTCGACGCCGACGTCCTGGCCTGGCATCTGGACGCCGGCATCGACAAGCGTTTCCTCAACGACCTCGCCGAGATCCGTCTCGCGGTCGAGCCGCGCGCGGCGATGCTGGCGGCCGCGCAGCGGTCGGAGGAGGACCTGGCCGAGCTTCGGCGCAGCATGGACCGCATGCGGCTCGAAGCGTCCGATTCGGTCGGCTTTGCCGATGCCGACCTCGCACTCCACGTCGCCGTGGCGCGCGCCTCCGGCAACCTGTTCATGCGCTCGATCGGTCACGTCATCGAGGCCGCGCTTCGCGCCTCGTTCCTGCTGAGTGCGCCGGTCGAATTGGAAGACCGCGACACGGTGCTGCTCTGGCACCAGAAGATCGTCGATGCCATTGCGGCCGGCGATGCGGAGGCCGCCTCTGAGGCGATGATTTTCGTCATTCACAACGGCATGCATCGCCATGAGGGCACGGTCATCGAGACCGCGCCGGCCTCCGTGGAATCTGGAGAGGGATCGTGACGGAACTCCGCATCGCCATCGTCGGCTTCGGCAAGATCGCGCGTGACCAGCATGTCGGCGCGATCGCCGCCGTGCCGGGCGCGGCACTGGCGGCGATTGCCAGCCGTAACGCCTCGCTGCCGGGACTGCCGCATTTCGCGACCATCGAGGAGCTGCTGGAAAAGGGACCGCCGATCGATGCGGTCTCGCTCTGCACACCGCCGCAGGTGCGTCGCGCGCAGGCTGCCGCGGCGCTCGCCGCCGGCAAGCATGTCATGCTGGAGAAGCCGCCGGGCATCGGTGTCGCCGAGCTCGATCCGCTTGTAGCGATGGCGGCGGAGGCAAAGCGCACGCTGTTTGCGACCTGGCATTCGCGCCATGCGCCGGCGGTCGAGCCCGCGCGGCAATGGCTCGCTGAGCGACGCATCAAGTCGGTGCACGTCAGCTGGAAGGAGGATGTTCGCGTCTGGCATCCCGGTCAGGGCTGGATCTGGGAACCAGGCGGCCTCGGCGTGTTCGATCCCGGCATCAACGCGCTGTCGATCCTGACCAAAATCCTGCCGAAGCCCGTGTTCGTCACCGCGGCCGAGTTGGCGTTTCCCGCCAATTGCCAGGCACCGATTGCGGCGAACCTGACGCTGACGGACATCGACGGCCTTGCTGTGATCGCCGAGTTCGATTTCCGCCAGACCGGACCGCAGAGCTGGGATATCCTCGTCGATACCGACCAGGGCCGGATGACTTTGTCCAGCGGTGGCGCACGGTTGGAGGTCGACTGCAAGGTGCTTGCCGAGGCGCCCGATGAGGAATATCGCGGGCTCTACCGGCGCTTCGTCGAGCTCGCGGCGACCGGCGCAAGCGACGTCGATCTGACGCCGCTTCGCCTCGTTGCCGACGCCTTCCTGCTCGGCAGGCGCACCGTCGTCGAACCGTTTGTGGATTAGACATGGCCGCATCAAAAATCACAAAAGACATCTTCGGCACACTGCCTGACGGTCGCAAGGTCGAGCGCATCGTGCTGCGCGGCGAGGGCGACTTCGAGGCGCGCATCATCACCCACGGCGCGGTGATCCAGGCGCTGATTGCGCCGGATGCGAAGGGCGGTCATGACGACGTCGTGCTCGGCCATGACGCGTTCGCCGGCTATCTCGCGGAGCGAAAGTTCCTTGGGGCCACCGTCGGCCGCTATGCCAACCGCATTGCCAAGGGGCAGTTCTCGCTCGACGGCGAGACGGTGCAACTTCCCGTCAACAACGGGCCGAACGCGCTGCACGGCGGCCTCGATGGATTCGACCGCAAGCTCTGGCAGATTGCGGAGATCGACGACGGCGCCGAGCCCGCGGTGACGCTGACCTATGTCAGTCCGCATGGCGAGGAGAATTATCCCGGCCAGCTCGATGTCCGCCTGACCTATCGCGTCACCGGCCCGACCGAATTGTCGTTGAGCATGGAGGCGCGGACCGACCGTCCCACCATCGTCAACCTGACCAACCACAGCTTCTTCAATCTGGAAGGCGCAACGTCAGGCACGCCCATTCTCGATCACAGGCTGACGGTTGCCGCCGAACATTTCCTCGCCATCGATCCCACCGCCATTCCGCTGCCCGGACCGCCGCGCGCGGTGGCCGGCACGCCGTTCGACTTCCGGGAGCCTCGGCAGGTTGGTGAGCGCATCCGGCAGAGCGATGAGCAATTGCAGAGCGGCAGGGGTTACGACCACACCTACTGCCTCGCGCGCGACGGCAAGCTCGCACTTGCTGCCCGGCTGGAGGCACCGCGCTCGGGGCGCGTCATGGAGCTGTTCACCGATCAGCCCGGCGTTCAGGTTTATTCCGGCAACTATCTCGATGGCACGATTTCGGGGAAGGGCGGCAAGCTGATCCGGCAATCGGATGCCATGTGCCTGGAGCCGCACATCTGGCCTGACGCGCCGAACCGGCCGGATTTCCCGAGCCCGCGCCTCGATCCCGGCGGAGCCTATCGGCACCACACGGTCTATCGCTTCGGTGTGAGGACGTCATGATGGAACAGGTGCCGACATCAGTTCTCTCGGACGATCCCTGCCATCTCGGCGAGGGCCCGACCTATGACGTGACCACCGATACGGCGTGGTGGTTCGACATCCGCGAAGGACGGCTGTTCGAGGCGCAACTCGGCAGCGGCAGCATCCGCGTCCATGCGCTCGGCCGGATGGCCAGCGCGCTCGGGCGCATCGATGCCGAGCGCCAGTTGATCGTCGCCGAGGACGGTCTGTATATCCGCAAGCTTGCCGACGGCGCCATGACGCTGTTCTGTCCGCTCGAGGCGGACAATCCTGCCACGCGCTCCAATGATTGCCGTGTGCACCAGTCCGGCACGTTCTGGATCGGCACCATGGGCAAGAAGGCCGAGCCGAAGGCGGGGGCGATCTACGCGCTCCATCGCGGCAAGATCTCGACGCTGTTTCCCGGCATCAGCATTCCCAATTCGATTTGCTTCTCGCCGGATGGCGCCATTGGCTATTTCACCGACACTGCGCGTGCCGTGCTCTACGCAGTCCCGCTCAATCCCGCGACCGGCCTGCCGCGCGGCGAGCCGGAGGTGCTGCTGCGCCACACCGGCATCGGCGGCCTCGATGGCTCGGTGTGCGATGCCGACGGAAACATCTGGAATGCCTGCTGGGGCGCGAGCCGTATCGATGTCTATTCTCCGCAAGGCGAGCCTCTGCGCTCACTGAGCGTGCCGGCGAAGCAGGCGAGTTGTCCCGCCTTCGTCGGTTCCGATCTGTCGCGCCTCCTTGTCACGTCAGCGTGGCAGGATATGGACGCGGCAGGGCGCGCCGCCGATCCGCAAGCCGGTTGCACGTTTCTATTGGAGGCGTCCGCGCGCGGTCGCGCGGAGCCCGACGTCAAGCTCGCATAGGAGACCGGAGGCAGCCCACGACGACGTTCTCGACGAAATAAAGAAACAGTCTGACACCCAAGGGAGTAAAACATGCTGAAACTGAAGACGACATTCCTCGCACTGGCGCTGGCCGGCGCTGCGACGATGGCCACAGGCCTCACCGCCTCCGCCCAGGACAAGGCGACCGTCGGCATCGCGATGCCGACCAAATCGTCGGCGCGCTGGATCGACGACGGCAACAACATGGTCAAGGTGCTGAAGGAGCGCGGCTACAACACCGACTTGCAATATGCCGAGGACGATATCCCGAACCAGCTCTCGCAGGTCGAGAACATGGTGACCAAGGGCGCGAAAGCCCTGGTGATCGCCGCGATCGACGGCACCACGCTGTCCGACGTGCTCAAGCAGGCCAAGGCCAAAGGCATCACCGTGATCGCCTATGACCGCCTGATCCGCGGCACGCCGAACGTCGACTATTACGCGACCTTCGACAATTTCCAGGTCGGCGTGCTCCAGGCGCAGTCGATCGAGCAGGGGCTCGGGCTGAAGGACGGCAAGGGCCCGTTCAACATCGAGCTGTTCGGCGGCTCGCCCGACGACAACAACGCCTACTTCTTCTACAACGGGGCGATGAGCGTGCTGAAGCCCTATATCGACAGCGGCAAGCTCGTCGTCGCCTCGGGCCAGATGGGCATGGACAAGGTCGCGACGCTCCGCTGGGACGGCGCCACTGCCCAGGCCCGCATGGACAATCTGCTCAGCGCCTACTACGGCAACAAGAAGATCAACGCCGTGCTCTCGCCCTATGACGGCATCTCGATCGGCATCATCTCCTCGCTGAAGGGCGTCGGCTACGGCAGCGCCGATCAGCCGATGCCGATCATTTCGGGGCAGGACGCCGAGGTGCCCTCGATCAAGGCGATGCTGCGCGGCGACCAGTACTCGACCATCTTCAAGGACACCCGCGACCTCGCCAAGGTGACCGCCGACATGGTCGACGCCGCGCTGGCCGGCAAGCAGGTCGCGGTCAACGACACCAAGACCTACGAGAACGGTGTCAAGACCGTGCCGTCCTACCTGCTCAAGCCGGTCGTGGTCTACAAGGACAATTGGGAGAAGGTGCTGGTTGAGAGCGGCTACTACAAGAAGTCGCAGTTCCAGTAGAGTTCTCGTGCCGTCGTTCCGGGGCGCCCGAAGGGCGACCCCGGAGCCTCGAGATTCCGGGTTCGATGCTTCGCATCGCCCCGGAATGACGGCGGAGGGATTCACGAAAGTTTCCAAGGACACGACGCCATGACCGCCATGCTGGAGATGCGCAACGTCAGCAAGAGCTTTGCCGGCGTGCAGGCGCTGCGCGACGTCAACTTCTCGGTTCACGCCGGGCAAATCCACGCGCTCGTCGGCGAGAACGGCGCCGGAAAGTCGACGCTGATGAAGGTGCTCAGCGGGGTCTACCCGCATGGCAGCTACGAGGGCACCATCGTCTTCGACGGTGAGGAGCGGCGCTTCCGCGACATCAACGATTCCGAGGCGCTCGGCATCATCATCATCCACCAGGAGCTGGCGCTGATCCCGCTGATGTCGATCGCCGAGAACATCTTCCTGTCGCATCCGCCGTCGAAGCTCGGCGTCATCGACCGCGACAAGGTCTACCGTCGTACACGTGATCTGCTGGCACAGGTCGGCCTGAAGGAATCCCCGGACACCCTGATCACCGATCTCGGCGTCGGCAAGCAGCAGCTTGTCGAGATCGCGAAGGCGCTGTCCAAGCGGGTGCGGATGCTGATCCTGGACGAGCCGACCGCGAGCCTCAACGAGGCCGACAGCGCCGCGCTGCTCGAACGCCTGATGGCGTTCCGCGAGCAGGGCATCGGCTCGATCCTGATCTCGCACAAGCTCAACGAGGTCGCCAAGGTCGCCGACCACATCACCGTGCTCCGCGACGGCCGCACCGTCGACAGCATCGATTGTCGCGCCGGGCCGATCCAGGAAGACCGCATCATCCGCAGCATGGTCAATCGCGACATGGCTCACCGTTTCCCGGAGCGTAGCGTGAAGATCGGCGAGCCTGTGCTCGACGTCGCGAACTGGTCGGTCTATCACCCCATCCATCCCGAGCGGCAGGTGATCAAGAACGTCAGTTTCGGCGTCAGGCGCGGCGAGGTCGTCGGCATTGCTGGACTGATGGGCGCCGGCCGCACTGAATTCGCCATGAGCCTGTTCGGCCGTTCCTGGGGCACCAATATCAGCGGCAGCATCCGGCTCGAAGGCAGAGACATGGTGCTGCCGAGCGTCGCGGCGGCGATCGACGCCGGCCTTGCCTACGTCACCGAGGACCGCAAGCAGCTCGGCCTGATCCTGGCCGACGACGTCCGCAAGAACATCACGCTCGCCAGCCTCGATCAGGTCGCACCTAAACGCGTGATCGACGACATCGCCGAGCTGAAGATCGCCAGCGACTATCGCACCCGCATGCGCATCCGCTGCTCCGACGTCTACCAGGAGACCGGCCAGCTCTCCGGCGGCAACCAGCAGAAGGTTGTGCTGTCGAAATGGCTGATGACCGACCCAAAGGTGCTGATCCTG
This sequence comes from Bradyrhizobium sp. CCBAU 25360, assembly GCF_028128695.1. Classification (NCBI taxonomy): domain Bacteria; kingdom Pseudomonadati; phylum Pseudomonadota; class Alphaproteobacteria; order Hyphomicrobiales; family Nitrobacteraceae; genus Bradyrhizobium; species Bradyrhizobium sp. CCBAU 25360. Next base: position 314,733 of record NZ_LBJA01000042.1, read on the forward strand.
GACGAGCCGACAAGGGGCATCGACGTCGGTGCCAAATACGAGATTTACTGTATCATCAACGAGCTGGCGGAAGCCGGCCGCGGCGTCGTGGTGATCTCCTCGGAGATGCCCGAGCTGCTCGGCATCTGCGACCGGATTTGCGTCATGAACGACGGCGCCTTCGTCGGCGAGTTCAAGGGTGCGGACGCGACGCAGGAAAAGATCATGCGCGCCATCATGCGCAACGAACGAAACATTGGGAACGCCGCGCCCGCGGCCGCGGAAATGGGAGGAATGCAGCCATGACCGACAAGACGGTATCGCTGCCCGAGGAGCGCCGGCACGGCAGCTTCATCAAGAACAATTTGCGCAACTACGGCATGTTGATGTCGTTGATCGCGATCATGCTGTTCTTCCAGGTCATGACCGGCGGCACGCTGCTGCAGCCGCTCAATCTGACCAACCTGGTGCTGCAGAACAGCTACATCGTCATCATGGCGCTCGGCATGCTGCTGGTCATCGTCACCGGCCATATCGACCTGTCGGTCGGCTCGGTCGCCGGCTTCGTCGGCGCGGTGGCCGCCGTGCTGATGGTGACCTACAAGATCGACTACACGCTCGCCTTCATCGCCTGCCTGTTGCTGGGGGCGGCGATCGGCGCGGCGCAGGGCTATTGGGTGGCCTTCTTTGGCATTCCATCCTTCATCGTGACCCTGGCGGGCATGCTGGTGTTCAAGGGCCTCGCGCTCGCGGTGCTGCAGGGGCAGTCGCTCGGCCCGTTCCCGGCGACCTTCCAGAAGCTGTCGTCGGGCTTCATTCCGGAACTGCTGCCCGAAGCCGGCACGCTGCATCCGACCTCCATGCTGATCGGTGCCGTGCTCGCGCTCGGGCTCGTCTATGCCAGTGCCAAGGGCCGTTCGCGCGAGCAATCGCATGGCATCGAGGTCGAGCCCTACGCGTTCTTCCTGGGGAAGAGCGTTCTGCTCGCCTGCGCCGTGCTCTATTTCACCTATCTGATCGCCTCGCATCGCGGCCTGCCGAACGTGCTGGTCATCATGACCGCGTTGATCGCGCTCTATGGCTTCGTCACCCGGCGCACCGTGATCGGCCGGCAAGTCTACGCGGTCGGCGGCAATGCGAAGGCGGCAAAACTGTCGGGCATCAAGACCGAACGGCTGACCTTCCTCACCTTCGTCAACATGGGCGTGCTGGCCGCGCTCGCCGGCCTCGTCTTCGCCGCGCGCCTCAACACCGCGACGCCGAAGGCGGGATTGGGTTTCGAGCTCGACGTCATCGCCGCCTGCTTCATCGGCGGCGCCTCGGCCTATGGCGGGGTCGGGCGCGTCGGCGGCGCCGTGGTCGGCGCCATGATCATGGGCGTGATGAACAACGGCATGTCCATCCTCGGCATCGGCATCGACTACCAGCAGGTGATCAAGGGCCTGGTGCTGCTCGGGGCGGTGTGTATCGACGTGTATAACCAGCGGCGGTAGCCGCAACGGCGATGCCGTAGGGTGGGCAAAGGCGCAACGCGCCGTGCCCACCATTCGTCTCCGATCAAGGGAAGTGGTGGGCACGCGTCCGCCTGCGGCGGTCGCTTTGCCCACCCTACGGCGCTACGGCAGCGGTGATTGCGTCGTGAACAGGACCGTCGCGATCGCGACGGAGAGGGTCACCGCCGATACGGTCGCCACGGTCGACAGCACCCCCATTCGCCGCAGCGCGATGGCGAACACGATGATGATGGGGGTCGCGGTTATCAGCCCGATTTGTGCATCGCTCATTGCATCGCTCGCCATTTTGCGGAACCGCCGGATGCATCCACCCTATGACGGTGAGGCGGGCGGGAGGTTGCGATAGCGCAAACCCGCCTCTGGCCGGTTGCACTATTTGTCCGGCGACAAAGTTGGAATCGCGCCGGGGGGATATCTGTTCGGCGTCTTGATGCGGAAGCCAGATGTCGGCAACGGATTGCGAACAACAGGGAACCGGTTGGGGAATCCTGGAAGATCTTCCCGGTGATCCCATGATCTGGGTGCTGATCTTCAGCGAACTCGCCGCCTTCGGCCTGTTCCTTGGCGCTTTCGTCATCGCGCGCGCGCTTCACCCGGCGGTCTTCGCGGCCGGTCAGGCCAGTCTCGATGCGCAGCTGGCCGGAATCAACACCATCGTGCTCGTGACCAGCGGCTGGGCTGCCGCGCGCGGGGCGGCTGCTGCACGGGCGGGCGAAAGCCGGCGTGCGCGCGGCTGGCTGTTCGGCGCCATGGCGCTTGGCGTCGTCTTCATCGCGGTCAAGCTGTTCGAATATGCCGGCGAGATTGCGTTAGGAAACGGCTTGGAGACCAGCCCGTTCTTCACGCTGTACTTCCTCCTCACCGGCTTCCATCTCCTGCATGTCGGCCTCGGCATCGTGATTCTGGCCGTAGTGTCCCGGGGTGCCCGAGCGGCGGGCGTCGAGACCGGAACGGCTTTCTGGCACATGGTCGACCTGCTCTGGATCGTCATGTTTCCTATCATCTATCTGGTGCACCCGTGATTCCGGATCGTCTCGACATCACCTGGATCGTGTTGATCGGCCTTGCGCTCGCGACCATTCTGGTCCCGCCGCTGGTGTCGCGTGCCTTGTTCGCCAATGCCCTGCTGCTGACGTTCGCCGCCCTCAAGGGCCGCCGTATCGTGCTCGATTTCCTCGATCTTCGCTCAGCGCCGGCGCTTTGGCGCGGCATCGTCAGCGCCTGGGTCTTCATCGTGGTGCTGTTTGCCTGGCTCGCATCGGCCGTCGTTGCCTTGATCTGACTGGCGGTTGCGCATCGTCGCGCTGCTTGCGCTTCGTCAAAGAGTGCCCCCTGGCAATCGGCAATAAAGCGCAGGATCGCATCTTCCTCAGGAATCAAACGGAAAGGATTGGCAATGGCTGAACGCCTGACCAAGTCGGCCGCTCGAAATGTCTTCTACGGCGGTTCGGCCTTCTTCTTCGCCATTTTCATAGGGCTGACGGCGCACAGCCATTACTACATGGCCACGACCTCGACCGACGCGAAGACGCTGACGTCGTCGGTCGCCCGCGGCAAGCATGTGTGGGAGAAGAACTCCTGCATCAACTGCCACACGCTGCTGGGCGAGGGCGCCTATTTCGCCCCAGAGGTCGGCAACGTCTGGGATCGCTGGGGCGGCAACGAGGATCCGGCCGCCGCGCGCGAGACGCTGAAGGCCTGGATGCAATCGCAGCCCTCGGGCGCGGAGGGCCGGCGGCAGATGCCGCAGTTCAACCTGACCGACCAGGAACTCAACGATCTCGCTGACTTCCTGCAATGGACCAGCACGATCAAGCGTCAGAGCTGGCCGCCGAACAAGGCGGGCTGAGCACAGCTTTCCTCTTTCAAGATAGAGAGAACCCGAAATGAAGTACCAAACCCAGAAAGTCGCGATGCTGTATTTCTACGGCGCGCTGACCCTGTTCCTGGCCCAGGTCGTGTTCGGCCTGCTCGCCGGGACCATCTACGTCCTACCCAATACGCTGTCGACGCTGCTGCCGTTCAACATCGTCAGGATGATCCACACCAACGCGCTGATCGTGTGGTCGCTGATCGGCTTCATGGGCGCGACCTACTATCTGCTCCCGGAAGAGACCGAGAATGAGCTCTATAGCCCGCTGCTGGCGAAGATCCAGTTCTGGATGTTCTTCGGCGCAGCCGGCGTCGCCGTGGTCGGCTATCTCTTCCACTACCACGAGGGCCGTGAGTTCCTCGAACAGCCCTTCATCATCAAGGTCGGCATCGTCGTCGTCTGCCTGATGTTCCTGTTCAACGTCACGATGACGGCGCTGAAGGGCCGCAAGACCACGGTCACCAACATCCTGTTGTTCGGCTTGTGGGGCGTTGCGATCTTCTTCCTGTTCGCCTTCTACAACCCGGCGAACCTTGCCGTCGACAAGATGTACTGGTGGTACGTCGTCCATCTCTGGGTCGAGGGCGTCTGGGAGCTGATCATGGCCTCCGTGCTCGCCTATCTCATGATCAAGCTCAACGGCATCGATCGTGAGGTCGTCGAGAAGTGGCTCTACGTCATCATCGGCCTTGCCCTGTTCTCCGGCATTCTCGGCACCGGCCATCACTTCTACTGGATCGGCGCGCCCGGTTACTGGCAGTGGATCGGCTCGCTGTTCTCCACGCTCGAAGTCGCGCCGTTCTTCACCATGGTGATCTTCACCGTGCAGATGACCTGGAAGGCCGGCCGCAAGCATCCGAACCGTGCTGCGCTGTTGTGGTCGGTCGGCTGCTCGGTGATGGCGTTCCTAGGGGCCGGCGTCTGGGGCTTCCTGCACACGCTGTCCTCGGTGAACTACTACACCCACGGCACCCAGGTCACCGCCGCGCACGGCCATCTCGCCTTCTTCGGCGCCTATGTGATGCTGAACCTGTCGGTGATGGCCTATGCGATCCCGCAGATCAAGGGACGCGCGCCCTACAATCAGTGGCTCTCCATGACGAGCTTCTGGATCATGTGCACGGCCATGATGACCATGACCTTCGCGCTGACCTTCGCCGGCGTGGTCCAGGTCCATCTCCAGCGCGTGCTCGGCCAGGGCTACATGGACGTGCAGGACCAGCTCGCGATGTTCTACTGGGTCCGGCTCGGCTCCGGCGTGTTCGTCGCGATCTCCGCGCTGATGTTCGTGTGGGCCGTGCTGGTGCCGGGCCGCGAGAAGCAGGCGATCATTCCCGCCGTGCTGCAGCCGGCCGAGTAAACGAGAAAGGGCGGCCGCGGTTCGCCGCGGCCGCCTGCTTCCTGGAAAATCCGGAGAGACATCATGAAAGCTGCCCTTCACACGGTAACCTCGGCGCCCGAGCTGCCGGCCTATGTTCCATCCGGAAACGAATGCGAGCTTTTCGAGCATGCCTGGCGGCGTCGTCTGCCGGTTCTGCTCAAGGGGCCGACCGGCTGCGGCAAGACCCGCTTCGTCGCGCATATGGCGGCGCGGCTGGGCCTGCCGCTTCACACGGTTGCCTGTCACGACGATCTCACCGCCGCCGATCTCACCGGCCGCTATTTGCTCAGGGGCGGGGACACCGTGTGGACCGATGGTCCGCTGACGCGCGCCGTGCGCGAGGGCGGCATCTGCTATCTCGACGAGGTCGTGGAAGCCCGCAAGGACGTCACAGTCGTGCTGCATCCCCTGACCGACGACCGCCGTATCCTGCCCCTGGAGCGGACCGGCGAGGAGCTGGTGGCGCCGAACAGCTTCATGCTCGTGGTCTCTTACAACCCCGGCTACCAGACGCTGCTGAAGGCGCTGAAGCCATCGACGCGGCAGCGCTTCATCGCCATCGAATTCGGCTTCCTGCCGCCCGAGCAGGAGATCGCCGTCGTGTCCGCCGAAAGCGGACTGTCGCCGGAGCGCGTGCGGCCGCTGGTGGGGCTGGCTGGCCGGCTGCGCGCGCTCAAGGGCCACGATCTGGAAGAGGGCGTCTCGACCCGGCTCGTGGTCTATTGCGCGACCCTGATTGCCGCGGGCACGCCGATTGCCGATGCCGTGCTGGCCGGCATGATCGAACCGCTGACCGACGATTCCGACGTGAAGGCTGCCCTGCTGGACGTCGCACGCGCCGTCATCGGGTGAGGCCGCGCCCATGCTCGACTTCCTCGAACTGGAGGAGACGGTCGGCCGCGCCTGGCACAGGATGGTCGGCGGCACCGCGAGCTATCCGGTTCACGATGATCACGCCGTTGCACTGACCGAGGTGAGAGGCCGGCTCGCGGTGATGTTCCGCGCGCTCGGCGGCGAGACCGGGGTTCAGATCGCAAGCGCGGGCGCGCGAAAATCGGGGCACCGTCTCGGCTGGCGACAGCGCATCGGCCTCGGTGACGAGCGCCTCGAGCAGCCGGGTCGCGATGCCGCGACCATTTTCCTGCCCGATCGAATCTCGATCTTTCCCGACCGCGCGTTGAACGCGGCGCTCTATCGCTGGCTTGCGGCATGGTTCGCAGCCGCACCGATCGAGACGATCACGGAAGCCGATCCGCTGCGGCGGGATCTTCTGGTGTTGCGCCGGGCAAGTGAGACGGCGGTCTGGGTGCTCACGCAATTCCCCGGGCTTGTCGCCGATTACGCTCAGCTCGCCGCGGCAACCGCCGAGGCCCGGCCTCGTCGCCCCTTGCCACGCATCGAGCAGGAGGTCGAGCAGATCGTCTTGGCCTTGCTCGGCGCCGGAAAGGCCCCTGCGGGCAGACTGTGGCCGGCGATGATGGGGACGGGCCCGCTGCCGGACAAGGCGCCGCCGGGCTATCATTCGATCCTGCCGTGCCCGCTCTGGGGGGATTGCTGGACGCGCGAGCTCTCGCCCGCGCATGCGGGCGAGGACGAATATGCGCCGGGCGCCGAGCCCGAGGCCCAGGACAATCGCAAGCGCTTTGCCGTCCGCGAGCGCGAGGACAATGCCAATCGCCGCGATCCTTTCGTGCTTAACCGCTTCGAGAAGATCCTCGCGATGGCCGAGATGGTCAATGTCGACCGTCCGGCCGACGACAGTGAGGACGAGGATGCGCAGAAAGCGGCCGACGATCTCGAGGAGATCACGCTCAGCCGCCGCACCGGCAAGCCGGCGAGCCGGTTCAAGTTCGACCTCGACCTGCCGCCGGAAGCCCTCGATGCATCGCGGCTGAACGCGGGCCTCACCTATCCCGAATGGGATTACCGCAGCGGCTCCTATCTGCCCGATCATTGCCGCGTGCTGGCCGGTGCGGCCTCCGAGCACGGTGAGAGCTGGACGCCTGACGACGCCATGCGCCGGCACATCCGCCAGGTGCGCCGCCGCTTCGAGGTGTTGCGGCCGCGCCATGAATTGATGCGCGCTCAGGCCGACGGACACGACCTCGATCTCGACGCGCTGGTACGTGCGCGGTGCGACCTCCGCGCCGGCAGCGGCGGCAGCGGTCTTGATCGCATCCACGTCGCGATGCGCCCGCAAGGGCACGATCTCGCGGTCACGCTGCTCGTCGACGTCTCGCTGTCCACGGATGCCTGGGTCGACGGCTATCGCGTGCTCGACGTCGAGAAGGAGGCGCTGCTGGCGCTCGCCCACGGGATTTCGGCCTGCGGCGATCACCACAGCATCCTCACCTTCACCTCGCGCCGGCGGTCCTGGGTGCGGCTCGAGACGGTCAAGGCCTTCGGCGAGCCGATGAGCGGGACGGTCGAGCGCCGCATCGGCGCGCTGAAGCCCGGCTATTACACGCGGATCGGCGCGGCGGTGCGCCACGCCGCGGCCGAGCTCGCCCGCCAGCCGCAGCGCAAGAAGCTGCTGCTCGTCCTCACCGATGGCAAGCCGAACGATGTCGACCATTACGAGGGCCGCTTCGCGCTCGAAGACACCCGCAAGTCGGTGCAGGAGGCGCGCCGGCTCGGCATCGCCGCCTTCGGCGTCACGGTGGACGCAACCGCGCAATCCTATTTCCCGACCCTGTTCGGCCGTGGCGGCTATGCCATCGTCGGGAACATCAAGCGGCTGCCCGCGGCGCTGCCGGCAATCTACCGGCAGGTCGCGCACTAATCCGGTCGCGCACTCATCCGGCGCGCCCCCGCGGCGCCCGGTCCTTCGGTGAACTATTGCTCATGGCTTGAGTATATGATCGTATGGCCGGATGGACCGCGGCCAGCCAAGACCCGATCTGATCATCTTCGATTGCGACGGCGTGCTCGTCGACAGCGAGCTGTTGAGCTGCCGATGCCTGTCCGAGGTGCTGGCCGAGTTCGGCATCGCGCTCAGCCAGGAGCAGGCGCTCGAGCTCTTTCTTGGGCGCAGCACCAAGGCGATCGAGCAGCATTATCGCGATCTCGGGCAGATCGTGCCCGACGGCTTTCTGCCGCACCTGAAGTCGCAAGTGCTGTCGACGTTCGCAGCTTCGCTTGAGCCGATTCCCGGCATTGCCGGCGTGATGTCCGACCTGTCCGTGCCGTTTTGCGTGGCCTCGTCCAGCGACCTCGACCGCGTCGCGCTCTCCCTCGACGTCACAGGCCTGAGGGCGCATTTCGGCGAGCGGCTCTACACCGCGCAGATGGTCCGGCATGGCAAGCCGGCGCCCGACCTATTTCTCCTCGCGGCAGAAAAGATGAGAGTGCAACCTGCGCGCACGCTGGTGATCGAGGACAGCGTCAGCGGCGTCAAGGCCGGCAAGGCGGCCGGCATGACCGTCTGGGGATTTGTCGGCGGCAGCCATTACCGCGGACGCGACGGGCGGGCTATATTGTCCGAGGCGGGGGCCGATCGGGTCTTCGCGCGCATGAGCGATTTCTGGGAGGCGTGAGGCCCGCATGGCCGCCGAGAACGACAAGTCGCGACTCGACGATGCCGCGCGCGCCGGCTGGCTGTATTTCATCGCCGGTCACACCCAGGACGAGATCGCAAAGATGCTGCAGGTCTCGCGCGCCTCGGCGCAGCGGCTGGTGTCGCTGTGCCTTGCCGAGCGCCTCATCACCTTCCGGCTCGAACATCCCATCGCCGCCTGCATGGAGCTTGCGGCGCGCCTGAAGGAGCGTTTCGACCTTGCTCATTGCGAGGTGGTGCCCGCTGATCCCGCCGCGCCGCAGGCCACTGCAGGCATCGCCGAACGCTGCGCCAATCTGCTCGATGCGACGCTGCGTTCGGAGACGCCGGTGATCGTCGCGCTCGGCACCGGCCGGGCGGTGCGCGCTGCGGTCGAGCGCGTCACCCCGATCGACCGGCCCAATCATCAGATCGTCTCGCTGGTCGGCACCATCTCCGCGGACGGTTCGGCGAGCTTTTACGACACCGTCGGCCGACTCGCCGACCGCACGGGCGCACGGCACTATCCGATGCCGCTGCCGTTCCTGATGTCGTCCGAGGACGAGCGCAACAAGATGGTCCGCATCGAGCCGATCGCCAAGGTGAAGGCGGTCGCGGCCAAGGCGGACTTGCGCCTCGTCGGCATCGGCCAGATGGACCAGAAGGCGCAGGTGCATGTCGACGGTTTCGTCACTCGCGACGAATTGTTCGAGATGATGCGGCTGGGTGCCATCGGCGAGATCACCGGCTGGGCCTATGATTCCAAGGGCCGCCTGCTCAAGGCCGGCACCAACAAGCGCCTCACCAGCATCCCGCCGGAAGTGCCGGCGAAGACCACGACCATCGCCGCCGCGGTCGGTGCCGCCAAGGTGCCGGCGATCGCGGCGGCGCTGAACGGCGGGCTGATCAACGGGCTGATTACCGACGAGACGACGGCAAGGGCGATTTTGGAGCGGTAGGCGGGCTTCGCACGGCAAAGGGACACGGCTCCCGCTCTCGCAAACGGGAGAGGTGAAGCAAGCCGCGGCGCTCGATCCGAACAACTACCGTCGCTTCTGCACCGCACGACCTCCCACCCCTCCCGCACCGCAGCACTCATAAGTTGCGCAAACGGCTTCGCGCCTGCTTGACAATCCTCCTCCCTTGCGTTGAACATACGCTCAACGCGTGGGCATATGCTCAAAGCGCGAGTTTGAGGGAGGTCACCGTGAAACATGTCTTGGGCGCCGTCTGCGGCGCGTCTGTTCTGTTGTTGGCCGTCCCCGCGATGGCCGAAACGACCCTGACGATCGCCACCGTCAACAATGGCGACATGATCCGCATGCAGGGGCTGACGGCCGAGTTCACCAAGAAGTACCCGGATATCGCCGTGAAGTGGGTGACGTTGGAGGAGAACGTGCTGCGTCAGCGCGTCACCACGGACATCGCCACCAAGGGCGGTCAGTTCGACGTGCTCACCATCGGCACCTATGAGGTGCCGATCTGGGCCAAGAAGGGCTGGCTGGTGCCGCTCGCCAATCTCGGCGCCGATTACGACGTCGCCGACCTCTTGCCCAGGATCAAGGACGCGGTCACCGCCGACGGCAAGCTCTATGCCGCGCCGTTCTACGGCGAGAGCTCGATGGTGATGTATCGCACCGATCTGTTCGACAAGGCCGGCCTGAAGATGCCGGAGAAGCCGACCTGGGATTTCGTAGTCGATGCCGCCAAGAAGCTCACCGACAAGAGCGCCGGCACCTATGGCATTTGCCTGCGCGGCAAGGCCGGCTGGGGCGAGAACATGGCGTTCCTCTCCGCGATGGCCAATTCCTACGGTGCGCGCTGGTTCGATGAGAAATGGGAGCCGCAGTTCAACACGCCGGAATGGAAGACGACGCTCACGACCTACGTCAATCTGATGAAGGAAGCCGGCCCTCCCGGCGCAAGCTCCAACGGCTTCAACGAGAATCTGGCGCTGTTCAACGCCGGCAAATGCGCGATGTGGATCGACGCCACGGTGGCGGCGTCCTTCGTCACCAATCCGAAGGATTCCAAGGTCGCCGACAAGGTCGGCTTTGCGCTCGCGCCCAACACCGGGCTCGGCAAGAACGCCAACTGGCTGTGGGCCTGGAATCTCGCGATCCCCGCCGGATCCAAGAAGATGGAAGCCGCCGAGAAGTTCATCGCCTGGGCGACGAGCAAGGACTACACCAAGCTCGTGGCATCGAAGGAGGGCTGGGCCAACGTGCCGCCGGGCACGCGGACCTCGCTTTACAAGAACGATGAATATCTGAAGGTCGCCCCGTTCGCCAAGCTGACGCTGGCCTCGATCGACGCGGCCGATCCGAACAAGCCGACGGTGAAGCCGGTGCCTTATGTCGGCGTGCAATACGCTGCGATCCCCGAATTCCAGGGCATCGGCACCCAGGTCGGCCAGCAATTCTCCGCCGCGCTTGCGGGCTCGATGACTGTCGATGCCGCGCTGACTGCCGCGCAGTCCGCGACCGAGCGCGAGATGAAGCGCGCCGGCTACATCAAGTGAACCCGAGCTCTTCCTCCTGAGCTCAGACTTGCGGCCATCCAGGGTCATGGATGGCCGCCTTCTTCCCGCCAGCGGAGAAGCGTTGATGGCAACCCGGCAGACGCAGACTCTTGCGCGCTCGCTCCTGACGCCGGCCGTCGGGCTGCTGTTCATCTGGATGATCGTCCCGCTGGCGCTGACGATCTATTTCTCGACGCTGCATTACAGCCTGCTCGATCCCGGCTCGGAATCATTCGTCGGGCTGGAGAACTTCCGCTACTTCCTCACCGATCCCGCCTTCCTGGCCTCGCTCCAGAACACGCTGGTGCTGGTCGGCTCGGTGCTGGCGTTGACGATCCTGCTCGGCATTCCCCTGGCGCTTTTGATGGACCAACCGGTCATCGGCCGCAATTTCGTGCGGCTGATGGTGATCGCGCCGTTCTTCGTGATGCCGACGGTGAGCGCGCTGGTCTGGAAGAACCTGCTGATGCATCCGGTGTCCGGTCTGTTCGCCTGGCTCGCCTCGCTGTTCCATCTGACGCCGATCGACTGGTTCAACGATTTGCCGCTGGTTGCCGTCATCCTGATCGTGACGTGGCAATGGTTGCCCTTCGCGACGCTGATCCTGCTCACCGCGCTGCAGTCGCTCGACGAGGAGCAGAAGGAGGCCGCCGAGATGGACGGCGCCAGCGCCGTCTCGACCTTCATCTACATCACGCTGCCGCACTTGGCGCGGCCCATCACCGTGGTGATCCTGATCGAGACGATCTTCCTGCTCACGGTCTTTGCGGAAATTTATGTCACCACGGGCGGTGGCCCGGGACTGTCAACCACCAACATCGCTTTCCTGATCTATTCGCAGGCGCTGATCCAGTTCGACGTCGGCAGCGCCTCCGCGGGCGGCCTCGTCGCGGTGGTGATCGCCAACGTCGTCGCCTTCTTCCTCGTCCGCATCGTCGGCCGCAATCTGGAGGCTTGAAGCATGGCACGGATGGCGACGACGCGGCGGGTGGTGGTATCGACAGCGGTGGCCTGGCTGTTCGGCTTCCTGATCTTCTTCCCGATTCTCTGGATGGTGCTGGCGAGCTTCAAGACCGAGCTGGAGGCCTTCGCCATCCCGCCATCCTTTCTGTTCTTCCACTGGACTACCGAAAACTATGCGACCGTGCAGGAGCGCAGCGACTATTTCCACCACGCCATGAACTCGGTCATCATCGCAGGCGGCTCGACGCTCATTGCGCTTCTGATCGCGATCCCGGCGGCCTGGTCGATGGCGTTCTCGCCGACCAAGCGCACCAAGGACATCCTGCTCTGGATGCTCTCGACCAAGATGATGCCGCCGGTCGGCGTGCTGGTGCCGATCTACCTGATCTACAAGACCTTCGGCCTGCTCGATTCCCGCATCGGCCTCGTCTTCATCCTGTGCCTCGGCAATCTGCCGATCGTGATCTGGATGCTGTTCACCTATTTCAAGGAGATCCCGCGCGACATCCTTGAAGCCGCGCGCATGGACGGCGCCACCATCGGCCGCGAGCTCGTCTACGTGCTGACGCCGATGGCGATCCCGGGGCTGGCTTCCACCATGCTGCTCAATCTGATCCTCGCCTGGAACGAGGCGTTCTGGACGCTCAACCTGTCCACCTCGAACGCGGCGCCCCTCACCACGTTCATCGCCTCCTATTCGAGCCCGGAAGGGCTGTTCTGGGCAAAGCTGTCGGCGGCCTCGACGCTGGCGATCGCGCCCATTCTCGTCCTCGGTTGGTTCAGCCAGAAGCAGCTCGTGCGCGGGCTCACCTTCGGCGCGGTGAAGTAGAGGGGCTGCCGGATCATGGGTCAGATCACACTTCAGGACGTGCAGAAATCCTTCGGCCCCGTGCACATCATCAAGGGCGCCGATCTCGAGATTGCCGATGGCTCCTTCGTGGTGTTTGTCGGTCCGTCCGGCTGCGGCAAGACCACGCTCTTGCGGCTGATCGCCGGACTCGAAGACGTCTCTGGCGGCAAGATCCTGATCGACGGCAAGAACGTCGTCGATACGCCGCCCGCCAAGCGCGGGCTGTCGATGGTGTTCCAGTCCTACGCGCTGTATCCGCATATGAGCGTGCGCGGCAATATCGGTTTCGGCCTGAAGATGGCGGGCCTCGCCAAGGACGAGATCAACCGCAAGGTCGAGGCCGCCGCCGCAACGCTTAACCTTACGCCCTATCTCGATCGCAAGCCGCGCGAGCTCTCCGGCGGCCAGCGCCAGCGCGTCGCGATTGGCCGCGCCATCGTGCGCGAGCCCAAGGCGTTCCTGTTCGACGAGCCCCTGTCCAACCTCGATGCGGCGCTGCGCGTGCAGATGCGAATCGAGGTGACGCGGCTGCAGAAGCAGCTCGGCACCACCGCGATCTACGTCACCCACGACCAGGTCGAGGCCATGACGATGGCCGACAAGATCGTCGTGCTCAACGGCGGCAAGATCGAGCAATATGGCTCGCCCCTGGAGCTCTACGAGCGGCCGGCCAATCTCTTCGTCGCCGGCTTCATAGGTTCGCCCAAGATGAATTTCGTCACGGGCGAGCTCGCGTTGCAACGTGGTGCTGCCACCATCGGCGTCCGGCCGGAGCATCTCAAGATCGACCGCGATGGCACCGGAGGCTGGCAGGGGACCATCGCGGTGGCCGAACATCTTGGCAGCGACACATTCCTCTATGTCGATGCCGGCCCGCTCGGGATGCTGACCGCACGCTATATCGGTGAATTGAGCCTGCATGCCGGCGACCATGTGTCGCTGGTGCCGGACCCCGCGCGCATTCATCGCTTCGACTCGAGCGGCAACGCGCTTCGGAACTGACAAGAAAACGGCAAGAAACGGAAAGATCACCATGTACCTGGAAAAATTCAAGCTGAACGGCAAGACCGCGTTCATCACCGGCGGCGGGCAGGGCATCGGCCTTGGTTGCGCGGAAGCGCTGGCCGAAGCCGGCGCCAGGGTCATCATCGGCGACCGCGACAGCAAGGTCGCCGACAGCGCCAAGGCCACCCTGAAGGCGAAGGGCTTTGACGTGGAGACCGCGATCATGGACGTGACCGACACCAAGCGCGTGGCGGAGGTCGCGAACGACCTCTTCGCCCGCCATGGCAAGGTCGACATCCTCGTCAACAATGCCGGCATCGCCCGCAGCGAAACCCCGGCGGAGACCGTGACCGACGAGCACTGGCTCAACGTCATCGATGTCAATCTCAACGGCACCTTCTGGTGCTGCCGCGAGTTCGGCAAGCACATGCTGAAGGCGAAAAGCGGCGCCATCGTCAATGTCGGCTCGATGTCCGGCTTCATCGTCAACAAGCCGCAGGAGCAGTGCTTCTACAATGCCTCCAAGGCGGGGGTGCATCATTTGACCAAATCGCTGGCCGCCGAATGGGGCGCGCGCGGCATCCGCGTCAATGCGGTGGCGCCGACCTATATCGAGACGCCGCTCAACGCTTTCGTGAAGAGTAACGCCAAAATGTACGACGCCTGGATCGGCGGAACCCCGATGGCGCGGATGGGGCAGGTCGAGGAGATCGCCTCGGTCGTGCTGTTCCTCTCGTCGGAGGCCGCGAGCCTGATGACCGGCAGCATCGTGCTGGTGGATGGCGGCTATACTTGCTGGTAGGCTCACCGTCAAAGCTGACGGAAAGCGACCGGGAGCGACAATGCCGCGAGCGTATATCGGCGTCGACGTGGGGACCACGAGCACGCGTGCCGGAGTGTTTGACGAGGCCGGCACGCTTTTGGCCACCGCCCGGCATCCGATCCGGATCTGGCACGAGGCCGGCGATATCGTCGAGCAATCGTCCCAGGACATCTGGGACGCCTGCGCGACATCGGTGCGGGCCGCGATGGCGGAAGCCGCCATCGCGCCCGACAGCGTCGGCGGCATCGGCTTTGACGCGACCTGTTCGCTGGTTGTCCTCGACAGGCAGGGCGAGCCGCTCACGGTCAGCGCATCCGGCGACAAGCAACGCAATGTCATCGTCTGGATGGATCATCGCGCCATCGCCGAGGCGCGGCTGATCAACGAGACCGAGGACGCCGTGCTGCGCTATGTCGGTGGCTCGATCTCGCCAGAGATGGAGATGCCGAAGCTGCTATGGCTGAAGCGGCATCTGCGCGCGAGCTTCGACGCCGCCGGCCACTTCTTCGATCTCGCGGATTATCTGACCTGGCGCGCGACCGGCTCGCTCCAGCGCTCGACCTGCACCGTCACCTGCAAATGGAACTATCTCGCCCATGATCGCGGCGGCTGGAGCGCGCAATTCTTCAAGCGCATCGGCCTGTCTGATTTCGTCAACGAGAAATACGCCCGCATCGGCACCGAGATCGTCGCCCCCGGCACGCGGCTCGGTGCGGGGCTCACCCGTATAGCTGCTGCCGAGCTCGGCCTGTCGCCGGGCATACCGGTCGGCGCTTCGCTGATCGATGCCCATGCCGGCGGCATCGGCGCGATCGGCGGCCGCGACGGATCGGGCGGGGCGAGCGATGTCAATGACCGGCTTGCCTACATCATGGGAACGTCGGCCTGCATCATGGCGACGACGACGGAGCCGTGCTTCGTTCCCGGCGTGTGGGGGCCTTATTATTCCGGCATGGTTCCTGATTTCTGGCTCAACGAGGGCGGCCAGTCGGCCGCGGGGGCGGCGATCGACCATCTGCTCAAGTCGCATCCGGGCCACACCGAGGCGAGCGCGGCGGCGCGCAGCGAGGGCCTCGACCTCATCGACTTCCTCGAGCGCCGCATCATCGCGCGCGCAGGCAGCGCCAGCCGTGCCGCGCTGCTCGCCCGCGACATCCATGTTCTCCCCGAATTCATCGGCAACCGCTCGCCCTATGCCGACCCTGATACGCGCGCGGTGATCGCGGGCCTCGATCTCGACACCGACATCGCCGCGATGGAGCGGCTGTTCGTCGCCGGCCTGTGCGGGCTCGCTTATGGGCTCGCCGAGGTGATCGAGGCTTTTGCCGCGCATGGCGTTCGCTCCAGCATCATGATCATGGGGGGCGGTGCGAGCCGCAGCCCGCTGGTGCGGCAGATCATGGCGGATACGACGGGCCTCACCGTCGCGCTGCCGCAGACCAGGGAGCCGGTGCTGCTGGGGGCTGCGATGCTGGGGGCGGTGGCCGGCGGCGCCTATGCCTCGATCGGCGAGACCATGGCAAAGATGTCGGCGCTGGGACGGAAGAGCGAGCCGACCGCGCCCGACATGGCCGCGTTTCACACCCGCAAACGGGAGGTCTATAAGCTCCTGCGCGACGTCGATCGCGGCAGCCGCGCGGCGATGGCCGACATCGCGAGAGGTTGACGGACATGCTGATTGCCTGCGGTGACGCGCTGATCGATTTCGTGCCGACGCGAAATGCGCAAGGACGCGAGGCAGTGATGCCGGCCGTCGGCGGCTCCTGTCTCAACGTTGCCATCGGCATGGCCCGGCTGGGCGCACCCACCGGATTCGTCGGCGGCATCTCGACCGATATGTTCGGGCGGATGATCGCAGATCATGCGGCGGCCTCCAACGTCGACCTCAATCTCGCCACCCGCAGTGATCACCAGACCGCGCTGGCTTTCGTCCGCATCGTCGCGGGCGAGTCGCATTACGCCTTTTACGACGCGGGCACCGCGACGCGGAACTGGACTTACCGGCGCGGGACGATTCCGTTCGCGAATGTGGAAGCCGTTCATGTCGGCTCGACCACGCTCGTCAACGACCAGGGCGCGGCGGAGACCAGCGCCCTGATCGCGGACGCGCGGGCGTCATCGACGGTCTCCTTCGATCCGAATTGCCGGCCCAATCTGGTCAAGGACAAGCCGGCTTACCTGGCGCGCATGGCCGAGTTCGCTGGCCACGCCGATCTCGTCAAGATGTCCGACGTCGACTTCGCCTATCTCTTCGGCGACGAGCCTTACGAGCAGCGGGCGAATGCGCTGCTCGGGCAGGGCACGAGCCTCGTCGTCATCACCCGCGGCAACAATGGCGCGATCGCGTGGCACGCGGGGGCAGGGCAGATCGAGGTCGCCGCGCCCAAGGTCGAAGTCGCCGACACGATCGGCGCGGGCGACAGTTTTCAGGCGGCGCTGCTCTTTGCCCTGCACAAGCAGGAGCGCATTGCCCGGAAAGCACTGAAGGACATCAATGTCGACGAGCTCCGCCGGGCGCTGTCCTTTGCCGCCAATTGCGCCGGCCTGACCTGCACCCGCCCGGGCGCCGATCCGCCCTGGAGCCGTGAGATCAATTGGAGCTGGTAGCGCCGCCTCACATCCGCGCAACGGCCTTCTCGGCGCATTTTATGAACCTGGAGATCAGCGGGCTCTGGGAGTCCCTCCGCCAGCACACCGCGATGTCGATGGAATCGGCCGCATCGCGCAGCGGCCTGAACACGATGCCGCGTGGCGCGCCGAGCTGGGCGCAGGCCGGCACGATCGCAAGACCTTCGCCGGCGAGCACCAGGCTCATCGCCGAATGCACCGTCTCCACCCGGCTCGCGATCGGCATCACGATCTGATGTCGGCGCAGCAGGGCCGCGACCGCCGAGGAGGCGGGATCTTGCTCCGGAGGCGGCAACGCGATCAGCGGACGGCCCTGCAACCGCGCCATCGGCACGGCGCCGAGACGTGCGAGCGGCGAGCGGATCGGCACTGCCAGCATAAATGGCTGCGCACCGATCCGAGCCAC
Source organism: Bradyrhizobium sp. CCBAU 25360 (assembly GCF_028128695.1). NCBI lineage: Bacteria > Pseudomonadati > Pseudomonadota > Alphaproteobacteria > Hyphomicrobiales > Nitrobacteraceae > Bradyrhizobium > Bradyrhizobium sp. CCBAU 25360. Next base: position 332,211 of record NZ_LBJA01000042.1, read on the forward strand.
CTGGATCTCAGGATGGTTGATGGCCGGCATGCACAGCGCAACCGTGACGCTGCGGTCGAGCAGTCTGGCCTCGCGCGTCGATGCACTGAGCTCGGCAAAGTCGAGATCGACGCCCGGAACCGAGCGGCGCAGCTCAGGGATGAGCCGCGGCAGCATCGCATTCGCCAGGACGAACATGTAGCCGACCGAGAGCCGCCCGCGCTTGCCGGCGGCGACCGCGCGCGCGGCTTCGGCGCCGTCGACGGCCAGCGCCAGAGCTTCGCTCGCACGCGCCAGCAGCGCCTGGCCGGCCTCGGTCAGGTCCATGCCGCGGGTGCCGCGGCGGAACAGCGGCGCGCCGATCTCGGCCTCGAGCTTGCGGATCTGGACGGACAGCGGAGGCTGAGCCATCCGTAGCCGCTCGGCGGCCTTGCCGACGCTGCGTGTCTCGGCGACAGCGACGAAATAGCGGAGGCGGCGTAGATCCATTGGCATACCGAAAACGTATGGGTTGGCGACCAAAATCGTATTGGACGGCGAGTTAACAAAACTGTCATTCTCGCTGTCAATGCTTTGGGCCAACGACGGCCCGCTTCGGAGCGTGATGTGACGATGAACGGCGATCCCTGTCTGCTGTCCGCAACCGAACTGCGCGGCCTCATCGCCGAAAAGCGGATTTCCCCCGTCGACATCATCAGTGCCGTGCTCGCGCGCGCCGAGGCGCTCCAGCCCGAGCTGAACTGTTTCATCACGCTGTGTGGCGACGAGGCGATGGCGCAGGCGCGCGTCGCCGAGCGCAAAATAATGGCCGGCGAGCCGCTCGGCCTGCTCCACGGCATCCCCGTCACCGTCAAGGACATCGTCAACACCAAGGGCGTCAAGACCACCTTTGGCGCCGTTCCCTACAAGGACAATGTGCCGACCGAGGATGCCGTCGCGGTGGCGCGGCTGCGCAGCGAAGGCGCGATTCTGATCGGCAAGACCACGACGCCGGAATTCGGCAGCAAGTGCCTGACGGATTCGCCTTTGTTCGGTCGCACCCGCAATGCCTGGGACGCGTGCCGTTCCTCCGGCGGCTCCAGCGGCGGCGCGGCGGTGGCGGTGGCCAGCGGCATCGCGCCGCTCGCGATCGCGACCGACGGCGGCGGCTCGACGCGAATTCCCGCCGCCTGCAATGGCGTGGTCGGCTTGAAGCAGAGCAACGGTGTGATCCCGCACAGCCAGGCGCTGGATGTGTTCGGCAACCAGACCTATGTCACGCCGACCACGCGGACCGTCGCCGACACCGCGTTGATGATGCAGGCGATGGTAGGCGACGATGCCTGCGACCCCTGGTCGATCGGCGTTCCCGTGCCCGATTTCATCGGCACGGCCGCCCCGCGCGGCGATTTGCGCGGGCAGCGGATCCTGTACTGCCTGACGCCGCCGGGCCGTCCGGTGTCCGCCGAGGTCGCAGCCAGCTTCAAGGCGAGCCTCGACCGGCTGGCGGGGCTCGGCGCCGAGCTCGAGGAATTTTCCGGCGACGGTTTCGACATCGAGCCGATCTGGCGCGCCATCAACCACACGGTCTGGCGCACGCGCTTTGCAAAACTCGCAGCCGAGCACAAGGACGAGCTGAGCGAGGCCTTCCTCAAGCAGCTCGCGCTTGCGACCGAAGTCAGCGGCGTCGACTATCAGGAGGCGATGTTCGCGCGCACCGCGCTGTTTCGGCGCGTGCAATCGCTGCTTGCGCGCGGACACTTCCTGGCGATGCCGACGCTCACGCGCACCGCGCTGCCGATCAAGCAGGATTTGTTCGGCACCATCGAGATCGACGGAGCGCATTTCGACAGCGTCCGGCCGCATTGGTTCCCCTGGACCATGCCGTTCAACATGACCGGCCATCCCGCCGTCAGCCTGCCCTCTGGCTTCGGCCGCGACGGCCTGCCGATCGGGCTTCAGCTCGTCGGCCGCTTCCGTGCCGATGCGGAATTGCTGCGCGTCAGCGCACTGTTCGAGGCATCAAGCGACCTCCTGTCCCGCTGGCCGGCTTGAGGAGAGGGGCATGCAGCAAAGGGCTCGGGTGCAAAGGACTTGTGTGCAAAAGGCTTGCCTCAGCCGCCCGGACATGTTGATCGTGCCGCAGCTGAGCCCTGAAGCCGAGCGCGCATGAGCGTATTTGTCCTCCGACGTCTGTTGACCTTGCTGGCGACGCTGGTCGGCGCATCCCTGATCATTTTCCTGGTGCTCGATGCGCTCCCCGGCAATGCCGCGCAGATGCTGATGGGCGCCGATGCCTCGCCAGACGCAGTGCGTGCGCTCACCGTCAAGCTCGGGCTCGACCAGCCGCTGGCGGTTCGCTATCTGCAATGGATCAAGGGCCTCCTCGTCGGCGATCTCGGCAACTCCTATGTCTACGGCACGTCGGTCGCCAGCCTGATCGCGGAGCGGCTGGTGCTGACCGTTCCGCTCGCGATCATGGCGATGACGATCACGGTGACGCTGGCGCTCTCGGCCGGCATCTACACCGCCGCCAACCACAACAAGCTCGGCGACGTCGGCGTGATGTCGCTGACGCAGGTCGGCATCGCGTTGCCGAATTTCTGGTTCGCGATCCTGCTGGTTCTCCTGTTCTCGGTACGGCTGCAATGGCTCTCGGCGGGGGGATTCTCCGGCTGGGAGGAAGGCATCTGGCTCGGCGTCAAGTCGCTGCTGCTGCCGGCGATCTCGCTCGCGGTGGTGCAGGCTGCGATCCTCGCGCGTGTCACGCGCTCGGCCGTCCTCGAAGTGCTGCGCGAGGACTTCGTCCGCACCGCCCGCGCGAAGGGGCTCGGCAAGCGCGAGGTGCTTTGGAGCCACGTGCTGCGCAATGCGATGATCCCCGTCATGACGGTCATGGGGTTGCAATTCGCCAATCTGCTCGCCGGCACTATCGTGATCGAGAACGTGTTCTATCTGCCGGGCCTCGGCCGGCTGATCTTCCAGTCGATCGCCAACCGCGACCTGATCGTGGTGCGCAATTGCGTGATGCTGCTGGCGACCATGGTCGTCATCGTCAATTTCGTGGTCGACGTGCTCTATGCCTTCATCGATCCCCGCATCAAGGTCCACGACCTGTGAGCACCCCCCTGACCACTCCGATTGACGCGCCGGTCGCAACACGCCGCCTGCCGGCCAGGACCTTCTGGGGCCGCGCGCTGCGCCATCGCAGTTTCGTGCTCGGTAGTTCGCTGAGCCTGCTGGTGCTTGCCTCGGCGCTGCTCTCGCTGGTGTGGACGCCGTGGTCGCCCTACGAGATCGACATCGCCTCGAAGCTGCGGCCGCCCTCGGCGGCGCACTGGCTCGGCACCGATTCCTTCGGCCGCGACATCGTCTCGCTGCTGCTCGCCGGCGCCCGCTCCACCATCATGGTCGGCGTCATCGCCGTAAGCATCGGTCTCAGTTTCGGCGTCACGCTGGGCCTGATCGCCTCGGCCCGGCGCGGCTGGACCGAAGAGATCATCATGCGCTTCTCCGACTTCACCTTCGCCTTTCCGGCCGTGCTCTCCGCGATCATGCTCGCCGCGGTGGTGGGGCCGGGGATGGTCACCTCGATCGTCGCGATCGGCATTTTCCAGATCCCGACGCTGACCCGGCTGACGCGCGGCTCCGCCAACGCGATCTGGGCGCGCGAATTTGTGCTGGCCGCGCGCGCGGCAGGCAAGGGCGCCTTCCGTATCACCATCGAGCACGTGCTGCCGAATATTCTGTCGATCCTGATCGTGCAGGTCACCATCCAGTTCGCGCTCGCGATCCTCGCCGAAGCCGCTTTGTCCTATCTCGGCCTCGGCACGCAGCCGCCGCAGCCGTCCTGGGGACGGATGCTGAACGATGCGCAGACGCTGCTGTTCCAGTCGGCGATGCTCGCGGTCTATCCGGGCGCTGCGATCGCGATCGCGGTGCTCGGCCTCAATCTTCTCGGTGACGGATTGCGCGACCTGCTCGATCCCAGACTGGCACGGGAGCGATGACGATGGGCGAGCAACGCGTCATGCCGCTGATCGAGGTTGAAAATCTTGGCGTCCGCCTCAATACCAGCCGCGGGCCGGCGCAGGCCGTGCGCGGCGTCAGCTTTGCCCTGAAGCGCGGCGAGACACTGGGGCTGGTCGGCGAGTCCGGCTGCGGCAAATCGGTCACGGCGATGTCCCTGATGGGGCTGCTGCCCGATAGCGCCGTGGTCTCGGGCAGCATCAAGCTCGACGGCAACGAACTCGCGCGATTGCCGGATGCGGATTATTGCCGTCTGCGCGGCAACCGCATCAGTATGATCTTCCAGGAGCCGATGACTGCGCTCAATCCGATGCACACGATCGGGCATCAGGTCGCCGAGCCGCTGCGACGTCACAAGAAGCACTCGGCGGCGCAGGCGCGCAAGGAGGCGATCGCCTTGCTCGACCGCGTCGGGCTGCCCGATCCCGCGCGGCGCGTCGATGCCTATCCGCACCAGTTTTCCGGCGGCCAGCGCCAACGCATCACCATCGCCATGGCGCTCGCCTGCGAGCCGGATCTGTTGATCGCGGACGAGCCGACCACTGCGCTCGACGTTACGATCCAGGGCCAGATCCTCGACCTCATCGCCGATCTCGTCGAGGAGCGCGGCATGTCGATGATCCTGATCTCGCACGATCTCGGCGTCATCGCCGAGAACGTGCAGCGCATGATGGTGATGTATGGCGGCACCGTCGTCGAGAGCGGGCCGACCGACGAGGTGTTCCGCCGGATGGGGCATCCCTATACGCAGGGCCTGTTTCGCGCCCGGCCGAAGCTCGGCGCGCGCAAGGGGACGCGGCTGAAGACGATATCGGGCACCGTGCCGGAGCTCGCAGATCTGGCGGCGGGGTGCACGTTCTCCGACCGATGTCCGTTCGTGATCGATCAATGCCGCGCCGCGCTTCCGCGGATGGTCGACGTCGGACCCGGGCACTTCGTGCGTTGCATCAGGACGGATGTCTCAATGGCTGAGAACGTTGGAGCGGTGACCGCATGACCGCTGCGCCTCTTCTCGACGTGAAGGATCTCGAACAGCGCTACGCCCTGCCGAGGGAAAGCCTGTTCCGTCCGCCGGGGCAGGTGCGCGCGCTCAATGGCGTGAGCGTGCAGGTCGCCGCCGGCAAGAGCATCGGCGTCGTCGGCGAGTCGGGCTCGGGCAAGTCGACCTTCGCGCGGCTGGTGATGGCGCTGGAGCGGCCGACGTCGGGCCAGGTCGCGCTGCTCGGCCGTGATCTCAATCGCATCTCGGCCGACGAACTGCGTCGCGCCCGGCGCGATTTCCAGATGGTGTTCCAGGACCCCTATGGATCGCTCGATCCGCGCCAGACCGTCGCCCGCATCGTCGCCGAGCCGCTCACCGTGCTGGAAGACGCCGACCGCACCACCTTTCGCGCGCGCGTCGCCGCAGTGCTGCGCCAGGTCGGCTTGCGCGATGCCGACATGGAGAAATATCCGCACGAGTTCTCCGGCGGCCAGCGGCAGCGCATCGCCATTGCACGTGCGCTGATCACCCAGCCGAAGCTCATCGTCGCCGACGAGCCGGTCTCCGCGCTCGACGTCTCCGTGCAGGCGCAGGTGCTGAACCTGATGCAGGATCTGCAGGAGCAGTTTGGCCTGAGCTACATCCTGATCAGCCATGACCTCGCCGTCGTCGACTATCTTTGCGACGAGGTCGCGGTGATGTATCTCGGCCGCATCGTCGAGCAGGGCCGGCCCGAAGACCTGTTCGAGCATTGCGCCCATCCCTATACGCGGGCGCTGCTGGAGGCGGTGCCGCGGGCGCGCGCCGGCGGCGGCCGGCGGCGGCGCGGTGGCCAGGCGATCGCCTCGCAATCGGCGGCCGCGACCGGATGCCCCTATGTCGCGCGCTGTCCGCTCGCCAACCAGCATTGCCGCGAGGCCATGCCTGAGTTACGCAAGGTGGGCGAGGGGCACCTTGCCGCCTGCCACAAGGCCGAGGCTGTGATGGCGTTGCCGCAGGCGGCCATGGAAGGTTAGTGTCCGGAGCAGGATTGGCGTAGGCTTAGAACAGAACTGGCCGGGGAGTTACGCATGTTCAGGAAATTGTCGATCGTTGCATTTGCCGCCGCGTTGGTCGCAACGCCTTTGCCGGTGCTTGCGCAGAGCAAGAAGGACAGCGTCGTCATGGCGATGGCGCTGGAGCCGCCGGGGCTCGATCCGACCAATGCGGCCGCTGCCGCGATCGCAGAGGTCACGCTCTACAACATCTACGAGACCCTGACCAAGATCAACGAGGACGGCTCCGTTTCGCCCTTGCTGGCGGAGAGCTGGACCGCTTCGCCTGATCTGAAGACCTATACGTTCAAGCTGCGCAAGGGCGTCAAATTCCACAACGGCGAGGCGTTCGATTCCGCCGCGGTGAAGTTCTCGTTCGAGCGCAACGCCGCGCCGAACAGCACCAACAAGGACAAGAGCCTCTACCAGGCCTTCGAGAAGGTCGAGGCGCCCGATGCCGACACGGTCGTGATCACCTTGAAATACGGCGAGCCGAACCTGCCGTTCCTGCTGGGTCAGGCGGGCGGCTCGATTGTCGAGCCGAAGAGCGCTGCCACCAACGTCACGCAGCCGGTCGGCACCGGGCCCTATCAGCTCGGTGCCTGGGCCAAGGGCTCCTCAATCACCTTGACCAAATGGGCAGACTACCGCAACGCCGCCGCGGTCAAGCTCTCCAAGGTGACGATCCGCTTCGTCTCCGATCCGGCCGCGCAGACCGCGGCGCTGCTTTCGGGCGACGTCGATGCGTTCCCGCGCGTCTCGGCCCAGCGCACCATTGCCCAGTTCAAGGCCGATCCGCGCTTCACGGTATTGGTCGGCGGCTCCAGGGCCAAGACCATCGTCGCGATCAACCACCGCAAGAAGCCGCTGGACGACGTCCGCGTCCGCCGCGCCATCCTCGCCGCGATCGACCGCAAGGCCATGATCGACGGCGCCGTCGACGGTTTCGGCACGCCGATAGGCAGCTTCTATGTGCCGGGGGCGCTCGGCTATGTCGACACCACCGGCATCAATCCCTACGACCCCGAGAAGGCCAAGAAGCTGCTCACTGAAGCCGGCGTTACCACGCCGCTCGAATTGTCGCTCAAGCTGCCGCCGCCGTCCTATGCGCGGCAGGGCGGCGAGATCGCCGCGGCCCAGCTCGCCAAGGTCGGCATCGTCGCCAAGATCGAGAACGTCGAATGGGCGCAATGGCTGTCGCAGGTGTTCGCCGGCAACGGTCCGCACAATTTCGATCTCACCATCATCAGCCATGTCGAGCCGTTCGATCTCGTCAAGATCACCGAGGCGGACTACTATCTCGGCTACAACAACGAGGCGTTCAACGCACTTTACAAACAGATCGTATCGACGCCGGACGAGGCCGCCCGCGCAAAACTGCTCGGCGACGCCCAGCGTATGCTCGCGACCGACGCCGTCTCCGCCTACCTGTACCAGCCGCAGCTCATCACCATCACCAACAAGAAGTTGAAGGGCGTCTGGAAGGACGTCCCGCAATACGAGAACGATTTCTCGACGTGGTCTTGGGAGTAGGAGCGCTCGATCGAGTCGAGCCTGTCGTTTCAATCTGGCCTCTCCCCATTGGGAGAGGCCAATCGTTTGCACGTCCAAAACAAGAGCCCGAAAAACAACCCGGTGCACAACAGCCGGGGATTTCAATAGCTTGCGTGTTGCGAGCTTCGATGGTTGGCGCAATGCGCTGGACATTGACCCGTCGGGCAAACCACGATCTCGACAACGCCTGTCGACGACGAGTCCGACCGACCACAACGGGTACGACGAGCGCTCCGCCTTCCTGATCACGGTGGACGGAGGCAAGTTCCGCCTGGTGCCGTAGCAGGCGGACATGCTCGCGTGCGCCAGCGCGCTTTTGCAGGTCATCAGAGTTTCACGGATGCGCAACCTGCGGCGAGGTTCCTCGCGGTGTCAGCGCGGTTCCATGCGCCCAATCAAACTCTCTCCCGAATTCCTGCAAATCTCTGCCATCTACCAAAGGTAGATTCGCTGCCGGTGAAGCGTGGTCAACAACGCGTCTTGCAAGAAAATTCTGCACGCGTCAGGCCCGTTTCCGACAATGAAATGGGAGTTACGCCATGCAGCATCTGCCGAACGATACCTACGACGTCACGCTGGACCAGTTTGGTCAAATCGAAACCATCTACGGCGATCCGAACTTCCCGACCACCGCGGACGCCTGGGGTGGCAACGACACCGTGACGGCGACCATCAGCCAGCCCGAAGCAGACGTCACGATCTTTGGCGACGACAGCACGACGCTGCATGGCCAGTCCCACGGCGGCAACGACTCGCTCACGGTCAACTTCAACTACGGCTGGAACGAAGCCCTCGTGGCCGGCGATGCCCAGGCGATGACTGACGACGCCCGCGGCGGCAACGACACCATCAATGTCCTGGCCGACTCGATGTACACCAACGTGCATGCTTTCGGCGACGTCGCCGGCGACATGTCGGGCAATTCGCACGGCGGCAGTGACACCATCACCGGCGCGGTGGGTTGGCGAGACTACGACAATGTGTATGCTGGCGATGCCGGTGGTTCCATGAGCGGCACGGCGAAGGGCGGCAATGACACGCTCGACATCAGCGTGATCACCAGGGAGGGCTCAGCGGTAGCCAGCGGCGACGCCATCGGCGCCATCAGCGGTGATGCGCATGGCGGCAACGACAATATCACCTTCACCTTCGGCACCGACATCGTCTGGACCGGTGGATTTGGCTACGGAGATTCCGCGACCTCGCTGACCGACAATGCCGAGGGGGGCGATGACATTCTCACGCTCAAGGCCGATAGCCCCGACACCCTCCACCTTACGCACCCTTCGCTCTACGGTGATGCGCCGACCATGTCCGGCAATGCCCATGGCGGTAACGATATTCTCATGGGCGGGACAACCAATGATTTCCTGTATGGTGATGCGAAGGTCTATGCCCCCGCGACGCCGGGCTCGATCACCGGCGGCAGGGATATCCTCAACGGCGGCACCGGCGATGACCAGCTTTCGGGCGGAGGAAACAGCGACACCTTCGTCTTCAACGCCGGCTCCGGCAATGACCTGATCACTGATTTCGACCAGGGCAACAAGGCGGTCGGCAGCACCGTGACCGAACATGATTTGATCAATGTGCACGATTACGGGTTCGCGGATTGGGCGGCGCTGTCGAGCCTGATCAGCGACAATGCCGCCGGCGACGCCGTGATTCATCTGTCGGCGAGCGATACCATCACGCTCGACGGCGTGCAGGCGGCGAGCCTGCACCAGACCGACTTCCTCATCTGAGCGAGCTGCGCTGGGAGCAACGACCTCCCCCCGCCCACAGCGGGGGGAGACGCGGGTGGCACCGTTCCGCCCAGCAGCAGGACCACTTCCCGCTTGCGTTTCCAGTTTCATACGGTCGGCCCCAGTTTGGCACGAGGCAGGACTGTCACCATGCTGCGCCCGGAAACCGTCTCAACCGGGGCTCCCGGCAAGGCCATTCAGCTCATCGATCGCATCATCCGGCAAATCGAGTTCGGCCGCGGCGAGATTCTCGCGCAGATGCGCGACGGACGAAGTGCCGGGGATAAGGAGGATGTTAGGTGAGCGACGAAGTAGCCAAGCAAGCGCGACCTGCATAGGCGTTGCACCGAGGCGAGCAGCGACATCGGTTAGAGTGGACGATTGCAGGGGGGTGAACCCGCCGAGCGGAAAGAACGGCACGTAGGCAGTGCCGTCCCGGGCAAGGTCGTCGATCAAGGAGTCGTCAGACCTGTGGGCCAGATTGTATTGGTTCTGCACGCAGACGATCTTGCAAATCTTGCGTCCTTCCGCGACCTGCGTGGCGGTCACGTTGCTCAGCCCAATATGCCTTATCAGGCCCTGACGTTGGAGATCGGCCAAGACGTTCAGCGGCGCTTCGATCGAGCCCTCGGCCGGGCCATGCCGGTCGATCATGACGCGAAAGTTGACGACATCGAGTGCGTCGACCCCGAGATTTTTCAGATTGTCGTGGACCGCCTGGGTGAGCTCTTCGCGCGAGAAGGCCGGATTCCATGAGGCGTCCGCGCCACGCCGAGCCCCGATTTTGGTGTCGATGACGAGATCCTTGGGGTAGGGTGCAGCGCCTCACGGATCAACTGGTTTGTGACATGCGGGCCGTAGAAGTCGGCTGTGTCGATATGGTTCACGCCGGACGCGATGGCCGCTCGCAGCACAGCCAATGCGGCGGCGCGATCTCTGGGCGGACCGAACACGTGCGGGCCAGCAAGCTGCATGGCACCGTAGCCAAGCCGCTTCACGCGGCGGTCTCCGAGGTCAAAGCTGGCAGTTTGGTCGGTGTTGGGCATAGGTCATCTCCCTCGCCGCTTATCCTGACATCCGGCTGGAAGTGATTGCGGAGAATAGCTTTATCGACGTTCTGGCCGCTGGTTGTGATGCTGGCATCCGATACGACGAGCGTCTGGAGCAGGACATGATGGCGATTCCAATCGGTCCTCGCGTTCAGCGCTTTGCAACCGCTGCCTCTCCAAGCTACCTGGATCGCTACGGCCGGCCCAATCATCCTCGCGAGCTCGTCAACCACGCTTGCCTTGGCAGTCGTCTTTCGTCCGGCGCGATGGTGGCTCCGTGGGAGTTTGAACGGGAGGGCGAAATCGTTCGCGTCGAACCCAAAGGACCGCTGCTGGTCAGCGTCGGGGCGGCGACAGATCTCGCCGTTGCCGCCGCCATCGCCGGTACCGGCATTGTCACCCTCTTCGAGGACTGGCTTCGTCCCCATCTCGCCAGTGGTCAGCTCGAGCCGGTCCTCGAACCCTGGTGGCAGAGCTTTTCGGGGCCCTTTCTCTACTATCCTGGTCGACGTCTCGTGCCGGCGCCGTTGCGCGCATTCATAGACTTCGTAAGGGGTGTACCATCGCACTCAGCGCATGGCGCGACGCCCACCGCGTAGGCAATGCGTTTGCCAGTAGCGAAATGCTCACTTGTTGAGAGTTCAGAGGCGGCTGGATTCCACTCCAGACGCCATGCGGACGCGACGTGAGACAGTCGAGCATCCCTTCGGCGCGATCAAGGCCGTATGGGTGCGACCTACGATGGGCGGTTCGAGTGAAGGCGGCGGCGCACCGTTTGGAAACGATGCGCTGCCTGCCAGGTCATGCTGCCTTGGCGTCGACGTTGCCGATCCAGTCGCGGGCGAGCGTCAAATCGGCTTGCGACAATTGATGGCCCGCCGGCAGGACCCTGTGGGTCACGCTCGCGCCTGCTTGCGAGAGCAGAGCCGCAAGCTTGGCCGAATTGCTGGCCGGCACGATCGGATCAGCCTGTCCGGACAGCAGCAGGACTGGCTTGCCACCAAGCTCGGCCTTGGGCGGATCCGACAGCGGCACCATCGCGCGCAGCAGGATCGCGCCTGCAAGCACCTCCGGCTTCAGCAGCAACAGCGCGGCTGCGATGTTGGCGCCATTGGAGAAGCCGACGGCGACCGGCGCGGCGATGCCGTAGCGCTGCCGCGCCGCGTTGACGAACTCGCCGAGCTCGTTCGCGCGGCGGCGGACGTCGTCCTCGTCGAATACACCTTCGGCGAGACGGCGGAAGAAGCGCGGCATGCCGTGCTCGAGCACGCGGCCGCGCGGCGAGAGCAGGGCGGACCCCGGCGAGATCATCTTGCCGAGCCCGAGCAGGTCGTTCTCGTCGCCGCCGGTGCCGTGCAACAGGAGGAGCGGAGGAGAGCCCGCGCTGGCCGCGGGCTCGAAACGATGGATGAATTCAGTCTCGGTCATGACACGGTCTCTTCCAGATTCGGCAGAACACCCTCGATCTGCTTGCGCTGCGCTTCGAGGAAAACAGGCAGCTTGAGGTCACGTCCCAGCGTCGCGACGGGTTCGTCGACGGCGAAGCCGGGGATGTCGGTCGCGATCTCGAACAGCACGCCGCCGGGCTCGCGGAAGTAGATCGAGCGGAAGTAGTTGCGGTCCCTCTGCTCAGTCGGATGCAGGCCGTGATTGCTCACGAGCTTTTGCGCCATCTTGCCCTGCTCGGCATCGTCAGCCGCGCGGAACGCGATGTGATGCACCGAGCCGCCGCCCTGATGGCCGCGCAAAAAGCCCTTGGCCTCGTAGATGTCGACAACGCTGCCCTCGACATCGCCGGGCGCCTTGAAGCGGATCACCGAGCCTTCACGGCCGGTCTCCTTGAAGCCGAACACATCGGTGAGGACAGCGGCCGTCTTCGCCGCGCTGTCGAGCAGCAAGGTCACGCCGTGGAAACCGCGGATCGCGTGCTCGGCCGGCACGTCGCCGTTGCTCCAGCCGGGCTCGCTCTCGGCGCCGGGAATGCCGACCAGCGCCAGCGCCATGCCATCGGGATCGGTGAACGGCAGCACGGATTCGCCGAAGCGCTTCTCCAGCGCCTCGTAGGCAATGCCCTTCTCGGTGAAACGCTGGGTCCAGTAGCCGAGCGAGCGCTGCGGCACGCGGAAGGCGGTCTGATGAGTTTCGCCGACGCCGCGGCGCCCGGCCGGAACGCCCGCCCACGGAAAGAAGGTCAGGATGGTGCCGGGGCGGCCGGTCTCGTCGCCATAATAGAAGTGATAGGTGCCGGGATCATCGAAATTGACCGTCTTCTTGACGAAGCGCAGGCCGAGATCCCGGGTGTAGAAGCCGAAATTCCTGATGGGGTCGCCGGCAATCGCGGTGACATGGTGCAGTCCAGACATTGTCGTCCTCCAGAGTTCGGGGAGCGTCTTGCTCTGGCCGGAAATATCGTTCCGCTTTGGATTGGAGACAATCCATGCAAATATGACGGCCATGTCTATGATTTGGAAACAATCGGCGGAAGCAGCCCTTGGATAAGCTCGGCAGTCTCCGGGCCTTCGTGAAGGTGGTGGAAAGCGGCAGCTTTGCGGAAGCTGGCCGGCAGTTGCGGCTGTCGCGCTCGGCGATCAGCAAGTACATCGCCGACCTCGAGGAGAGCCTCGGCGTCCAGCTGTTGAACCGGACCACACGGCATGCCAGCCCGACCGAGAACGGCCAGCGCTATTTCGAACGCGCGCTCGTCATCCTCTCGGAGGTCGAGGCGGCCGACCAGGCGGTGACGCAGGCGCAGTCGGCGCCGCGCGGATTGTTGCGCGTCAACGCGCCGATGTCGTTCGGCACGATGCGGCTCGGGCCCGTGCTCGCCGATTTCATGGCGCGCTATGGCGAGCTCCAGCTCCAGATCGTGCTCAGTGACGACCTGCTCGATCCCGTCCAGGACGGTTTTGACGTGACCTTGCGGATCGCGGAACTGGAATCGTCGAGCTTGATCGCGCGAAAAATCATGCCGGTGGCGCGCATGATCTGCGCTTCGCCGGACTATCTCGCACGTCACGGCACGCCAAAGCACCCGCAGGATCTGCGCGAGCACGCCTCGCTGACCTACGGCTACCTGCTCACCGGTAATCAGTGGAAGCTTACAGGCGCCGACGGCGATCACTGGATCCAGCCGGCCTGGTCGCTGTGCGTGAACAATGCCGAGGTGCTGCGCGACGTCGCGATCAAGGGCAGGGGGCTCGCGCTGCTGCCGGAGTTCATCGCTGCCGACGCGTTGCGGACAGGCAAGCTGCGCGCCGTCCTGGAAGACTATTTTGCGCCGCCGCTCGCGCTCTATGCGGTCTATCCGCCGACGCGGCACCTGTCGGTGAAGGTCAGGCTCTTCATCGACTTTCTCGTTGAGCGGTTTGGCCGCGATGAAGAAGTCGGCGCGCAGGGGGCTGAGGCTGGGTCGGGAAGCCATGACTCTGCCCGGGCAACGGCTCGCAGCGATCTCTCGCGATGAGTCAAGAAGGCGAGCTACACGGCGGACAGTCGGGGGATTTCCTTTGAAAGGGTGAGCGGCAAGGGTTCTTCTATTGTCAACGTTGCTGACAGTGATTCCTCGGAATTGCTCTCCCCGCGAACGACTGGATGAAGTCCGGCTGCCAGCAAAGGCCATGATGATTGTGCCTTTGCTGAGAGTCCGCGCAGTGGCTGGATACGATTATACCGCACCGGAAAGTTGAACTTTCTTCCCGTGCCTTGGGACTCATATTAGCGTCCCGACTTCGCGCCTCAGGACAGAAAGAGTTCAACCGCTGTCGGGGCGTTCCGAGGGCTCTCTTCCGTGCCACCGCGAAGAGCCGGGCACGATGAGTAGCTCACACTTCTCGACTTGATTTCAACAAGCGCAGGAGGAAGCTATGCGGAAGTCTCTCACCCTTTTCCTTTCTGGCGTGGCATTGGCCGTCGCGGCGTCAACAGCCGTAGCCGGTGAGCGGGTGCTTGAGTTCAAGCTGGTTACGAAGCCGATCGACCTCAAGGTCATAGAGGCCGCAAACGTCGAGGGACAGACGGTTGTGTCTGGCAAATTCTTTGGGGTCGCCGTCTTCAACGATGGCCGTATCGGAGTGAAAGAGTTCGTCAATACTTCGGACCTGCTCAAAGGGTCGGGCCCCTTCTTCGGCTACAGCACGTACACATTCGAGGAAGGCTCGATTACCGCGCGCTACACCGGTTCGGCCAAAGACGGCAAATCGACGGGCGAATACACCATCCTGTCGGGCACAGGTGCCTATGCGAACGCCACGGGTACGGGAACAATCGAAAGCGCGCCGAACCCATTCAAGGGCGTCAACCTGCTGAACATAAAGCTCGTCGTTAAAACGTCCGGTTCGTGACAGCGCAATGGTCACAGGTCCCACACGAAGGAAGTTGATCCCTTGGGTGGCGTGTTGGCTCGGCCGGCGGCACATTGCCGGCCGGGCGACCTGCTGAAGAACCGACCGGAGTCGTTGAGATTGACCTCCTTCTTGGCCGGTTAACCGGAATAAGTCCGCGCGCAGACATGGAGCGAACGCTTAGGGTGGCTTTGGGCCAGAATCGGACCCTCATGAGCGCAGGAAGCGCGCCGGCTGGCCCACTCTGCACAGCCCCGAAGAATGTTATTGCTTGAGCGACGCTGAAAAGGCGACCAGCGCGATCATGTCGTCGACGCCGAGATTCTCGACAACCGGTTTCATGAGTTCGCTATTGGCCCCCTTCCGCGCACCCGATTTGAAGTCATAGAGCTGCCGGAACATGTAGGTGGGCGAACGGGACGCAAGCCCCGGCGCGATGGCAGTCCCGCTGAGGTCAGCACCGTGACAGGTCCCGCACTGGACGCGCGGATCGCTGTTCGTTGCCAGCGTCCGTCCTTTCTGGACGCTGCCCACCGGGACGTAGGCGATGAAACGAGCGCGCGAGTCCCGGCTGACAAAGTGTTCAACGTTTTCCGGGATCTCGATGATGCGCTGGCCGATGGGCTCTTTCTCGGCGCCGTCCAGCGGAGCCAGGAACAGGTCTCTCACCTGTGTTTTTGGCACCGCC
Organism: Bradyrhizobium sp. CCBAU 25360; assembly: GCF_028128695.1. Classification (NCBI taxonomy): domain Bacteria; kingdom Pseudomonadati; phylum Pseudomonadota; class Alphaproteobacteria; order Hyphomicrobiales; family Nitrobacteraceae; genus Bradyrhizobium; species Bradyrhizobium sp. CCBAU 25360. The sequence goes on from NZ_LBJA01000042.1 coordinate 347,590, forward strand.
TCGGCCTCTACGACGACAATATTCGATCTGGGCTTGATGGAGGCGAAGTAGGCTGCGGCCTCTGCGAGTTCCTGATCGGTCACCGCTTTGGACAACTTGATCATCAGGTCGGTGGCGACGCGAGGCACCGAGTTCGTGCGCAGGCCCGTCTTGAACTCCGCCGTTTGCTGAATGATGTATTCCGCGGAGAGGCCAAATAGGCTGGCATTCTCAGGACCGCCCGGTCCGTCTGCCCGGTGGCAGACGCCGCACGCGAACACCTCCGGCTTTCTCCCCCTCGCCACGATGTCTGGCATTGGTGGATGATCGTCCGGATGCCAATCGGGCGCGGCGAACAGATCGCGCACTTGCGTGAGCGTAAAACCGGCGGCGCTGTCAGGAACGTGCCTGATCGTGCCATCGTCTGGCGTGCGTTGAAAATTGGGCGGGTTGACCGGGTAGGCCCATGATGGCGGGCCCTCCTGGATTTGCGCTCGCGCCCCGGCCGCGGAGAGCAATGCCAACGAGACCACGCATAGAGCAGTTGGAAATCTCATGGCTCTCGACCTCCCAGCGCGTCGGTGAAGCCAAACTGTACTTCCCGAAGGCGAAGATCAGGAGCGGCTAACCGACCTCTTGTCGGGCGACGGGACGCCGCAGCTCCTCCGCCACATCGAAAACTCCATTCAACGCCGGGGACTCTCAGACGTCAATGTGCGATTTCAGCCGCCTTGGACTGCTCGGGGGCAAAACGCTAAGAGCTCGATCTGAGCAAATCTAGCTGACCGACCGCTGCTCGGCGGGCCGGAGCAGATCGTCGAGCGCGCTCATCGAGGCTGCTCGCAGCGCAGCGAGCTCACGCGCGGCACTCTGGCACTCAGGCGCCGACATCGCAGGCGACGCCAGCTCGATCTCGCGGCAGCGCTCGAACAGGCGGACGAGGCCGAGCGCGCCGGCGGCGCTGCCGAGTTGATGTGCGTGTCGGGCGAGCTGTTTATGGTCGCCGGTCGCGGCAGCCTTGGTGATGTCGTCGATCAGCTTTTCGCTGGTCTCCTCCAGCAAGTGGTGGAGCTTTGTGATTTGCGCGGCGCCGAGCAGCTCCTTCTGGTCGTCGAGATAGTGCCGGTCGATCAAGGCGCCCGCGGCGAGTTGCACGGCTGCCGGCGCGACCTCCGGATCGTCCTCGATCGCCTCGCGCAACGCGTTGATCAGGATCGGCTTGCTGACGATCTGGACAATGCCTGCGTCGGCGAGCCGCTCGCGTGCGCTGGAGGACACGTCCGCGGTGACGGCGATGATGCGCGGCATTTTCGGCAGACCGAGCTTGCCGATCCGCGACGCCGCCTCGACGCCGTCCATGTCGGGCATGTGCAGGTCCATCAGGATGACGTCGAACGCGTGATCGCGGGCGAGTGCGACGGCCGAGGCGCCGTTTCTGGCGATCGTGGCATGATGGCCGAGCCGATTCAGCATTGCTTCGCCGACCTCGCAATTGATGGGGTCGTCGTCGACCAGCAGCACGCGGAGGCGCCGCGACGGTGGCGGAAGTGCACCTTGGGCAATGCCGCTGACGGCCGGATCGAGCGGCACTTCGAGTGTGAACGTGCTACCCGCGCCCGGCGTGCTCTCCACCGTCAGCTCGCCGCGCATCAAACGGCTGAGACGCCGCGCGATCGCGAGTCCGAGGCCGGTGCCGCCGAACCGCCGCGCGATGCTGTCGTCCGCCTGCACGAAATCCTCAAAAATCCGCTCATGCATGTCGGGGGCGATGCCGATGCCGGTGTCGCGAACGGTCACGCGCAGCAGGACATGACCATCATGGCGCTCGGCGGCTGCGTTGACGGCGATCGCGCCTGATGGCGTGAACTTGATGGCGTTGCCGATCAAATTGAGCAGGATGCGATTGAGCCTGACGGGATCGCCGTGCACCGAGGTCCTGACCGAGGCATCGCAGGCAAGGTCGAAGGTCAGTCCCTTGCCGAAGGCCTGGGGCCGCATCAGGTCGGCGGCCGTTTCGATCAGCTGGTCGAGGTGGAAATTACGCGGCTCCAGGGCTTCGGCGCTGGCCTCCAGGCGCGCATATTCCAGGATGGCATCGACCAGCGCGATCAGCGTCTCCCCCGATGCCGCCGCGGTCGTGAGGTGGCGCCGCTGCGCCTCGCCGAGTTTGCCGTCGTCGAGCAGCTGCAGCACGCCCATGACGCCGTTCAGCGGCGTGCGCAGCTCGTGGCTGACGACGGCAAGGAAGCGCGATTTGGTCTCATTGGCCGCCACCGCCGCGCTGCGCGCGCGCTCGGCGGCATCGTGCTCGGCAAGGGCCTGATCGCGCGCTTTCTCCAGCTCCGAGGTGCGCTCGATCACCTTGCGCTCCAGCGTCGCGTAGGAATAGCGCAGTTGCGCGGCCATCCGGTTGAACTGGTCGCCGAGCGCTTCCAGCTCGTCGCCGGTCTTGATCGCGAGCCGCAGGCCGAGATCGCCGCTCCCGATCCGCCGTGCGCCCTGCGTCAGCAGCTGGATCGGCCCCGTCATGCGCCGGCTGAGAAAGAGAGAGACCAGCACCGCACCGGCCAGCAGGACGACGAGGAGAAAGGTCGAACGGCCAATCGACGCATAGATCGGCGCATAGGCCTCGCTGAGCGGCAGCTCGACGAACACCAGCAAGCCGAGCGAGGGGACCGTCGCATAGGTCGACAGCACGCGCTGGCCGGACAGATCCTCCTTGATCAGGCCGCCGGAGGGCGGCCCCACGCCGTCGAGCGCGGCGCGGACGTCGGCATGGCCGGAGAGATCGCTGCGTTGCAGGGCTCGCCACAAATCGGGATGCGCGATCAAGACACCCGTGCGGTCCACCACGTAGGCCTTGCCGGTGTTGCCGACCCTGATCCCGGCGACGAGGTCCCAAATGAAACGCAAATTGACCTCGGCGACGATCACATTGGGATTGCGGCCAATCCCCCGCGTGGCGAGCGTCATGAAGGGTTCGGTATCGCCGAAGAAGTAGACCGGCCCGTAATAGGCCCGGCTTTCATTGGCTCCGCGAAAGGCGGGCGAGGCGGAGAGGTCGGCTTTACTGCCGATTCGGTCTGCCACACGGCGGGACACACGCATCTGTTCAAGCCCGTGCGAGTCGAGCTCGGCGATTTCCGCGATCGCCGGGGAGAGGCGCAGGAGACGGATGGCGTTCAGGCGTTCGTCTTCGTTGGTCGACAGTTCCGGCGGCAGGCGCGAGAGCCATCTGATCTGGTTTTCGATCTGGCCGATGAATTGGCCGATCTGAATCGCAGCGGACGCCGCCTGCTCGCGCTGGGTCGCCGCCAGAAGCTGCTTCTGCTCGCGATAGGAGAACCAGACGTCGAAGCCCGTGTTGATGGCGAGCGCGGCAAAGGCGAGAGCGACGATCGAGTAGAGATATTTGCGGAACAGCCGGCCGGGAGGCGTTCGCAAATGTCCCTGGTCGACCGTTTCGTTCACTCGCGGATCTCGTCGGCGCGCGCGAGCAGCGTGAATGGTATGGTCAATCCCAGCGTGCGGGCGACGGTGCGGTTGATCAAGAGCTCGTATTTGCGCGGCGATTGCACCGGCAGGTCGCCGGCCTTGGTGCCGCGCAGGATGAGATCGACATAGTCGGCCGAGCGCACTTCCAGCGTCGGCCCGTAGCTCATCAACCCGCCGGCGTCCATGAAGTAATGAAACGGATAGATCGTGGGCACGCGATACTTGGCGGCCGCCGCCACGACGGCCTTCCGGTTGACGACCAGGAAGCTGTCGACCAGCGCAATCATCGCCGCCTTCGGCGGCTCGGAGAAGCGCCTGACGGCTTCGTCGATGTCCGTCGGCGCGTTGACGGGGGCGGGGATTGCGGACACTCCGGACTCGGCGGCCTCTTGCTCGATCGAGTCGAGGAAGAAGCGCCCGCCGCGCGGGGTGGTCGCCGGGTTGAACAGGATACCGACGCGCGCAAGATCAGGCACGGCCTCGCGGATCAGCTGCAGCCATTTGCCGCCCATCTCGGCGGTGCTGTTGGTGAAGCCGGTGACGTTGCCGCCGGGATGCGCAAGGCTTTCGACGAAGCCGTTGCCGACGGGATCGTTGGCGGTCGCGAAGACGATCGGGATGGTCCTGGTGGCGGCAAGGACCGCCACGGTTTCGACCGTCGACCCCGTCAGGATCACGTCCGGCTTCAGCTCCAGCAATTCCTGAATCGCGGCCTTGAGCCGGTCCGGTGTGCCGAAGGTCGAACGGAGCTCGAGGCGGAAGTTGACGCCTTCGACCCAGCCGCGCTGCCTCAAGCCGGCGACGAGGCCGCCGAGGCGGGAGGTTGCGCTGTCGATCAGGCTCCGCCGGGTCAGCTCGTCGTCGAGCGGCAATGCGGTCAGCGATCCGACGATCCGCATGCGATCCGACGTTGCGCCGAGCGCGACCCATCCCGCGGCGGTTGCGCCCGCAAGTCGAATGAAGCCGCGGCGATCGACCGCGAGAGCGGAAGGCCGTTCGGTCATGAAACTCTTCGCATGATGGCTTGCCCCGGAGCGGATGCTTAGCGCGAACGGCCGGCATCCACAATTGATGAAAAAATGCGCTTATGAATGCGCATTCGCAGCGTTTGGCAGCCCGATACCGTATTCCTACGCTGCCAAAGAGTCGCTGCTTCGAGCGTTGTCTCCTTCGTGACGCCTTGTAACGCCTTCGCGTTGCAACATTTTCCGTCTCGGTTGCGACGACGGTTCGCGGAAGGCGATTTCGCAGCTGCCGATTTTTGAAGCGTTGTTTCAAGTTGTTTCGAAGGTTCTCGATGCGCAAAATCTATCTCATTCCGGCCGTCGTCGGCCTGCTCACCGTCATTGCTGCCGGACCGCTCGCGGCCCAGGGCGCCGTACCGAAGCAGAAGGCTGCGCCGGCACCCAGAGCGGCTGCGGCCGGCGCCCCCGCTGCAGCCGGCACGCCCGTCGCCGCCGGGGCGAATTCGGCCGAGACACCGGCCGCGGACGACAAGATCAAGGCGATTGACGGTTTCCGCTCCGCCAAGTTCGGCATGAACGAGGCCGATGTGCGCGCGGCGATGACGAAGGATTTCAACGCCAAGCCCGACGCCATCAAGTCACAGGACAACGCGTCCGAGCTGACGCACAGCATTCTGCTGTCCGTTCCGGAGTTGCTGCCGAACGGCGGCACCGCCGAGCTCTCCTACGTGTTCGGCTACAAGTCGAAGTCGCTGATTCAGGTCGGCGCGGTCTGGTCGAAGGCGACTGACGCAGCGATCACGCCGGAGAAGCTGTTCTCCAACGCCAACATCCTGCGCGCCCATTTCATGGGTGAAGGCTTCAAGCCCGACTCCATCGCGGTCAACATGCCCGTCGCCGGCGGCATCGTGATGTTCCGCGGCAGCGACGCCAGGGATCGCTCGGTGATCCTGCTCCTCCAGGGCACGTTCGAGAACAAGGAGAACAACCAGCGTGTGCTGACCCCGACCAGCCTGCTGCTGTTCTACGTGGCCGACGCCAAGAGCCCCGACATCTTCAAGCTGCCGCCCGGCCAGTTCTAATGTCGGGATCGCACGACATTCTCCCACCCGGTTGTGGATCGGCGCCAATGCCGATGACGAGGATCTGACATGCGCGGACCATCTGCGGCGCGAAACGATGACGAGCGGACGACGCTGCGCCGGCTGGCGCGGTTCCGCTCGATGTCGCTGCTCTGCGCGATGCAGATGGTCTTCCTGCCGGTGTACAGCGTCCGCCTTCAGGCCCAGACGGCGAACGTCATCGTTCCCGACGGCCGGACCGGGACCAGCCTTCAGACCTCCGGCAGCGTCACCAACGTCACGACGTCGACGGTCTCGGGCAACAACGCCTTCAACTCCTTCTCGCAGTTCAGGGTCGGGCAGGGCAATACGGTCAACCTGCAACTGCCGACGGGGACGCGAAATCTCGTCAACATCGTTCGCGACGCGCCGGTCTACGTCAACGGCACGCTGAACTCCTACATGAACGGCTCAATCGGCGGTAACGTCTATTTCGCCGACCCCAAGGGGTTCGTGGTCGGCCGCAGCGGCGTGGTCAATGTCGGCAGCCTCAATGTCTCGACTCCGACACGGGAGTTCACCGACAGCCTGATCGGTCCCGGCGGCGCGATCAACGGCACGGCCGTCGGCAATCTCATGGCGGGCTCGTTCCCGGTCTCGCCGGACGGCAACATCCGCATCTACGGCCGGGTCAATGCCCAGGACGGCGTGCGCCTGACCGGGCAGAACGTCTTCGTCGGCGGCGCGACCCAGCGCGACATCGCCAATCTCGATCACGCCGCCAAGTTCGCGGCATCCGTCAATTCCAAGGGCCTGCGCAGCGCCAGCACGATCACCGTCAGCAACGGTTCGATCCATATCGGCGCGGTCAACAACGCTCGCGTCAACGGCCGCCTGACCGCGCACAGCAAGACCTCGACGCCGAGCAACATCACGGTGCAGGCCGGCAACAACATCGATATCGGCAAGAACGCCAGGCTGAACATTGCCAGCAAGACCGGCGATGCCGGCGAGATCCGTCTGAAGGCAGCGCAGAATCTGACCGTGACGGGCGGGGCCAGGTTCAACGCCAGCGCGAAGACCGGTAATGCAGGTCTGGTCGATTTCAGCGCGAACGGCGTCATCGACATCGGCCAGGGCATCAAGGTCAATCTCAGCGCGGCCAACGGCAAGGCCGGCACGCTGCTGATCGATCCGACCGACCTGGTCGTCGGCGATGCCGCCCAGGGCGATATCGGCGTGACGCTGTCGAACAGCTCCGTCGCGGCTGCGCTCGCCGGGCTCAGCGCCGGTGCCGACTACCTCATCCAGGCGGATCATTCCATCACGCTCGCCGCGCATGCGATGATCGACGCCCGTCGTCTCGATGGCTCCGGCCATTCGACCGGTAACGCCAACAACGTCATCATCGACGCGCCGAACATCGAGATCATGAATGGCGCGCAGATCCTGGCGCAGTCGGTCAATTTCGGCGGAACCACCTACGCCGACGGCAATGTGACGTTGCGGGCAACGGCGAGCGACATCAAGCTGTCCGGTCAGGCCACAGCCGCGACGGCGATCACGGTCGACGGCAAGATTACCGGTGGTACCGTCTCGATCACCGCGACCTCGACCGCCGTGTCGAGTTTCCTGAACGGTTCTGCGGTCGGTGATCTCGCGCTCGTCGGCTCGACGCTCGCCGCCTCGCTGCTCGGGCTCAATGGCGGCTATGTCGCGGCCAGCGCGACCGCGACGATCAACATCAACAGCCATGCCGACATCAACGGCCGCGGCGACGTCACCATTTCCGCACATGCCACCGAGACCGCGTCGGATCCGGCGGTCGCATCCACCTTGCTCGGCAGTCTCACGCCGGTCGCGGCCGGTGTGGTCGTCGGTAAGATCGATGGCAACGTGCCCACCAACATCGCCTCGGGCGCGACGATCAACGCCGGCGGCAACCTCGAGATCAAGGCGCTCAACGATGCGACCATCGCCGTCTCTGCCCTCGCGGCATCGACGAGCGCGCAGATCGTCCCGACGGTGGCCTATTCCAAGGGCTCGGTGACGACGACCGCCAACGTCGAGACCGGCGCGCATATTGCTGCCGGCACGGTGAACACGAGCGGCAGCACCCTGAAGGTGCGCGCGATCAACAACAACTCGTTCTCGACCAGCGCAACGTCGGTTGCGGCGCCCGGAACGGGGGCGAGCGGTGCTGTCGGCGGCGCGTTCGCCATCAGCGACATCACGACGTCCGCGACCGCGACGCTCGGCGCATCGCTCGGAACCGATACCGCCAACCGGATGAACGGCTCCGTCCTGGTCGAAGCGACGTCCGACACCACGCTCAATTCCACGATGGCTTCGTCCATCGCCGGCCTGCCGGCACTGATCGCGGCGATCGAACGAGGACTGCGCGCCGTCACCTCGCCGACGTCGATCATCAGGGACCACATGGGATCGCTGGTGCCGTTGAGCTTCGATTTCAAGGTCGCAGGCGCGCTGTCGCTGGCCAACAGCACCCAGAGCGCGACCGCTGCGATCGCGCAGAATCCGAGCGGCGGCGCGCCGAGCATCTATGCCAGCGGCAACGTTGCCGTTGCCAGCAATGTCATTGATCGCGGCGTTCGCAGCAATGCGACGTCCAGCGCGATCACGAAGGACCCGGTGTCCGGCGAGAGCACCGCGATCAGCGCGGCCGTCGCCTGGGGCAATTTCACGCATAATTCGAACGCCTATGTCGGCAATGGCACGCTGATCAACGCGGCGAACATCGCCGTCGATGCCACCACCGAACTGCCGATCACCATTTCCTGGCTGAAGTGGGATGGTTTGGGCGCGGTGCTGAGCCACCTCAACGGCAATCTCGGCGTCGGCGGCAACATCCTGACCAGCTACGCCAATGCCACGGCGGACGCCGGCGACACGATCGGCATCGCCGGCTCGCTGAACCATTTCGTCGTGAACAACAACACCACGGCGTGGGTGGCCGGCAGCGCGAGCCTGACGGCAACCTGCGCGACCGCGGCCTGCGGCAGTGGCACCGGCTGGTCGGTCGGGATGGACAATGGCGACGTCCATACCTACAACGCCAGCCTCCAGATCGCGGCCACCACGACCACGGCGTCGATCGACGCCGCCGGCAATGTCGGCACGCTCGGCTTCCTGTTCGGCAACACCTCGGGCGGCTCCTCGGTCGGCGGAGCGCTCAATCTCGTCCAGTTCAACACCAATACCATCGCCGGCGTTTCGGACCGTGCGACGCTGCGTGCGGCGGACGACATCGCCGTCAACGCGATCACTTCCGACCAGTTCGTCGCCGTCGCACCGTCGTCCGGCAAGGCTGCCGGCACGCTGGCGCTGAACGGCATCACTTCGCTCGGTTTCCTGAACAACACGACGCACGCGTCGATCTCGAGCCAGGCGACCGTCTATGCACCGACCGTCGGCATCCTGGCGCAGCAGGATTTGTCGGTCGTGACGCTGTCCGGCGCGATGAGCTATAACGGGAGCGGCGGTTCGGCGGTCGGCTTGTCGGTCGCCTATCTCGGCGCAAATACCGACACCTCCGCCTATATCGGCGACAACCATTCCGACATACGGCCCGGCGTGTTCAGCGCCAACGATCCGTTCGCCGGCACCAGCGGCGGAAGCGGGGCGGTCAATGTCGACAATCTGACACTCAGCGCGACCACTTCGGGGCGCATCACCGCTGCCGCCGTCGCGGCAGCCGTCTCCGACCCGGCGTCGTCGAGTTTCTCCGACAAGGCAGGCGCTGCCGGCGCCGCCTCGACCGGAGGCGCCGCCGGCGTGACGACGGCGGCGGGCAAGATCGGTTCGACCTCGGGATCTAGCACCAGCGGCTTCAGCCTCGATCTCGCCGGCAGCTCGTCAGTGAGCGACGTCTCGCTGGTTACCAGCGCCTATATCAGGAACACGACGGTCAACAAGTACACCACGACCGGTGCGGTGGTGACCAACACGATCGTTCAGGCGCTCAACGACACCATGCTCAACAATGGTTCCGGCTCTGCGGCGCTCAATCTGGCCGGAGGGTCCGCCACGGGGGCCGCGATCGGCGGTGCGATCGCGGCGGCGATGTCGAACAACGCGACGCTCGCCTATATCTACGGCACCACCATGAACAACCAGAGTTCGGTGACGGTGCAGGCGCTCAATGGCGGCTCGGAGACCGTCGTCGCCCTCGGCGTGGCGGGCTCTAAATCCAATGCGGCGTCGCTGTCGGCCTCGGTCGGCATCATCACCGACAGCGCCAACGCCTACATCGAGAGTTCGACGATCACGGGCCAATCCTCCGGCGTCAACCGCGCGCTCGAGGTCGACGCCTACCAGACCACGAACATCGCGATCGGTGGCGGCTCGCTCTATATCTCGGGTGGCCAGGCTGGCGTCGGCATCGGGCTGACCTATGCTTCGATCGCCGATCCCACCGGCGGCAACGCGACCGATGCGCATATCCGCAGCACCTCGATCTCGAACTACGACACCCTGCTGGTGCTGGCCGACAGCGCCAGCGTGATCGCGGCCGGCGCGGCCTCGGGCGGGGCGGGGTCCAACGGGCTTGCCGGCGCGATCGTCGTCAGCGAGATCTCGCCCACCACGACGGCCTACATCAACAGCGGCGCGACGGTGAGCATCAACGTCGGGCGCGTGACGGTGCTGGCGGACAGCGGCGCCGTGTCGGCGCTGGACACAGCGCTCGGCAACCTCGTCAAGAAGTCGAACAACAATCATCTCGCCACGGACACCTGCACGGTCGCCGGCGGCACGGGCGGGCAGAACTGCATCGACTTCGGCGCGGCGGCGCTTAACGACGGCACGGGGAATGGTCCGGGCGCCAGCATCATCTCCGTTGCGGGCCTCATCCAGGCCGGCAAGAACAATGTCGGCGCCTCGATCATCTACGACACCATCGCAACCACGCATTCGGCCTATATCGCCAACGTCCTGATGACGGCGAGCAGCAATGTCAGCGTGAGCGCGGTCGATTCCTCGAAGATCCAATCGGTCACGATCGGCCTCGGTCTGGCGACCGGACAGTTTGCAGGCGTCGGCGGCACGACGATCAGCTCGATCGCCAATACCGTCTCGGCGACCATCGGCAACAATCTGTCCAGCACGACGCAATCGTCCGTCACGGCCCGCAACATCTCCGTCAGTGCGACCGACAATTCCAGTATCACCGGAACCGCCGCGATCGCGAGCGCCGCGTCGCAAGGCAGCGCCGCAGGTCTGGCGCTGGTCTACAGCAGCATCGCCAACAACGTCAGCGCCGGCGTCACCGGCTCCAAGCTGACGGCCTCGGGCAGCGTTGCCGCCGGTGCGAACTCGAATGCCAGCATCTCGACGGTCGCCGTCGGTGTCGCGATGTCCTCGCAGGTCGGTCTGGCCGGTTCGGTCGCCACCAATCTGATGGGGACCAATGTCACGGCCAGCATCACCGCGGCCGGCACCAACGGCATCAACGGCGCTGACGTCACGGCCACCAACAATGTCGGCGTGATCGCCGGCAACAACGACAAGGCGGCGGTGTTCGCCGGTGCCTTGTCGATCAGCAAGGGGGCGGCCGGCGGCGCGGGTTCGCTGGTGACCAACCAGATCACCGGAACCACCGCAGCCTATATCAGTGGTGCCAACACCAAAGTCGATGCGCTCGGAACCAGTTCGTCCGATACGCTGTCGGTCAACAACGGCACGCTCGTCCACGCGTTCGATCTCGGCACCGCCCATGCGCCGACCGACACCACGCCCGACCTCTCCGAGAACCAGGACACCGTGCGCGGCCTTGCCGTGGTCGCGAGCTCGCACCAGGCCGTCGTGACCAACGTCGCCTCGCTTGCCGCGAGTTCCAGCATCGCGATCATGATCAACCCCATCACCAATGTGATGAGCGGGGCGACGCGAGCCTATATCGACAGCGCGGCCATCGACACGCGCCTGACCTCCTCGACGCTCAAGCCGCAGATCGAGGTCGCCGCGTCGAGCTTCTCCTATTCCGGCGCGTTCGGCGCCGGCATCGCTTACGGCAGCAGTGGCGGCGGTGGCGCGACGATCATCTCGACGACGATGTCGCGCGAGACCTTGGCCTATATCACGAATGCCACAGTCGGCGGCGTGCAGTCGTCGAGCGAGACGGTCGGCGCCGTCACTGTGAAGGCCAATGCGGAGCAGGATGCGTCGTCGATCGCGATCGGTTTCAACACCGGCTCGGTCGGGCTCAACGTCTTCCAGGCAACCACGGAAGCCTATGTTGACGGCGGCGCGCTGACGGCTTCGTCACTGACGGTGAACGCCAACAACAACACCGGTATCTTCTCCGCGAACGGCTCCGGCGCCTATGGCAGCCAGGCCGCGATTGGCGCGGCGTTCCTGGTCCAGGTCTCCTCGAACCGGACGCTGGCCTATGTCGGTGACGAGTTCCGCTATCAGGGCAATGGTGCCGCACACACCACCGCGCTCAATCTGAGCGGCGCGCTCGACGTCGAGGCCAAGACCAAGAACCGTTTCGAGGCCTATGCGATCGGCGGCGCGCTCTCGACCGGGACGGCGGCTATCGCCGGCATGGCCAACATTGAGGTCGCCAACAACACCACCATCGCCGGCGTCTACGACACCACGCTGCATGGGGTGACGGGCGGTACGGCCGGCGCGGTGACGATCAACGCCAACGAAGACGTGGCGATCAAGGAGATCGCAGGCGCACTTGCGGTCGGCGCCAGCGGGGGAGGCGTCGGCGTCGGCGCCGCAGCCAACGCCATCGTGTTCAAGAGCCGGACCGTTGCCGAGAGCTGGAACAGCAATCTGAACTCGTCAGGCGCGATCAACGTCAATGCGCTCAGCACCAAGGAGGTGCTGTCCTACGCGGTCACCGCCGGCATCGGCGGCAGCGTCGGCATCGGCGCGACCGTCGGCGTCATCATCATCGGCACCAACACCGCCGATGCCGACACCCAGGGCCAGCAGACCGGTCAGCTCAATCAGGGCGGCACCGGCACCATCGCGTCGGTCAACAGTGGCACCAGCAACACCCACGGTAGCAACGCCGTCGCCAGCGGCACGGCCGGCGATCCGAACAGTGCTAATGTCAGCTCGACCTACGACGTCAGCAACGTGCTGAGCGGCGGCAACGACGTCGTCGTCGCGCAGATCGCGGGCGGCAACGTCACGGGCACGCAGGTCAACGTCGCCGCCACCAGCGCCAACGCGGCCAAGATGTATCTGCTCGGCGCCGGCTTTGCCAAGAATGTCGGCATCGGTGCGGGCATCGGCTACACCAGCGTCAACAGCACCGTGCTCGCCAATCTGAGTGACTACGGACGCAACGGCTCCGGCGTGCTGGTGGCCGCCGATACGCCTTTGGCGGTCTCGGCGCCGATTGTCACCGTTGCGGCGGTCGTCAAGGACGCGACTACCGGGCCTTATGCCGGCAAGACCGTCGACACCGAGGCCATCGCCGGCGGCGCGGCGCTTTACTTTGGCGCCCAGGCGGCTGTCGCGGTCGGCAATGTCAGCAACTCCGTGGTGGCCATGCTCGGCGGCCAGATCACCGGCACGGGCGGCACCGGCAATGGCGCCGCCGTCATGGCGCAGGATTCGACGACCCAGGTCGTCTTCACCGGCGGCGTCACCGGCGGTGCCGTGGCGGCCGGTGCTTCGGTCGCAACGGCAAGCCGAGCGAGTTCGGTCGCCGCGAGGGTTCTGAACGGCTCCACCGTCAACGTCGCGACTCTGGCAGTTGGCGCAAGCGGTGCCGGCACGCTGACGACGACGGCCACCGCGCTCGGCGGCGGTATCGTCGCGGGCGTCGGTGCGGATGCGGAGGCGCACGAGAACTCGTCCGTGCTGGCGGAGATCGGCAGCAGTGCCTCGATCACGACATCCGCGACCGGCGTCGGCACACTGGTGTCGGCCTCGATGACGCCCAATCTATCGAGCGAGGCGATCGGCGTTTCGGTCGGCGGCGCCGCGGTCGGCGTCGCCATCGCCCAGTCCACGGTCGGCGCCACGGTCACTGCCGATGTTGGCGACAACACGAGCTTCTCGGGTGGTGCGCTTGCGGTGACCGCCATGGCGCTGGTTCCGACCAGCGGCACGACGACATGGGCCAAGGCGCTCGCCGGCGGCGGCGGCTCGCTGATCGGGGCACAGGGCAGCTACGCCAAGGCGTCGGAAAACGCGACCGTGAGCGCCTATGGCGGGACGGGGATTACGTTGCCTAACGCCGACGTGACCATCGCGGCCGAAAACGACAGTGCCCAATACGCCGAGGCGACGGGCCTTTCGACCGGATTCCTGGCGCTCGGCGCCACCGTCGCGCAGACCTCGTCCAGCGCGCATACCTACGCCTATCTGGGTGCGCCTGCCGATATGGATAATCTGAATCACAGCAATTACACCGGTATCCTGCGGATCACGGCCACCGGCACGGATGCCAACGTCTCCAACGCGACGGTCGGCGCGGGCGGCACCTATGCCGGCGCGGCCGCGGTCGCCACGACCAGCTCGACCGCCGTGACCAACGCGCGCTTCGACGGCGGCACGGCTGATGACACGCTCTATTTCGGCGGTCTCCGCATCAATGCCAAGCACACCACGAATTACGCGGCGAGCGGCGATGCCTATCAGGCGTCCACGGCCGGTGTGTCCGCCGGCAAGGCGCGGAACGACGTCGACTCCACCACCACGGCCGAGATCGGGACGCATCTGATCATCAATTCGGCGGCCGGCGACATGGTCGTGATCGCCAACGACATCGTCAACCAGGGTGGCGGCGGCGCGCGTTCGGGTTCCGGCGGCTCGTTCTCAGGGGCGGCCGCGCTCAGCGAGTCCTTTGTGACGCAGAACGTCACCACCAATATCGGCGCCGGCACGGTGCTGAGCCTCAACGACGATCCCAGGACCTCGACGGCCGTGATCAACATCGAGGCCTACAACACGCTGAACACCAACGACACCGCGAGCCTCGCCACCGCCAGCTTCTTCGCCGGCGGCGGCGCCGAATCCAACATGACGGCGAACGCCACGCTCGCGGTCAACATCAACGCCCGCGAGCTGTTCAGCGCCGGCAAGATCTATATTGGCACGGCCGCGAAGATGGCGGCGGCGACCAACGCCAATGCCAGCCTCTATGGCGCGATCGCTGGCGTCGGCGCCAGCGCCAACAGCTGGGTTCACGCCAACCAGTCCGTCAATGTCGGCGCCGGCGCGAAGATCATGGCCTGGCGTGACATCACCATGTATGCCGGCCTGTCCGGCGATGGCCTCGTTTTCAGCAGCGTGCAGGCGACGGCGACGACGGTCGTCTACAACAACACCGCCATTCCGATCTCCACGCTGTACCGCGGCACGGCCAATGCCGACGACAGCACGAGCCTGACGCTGGCCCCGACCTCGAGCATCCTCGGCGCGCGGAATATCTATCTGGGCGCAACGCAGGGGCAGGTCACGGCGGCCGGCAACGGCAGCAATTACAATCCGTATCTGGACATCTTCAGCGCAAAGAACAGCGACAATCACAGCCACACCAGCGGATCCGGCGATGTCGCGCTCAATGGCCTGGTGGTGGCGGGCATCAACAACGATGTGACCATCACGATCGAGCTCGGCGCGAG
Organism: Bradyrhizobium sp. CCBAU 25360; assembly: GCF_028128695.1. Taxonomy (NCBI): domain Bacteria; kingdom Pseudomonadati; phylum Pseudomonadota; class Alphaproteobacteria; order Hyphomicrobiales; family Nitrobacteraceae; genus Bradyrhizobium; species Bradyrhizobium sp. CCBAU 25360. The sequence continues at coordinate 362,707 of NZ_LBJA01000042.1, forward strand.
CACGCCGACCCTGAGCACGACCAGCCCTTACTCTGCGCTGACCCTCGAGTCCGTTTCCGACGTCAATCACTTCAGCCCGGTGATGAGCTGGAACCACCAGACGGTCCAGTACACCGTCGTCGGCAACTTCAATCCCTACCAGCTGGTGGTCAATCAGCTGGCGTCGCTGACCGGCCTGACCGAGGCGCAAGTCCGCTCCCAGCTCGCGGCGGCGACGCCGACGGCGCCCGCGACGATGTTGCCATCCGGCACCGATTCGACCGGCGACATCCAGCGCCAGATCGATACGCTGATCAAGCAGGCGCCGTTCACCTCCGACGCGCCCGGCAATGCCTTCGCTTTCAGCGACATCATGGTGTCCGCCGGCAACGTCTCGATCCTGGCGCAGAAGCTGACCGGAAACAGCGGCACGAACCCGGCCGCGCCTGCGGTGATTGCGCGCAGCTCGCCCTTGATCAAGATCGAGAACAAGGGCCTCGACTTCATGAGCCTCGGCAACCTCACGGTCACCGACGTGAGCGGAGGCAACATCACCTACCGCCAGATCGACCATGTCGACCCGGATTCGCACTCCAATGTGACCTTCACCGCGATGCCGAGCGCAACACCGGTCATCGACATCTCGGCCACCTATAACCGCCTGGATCCTGACTCCGGTCAAGGCATTGACCAGAACGGCAACGTGCTGACCCGCACGCCCGACATCTATTTCAATGGCGCCGTCAACAACGCGAACGGCCTGCTCAAGATCATCAACAATCTCGGCAGCGTCGTCGCATCGCAGTCGCTCAGTGCCGCGACCGTCCAGATCGTGGTGCCAAAAGGCACCTTCACCTTCCTCGGCGGTATCGGGAGCTTCTACGACAGCGGCAGCGCGGTCACCTCGCAATGGGCCACCACTGAAAACAGGCCGGAAGACACGCTGACCGCGGTGATGACGGCGGCGACCTATCTCGGCGCCTACGGCGACTACTATACCGCTCCGCATATCGCTTCGGGAACCGATCACCCCTATTTCTATTACTGCTGCACCGACGGCAGCCACGGCGTGTATCAACCCGTCGGCAACGCCGACGCCAGCACGATCTTCACCGCGCGCATGCTGATGACGTATTACGACGGCACCTCGCTCTATTCATCGATCTTCCTGCCGGTGGGCAGGGGTACGCCTGGGAACACCAGCACTCCCGATGCCGGCAGCGTGCCTGACATCGCGACCCTCAAGATCATCGAGGGGCAGTCGCAGGACTCGACCAATGTCGTGCTCGCGCAGTGGAAGAAAACGACTTATGACGGCCGCAACGTTTACACCGATAGCGGTCCGTACAAGACGCCGTTCAACTGTGCGTCAGCCTGCGACAGCTCGGGCTTCTTCCAGGTGATCAACATCCAGCCGGATGCGATCACGCCGAAGACCGCCAATTCGCCGGCCACCGCGACAGCCTCCCGGACCATCAGCGGCCAGGCGGTCATCATCTCGGCGTCGGTGATCAACATCAACGGCACCATCCAGGCCGGCTCGAGCAGCAATTACTCGGTCGACATCGGCGCCGCGGCGTACGATGCCATCTATGGCAGCAACGGCCTCAAGAACCGCAACGGCGGCGCGGACTTTGCCGCGGCCCAGGCCAATGCGCGCAACGGCGTCTATTACGATATCTCGGGCTCCGTGACGGCGTCGGCCAGCGGCGACGCCAAGATCGGGGTCAGGTACAACGCTCTCACCGACCAGCTCATCCTGAATGGCGTGGCGCAGGGCGCCGGCGGCTACGTCTACCTCAACGGCAAGATCATCTCGACCTCGACCGACAGCACCCAGACCCAGGGTAACATCGAGATCAAAGGCGGTGCCGGCACGGTCACCGTCAACAACACCAGCGGGCTCCAGCTCGTCACCAACACCATCAATACCAGCGTCACTGCCCAGAGCGTGGTCGAGATCGTCGACCAGCTCAAGGGGAAGACGACGTGGTGGGTCTACGATCCCAAGGCTGCAAGCAGCCAGCAGGTGTCGCGGTACGAGACCAACAGTGTCACTGCGGCCGCGATCGACCCGTCGATGCTTGCAGCGAGGACCGGTACGGCGGGTATCCAGTACGCGACGAAGGAGAACATGCTCTATCAATGGGTCGACACCGCGACGCTGGATCGTCTACCCACCAGCACGCAGTTCGACTACGGCTGGAGCTTCACGCCCAATCAGACCACCGGCGAGAGCTGGACCCGCTCGACCAGCCTGGTTTCAGGCACGCAGAGCACCAACTACCAGAAGGTCACGACCGCCACCGGCAGCTATCACTGGGCGGGGGGCACGAACCCGGACGGGAGCCCCGTTGGACTCAACACCCACTCCAACGCGTGCTGCGGCGCAGATGCCCAGTACAACTGGTACCAGGCGATCTATGATCATTTGACGCTCTCGCTGACCAACACGGTCAAGGCGTCGAACCCGATCAACATCAAGTTCACCGGTGGCAGTAGCAGCGACGTCGTGGTCAATTCGACCTCAGGCATCGTCATCAACGGGTCGATCAACAACCAGCAGGGAACGACGACGCTGGCCGCCACCGGCGCCAACTCGTCCATCACGGTCGGCGCCAATGCCAACAACCCGGTGATCTCGGGTACGAGCGTGACGCTTCGGGGTGACGGCGGCATCGGCACGCTCGGCGCCAACAGGACGCCCGTCCAGGTGCAGATCTATGGTGGCAGCCTGACCGCCAGCTCGATCGACCGCGACATCGCGATTTCGGCCATCGGCGCGCTGTCGATCAACCAGGTGAAGGTGAATTCGGCAGGCGCCACGCCGCAGGGCAACGTGTTCCTGTCGGCGACCGGCGACATCAACTCGGCCTCCGCCTACAACCCCGCCAATCCCGTCGTGATCGGCAAGAACATCGAGATCAACTCCGCCTCCGGTGCCATCGGCGCGACGAGCGCGGTGGTCAACGGCGCGTCCACCCTGACCAACATCAATCCGCTGGTGATCCAGGCGACGGGGACGGTTCAGGCGGGCGGCAGCGTGGATGGCTGCGTGCTCGACAGCGCCTCGGCCACCGGCACCTACATCATTCAGTCCAAGGGCGACCTCCGCCTAGGCACGATCCAGTCGACCGGTGGCCCGGTGTTCCTGGAGGCCGCCGGCTCCGACGGCAACCAGGCCAACATCCTGAACGGCCGGGCGGCGGTCGGCCTGACCCAGGCACAGAGCCAGCATCTTCAGGACGTCCAGGCCAGCCTCGACCTTGTCAGTGGCAACGCCGCCACCAACGCCGTCAACAGCTATCAGTCGATGGTGACGTCGGCCTACAACGACTATTTCCAGCTCAAGAACATCGCCTTTACGAACGGCAGCACCTACAACCCGACCTCGGTGGGGCAGACGGTGCTGCGGGCGCAGGTGGCGGCCAAGCTCGGCATCGACCCTGCCGACGTCACCGCGACGCAGATGAAGACCGAGGCCACGACGCGGTTCCTGAGGGATCAGTTCCTGCTCGGCAAGATCACCACCGACGAGCTCAAGACCTCGCTGACGACATTGCTCGGTGCCGCTCCCGCGGATCCGCTGGGGACCGTGTTCGGCAGCTCGCTGTCGGCGACCCTGTTCACCAAGCTGTTCGACGGCGTGGCGACCACCAGCCAGCGGATGCCGAGCAACACGGCGTTGCAAACGGCGCTTGGCGCTTACAATGCAAACTACAGCTACACGCTCGCATCGACCGAGCGGGTCTACAGCATCATCACCGCGGGCTCGCAGTGGACCCAGAGCCAGCTGGCCTACACGGTGTCGTCGTCGGCCGTCGGTGCGGCACCGCCGCCGATCGACGAGAACGTCATCGCCAATGTCAGCGCCAACCAGATCATGCTCTACGCGCCGCGCGGCTCGGTCGGCAATTCGGCGGCGCCCCAGACCTTCGCCTTCACCAGCGTCGATTCCTCGTCGCTGACGCCGGAGCAGAGGGGCTTGCTGGCCACCGCCGGCCCCGGCCAGCTCACCGTCGGCGCGGTCACGGATCCGACGACCCATGTCACGACCTATACGGTCAGCCTGTCGCAGCAGAACCTCGTCGTCGTCGACAACCCGATCGCGATCTCGGCCAAGGCACTGACCAACGTCTATCTCGGCAGCAAAAACAGCCTCGCGCTCGGCGGCGTCACCGCCAATTACGGCCCGGTCACGGCCGCGCAGACCAACGGCATCGAGGTGACCGGCCGCGGCGACGTCAAGCTCGACGCCGTGACCAGCATCTCCGCCAATGTGGGCGGGGCCGTGATCTCGGGCGATATCGCCAACCTGACCCTGATCGCAGAGCATGGCAATGTCGGCGCGCCGGGCGCTGCCGGAAGCAATCCCGCGACCAACGCCAACGCGCTTCAGATCGCGTTTGCCGATCCGGGCAACGACCAGCTCGACCAGGTCTCGTCGGCGCAGGGCATCTATGTGAAGCAGACCACCGGCGATCTCATCCTCGGCAACATCGCCGCCGGCAATGCGATCCAGCTCGCCGCGACCGGCAGCATCTACGCCGAGGCCGATTTCACGGACCGCTCCGCGATCCACATCCTTGGCACCGACCTCGACCTGCGCGCCGGCGGCAGCATCGGCTTCAACGGCGGGGCCTTCCAGCCGCTGCAGGTGAACATCTCCGGCGCGGTGACCGGCTCGGCGGTCGGCGATCTCAGCATCCTCGCGGTCACCGGCGATCTCGCGGTCGGCACCAGCGGCCCCTATAGGGCGCTGACGGCCGGCGGCGCGTTGACGCTGAACGTGGCGCGCGGCGCGCTCACCATCAATACTGGCATCACCAGCGACGGCCTGATGCAGCTGCTCGCCAATCGCGGCATGACCTTCGCGGCCGGCACCAGTGCGGCGCCGGTGGTTGCGACCAGCAGCACGGGCGGCGTGACGCTGGTTGCTGCGACGCTATCGATGGGCGCCTATTCGGCCATCAACGCGCCCGGGTTGATCTCGGTGACCACCACGGGCGATGCGACGATCGGCCAGCTGAATTCCTCGCAGTCCTACGCTGCCGCCTCGAACGCCCCGTCGATCATCGTCACCGCCGGCGGCGTCGCCTCGCTCGGCGCGATCATCGACAATGGCGACGGCCAGACCAAGTTCATCGCCTCCGGCGCGGGCGCCGAGCTCTCGCTGAGCGCATCGAACGGCATCGGCAGTGCGACCGGGCGGCTTACCTTGAGTGCCGCGCGGCTGTCTGCGAGCGCGAGCGCCGGCGATATCTACGTCAAGGTTCTCGCTGACACCGAGGTGAGCCTGCTGTCCGCGGTGAAGGGCAGTGTGGACATCATCGGCACCGGCGGACTGAGGCTCGACCAGGTGCTGGCGGGCACGGCGACCGGCGCGAGCGGATCTTTCCGCGCCGTCGCGAACAATGGCAGCATCCTCATCGGCACCGCCGACAGCAGCGGTTCGCAGACGGTCCACGCGACCCAGAATGTGACGTTCAAGTCGCTCGCGGCCACCGGCAATAGCGGCGACGTCGGCAACATCAACGTCACCGCCGACACCGGCTTCATCCTGGCCCAGACGGTGACGTCGGGCGGTGTGACCACGCTGGGCTCGGTTTCGGCCCATGGCTCGGCGAGCCTCGTTGCGGCCACGACCATCAGCGGCAACACGCTCGCCGCCACGACCGGCTCGGGGCTGCTGACGGCAACCGGCCCAATCAACTGGAACGTCCTCAACGTCGGCACGACACTGGGTGCGACGGCGAGCCAGGGTGGCATCACCTTCCAGACCGCGCAGAGCGGCGGCACGCAGACCATCCACGCCCATGACAACGTCACCTTCAACGCGCTGACGGCGACCGGCATCAACGGCGATGCCGGCAGCATCAACGTCACCGCCGACACTGGCTTCATCCTGGCGCAGACGGTGACCTCGGGCGGTGCGACCACGATGGGCTCGGTTTCGGCCCATGGCTCCGCGAGCCTCGTTGCGGCCACGACCATCAGCGGCAACACGCTCTCGGCTTCGACGGGCTCGGGCCTGCTGACTGCCGCCGGCCCGATCAACTGGAACGTCCTCAATGTCGGGACGACGCTGGGCGCGACCGCGGGGCAGGGCAGCATCACCTTCCAGACCGCGCAGAGCGGCGGCACGCAGACCATCCACGCCCATGACAACGTCACCTTCAACGCGTTGACGGCGACGGGCATCAACGGCGATGCCGGCAGCATCAACGTCAACGCGGACACCGGTTTCATCCTCGCGCAGACCGTGATTTCAGGCGGCGTGCCGACGCTGGGCTCGGTCTCGGCCCACGGCTCGGCGAGACTGATCGCGGCGGGTGCGAACACCGGGCATAACCTCACGGCCACCGCCGGCAATGCAGTCCTCAGCGGCACGGTCGTTCATTGGGATAATCTCAACGTTGGCGGCGCACTCGACGTCACCGCGACGACCGGAGGGATCATCGTCGGCACCGCCATCAGCGGCGGCACGCAGACCCTGCATGCCGTGAACGACGTCGTCTTCAGCCAGCTCACCACGACGGGGATCCCGGGCGATGCCGGCGATCTCAACATCAAGTCCGACACGGGCTCGCTCCGCGGCGGATCGATCTCCGCCCACGGCGACACGCATTTCGATGTGGTCGGACCGGTCTCGCTCGACCGGATCAGCGGCGACGTCGTCAAGATGACCTCGTCGGGTGATTTGACGATCAACTGGGTCAGCGTCGTGCGGGAGCTCGACCTCGCGGCCGACACGATCAACGTCAAGGGCGAGCAGATCCGTTCGAACCCGGCGGTCCCGCTGATCCTGAACGTCACCGGCTACAACGGCGGCGTTGCGAAGTCCGCCAACATCTCGATCGACCCCGACCACATCATCGTCAACCAGTTCAGGGTGGTGGACGCAAACTTCTGGACCGATGCGCCGGCCGTCTCGATCCTGAACGGCTACGTGCCGGGCCAGCTCATGCTCACCACAGCGACCCAGCAGATACTCCTGAACAACCGTACGCCGGCGCCGTCCAGCTGGCCGTCGCTGCAGCTCTACCAGCCGGGCGGCGTGTTCACGATGAGCCAGACCGGCAACGCCAATGTCGGCAATGCCTATGTGGTGTTCTACACCGGCGACGTCTCGGCGACCGTCACCAATTACGGCCCGACCCACAGCTGCTGCAATGTCTTCACCGGTGCCAGCATGGCGCGCAACATCTCGGTCGACGGCGAGGGCAAAGAGAGCATCGAGACCTGGCTCGCGAAGAAGGATGGGGGGACCTTCTACCTGCTCGGTCTCTCCGGCCAGGCGCGGCTCGACGCGCTGCTGACGCCACGGCCGGTCGAGGCCGTCGGCTCCGGCCCCGCCGTTAACGTCGAAGGGCTCAGCGACATGCGCAAGCTGCGCCAGAAGGGGCAGCGTGCGGGACGTCCGGGCTGGAAGGATGCGGCGGTTGAAACGGAAAAGCCGGCCGTTGGCCGTCTCGCACAGGCATGGTAATTGGATTCGGGATGCGGATTCTGGGGGCGTCGTTGGCGATCGGGCTTGCAGCTTGCTGCATCGCCTCTGCGCGCGCCCAGTCGATCAATCCCGGCGTGATCCAGAACGACGTCGACCGGCAGCGGCGGCAGCTCGAGCAGCAGAGCGCGCCGCCCAAGCTCACCGGGCCGGCGGTGATCGGCGGCGAGCGGGAAAAGTCCCAGCTCCTGAAGCCAGGCGGGCCGAAATTTCGCCTGCGCAAGGTCACGTTCGACGAGTCCAAGTTCATCACGCCGGCGGAGCTGGATGAGATCGCGAAGAGATATGTCGGCAAGGACGTCGACATCGCCTCGCTGTTGCAGCTCGTTGCCGACATCAATGCGGTCTATGCCGCGCGCGGCATCGTCACGGGCATCGCGACCCTGCCCGAGCAGGATGCCAAGGGCGGCGTCGTCCGCGTCAAGCTGACCGAGGGACGGCTGCAGAAGACGACCGTCGAGGGCAACAAGCAGACTCGCACCGATTACATCCTCGATCGCGTGAAGGAGCCCGAAGGCGAGGTCCTCGACGTTCCAAAACTCAACCGCGACGTGATCTGGTTCAACCGGACCAACGACGTGCAGATCAAGGCGCTGCTGCAGCCCGGCACGAGCTTCGGCCTCACCGACCTCCAGTTCGCGGTGATCGAGCCGCCGGTCGACACCTTGCAGCTCTTCACCGACAATCAGGGTTCCGAAAACACCGGGCGTTGGGAGGGCGGTGCCTTCTACAAGCGCCACGGATTGTTCGGCGTCGACGACCGCCTGACCTTCTACGGCGTCCGCTCCGACGGCAATCTCAACGGCAATGTCGCCTACAGCATCCCGGTCAATCCCTGGGGCGGCCGCGCCGGCGTCAGCTATACCGAAGGCAAGATCAAGATCGTCCAGGGGCCGTTCGTCGCGCTCGACGTCACCGGTCGCTCGAGCCAGGCCGCTGTCAATTTCAGCCAGCCGGTCTGGGTGACGCAGGACTGGCTGGTGCTGCTCAACGCGGCCTTGACCGAGGGCAAGACCGTCAGCCGCTTTGCCACGGTCGCCGTCACCGACGACCACTACGACAAGACCACGGCTGGAATCTCGGTGACCAAGTCCGGCAACACCTATTCGATCACGGTCTCGCCGGCAGTGAACTACGTCGCGTGGCATGACTATGTGCTCGGCAACAACCGCGCGTTCAACACCTACACCGGCTCGCTGATCGCGACGAGCGCCGCAGGGCCCCAGAACTTCAGCGCCAATGTGCTGGCGAGCTGGCAGTACACGCAGGAGAAGCTGCTGCCGGGCGATCAGATCTTCTCGATCGGCGGCCCCACCACCGTACGCGGTTATCCCTCCAATGCGGCCTCCGGCGACAGCGGCTATTATCTCAACGCCGAGCTGCACTACAACTGGTCGCAATGGCTCAGGGGTTTCGACACCTACATCTTCACCGACTGGGGTGCGGTGTATTCGACCTTCCCCGGCGTCACCGAAATGGCCTCGGTCGGCGTCGGTTTCTCCTGGACCTATGCGCAGTTCATGACCTTCGAGGCAAATTACGCGACGCCACTGAAGATGGCGGTCTCGACCCAGAACCATTACGAGGCCTATGGCCGCGTCATCTTCCGCCCGCTGCTGATGTTCCAGAAGCCGGAGCCACCCGCGCCTGTGGCGGCAGTGGCCGGCAGGAGCAGGTCGTAACGGAAGGTTGTGCCGCTCTCTCCGCCGTCATTGCCAGGAGCCCTTGCGATCCTGGATTGCTTCGCTTCGCTCGCAATGACAGAGGATGGATCGACTGCTGGTATCTGACGGGCGAGTTGGGGCGCGATCCGCTTAACGCCGCAACGTAAACTCGTCCGCGCCGCGCCGGTGCTCCCATTTCGCCTGCTCCAGCTCGGGCTGGTCGCATTCGGCTTCCGGATAGCCGATGCAGAGATAGGCGATGAACTTCCAGGTATCGGGCACGTCGAGGACGACGTGGATGCGATCCGGGTTGAGGATCGAGACCCAGCCGATGCCGATGCTCTCGGCGCGCGCGGCGAGCCACATCGCGGTGACGGCGGCGACCACGGAATACTCGGTCGTCTCCGGCATGGTCGCACGGCCGAGGCCGTGGCCGATGTCGCTGGCCTTGTCGGCGAACACGGCGAGGTGACCGGGGGCCTGCTCAAGGCCCGACAGTTTCAGCGTGGCGTAGCGGGCTGCGCGTTCGCCGGAATAGCAATTCAGTGCGTCGGCGTTGCACGCCGTGAAATCATCGATGATGGCGCGACGTCGTGCAGCATCATCGACGGTGACGAAGCGCCAGGGCTGGCTGAGGCCGACCGAGGGCGACAGGCAGGCGGTCTCGATCAGGCGATCGATGGCGCCGGCCGGCAGCGGGTCAGCTCGAAAGCGGCGGACATCGCGGCGCCACACGAACAGCTCGCGCAAGTGCTGACGGAAGGTGTCGTCGAACTCGACCATGAGATCAGCCTCCCATCCGGAAGGATGCCGCGACCAGCAGAATGAGAATCTCGCCGATCTGCTCGAACGCACCGAGGATGTCGCCGGTCTGCCCGCCGATCTGGCGCACGGCAAGCCGCGCCAGCAACAGGCCGGCGAGCGACAGCAGGATCAGGCCGACCAGCGCCTTGCCCGGCCCCAACGCGAGAGCGAGCGCGAGCGTTCCAAGAGCGAAGGCGATGGCGACGCTGCGGCCCGGCGGCGATCCCGCGCTCGCCGACAGCCCGTCAGGCCGCGCTGGCGGTACCAGTGACATGAAGGCCGGCACGCCCGCGCGGGCGGCGGCGTGCGCGGCGCAAAGCGCAAATGCCACCAGCAAGGGATCGGCGATCGCCGCGAGTGCGCTCCAGCGCAGGCCGAACGACAGGATCAGCGCGCAGACGCCGTAGGTCCCGATCCGGCTGTCGCGCATGATCTCGAGCTTGCGCTCGCGCGTGCGGCCGCCGCCGAGCCCATCGGCCGTATCGGCAAGACCGTCTTCGTGCAGCGCGCCGGTGATGAGGGCGGTCGTGGCCAGCGCGAGCAGGGCGGCAATGTTCGGCGTCAATCCGAAGCGGATGGCGACCTTGTAGACGAAAGCGCCGGCAAGGCCGACCAGCAGTCCGGCCACGGGTAGCGCCCATGTCGCACGCGCGACGGCGCCATCGGCCGCGGGCTTGGACGATGCCACGGGAAGGATCGTGACGAACGACGCCGCCATCCTGAGATCGGCGACCATGTCCTTGAAGAGTTCGGAGCGCGGCATCATTTCAATTTCATGGGCAAACCGGCGACGACGAACTCGACCTCGTCGGCGGCTTCGGCGATGATCTGGTTCATGATGCCGGCGGCGTCGCGATAGCTGCGCGCCAGCGCGTTGTCGGGGACGATGCCGAGACCGACTTCGTTGGTCACGAAGACGACGGGGCTTTTCAGGCGGGGCAGGGCGGCGGCGAGTTCTCCGACTTCGCGCTCCCAGTCGCGCTCGGCATGCATCAGGTTGGAGAGCCACAGCGTCAGGCAGTCCACGAGCGTTGCGCCGCCACCGTCGGTCGCGATCAGCGCGGGGACGAGATCGAGCGGCACCTCGCGCTCGATCCAGTCGGTTCCGCGGCGCGCGCGGTGCTTGGCGATCCGCGCTTCCATGTCGCTGTCAAGCGCCTCAGCCGTCGCGACATAGACGGGCTGCCCGGGGAAGGCGCGCGTGCGCATTTCCGCACGCTTGCTCTTGCCCGATCGCGCTCCGCCCGTGATCAAGATGACGGCCATAAAGGTCTCCTGTAAGCCTGACTAATCACCAAACGCGGCCAAAGACAAAGCCGAAATCAGCCGGGCGGGGGGCTTGCACTCTGCCTTCGCTTTGCGCAACAGGGGCGGGACAGGAGGCGTGTGTGGGCTTTGCGGGCGCGATGGTGGTGGCGATGGCGGTGGATGCCCTCCTGGGCTGGCCGTCTTGGCTGTTCGCGCGGATCGGTCATCCCGTGACCTGGCTGGGTCGGCTGATCGGTGCAATTGATCGCGGCTGGAATCGCGGGTCAGATCCGCCGGCGCTCCGCCGCGCTGCTGGTGTCGCCGGATCGCTCCTGGTGATCGCATTTTCCGTTGCGATCGGCTGCGCGCTTCAGGCCTTGCTTTCCTCGAGTTGGATCCAAATCGTGCTGGTCGGTATCCTGGCCTGGCCGCTGGTTGCGCTGCGCTCGCTGCATGATCACGTGGCCGCCGTCGCAAATCCATTGCTGGCTGGCGATATCGCCGCCGCGCGCGACGCGGTTTCGCGGATCGTCGGCCGCGATCCCGCAGCGCTCGATGAAGCCGGCATCGCGCGCGCGGCGATCGAGAGCCTTGCGGAAAATGCCTCCGACGGCATCGTGGCGCCGGTGTTCTGGGGCGCGTTGTTCGGCCTGCCGGGCATCCTCGGCTACAAGGCGATCAACACGCTGGACTCCATGATCGGCCATCGCAACGAGCGGCACGAGGCCTTCGGCTGGGCGGCGGCCCGCATCGACGATGTCGCCAATTTCATTCCGGCGCGGCTGACTGGATTCGTGTTCGTGCTGCTAGCGCCGCGGCGATCGGAGGCGTTGTCGTGCATGACGCGCGACGCACGCCGTCACCGCTCGCCCAATGCCGGCTGGCCGGAGGCGGCCATGGCGGGGGCGCTTGGCGTCCGGCTCAGCGGCCCCCGCATCTATCACGGCAGCGCGACCGACGAGCCTTGGCTCAACGAGGGCGCGCGCGATCCGCGCGCCGCTGATATCGCCGAGGCACTGACGGTCTACCGCCGCGCCATGGTGCTGCTCGCTGGCACCCTTGCGATCCTGGCTTTCGCATGAAAGAACGGGACATGCGCGAGCACGGTGGAAATCTGGATCTGGCACAGCAGCGTTTCGGCGGACGCGCGGAAGACTGGATCGATCTGTCGACAGGGATCAACCGGCTGCCTTATCCCGTCGGCGAGATCGATGCGCACTATTGGAATGCGCTGCCCTCGCAATCCGACATCAACGCCCTGCATCAGGCGGCGCAGCATGCCTATCGCACCAGCGCACCGATCGTTGCGATGGGCGGCGCGCAGGCTGCCATTCAATTGCTGCCGCAGCTGTTACGAACCGGCCGCGCCCGCATCCTCGGACCGACCTACAATGAATACGCAGGGGTTCTGTCGGCCGCAGGCTGGGATGTCCAGGAGGTCAGGGAACTCGACGCGCTGGCGGGGGCGGATCTTGCCGTGATCGTCAATCCCAACAACCCCGGCGGACAGCATCGTGCACCAAAGGATCTGCTCGCACTGCTGCCGCGCGTCGGCCGCCTCGTCATCGACGAGAGCTTCGTCGACGCCGTTTCGCAGCTGTCGCTTGCATCGGAAGCCGATCGACCGGGACTGCTGATCCTGCGCTCGTTCGGAAAGTTCTATGGCCTTGCCGGCCTGCGGCTCGGCTTCGCGATCGGCAATGCCGCCGACATTGGCAAGCTTGCGTCGATGTCGGGTCCATGGCCGGTTTCGGGAGCGGCGATCGCGATCGGCTGTCGCGCGCTGCGCGACGACGCCTGGGCTGAGACCACGTCAGCGCGACTTGCCCGGGACTGTGTTCGCCTCGATGCCATAGCGCAAGCGCAAGGCTGGATGCTGCTTGGGGGGACGCCGCTGTTCCGTCTCTACGAGACACCCGACGCGCTCGCCGCGCAAGACAGACTGGCACAAAGCCAGATCTGGTCGCGCGTCTTCGCGCAAAAGCCGACATGGCTTCGGCTCGGGCTTCCCGGCAGCGAAGCCGAATGGATGCGCCTTGCCGAGGTGCTAGCGCGCTAGCGCAAGCAGACCTTCGACGTCGAGATGCTTTTCGATGTGGTCGGCGAGCGCATCGAGCGCACTCTCGACCCGGGCGTGGTAGGGCTCGTTGCCAGCGGGAATGTCGAGCTTTGCGAGGTACGCCTTGCGGAAATCATCCGACGTGAACAGGCCGTGCAGGTAGCTGCCCTGCACGCGGCCATCGCGCGAGATCGCGCCTTCGGTCTCGCCGTTCAGTGTCGCAAACGGGCGCGCACGATCGGGCCCATCGGTACGGCCGATGTGAATTTCGTACGCCTCGATCGGCTGATCCGTAGCGGCATGCACAGCCGTAACCCGCGTCAGCGTCTTCTGCGGACTCATCACCGTGTCCACATCCAGCAGCCCGAGCCCCGCCGTGTCGCCCGCGGGACCTTCAATTCCCTGTGGGTCCGCGACGCTGCGTCCCAGCATCTGATAGCCGCCGCAGAGGCCGAGCACATAGCCACCCCTGCGGTGATGCGCGAGCAGATCGATGTCCCAGCCTTGCGCGCGCAGGAAGGCGAGATCGCCGCGGGTGGACTTTGAGCCGGGGATGATGACGAGGCGGACATCGCCGGGGATGGCTTCGCCGGGGCGTACCATCACGAGATCGACGCCCGGCTCGAGCTTGAGTGGATCGAGATCGTCGAAATTGGCGATCCGCGACAGCGCGAGGCAGGCGATCTTGCATTGGCCCGGCTTGCGCGCATCGCTGAGGCCCAGCGCATCCTCGGCCGGCAGCTCGCCGGCGCGGGCGAACCAGGGCAGCACGCCAAGGCCGCGCCACGCGGTCTTTTGCTCGATCAGCCTGTAGCCGTCGTCGAACAGGGTGGGATCGCCGCGGAACTTGTTGATGACAAAACCCCGGATTATCGCGGCATCGTCGGGGTCGATCACCGTCTTGATGCCGACGAGCTGGGCGATGACGCCGCCGCGGTCGATGTCGCCGATCAGCACGACCGGCACGTCGGCCTTGCGCGCAAAACCCATATTGGCGATGTCGGCCTTACGCAAATTCACCTCGGCCGGACTGCCGGCGCCTTCCACCAGCACTAGATCGGCGCGTGCCTTCAGCCGCTCAAAGCTCTCCAGCACCGCGCCCATCAGCGAGGGCTTCATCGCGGCGTAGTCACGCGCGCGCGCAGTCGCGATGCGCTTTCCGTGGACGATCACCTGCGCGCCGACATCGGTCTCGGGCTTGAGCAGCACGGGGTTCATGTCGGTGTGCGGTTCGACGCCTGCTGCCAGCGCCTGCAGCGCCTGGGCGCGGCCGATCTCGCCGCCATCGATGGTGACGGCGGCGTTGTTCGACATGTTCTGCGGCTTGAACGGCAGCACGCGCAGGCCGCGCCGCGTGAAGGCACGCGCAAGGCCTGCGACGATGAGCGACTTGCCCACGTCCGAGCCGGCCCCCTGGATCATCAATGCGCGCGCCATCGAACTCAGAACTCGACGCCGGCCTGCGCCTTGATGCCGGAGCGGAAGGGATGCTTGACCAGCGTCATCTCGGTGACGAGATCGGCGATCTCGATCAGCTCGTCCTTGGCGTTGCGCCCGGTGAGGACGACATGCGTCATCGGCGGCTTCGAGGTGGTCAGAAACTCGACGACCTCGGCGATGTCGAGATAGTCGTAGCGCAGCGCGATGTTGATCTCGTCGAGCACGACCATGCGCAAGCTCTCATCGAGGATCAGCTCCTTGGCCTTCTCCCAGCCGGCGCGCGCGGCGGCGATGTCGCGGGCGCGGTCCTGCGTCTCCCAGGTAAAACCTTCGCCCATGGCGTGGAACTGGCAGAGGTCGCCGAAATGGCCGGTGAGCAGGCGTCGCTCGCCGGTATCCCAGGCGCCCTTGATGAACTGCACGACCGCACAGGGGAAGCCATGGGCGACGCAGCGGACGATCATGCCGAAGGCCGAGGAGGACTTGCCCTTGCCGGCGCCGGTGTGGACGATGATGAGGCCCTTTTCGCCGCTCTTGGTCGCCATGATCTTGTCGCGGGCGGCCTTCTTCTTCGCCATTTTCGTGGCGTGGCGGGCGTCGGTTTCCTCGGCCGTTTTTGTATCCGGTTCAGGCGTCATCGGTCCCGGTCCTTCGGCTTGACAAGTGGCGGCCACCGGCAAATGGTGGCCCGGCGTTGGTTCCTGTCCTATGACAGGCGAAGAGGGAATGCGATAGGGTCCGAATCGGCAAGATTTGGGTCCAAAATGCAGCCGCCCCCGCGACCGTGACCGGAGAGATGCCCGAAGCCACTGATTCCCGCGGGAATCGGGAAGGCGGGGATCGAAGGGCAAAACCCTGCTCCGCAAGCCGGGAGACCTGCCAGCGCGGACGAGTTTTGGACCGGCGGACGGGGTGTTCCGCGACGGGGAAACGGGCCTTCTGAAGAATGGTCCGTGTGCCTCATCGCCTCCCGCTGTTATCTGGAAGAGGCGATGACCGTCACACTTCACGTCTGCATCACCTGCCGTGCCGGCGAGACGCCTGGCGAGGGCGAGGCGACGCCCGGCAAGCGCCTGCATGGGGCGATCCTCGACGCCGGCGTGCCCGAGGGCGTCAATGTGGTTCCCGTCGAATGCCTGTCGGCCTGCAATCAGGGCTGCTCGGTCGCGCTCAGCGCGCCCGGCCGCTGGTCGTATGTCTATGGCCGCCTGTCGGATGCGAATGCGCGGGATGTGGTCGCGGGCGCCGCGGCTTATGCGGCGGCGCCGGATGGTCTCGTGCCCTGGCGCAGCCGGCCGGAAATATTCCGCAAGCAATCGCTTGCCCGCATTCCCCCCATTGCCGTCGTGCCGGAGGCCGCCGAATGAACTCGCTCGCAAAAGTCCCTGTGACGGTGGTCACCGGTTTTCTCGGCTCCGGCAAGACGACGCTGATCCAGCATCTGCTCAGCAATGCCGGCGGCAAGAAGCTCGCGGTGCTCGTGAACGAGTTCGGCAGTGAGGGCGTCGACGGCGAGATATTGAAATCCTGCGCCGATGCCAATTGCCCGGAGGAGAACATCATCGAGCTCGCCAATGGCTGCATCTGCTGCACGGTCGCGGACGATTTCATTCCGACCATGGAGAAACTGCTGGCGCGGCCCGTGCGCCCCGATCACATCCTGATCGAGACCTCGGGCCTGGCGCTGCCGAAGCCGCTGCTGAAGGCATTCGACTGGCCGGAGATCCGCTCGCGCATCACCGTCGACGGCGTGATCGCGCTCGCGGATGCCGAGGCTGTCGCCGCCGGCCGCTTTGCACCGGATCCTGATGCCGTCGAAGCGCAGCGGGCGGCAGACCAAAATCTCGATCACGAGACGCCGCTGTCGGAGGTGTTCGAGGATCAGATCGCCTGCGCCGATATCGTGCTGCTGACCAAGGCCGATCTTGCGGGCGCGGCGGGGCTTGAAGCGGCCAAGGCGGCGATTATTGCCGAGATGCCGCGCCGCGTGCCGATGCTCCCCGTGACCGACGGCGCGATCGATGCGCGCGTCATCCTCGGTCTCGGCGCCGCCGCCGAGAACGATCTCGCTGCGCGCCCCTCGCATCATGACGGCGAGGAGGAGCACGAGCACGATGACTTCGCCTCCGTCGTGGTCGACCTTCCTGAAGTCGCCGACGTCGATGCGCTGGTCGCATCCGTCCAGAAGCTGGCACGCGAGCAGAACGTGCTGCGGGCCAAGGGTTACATCGCGGTCGCGGGCAAGCCGATGCGGCTGCTGCTGCAGGCCGTCGGCGAGCGCGTGCGCCACCAGTTCGACAAGCCGTGGGGCGCCGGTCACAGGCGGTCGAAGCTCGTCGTGATCGGCGAGCACGGCGATATCGACGAGGCCGCCATCAAGGCAGGACTAGGTATCTGATGCACGTCGTCTTCCGCGAGAGCCGCGGTCTGGAGGAGACCGCGATGCCAAGGGATATCGGCCAGGACCCGGCCGATCTCGTGGTGCTCTCGTATTCGGATTCGGATCTCGCGGCGTTCGCAGCCGGCTGGCGGCGTGGTCGCGAGAACCTGCCGACGCTGCGGCTCGCGAACCTTGCTGAGCTGCGTCATCCGCTGTCGGTCGACACCTATATCGAGCGCACGCTGTCGCAGGCGCGCGGCATTCTGGTGCGGCTGATCGGCGGGGAGTCCTACTGGCCGTATGGGCTTGCGGCCCTGCAACAGCTCGCGAAGGACCGTGGCATTGTGCTGGCCGTGCTGCCGGCCGATGGCCGTGACGACACGCGGCTCGATGCATACTCGACCTTGCCGGTCTCGACGCTGCGCCGGCTCAAGGTGCTCTGCGACACCGGCGGCCCGGTCGCGGCGCAGGCCGCGATTGCACAGCTCGCGCTGGCCTCGGGCCTCTATGCCGGGCCAGTTATCGGCGAGACGACCGTGCCCGAGATGGGGTTCTACGATCCCGCGCGTGGTGTCATTGCTGCGCCGGTGGGCGGCGAGGGCAGGCCGCGCGCGCTGGTGACGTTCTATCGCTCCTATCTCACCGCTGCCGACACCGGCCCGGTCGATGCCCTGATCGCGACGTTGCGTCAGAAGGGATTTGACACTTGTGGCGCGTTCGTCACGTCGCTGAAGGCTGCGGGCGTTGCGGATTGGCTGCGCGCGTATCTTGCGCAAAATCCTCCGGCGGCGATCGTCAATGCGACGGCGTTCTCGGCCATGGGCGACGACGGCACGACACCATTCGACGCCGCATCCTGTCCGGTGTTTCAGGTCGCGCTCTCCACCGCGCGGCGCGAGGACTGGGTGGACTCGCTGCGCGGCCTGTCGCCCGGCGATCTCGCGATGCATGTGGTGCTGCCCGAGGTCGATGGCCGCCTGTTCGCGGGCGTGGTGAGCTTCAAATCGGCGGGGATGCGTGACCCCGATCTGCAATTTTCGCGTCTTGCGCACGGCGCCGATGAAGGGCGCGTGACGGCCGTCGCCGCGCGCGTCGCGGCTTGGCGGGGCCTCGCGGAGAAGCCAGCTGCCGAGAAGCGCATTGCGATCGTGCTCTCGAATTATCCGGGCCGGCCGCATCAGATCGCGCATGCGGTCGGTCTCGATGCGCTGGCTTCGGTCGAGGCACTGGTGTCGGATCTCGCGGAGGCCGGCTTCGATGTTGCGCCGGTCCACACCCTTGGCGAGACGCTGCTCAAGCGGCAACTGACCTGGGACGTTGCCGATTACCGCGCGGCGCTTTCGCGCCTGCCGCAAGTCTTGCAGGATGATCTCGCGCAAGCCTGGGGCGCGCCGGAGGATGATCCGAGCTGCCAGGACGGCGCGTTTCAATTCGCGGCCATCGCTTGCGGCAAGTCGATCGTCGCGGTTCAGCCGGAACGCGGCGATGCGACCACGCGCGATATCGATTATCACGATCTCGCCCGCACGCCGCGCCACGCCTATGTCGCGTTCTATCTCTGGCTCCGGCAGCAGGCCTGCGATGCCGTCGTGCATATGGGCGCACATGGCACGCTGGAATGGCTACCCGGAAAATCCGTGGCGCTGTCATCGCACTGCTGGCCGGAAGCCCTGATCGGCGATCTCCCGATCATCTATCCCTTCATCGTCAACGATCCCGGCGAGGCCGCGCAGGCGAAACGGCGCATTGGCGCCGTCACCATCGGCCATTTGCCGCCGCCGCTGGAAACATCCTCGGTGCCCGAGGCCCTGCGCCGGCTCGAACGACTTCTCGACGAATATTCGACCGCTGATGGTCTCGATCCCGCGCGCCGCCAACGGCTGATTGCCGCGATCCGCGACGAGGCGCGCGTGGCAGGCCTCGAAGACGATCTCGGTTTGGATGCCTCGGCCGCGCCCGCCGAAGCCATTCCGCGGATTGATCGCTTCGTCTGCGATCTCAAGGAAAGCCAATTCGGGGACGGCCTGCACGTATTCGGCCGCGGCGCCTGCGGCGAGGCGGAGCGCGGAGCGCTGCGCGCCGCGCTTGCCGGCCAGCGCGTTGCGCCGGGACCGTCGGGCTCGCCCTATCGCGGCCGTCAAGACGTGCTGCCGACCGGGCGCAATCTCTTTGCGGTCGATCCGCGCGCCGTGCCGACGCCGTCGGCACATGCGCAGGGGATAAAACTCGCCGAAGAGCTGCTGCGCCGCCATCTGCAGGATCACGGCGACTGGCCGAAGGGGCTCGTCGTCGATCTCTGGGGTTCGGCAACGATGCGCACCGCGGGCGAAGAGTTCGCGATGGCGCTGCATCTGGCCGGCCTTGCGCCGCGCTGGGATCACGCCTCCGGCCGCGTCACCGGCTACGACATCGTCGCGCCGGCCGAGCTCGGCCGCCCCCGCATCGACGTCACGCTGCGCGTGTCCGGCCTGTTCCGCGACGTCTTCTCAGGCCTTGCGCAATTGTTCGAGGCCGCCTCCGAAGCGCTTGCGGCGCGCGAGGACGAGGGCGACGAGAATCCGTACCGCCACCGCGCCTCCCGCGTGTTCGCGCCGCGTCCCGGACAATACGGCGTGGGCCTATCCGCGATCCCCGATGCCTTCACGCCGGAGACCCGCGAGGCAGCCGGTGAAGCCTGGCTGGCGGCATCGTCCTGGGCGTTCTCGGCCGACGGCGAGATGCAGCCGAATCGCGCCGGCATCGAACAGCGCCTCGCTGCGGCCGATGGCTTTGTCCATGTCCAGGACTTGCCGGAGACCGATTTGCTGCTCGCGGCCGACTATGCCGCGCATGAAGCCGGCGTTGCGGCCGCGGCCGCGCATCTCGGCGCGGCAGGGCCGGCGCTCTATCATCTCGACACGACGCGTCCCGAGCAGCCGCATGCGCGCACCCTGACCGAGGAAATCGCGCGTGTCGTCCGTGCGCGTGCCGCGAATCCGGCCTGGATCGCCGGCATGATGCGTCACGGCTTTCGCGGCGCCGCCGAAATCACCGCGACACTGGAGCACATGGCCGCTTTCGCGCATCTCGCCGGCGCCGTGCCGCCGCATCTGTTCGATCTCTACTACGATGCAACGCTCGGCAATGATGACGTCCGCGCTTTCATGGCGCGTGAAAATCCGTCCGCGCTCGCCGCGATGGAAATCTGTTTTGCGCGCCTGCACGATGCGGCGCTTTGGCAAACGCGCCGCAATTCGATCGCCGCGGCGCTGCGGGAGGCCTCATGAGCGCGGCCACGGTCAAGGGCTGGTGTCCCGGCGCGCTGCGCCCGATGCTCTCGGGCGACGGGCTCGTGGTGCGCGTGCGTCCGTTCGGTGGACGGCTGGAAGCACCGCAAATTTCCGGACTTGCCGAGCTCGCCGGGCGACACGGCAATGGTCTGATCGACGTGACGAGCCGCGCCAATCTGCAGATCAGGGGCGTCAGTGAAGCAGGCCATCGACCGTTGATCGACGGCCTTGCACGATTGGCGCTGCTCGATCCCGATCCGGCCACGGAAGCCCGTCGCAACATCCTCGTCACGCCGTTCTGGCGCGCTGGCGACGCGACACAATCGCTTGCCGCCGAGCTGGAAGAAGCGCTCGAGGATAATGCGCTCGCGCTTCCAACGAAATTCGGCTTCGCCATCGATGACGGGACCTCGCGCGTGCTCGCCGGCGATTCCGCCGACATCCGCATCGAGCGCGATCGCACAGGCCGTCTCCTGGTGCGGGCCGATGGCGCAAAGCTGGGCCGCTCCGTCGCACGCGGAGAAGCCGTGAGCACGGCGCTCGCGCTCGCAAGCTGGTTCCTGGTCTCCGGCGGCGCGACAGGCGGGCGAGGGCGCATGGCGGCCCACATCGCGTCCGGCGCGGCATTGCCTCAATCGCTGCGCGGCGAGACCGAGCCCGCGCCCGTGATGGCCGCCTCGCGTCCCGGGCACTATCCGCAAGGCGCGATGGTCGGCGTCGCGTTCGGGCAGATGCTGCATACGATGCTGCATCAGTTCGCCGGTTGTGGACATGCGCTGCGCATGACGCCCTGGCGGATGGTGCTGAGCGAAGGCAAGCGCGAGATGCCGAGCGCGCCGGGCCTGATCACCGAGCCCTTTGATCCCGCGCTGCGCGTCATCGCCTGCAGCGGCGCGCCGCGCTGCCGCGAAGCCCATGCCGATACGCGTGCGCTCGCAGCAGCGCTCGCCCCGCGCATCGCCGCCGATGCGCGGCTCCACGTCTCCGGCTGCGGCAAGGGCTGTGCCCATTCCGGCACGGCCGCGGTCACGCTGGTGGCGACCCGCGCCGGCTTCGATCTCGTCCGTGACGGCTCGATCCGCGACGAGCCGGTGCTGCGCGGCCTGAACGGCGCGGACATCGTCAGCGATCCCTCCATTCTCGTGGGAGGGAATTGATGCCGCACACTTACGAGACCGACGGCGCGGCCATCTACCGGCAGTCCTTTGCGACCATCCGCGCCGAGGCCGATCTTGCCCGCTTCACGCCGGACGAAGAACAAATCGTGGTGCGGATGATCCATGCCGCCGGCATGGTCGGCCTGGAGGCGCATATCCGCTTCACGCAGGGCATGGCGACCGCTGCGCGCGCCGCCCTGCAACGAGGCGCGCCGATCCTGTGCGATGCGCGCATGGTCTCTGAAGGGATTACGCGCGCGAGGTTGCCGGCAGCCAATGCCGTCATCTGCACGCTCGGCGACGAGGCCGTTCCAGCGCTGGCGCAATCCATGCGCAACACCCGCTCGGCCGCGGCGCTGGAGCTGTGGCGGCCGCATCTCGATGGTGCGATCGTTGCGATCGGCAATGCGCCGACCGCGCTGTTTCATCTGCTCAACATGCTGGAGAACCGTGACTGCCCACGGCCCGCGGCGATCATCGGCTGTCCCGTCGGATTCGTCGGCGCTGCCGAATCCAAGGCCGCGCTGATGGCCGATCCGCCGGCGCCGGCGCTGACGGTCGAGGGCCGCCTCGGCGGTTCCGCGATTACCGTTGCCGCCGTGAACGCCTTGGCGAGCCGGAGCGAATAGCGATGGGGCGCATCATCTGCTGCGGTCTCGGCCCTGGCGATCCTGATCTGATGAGCGTGCGCGCCAATCGCACCGTGCGCGCCGCAAGCCACGTCGCCTACTTCCGCAAGAAGGGCCGGCCGGGCCAGGCGCGGCGGATCGTCGAGGGCATGCTGGCGGCCGATGTCACCGAATATCCCATGGAATATCCGGTCACCACCGAGATCGCCTTCGACAGCGCCGAGTACGTGCAGCTGCTGGCGGGCTTCTACGACGAGTGGGCGGAGCGTCTGGCGCGGCTTTCGCGCGCGGTCGACGTCGTCGTGCTCTGCGAGGGCGACCCTTATTTCTACGGCTCCTTCATGCATCTGCACATACGCCTGCAGGGCCGTGTCGAGATCGAGGTGATTGCGGGCATTCCCGGCATGGTCGGCTGCTGGAACGGCGTCGGGCAGCCGATCGCGCTCGGCGATGACGTGACGACCGTGCTGATGGGAACGCTGGCCGAGGACGAGCTCGAGCGGCGCATGCGCGATTCCGATGCGGTTGTCGTCATGAAGACCGGGCGCAATCTCGCAAAGGTGCGCCGCGCGCTCAGCTCAGCCGGCCGGCTCGATGATGCCTGGCTGGTCGAGTGCGGCACCATGGCGGGCGAGCGCGTGGTGCGGCTCGCCGACATTGACGGCGCGGACTGTCCCTATTTCGCGATCGTGCTGGTGCACGGCAAGGGCCGGCAACTGGACGCTGCAGAATGACGGGCACGTTGACCATCGCGGGCCTGGGGCCGGGCAGCGATGCGCTGGTAACGCCCGAGGTCACGGCCGCGCTGGCCGCCGCAACCGACATTCTGGGTTACGCACCCTATGTCACGCGCGTGCCGCCGCGTGCCGGGCTTAAGCTGCATCCCTCGGATAACCGCGAGGAGCTGCAGCGCGCGAGCGAAGCGCTGCGGCTTGCGTCCGAAGGCGGGCAGGTCGTTGTCGTGTCCTCGGGCGATCCCGGCGTCTTCGCGATGGCCTCTGCAGTGTTCGAGGCGCTTGAACAGGCGCCGCAATGGCGGGATCTTTCGATTCGCGTGCTGCCTGGCATCACGGCGATGCTGGCAGCTGCCGCGCGCGCGGGCGCGCCGCTCGGCCATGATTTCTGCGCCATCAATCTCTCCGACAATCTCAAGCCGTGGGCAGTCATCGAGAAGCGCCTGCGGCTTGCCGCCGAAGCTGATCTTTCGATTGCGATGTACAATCCGCGCTCCGCAAGTCGGCCCGAAGGATTTGGCCGCGCGCTCGCGGTGCTGAAGGACGCCGGTTGCGGCGAGCGCCTCGTGATTTTTGCGCGCGCGGTCAGCACAGCTGACGAGAGGATCGAAACTGTCACGCTGCACGAAGCCCGGCCCGAGATGGCCGATATGCGCACGCTGGTCATCGTCGGCAATTCGCAGACGCGCCGCGTCGGCCGCTGGGTCTATGCACCGAGGCGGGTCGAATGACTGAGCCACTGCATCACCTCAGTGACGCTCTCAACCCGTCGGCGCTCGGGCAGCTCCGGCCGCGAGATCATGACCACGGGAAGGCCGAGCAGGCGCGCCGCGTCGATCTTGGCGCGCGCGCCGTCGCCGCCGGAATTGCGGGCGACGATCCATGCGATGCCGCGCGTCCGCATCATCTCCAGTTCGCCGTCAAGGTTGAACGGTCCACGCGATACGATCATTTCGGCCGCAAAGGGCAGGGGCGCTTCGGGCGGATCGACGAAGCGGAGCGTGTAGGTGTGCTGCGGCTTGCTTGCGAACGGCGCGATGTGCTGGCGGCCGATGGCGAGGAACACGTTTGCGGGCGCCTCCGGCAGTGCGGCGACTGCAGCGTTGACATCTGCGACCTCAATCCAATTGTCGCCGGACATCCCGGTCCAAGGCGCGCGCTCCAGCGCGATCAGCGGCGTATCGGTTTCCGCGCACGCCTCGACCGCATTGCGGCTCATCTCCGCAGCGAAAGGATGCGTCGCGTCGATCACATGCGTAATGCCTTCGCTGCGGATGGTGTCGGCAAGCCCGCTCACGCCGCCGAAGCCGCCGATGCGGGTCGGCAGCGGCTGATCCGCAGGCGCGCGGGTGCGGCCGCCATAGGAATAGATGGCCTCGATGCCTGCGCGCGCGATCGCCGCGGCGAGCAGGCTCGCATCGGCAGTTCCGCCCAGAATGAGGGCGCGCGTCATGGCTGATTCCTTGGCTGATCCCTGGCTGACCATCATCGGTATCGGCGAAGATGGCCTTGCCGGGCTGTCCGAAGCAAGCCGAAAGGCGCTCAATGAGGCCGAAACCGTCTTCGGTGGTGCACGGCATCTCGCGCTTGCCGGCGTCGGCAGCCGCGGCCGTCCGTGGCCGGTGCCGTTCGACGCCGACGTCGTTCTGAGCAGCCGCGGCCGGCCGACAGTGGTGCTCGCTTCCGGCGATCCGTTCTGGCATGGCGCAGGTGCAGGTCTCGCCGAGAAGCTGCAGACCGGCGAGTGGACCGCGCATTCCGCTCCGTCGACCTTCTCGCTTGCGGCCGCGCGGCTGGGCTGGCGGCTCGAATCCGCCGTCTGCCTCGGGCTTCACGCCGCACCGTTCGAACGTCTCGTTCCGCATCTGGCGCGAGGGGCGCGCATCATCTGCCTCGTGCGCGATGGGAAAGCGGCAAGCGATCTCGCAAAATGGTTGAGCGAGCGCGGATGGGGCGCCTCGGCCTTCTGGACGCTCGCCGCACTCGGTGGTCCGCGCGATAGCATCCAAGAACATCGCGCCGACGGTTTCGCCGGTGATCCCGCTGGAAACCTGATCACCGTCGCCGTTGAGGCGAAGGGCACGCATGGTATGCCCCACGCCTCGGGGCGTCCTGACGATCTGTTCGTCCATGACGGCCAGATCACCAAGCGGCCGGTGCGTGCGCTCGCGCTCTCGGCGCTGGCGCCGCGTCCGGGCGAACGGCTGTGGGATATCGGCGCCGGTTCGGGGTCGATCTCGGTCGAGTGGGCGCTGTGCGGCGGGACGGCGACCGCAATCGAGCCGCGCGAGGATCGCGTCGCAAACATCCGCAGCAATGCAGCGGCGTTTGGACTTTCGCACCGGATAACCGTCGTCACGGGGAGGGCGCCTGAAGCTGTTGCTGCACTCGAAGCACCGGATGCGGTCTTCATCGGCGGCGGCCTCGACATCGCGATGTTCGATGCGATCTGGTCGCGGCTTGCACCGGGCACACGGCTGGTTGCACATTCAGTGACATTGGAGACGGAAGCGTTGCTCGTTGATCTGCACCAGCGCCACGGCGGCGAGCTGATGCGGGTCGACATCGCTTATGCTGGCCCGCTCGGCCGTTACCGATCCTGGGAGGCGGCACGGCCGGTGGTGCAGTGGAGTACGGTCCGATGAAGGTGGTCGGGTTTGGGTTCAGGAGAGATGTCACTCTCGCTTCGCTGCGCGAAGCGCTGCTGGCTGCGGGTGATCCCGAAGGCCTCACTGCGATGGCAACTGTCAGCGACAAGGCCGACGCGGAGCCGTTGAAGCAGCTCGCGCTTGAGTGCGGCGTGCCGATCAAGGCTGTTCCGGCCGACATGTTGGCCAGGATAGCCACGCCGACCCGGTCCAAACTCGTGATGGAGAAGTTCGGCATCGGATCGGTTGCCGAAGCAGCAGCTCTCGCTGCGGCGGGGCCGCGTGCACGGCTGATCTCGGCACGCGTTGTCTCGCGGGATCGCACTGCGACCGCCGCGATCGCGGAAGGAGACGGCGCATGACGGTGCATTTCATCGGGGCAGGGCCGGGCGCGCCCGATTTGCTGACGTTGCGCGGCCGCGACCTGATCGCGGCCTGTCCGGTCTGCCTCTATGCGGGCTCACTGGTCCCCGAAGGCGTGCTGGCGCATTGCCCGCCGGGCGCGCGCATCGTCAATACCGCGCCGCTATCGCTCGACGAGATCATCGCGGAGATCGCCGCCGCGCATGCCGAAGGCAAGGACGTCGCTCGCCTGCATTCCGGCGATCTCTCGGTCTGGTCGGCGATGGGCGAGCAGCTCCGCCGCCTGCGCGCACTCGGTATCCCTTTCACCGTGACGCCTGGCGTGCCGTCCTTCTCCGCCGCCGCCGCCGCTCTGGAGGCTGAGCTGACGCTGCCCGGTCTCGCCCAGACGGTGGTGCTGACGCGCACGCCCGGCCGCGCCAGTGCGATGCCCGAGCGCGAGAAGCTCGCCGCATTCGCCGCGACCGGTGCGGTGCTTGCGATCCATCTGTCGATCCATCTGCTCGACAAGGTCGTCGCCGAGCTCGCGCCGCATTATGGCGCGGATTGCCCGGTCGCCATCGTCTGGCGCGCGAGCTGGCCGGACCAGCGCATCGTCCGCGCCACGCTTGCTACGCTCGATGCTGCCGTCGGCACCGAGATGGAGCGCACCGCGATCATTCTGGTCGGCAGAACGCTTGGTGCTGCGGATTTCGACGAGAGCCGCCTCTATGCCGCCGACTACGATCGTCGCTATCGGCCTGTCGGTGCCGAGCCACGCTTTCCGGAGGCCTCGTGATGGCGGCAGGCTTCGTCATCTCCGCGCCGGCTTCCGGCGTCGGCAAGACCACGCTGACGCTGGCGCTCGCGCGCGCCTGGCGCAATCGCGGATTGAACGTGCAGTGCTTCAAGAGCGGTCCCGATTACATCGATCCCGCCTTCCACGCCGCCGCCACGGGGCGCGCTTCCGTCAACGTCGATAGCTGGGCGATGGACCGCGGGGGCATCGCCCATCTCGTCAGCCGCGGCGCGGACGCCGATGTCGTGCTCGCCGAGGGATCGATGGGCCTGTTCGACGGCGTCGCCGCGCGCGGTGTCTCCGGCACCGGTGCCACCGCCGACATTGCGGAGATGCTGGGCTGGCCGGTGGTGCTGGTGATCGATCCTTCCGGTCAGGCGCAGACCGCGGCGGCGATCGCCGCGGGACTTCGCGATTATCGCCCCGGTGTGCGCCTTGCGGGCGTCGTGCTCAACCGCGTTGCCAGCCCGCGCCACGAAGACCTCGTGCGGCGTGCGCTCAACGATTCCGGCATTGCCGTGTTCGGCGCGCTGCCGCGTCATGCCGAGATCAGCCTGCCGAAGCGACATCTCGGCCTGGTGCAGGCCGAAGAGCAGGGCGAGATCGGCAAGCTGATCGACGAGGCCGCGCGCTTCGTCGCCGAGCATGTCGATCTCGATGCGGTGCTGCGATCGGCTGCCAGCTGGTCGCCGCAACCTGCCGCGAATGGGCTGAACGTGACACCGCCGGGGCAGCGCATCGCGCTGGCCCGCGATGCGGCGTTCTCCTTCGTCTATCCGCATATGCTGGAAGCCTGGCGCCGGGCGGGCGCGGAGATCTCGACATTCTCGCCGCTCTCCGATGAAGCGCCTGACGCGAGCGCCGATGTGTGCTGGCTGCCCGGCGGTTATCCCGAGTTGCATGCCGGCAAGATCGCGGCCAATGCGCGTTTTCGCAGCGGCCTGCGCGCCTTCGCCGAAACGCGGCCGGTGCACGGCGAATGCGGGGGCTATATGGTGCTGGGAACCGCTTTGACCGATGCGGACGGAATCCGCCACGAGATGACAGGCCTGCTTGGCCTGGAGACGAGCTTTGCCAAACGCCGCATGCATCTCGGTTATCGTCTGGCCGAACTCGCCGCGCCGATGCCGGGACATCGCTCCGGCGCGCGCCTGCGCGGCCACGAATTCCACTATTCGACCATTCTTGCCCAGCCTGATACGCCGCTGGCGGTCGTGCATGATGCGACTGGCGCAGTCATCGCCGAGACCGGCTCGCAGCGCGGCCACGCCACCGGCACCTTCTTTCATCTGATCGCGGAGGACCGGTGAGCGGATTCGTCTCCTTCATCTCCGCCGGGCCCGGCGACCCCGAGCTTCTCACGCTCAAGGGCGCCGCGCGGCTGCGCGAAGCCGACGTCGTGCTCTATGACGATCTTGCCTCTGGCGCGATCCTCGATCTCGCCCGGCCAGGCGCCAATCTCGTCGCGGTGGGGAAACGGGCAGGGCGTCCCTCGACCAAGCAGCACCACGTCAACCGCCTGCTGGTCGACTATGCGGCGACAGGCGCACGCGTGGTGCGGCTCAAGTCGGGCGACGCCGGCATTTTCGGCCGGCTCGAGGAAGAACTTGAGACGCTGCGTGAGGCCGGCATCGGCTACGAGATCGTTCCCGGCGTGACATCGGCCTGCGTTGCCGCGGCGCAAGCCGGCATTCCCCTGACCCGGCGCCATACCTCGCGCCGGGTGCAGTTCGTGACCGGGGCTGATGTCACCGGCGCGTTGCCGCCTAACCTGAACTGGGGGGCACTGGCCGACCCGGAAGCGACGACCGTGGTCTATATGGGCCGGCGCACCTTCCCAGCGCTTGCTGCAAAATTGATCGCGCACGGCCTCGCCCCAACCACGCCGGCATTGTTCGCCGAATCCCTCGGACGCCCCGACGAACGGCTGGTCCGCACCACCATCGCCGAGCTTGCCGAGCAGCTTGCGCGCGGCGGCGCCGCCTCGACGGCCGCCGTGATCCTGTTTGGGGCGCTGGCGGGGGATTATCCGTCATGACGGCCCTGGCCGCCGTTCGCCCCTTGACGCAGGCTCAGCGAAAGGGGCACACAAGAGAGGCATGGTGCTCGACGCGGCGCAAAGCGCCGGAGCATAATCGGGAATGGGGATGGGCGGACCCAGTTGCGGCGCCCAAAACCCCAGCCGCCCCCGCGACTGTAAGCGGTGAGGGACTCCGATCAGCCACTGGGCCGCAAGGTCCGGGAAGGCCGGAAATCCCGGGGAACCGCGAGCCAGGAGACCGGCCCTGCACGTTTTGAGGCCAAGGCCGTCGGGTGTGACGGCAGGAAGGAAATTGAGCCATGCATATCGAACCCGGCATAGTGACGGGCGCCAAGCTCGTGTTGAGTTACGCAACCGGCATCGCCGCAGGCGGCGTTGCGCTGAAGCTCGCGGTGGAGACCGTGCGTGAGCAGGGCATCACGTCGTTCGCGGCGCGGACGCTCGCCACCACAGTCCTCGTCTTCACCTTCTTCGAGATCCTGCCGCACTTCCCGGTCGGCGTCTCCGAGGTGCACTTCATTCTCGGCTCGACACTGTTCCTGCTGTTCGGCGCGGCGCCTGCGGCCTTCGGCCTTGCGTTCGGTCTGCTGCTCCAGGGCGTGTTCTTCGAGCCCGCTGACATCCCGCAATACGGCATGAACATCACCACGCTGCTGGTGCCGCTGTTCGCGATTCAGGCGATCGCCACACGGATCATTTCGCGCAACACCGCCTATGTTGATTTGAAGTATCGGCAGGCCCTGGCGCTTTCGACGACCTATCAGGCCGGTGTGATCGCCTGGGTGGCGTTCTGGGCGCTCTATGGCTCCGGTTTTGCCATGACCAATCTCGCCAACATCGCGACGTTCGCGGCGTCCTATGCGCTGGTCATCGTGATCGAGCCGCTCGCCGATCTCGCGGTGCTGGCACTGGCGAAGTCGCTGCGCGGCGTCACCGCGCCCGGCCTCGTCACCCCGCGCCTGCACAACGCGGCCTGAGAGACAAGCGAGCGGGCGGCCGCAAGGGCCGCCCGTCGCGTTCGCGATGTTCACGCTCTCCCTGATAGGCATCGGTTGCGGCGATCCCAACCAGCTCACGCGCGCGGCTGTTCGAGCGATCAACGCCGCTGATCTCGTCCTGATCCCGCGCAAGGGGACGGCGAAGTCCGATCTCGCCGATCTCAGGCGGACGATCTGCGCGGACGTGCTCACCAGCGACGAGACAATCATTGCCGAATTCGATCTTCCCGTGCGCGACGCTGGTGAAGCTGACTATCGCAAGGGCGTGGACGATTGGCACGATGCGGTTGCCGCGACCTGGTCGAAAGCGATCGCAAACCATCTCGAGGGTGAGGGCAAGGTTGCGCTGCTGATCTGGGGCGATCCCTCGCTCTATGACTCCTCGCTGCGTATTGCACGACGGCTCAATCCGTTGCCGACGATCGAAGTCGTGCCCGGTATCACCTCGATCCAGGCGCTGTGCGCGGCCCATGCGCTGCCGCTCAACGATATCGGCGAGCCCTTTCTGGTCACGACGGGGCGGCGCTTGCGCGAAGGCGGCTGGCCGCAAGGTGTCGACACCGTGGTGGTGATGCTCGACGGCGGCACGGCGTTCCAGTCGCTTGATCAAGCCGGGATTCAAATCTATTGGGGCGCCTATCTCGGCATGCCCGACCAGATCGTCATGTCAGGCGTGCTCGCCGAGGTCGGCCCGCGCATCGTGGCGTTGCGTGAGGAGGCGCGCGAACGGCACGGCTGGATCATGGATAGCTACGTTCTCAAGCGCAGGCCGTAAGCGAGGCAGCATGCTCCCCGAATGGGTCACCCGAAACTGCCCCGACGTCTCCGCCGTCCATCGCGAGGCGGCCATCGCGCGGCAGGCGCAACTGACAAAGCCGACCGGTGCACTCGGCCGGCTGGAGCAGCTCGCAATCGAGCTTGCGGGCCTGCAGGCGACCGAGCAGCCGCGTGCCGCGCGGGTGCCGATCATCATCTTCGCCGGCGACCACGGCATCGTCGCGCAGGGCGTCTCGGCCTATCCGCAAGCCGTGACCATCGCGATGATGGCGAATTTTGCCTCCGGCGGTGCCGCGATCTCGGTGCTGGCGCGTGAGCTTGGCTCGAGCCTGGAGGTGGTCGACGCCGGCACGCTGGCACAGGACGAGATGGCAGGAATTGTCACCGACAAGCCGCGCCACGGCACACGCGATTTCAGCGTCGAAGCCGCTCTCGCACCCGCCGAGCTGGCGTTTGCCTTCGAGGCCGGCCAGCGCGCCGTCGCACGTGCGGCTGCCCATCAGCCTGATCTCCTGATCTTCGGCGAGATGGGGATCGGCAACACCACGACGTCAGCGGCGATCGCGGCGAGCCTGCTCGGCATCAGCGCCGAGGAGATCGCGGGGAGCGGCACCGGCGTCGATGCGGCCGGCCGCGCACATAAGGCCCGTGTCATCGATGCTGCGATCGCGCGTCACGGCGTTGGCGGCGCTTCGCCGGAAAAAATCCTATGCGCCGTTGGCGGCCTGGAGATCGCGGCGATCTCAGGTGCGATCATCGCGGCCGCGCAGCGCCGCATCCCTGTATTGATCGATGGCTTCATCGTATCGGTGGCGGCGCTGGCGGCGGCACGTCTCAATCCGTCGTGCCAGCCGTTCCTGCTGCCGTCGCATCAATCGGCGGAGCAAGGGCATCGGCTGGTGCTGCGCGCGCTGAACGTGCAGCCGTTGATCAGCCTCGATCTCCGGCTCGGCGAGGGATCGGGCGCCGCCATCGCGCTGCCGCTGGTGCGCCTCGCCTGCAGCCTCCACAATGGCATGGCGACGTTTGCGCAGGCCAATGTGCCGGATCGTCCTAGCTGATCCGGTGATTGACGGAGACGACGCGCCAGCCGCTCAGGAGGCGATCGATCCGGGTCAGCGACAGCGGATCGACCACGAAGCGCAAGGCCGCCTGCGGCGTCAGGTCCAGCGCGATGCAGAGTGCGGCGCGGATGGTGCCGGAATGCACGACGAGCGTGGCCGATCCGGCTGCGATCCGCGACAGGCCCAGCCGGACACGCGCGACCTGATCCGCAAAGCTCTCGCCGCCCGGCGGTCGTCCGCCAGCTGGATCGTTCCAGAACTGCGCATAGGCCTCACCGCGGGTCGCCTCGAGTTCGTCATGGCGATGGCCGGTCCAGTCACCAAAATCCTGCTCGCGGAATTCACTGACGGGCTCCGGCTCGAGGCCCAGCGCGCGCGCCGTCTCGACCGTACGCCGCGACGGGCTGGCATAGCCGGCGGCATCCGGTGGCAGGTGCCGTCGCACAGCGTCCAGTTGCGCGCGATCGCTGAGATCGGCCGGCGCGTCGGACGCGTGGATCGTGCCTGTGACGCCCGCGACGGGCGCGTGCCGTATCAACCAGAGGAAGGTCTCGCCTTCCATGCTCATCTCCAAGGAAGTTGGTCGTTGTGGCCATAACGCCGCAACTGGCACATTGACTCTGTTGTGATGGTAATCCTAGATGCTCGCGACGGTTTCCCCGAGAGGGGATGAAAAGGGAATACGGTGCGGGGACATTGTCCCCAACGCCGTGGCTGCCCCCGCAACTGTGAGCGGATAATCCTTCGTCAGAAGCCACTGGGTCCTCGGTCCCGGGAAGGCGACGAAGTGGTGATGACCCGCGAGCCAGGAGACCTGCCGTCAGCCGTGGTCACACGCGAAGATGTCGGTCGGGGAGTACAGACATTCGGCTTCATCGGACGGCTGAAGGGCCAAAAGGTGAGACCTCGTTCGCTGTGACGTGCCACTGACGTCATACCGAGGCCCGAAACCGTGTCTTCCATCCGTATCGTACGACCGCGAAAATTCCTGCTCGCCTCCGCGGCACTCACATCCTTTGCCGCTCTCGATCCGCCCGCTGCGCTGGCGCAGCAGGCCCGAGAGCCCCTGCCGCCGGTCGAAGTGTCGCCGGCCCAATCCCGCAAGCAGGCCAAGCCTGCCGGCCGGGAGGCGCAGAGCACGCGCCGCGCAGCAGCGCGCAGGCCGGCGACCGCAGCAGCGATGCCGAAGCCTGCCGTGCCGACTGCGGCACCCCCGACGCCGCTCAACAGCAATGCCGTGGCCGAAAGCGCCTCGCGGCTCGGCCTGACGGTGCGCGAGACGCCCGCGACCGTCGAGGTGATCTCCGCGGAGACCATGCGCGAGCAGGGTTATCGCACCGTGTCCGACGTGGCGCAGGGGGCGGTCGGCGTCACCTCCGGCGATAATCCGGCCGAGCCTTCCGCCTTCTCGATGCGCGGTTTCACCAACAGCCAGATCAACACGCTCTACAACGGCATCAAGATCGGTCCGCAGAACATGACCTCGCGGATCATGGACACCGCCAATCTGGAAGCCGTGGAATTCCTGAAGGGCCCGGCATCGCTGATCTCGGGCGAGGGCGCCGCCGGCGGGGCGATCAATTTTGTGACCAAGCAGCCGCACACGGGAGCGATCCGGAACGAAGCTGATTTCTCCTGGGATTCGCTCAGCTCGTTCCGCGCGCATTACGGCTCGGGCGGCAGCACCAATGTGCAGGGCCTCGACTACCGCTTCGACATCAGCCGTTCGGCGCTCAACGGCTTTGCCGACGACACCAATACCAAGATGCTCGATGTGTCGGGCCAGCTCAACTATCGCATCTCGGACAGTCTCAAGATCTGGGGCGCGATCGAGTATCGCGAGGATCGCTCGAAAGCCTATTGGGGCGCGCCGCTGGTGCCGATCGCTTTCAGTGGATCGCACGCGACGACGGGGATCGTCTCCGGCAACTACTTCAACAGGACTGATCTTGGGGCTGTCACGATCGACGACCGCACCTTCAATACCAACTACAATGTCCTCGACAACCGCAATGTCGCGCAGGAGGTGTGGCTGCGCGGCGGTTTCGAGCTGAAGCTGGCGCCGGACCTGACGCTGAAGAGCCAGGCCTATGGTTACGGCGCCGAGCGCACCTGGTTCAACAACGAGGTCGAAGCGTTCGATTCCACCAACAACCAGGTGTATCGCGAGCGCTTCTATGTCGCGCACAGCCAGCGCCTCGTCGGCAACATCACCGATTTGATCTGGGACACGAATATCGCAGGCTTCGACAACCGGCTGGTCACGACGCTGTCGTCGAGCTATCTCGATTTCGTCAGGCCGGGCGCGGCAAACTTCCCGAACGATTATGTTTCGCTGGTCGATCCCAACCGCGGCTTCTACGGTTTGCTCACGACCAAGCAGCAGACCGCGCGTATCGACAACGAGGCGCTGTCGTTCGAGGACCGGCTGAAGCTGACGCGGACCTTCGCGCTGATCGGCGGCCTGCGCGTCGAGCACATCGGGCTCGATCGCAACTCGACGGATGCCGCCGGCCTGGTGAACGCCGGCTTCCCGTTCACGAAAGACTGGGCGCCGGTGACGGGCCGCATCGGCTATACGTGGGAGGTCGTGCCCGGCATGACTTTCTTCAGCCAGTACGCCACCGGCGCCGACGTCTCCGCGAACACCAGCTTCCTGTTGTCGCCGACCCAGCCGCTCGACCTGACGACCTCGCGTACCTACGAGACCGGCGTCAAGCACCTGTTCTGGGACAACAGGGCGGAGTGGTCTTTCTCGGCCTACGACATCGTGCGCAAGAACGTCTATGCCGCGGCCGGCGGCATGGCGCTCAACATCGCCGGGCGACAGGAGTCGAAGGGCGTCGAGCTCGCCGCTTCGGTCCGTCCGATCGATCCACTGCGTCTGTGGGGCAACATCGCCTATGTCGACGCCCGCTATGCCGACTACAATTTCGTCGGCGGCTCGTTCTCCGGCAATACGCCGCCGAACGTGCCGCGCATCGTGGCGAATGCGGGTGCATCCTGGCGCTTCTTCACGCCCTGGCCGGTGGAGCTCGGCATCACCGGCCGCCATGTCGGCGACCGCTACAACACCGATGCCAATGTCGTGACGATGAAGGCGTATACCGTCGCCGACGTCTACGCCTTCGTCGATATCCCCAAGACGGTATTCAACGCGGTCGACCAGGCCCGCCTGACCTTCCGCGTGCGCAACATCACTGACAAGCGCTATGCGATCTGGGGCGATCCATTCTATCCCGACCAGATCCTGCTGGGCGCGCCCAGGACCTATGAGCTCTCCGCCGCGTTCAAATGGTAGGGCGCTGAACGGATGATGAGCGCGATCGTCGTTACGCATCGCTGGCTCGGGATCGCGTTCTGCCTGCTGTTCGCGATGTGGTTTGCGACGGGGATCGTGATGCACTTCGTTCCGTTTCCGTCGCTGACGGAAGCGGAACGGTTTGCCGGCCTTGCGCCGGTGGATCGTGGAGCGGCGAGGATCCCGGTTGTGGAGGCGGTCGCTGCGAGCGGGGTCGCGGGCGCCGTGCGCGTCCGGCTGATCCAGCGGAGCGATGCAGCGGTCTACATCGTGTCGGGATCGTCGCGCGTGCGCGCGGTCCGCGCTTTCGACGGAGCGGATGCGTCGGTCGCAATTGCCGATGCTGCGCTTGCCAGCGCGCGGGAGCACGCGCGCAATCGCGGGCTCGATGCCGCGCGGGCCGCGGTCGTTGCGCGTTCGGACTACGATCCGTGGAGCGTGCCGAACGGCTTCGATCGCCACCGGCCGCTGTTTCGTGTGGCGCTCGGCGATGCTGCCGGGACGGAAGTCTATGTTTCCTCGTCCACCGGCGAGGTCGTCCTGGACACGAGGCGGGGCGAGCGGGGCTGGAATTGGGCCGGCAGTGTGCTGCACTGGATTTATCCGACGGTCCTGAGAAGCAACTGGTCGCTGTGGGATCGCGTCGTCTGGACGCTGTCATTGCTGGCCTTGATCGCGGCGATGCTTGGTGCGGTGCTCGGGATCGCGCGGGTGCAGCTGCGAGGGCGCCGGATGTCCTCGCCCTATCGTGGCTGGCACGCGTTGCACCACGTCATTGGCCTCACGGCAACAATGTTCGTGCTGACATGGAGCCTCAGCGGCTGGCTCTCCATGGATCACGGCCGGCTGTTCTCGCGCGGACAATTGACCGCGGCCGAATCCGGCGTGATGAACGCGTTGCCTGATTGGGCGGCTGCCTCATGGCTCGATCGGCAGCCGATATCGCCCTCGGCCCGGGAGATCGAATGGTTTGCCTTCAACGGCACTGTCTACCGGCGCGACCGGGTGGGCCTCGACCGTCAGGTCTTGATCAAGGCAGGGGACGCGCCCCGCGATGGACCAACGGAATTTCTGGACGTGCATGAGATCCAGAATCTGGTGGCGCGCCTCGCCGCCGGCTGCGGCGCGCCGTCCGTTCTTGCTGGCAACGACGACTACCCCGCGCAATCAGCTATTCCCGGTGCGCCCCTCTACCGCTTGCGCTGCGGCGACCTCTGGTTCGATATCGACGGTGCCGATGGCAGTGTGCTGCAAAGGCTGGATGCCTCGCGGCGAGCCTACCGCTGGTTCTACAGCGCGCTCCACACGCTCGATTTTCCGGTCCTGCTGGCGCATCCACGTCTGCGCGATACCCTTATCGTTGGACTGTGTGCGTTGGGACTGGCGTTCTCCGTCACCGGGATCGCGATTGGCTGGCGGCGTCTGCGGTCCTGACGGAGACCGCGTGTCTTGACCAACGGCCGGCGGTTCTATCGGCTCCTCTCTAGTCCAGGCCGGTCTTGCCCGTTGCCCAATAGGCTTTTGCCCTGATCCGCGATGATGCGACGCCGGCGGCCTTCAAGGCGCGGCCGACGCGCTGGATCGAGGATGCCTTGCCGGTCAGGACGAACTGTGCGCCGTTTGCGGCAAGGCGGAGCAACTCGGATTCGGCGGTTGCAAGATGGGTGTCATCGGCACTGCGTGCCATTAGCCTGGCGTGGCCGAGGCCGATGGAGTCCAGCACAAGTCTCGACTCCGCGATATCAGCGGCTTCGGACAGATGGAGCGCGCCGCCAGCCTGCAGGCTGTCGCGCAACGCCGCCGCAAGGCCGAACGAGGTTTCATCGCCGAACAGAACGATGGGCGCTTGGAGGTCGGCAAGGTCGAGCGAGCGGCGTGGACCAAAGAACTGGCAACTGTCACCTTCGCGCAAACTGCTAGCCCAGCGGCTGCCGGGGCCTTCGCCATGTGCAAAGGCCAGCAGCCGCGTTCTGCCGTTGCCGGCGTCCCACCACATCGGCGTATAGGTGCGCGCGCTCAGGCCCGAGCCCATCGCGACCTGGATCTTGTCGCCGGCCGCCCAGGCGACGTTTCTGAGCGCTTCGCCTTCGAGCTCGACGAGCCGGAAGTGCGGCGAGAGCGTCTTGATGCCGGCAACGCGCGCAGGGCGCATCAGCCATCGCAGCAACATCCGCGTGACCCGTCCCTGCGGTGCCCGCGATGGCTCGGACGTTTGTGGCTCGTGAGCGGGCTCGTTCAAGTTTGGCTCCATCGCAGGGTTCACCGCCATGCCGATCATCTGGTCTTGATCGTGAATTCGTTGCCGCGTCCCGGCTCGAACGGCAGCGACAGTGAGAGGTAACCGTTCTCGGGATCGCGCACGTAGTCGATATAGCCCGAGGCTTCCTCGAGCGCGTTCTCGCCGACGATGAGCGCGCCGCGCTTCAAGTGCGGCTCCAGCAGCCTGAGAATGGGAAGATAGAGAGTGAAAGCGCCATCGAGCATCACCATGTCGATCTCGTCGCCAAGGCCGGAGCTGAGCGTTTCGCGCGCATCGCCGTGCCTGAACTCGACGAGGTCGGCGAGCCCCGCGGCGGCAAGATTCGCCCGCGCCCGCTCGATCTTGCCGGGTTCGAGATCGGTCCCGATCAGGCGGCCGCCACCGATGTCGCGCAAGCCCGCCGCCATGTAGATCGCGGAAATCCCCATCGAGGAGCCGAACTCGACGATGCGCTGTGCCTTGGAGGCGCGGACGCACATGTAGAGGAAGCGTCCGAACCGCGGAGAGACGCTCAGGAAATTGTCCGCAAGTCCGCGATAGACTTCGTTCAGATCGCGGCTCTCGGCCGCGATGGCCTTGCTGATGATCTCATCCCGGCTCTTCGCTTCGTTCGCGAAGGTTTGCATCAGTTGGCCGTCGGCGATCTCCGCTTCCTGATGAAGACGATGGAGGACGTCGGCGACGACGCCCTTGCTGAGTGAATCCATGTCGGTCGGCTCCTTGCGATGCGCCCGCCGGGCGCTTCGGAGCCTGGATACGAAATGGTCCCTCAGACCGCATTCCGCGAACGGGACAATCGATTGCGAATTCCGGTCAGTGTGCGCCGATGCGTCGTTCGGCCAGATATCGCGCCGGTGGCTTGCCCAGTGCCTTGCGGAACATGGTGACGAAGGCGCTGGCCCCCTCATAGCCGAGATCGAGCGCCACGGCCTGGACCGATGCGCCCTGGTCGAGGCGCTGAAGCGCGATCAGGATGTGGAGCTGCTGGCGCCAGCGGCCGAAGCTCATGCCGGTCTCGCGTTGCAGGATGCGGGTGAGGGTGCGCGGGGCGACGGCCATGCGCCGGCTCCAATCCTCGATCGTCGCGCGATCGGAAGGATCGGTCATCATCGCGCTGGCGATCCGGCGCAGCCTGGCATCGGCCGGCATGGGGAATCGCAGCTCTTCGGCGGGGGCCAGCGACAGCTGGTCGAGTAGCACCGCGGCGATCCTGCCGTCGGCGCCGTCGGGATCGTACATGACCGGCATGTGGGTGGCGTGCACCAGCAAATGCTCGAGCAAGGGCGAGATCGTCAGCGTGCAACATTGCCGCGGGAGTGCCGGCACCGCATCCGGTTCGACGAACAGGCAATGCATCTCGACGTCGCCAGCGACGCTGACGCTGTGCGGAACATGGCCGGGAATCCACACCGCACAGCGCGGCGGGACGATCCAGACGCCGTGTCCGGCCTCCAGCCTGACGATGCCACGCACGGACAGGACGAGCTCGTCCTTGCGATGCTCGTGCATGGCCAGCTCCATGCCCTTGGTGACCATGTGGCCCCCGAACGCGGCGACGGTGCGCGGCACGGTTTCAGGATCGAAATCCCCGAGATCATCGGGGTTCATATGGTCGTCGTTGAGCCGGAAGAAGGGCATGCAGGCGATGGTCGATCCGAACATGACTGGCGGGTTCAGGCAATATCTGGCCCGCGATCGCGACTTTCAACGCAGGATGTCCGAATCTCGATGGTTTCTAACGAGCTGGTCCCAACGGATGGCTGCGCTGTCGCCCATCGATTGGACCGGACGATATCCTCGCTTACTGACCGTACAATAAAGAAAGGCTGAGCCGCCTGCCGTGCATAGCTCATGGGCATCCGAACCTCGCGCAGCGCCCCTCGATCGCCTGCAAATTAGACAGGTGATTTTGGATGTTCGGATTGCAGTGCAACGGACGTGACGGTTTGCGCCGAAAAATCCGTGGTGCGATGCACTCTGCTGGTGTCCAGCAGTCGACATCTGCATGCTCTCCGCGCGGGCACTGCTGCACCAAAACGTGCAACCGAACTTGCAGCTCGCGGCGCCGGCCCGGCGGTTTGCGACAAACCTGGCTCTATCCCCACCTGACCGCTCTGTCGCACACTCGCGGACAATGGCAAGACAAGGGATGCATGATGAGCGCTCTCGGTTGGGCATTGGATGTCGCGATGGACGGTAACAGCCCGGCGTCCGGTTCGGACCTCATCCGTCGCTGCCCCCGCACATGAGCTCCTCCGAAAATCACTGGGAGGTCGGCACCGATATCGGCGGCACCTTCACCGATATCATCGCGATCCGGCGCGATTCATCGGAGGCGCGGATTGCAAAGGTGCCGTCGCGCCCCGACGCTCCGGTTCAGGCGATGCTGGAGGCGATCGAGGCGGTGGGCCTGCGCAGAAGCGAGGTCAGGCGCTTCGTCCACGGCACCACGCGCGTGACCAACGCCATCGTCGAGGGCCGACTGCCGAAGGTGGCGCTGGTCGCGACCGAGGGATTTGCCGATGTGCTCGAGATCGCGCGTTATCGCCGCCGCGATCTCTACCGTCTCGACATTCCGCCGAAATCGCCGCCGCTCGTGCCGCCTGAGCGCTGCTTCGGGCTCGCCGAGCGCCTCGATCACGAGGGACGGGTGCTGAAGCCGCTGGAACAAGCGGAGATCGAGCGCCTGGTGGCCTGGCTGAAGGAGACCGGCGTTCAGAGCGTCGCGGTGGCTCTCCTTCACGCCTATGCCAATCCCGTGCACGAAAAAATGCTCGGCGAGCGCCTCAAGGACGTCGTCGCCCATGTCTCGCTGTCACATGAGGTCAACCCCGAGGCACGCGAGTATGAGCGGACCTCGGCGACCGTGTTCAACGCGGCCGCGATGCCGATTGCGGTCGAGTATCTGAGCGAGCTGGAGCAACGCCTGCCGATTGGCCCCGGCCTGCAGGTGTTCCATTCCGCCGGCGCCATGATCCCGATCTCCGCGGTGAAACGTCGCCCGCTTGTGATGGCAATGTCGGGCCCGGCCGCCGGCGTCTCAGCGTCGGTCAGCATCGCGCGCCAGCTCGGCACGCCGCGCATGCTCACCTTCGACATGGGCGGCACCACGACGGACGTGTGCCTGATCGTCGACGGCCAGGCCGAGATGACCGACGGCCGCATGCTCGGCGACAAGCCGCTGCGCCAGCCGATGCTTGCGGTTCACTCCATCGGGGCGGGCGGCGGATCGATCGTGCGCAACGGCCCGGGTGGCCTGACGGTCGGGCCGGAGAGTGCCGGTTCCGAGCCGGGTCCGGCCTGCTACGGCCGCGGCGGCAGCGAGCCAACCATCACCGACGCCAATGCCGTGCTCGGCTATCTCAATCCCGAAACGAAGCTTGGCGACCGCATCGGCATCGACATCGATGCGGCCAAGCGCGTCATCGCGCCGATCGCGCGGGCGTTGGGGCTGAGCCTGACCGAAACGGCGCTCGGCATCATCAAGGTCGCCAACGCGACGATGGCCCGCGCGCTGCGCCGCGTCACGGTCGAGCGCGGCATCGACGGGCGCGACTGCACGCTGCTCGCCTTCGGCGGCGGCGGCCCCATGCATGCTGCGGGCCTCGCCGATCTGTACGGGATTGCGCAGGTCGTCGTGCCCAGCGCATCGAGCGCGTTCTCGGCGCTGGGCTGTCTCACCGCCGATTTCAGCTTCCTGCAGCAGCAGACCCTGCGCGCCGGTCTCGACGGCATCGATCTCGTACGCGTATCGGAGCGCATTGGAGCGCTCATTGACGATGCGTCGGCGCCCCTGATCGCCAACGGTGTCGCGAAGGCGGAGATCGAAGTCGAGCTGGTGGCGCTGATGCGTTACGCGGCGCAGAACGACGCCATTCCAGTCCCGCTCGCACTGCCGCTCGACGTGATCAGGCTCAAGAGCGATTTTCTGGCGCGGCATCACGAACTCTTCGGCTATGCGACGAGCGAGCCCTGCGTCATCGAATCCGTGCGGGTACAGGCGCGTCGGCCGTCGACAACGGTGGTGGGCCGGTCGGCGACGGCGGCGAGGGCGCTGTCATCAGGCACGCGCCTCTGCTCGTTCGACGGCTTCCACGACATCGCGACAGGGATTATCGACCGCGCATCGCTGGCCGACACCGTCAGTGGCCCGGCCATCATCGAAGACGCGTGGTCGACGGTGGTGGTGCCGCCGGGCTGGCAGGCGAGGCCGGACGTTTCAGGCAATCTGTTCCTGACGCGGAGGGCAACTTGAAGCTCGATCCGTTCGTCGTCGAAGTCATCCGGCACGGACTCTCGGCTGCGGCCGAGGAGATGAGCCTGGTGATGACGCGCTCGGCGCGCTCGCCGCTGCTGCGCGAGGCCGGCGATTTGTCGTCGGCGATCACGGACGGCCATGGCGGCCTGGTCGG
Source organism: Bradyrhizobium sp. CCBAU 25360 (assembly GCF_028128695.1). NCBI lineage: Bacteria > Pseudomonadati > Pseudomonadota > Alphaproteobacteria > Hyphomicrobiales > Nitrobacteraceae > Bradyrhizobium > Bradyrhizobium sp. CCBAU 25360. The sequence goes on from NZ_LBJA01000042.1 coordinate 404,219, forward strand.
GCAGGGCCGCGACATCCCGATCCATCTGGGCGCGATGGCTTACACGGTCCCCGAATTGCTGAAGGTGGTGCCGCGCGACAGCCTGAACGACGGTGACGTGCTGATCTACAATGTCGGCGCGCTCGGCGGCAATCATCTCAACGACGTCAAGGTCGTCCGCCCTGTCTTTGTCGATGGCGAGATCGTGGCGTTCGCGGTCAGCCTCGCGCACTGGCCGGATATCGGCGGCACCTGGCCCGGCAGCTATTTTGCCAAGGCGATCGACACGTTCCAGGAGGCGATGCGCATTCCGCCGGTGCTGATCGCAACCTCAGCCGGAATCAACGCGCCGATCGTGCAATTGCTCAAGGCCAATGTTCGGGACGCCGAATCCTGCGAGGGCGATCTGCTCGCGCAGATCGCGGCGACCAAGGCCGGCGAGCGGCGCATCGTCGACCTCTGCCGCGAGCACGGCAAGGCGGTGTTCACCGCGACGCAGTCGCGCCTGCACGACCTCTCCGAGATCGAGATGCGCGAGGCTATCCGCGCGTTGCCGGACGGGGTCTACGAGGGCGAAGACCATCTCGACGACGGCAGCGTGAACGACGCGCCCGCGCGTATCCACGTCAGGATTACCATTGCCGGCGACGAGGCGACCTTCGACCTTTCGGGGAGCTGCGACCGCGTCTCGAATTTCTGCAACACGACGCCGTTCATGGCGCGCTCGGCCGTCGCCTATGCCGCGCGCATCATGAGCGGGCGCGACATGCAGCAGAATGCCGGTGCGCTCCGCCCCCTGACCATCGTCACCCGCCCGGGCTCGATCCTCGAGCCGGGTTGGTCGGCCTCCGTCGCCGCGGGCAACCACGAGACGTCGATGCGCATCGTCGATGCGATCTTCCGCGCCATGCAGGATACCATCCCCGAACGATTGTCCGCGGGCGGCGCGACCACCGCGGGCGTCCTGTTCTTTGCGCAGCCGCGGCAGGACGGTTCCTGGAAGATGCTCTACGAGGTCCACGGGGGCGGCGAAGGCGCGCGGCACGATCGGGCCGGCATCTCGGCGACCCGGGTACATCTGTCCAACACCTCCAACACGCCGGTCGAGGTGATCGAGGCGAACTACGCGATCCGCCTCGAGCAGCAGTCCATTCGCCGGCAATCCGGCGGCGCCGGCGCCCACCGCGGCGGCGATGGTGTCGTGCGTGCTTACCGCATTCTGGCGCCCTCGATGCATCTGACCACCTGCATCGAGCGCATGGTGATCCCGCCATTCGGCATGCAGGGCGGCGAACCCGGGAAGGCCTGTCGCATCTCGCTTGTCAGGCAGGGCGCCAACGTCGCGATCGACGGCAAATCCAACCTCGTGCTGCAGCAAGGCGATCTTGTCACCGTCGAGACTTGCGGCGGCGGTGGCTACGGCGCTGATGCTGCGGAGTGAAGGGATTGCGATGAGCAGATTGTTGCGAACCGGGCTGAACGCGGGCGACAGCGCGCCCATGGCCGTGGTCGGCGGCGAGGGCGCCTATTTTCATCTTGCGGACGGCCGCAAGCTCATCGACGGCAGCAACACCGGCGGCGGTCTCGGTCACCGTCATCCCGCGATGGTGGAGGCGATCCGCCGGGCGGCGGACACGCCCGTGGTCAACGAGGGCTGGACCTGGGTCGGTCGCGAGCAGGCCGCCGACGATCTGATGGCCATTGCGTTCAAGGGCGAGGACGATTGGGTCGGCGCGGTGCGCTTCTGCATCAGCGGCAGCGAGGCTAACGACATGGCGCTGTCGCTCTGCCAGGCCATGACGCAGCGCTCCGCGCTGGCGACGCGCGAGCGCGCCTATCACGGCATCACGGGTCTGTCGCGCAGCATGACGGTGCAGCCGCAATGGCACGGCGGACTCGCGGTGCATGCAGGCGGCTCGAAGCTGCCGGCGCCGATGGCGCCGGTGCGAATCCTGCCGGCGCCGGATGGCGCAATCTACGGTGGACCGGCCAACAGCAAGCCACCGAGCGAATATCTGGCCGACGCCAGGCGTCTGTTGTCGGATACCGCGGCGACGATCATCGACTACACCCAGGGCGGCATCTATTACGACGGCGCCTATCAGGACGAAGTCGCCCGCTGCGCGCGAGAGGCTGGATCATACTGGATCGCGGACGAGGTCGTCACCGGTGCAGGGCGCGCGGGGCGCTGGTTCGCGTTTCAGGGCTCGCAAAGCCGTCCTGATATCGTGACGCTCGGAAAGTCACTCGGCGGCGGTGCGGCTGCGGTGGCGGCGGTCGTGGTATCGAAGGAGATCGTCGAGCGATTGAAGGGCACGAGCTGGCAGAATTACGGCACCTTGCGCGGCCATCCGATCAGCATGGCCGCGGTCAGCGCCTACCTGAAGGTTGTCAGCGAAGACAATATTCTCGAGCATGTGAAGAGCCTCGAGAAGCTGTTCAGCCGCCGCTTGCTTGCGATCGCTCAGAAACACCCCAGCGTGCAGCGCGTGGCGGGGCAGGGGCTGCACTGGACGGTGGAGCTGCACGGACCGGACTGGCGCTCCTGGCGCGCCGACACTACCGAAGATCCGATCGCCTCGCGCGTCGCGACGCGGGCGCTGGAAGCCGGCGCGGTGATCGGAACCAGCGGCGAGCAGGTTTCGCTGTTCCTGGCACCGCCACTCGTCATTTCCGACCGCGAGGCGGACCAGCTTCTGGATGCGCTCGACCATGGCCTCGATATTGCCGACGAGGAGCACCGATGAGCGCCGATCACGGCTTGCAAGCCGTCCAGCCCATCCGGCTGGAAACCATCGGCGGTGCCGCGTTATGTTGCAGGCGCCGGCAATTCGTTGAAGCTTTCACTTCCTCCAAGAGATCACCGGGAAATCGCTGATGCGTATCGTCAATGTTGCCGCCGCCCAGATGGGCCCGATCCAGAAGGCCGATAGCCGCGAGGCCGTGGTCAAGCGCATGATCGCGCTGATGGACGAAGCCAAGGCCAAAGGCGCCGACCTTATCGTCTATCCGGAACTGGCACTGACGACGTTCTTCCCGCGCTGGTACGCGGAGGACCGCGCCGAGTTCGACATCTGGTTCGAGCGCGAGATGCCGAACGCGGCGACGAAGCCGCTGTTCGAGCGCGCGGCGCAGCACCGGATGGCAATGAACTTCGGCTATGCGGAGCTGACGCCGGACGGCCATCACTTCAACACGGCGATCCTGACAGACAAGTCTGGCAAGATCGTTGGCAAATATCGCAAGGTCCATCTGCCGGGCCATGTGGAGTACGACACCAAGCGCTCGCACCAGCATCTGGAGAAGCGCTATTTCGAGCCGGGCGATCTCGGCTTCAACGTCTGGCGCGAGCTGGGTGGCATCATCGGCATGGCGATCTGTAACGACCGGCGCTGGCCGGAGACCTATCGCGTCATGGGCCTGCAAGGTGTCGAGATGGTGCTGATCGGCTACAATACGCCCTCCGTCAATGCGGAGCGAAGCGAGGAGGGCGTCGAGAAGCGCCTGTTTCACAACCGCCTCTCCGTGCAGGCCGGCGCCTATCAGAATTCGACCTGGGTCGTCGCGGTGGCCAAGGCCGGCAATGAGGATGGCCATCCGCTGTTCGGCGGCAGCCTGATCGTCGATCCCAACGGCGAGATCGTCGCGGAAGCGAGGACGGAGGACGACGAGCTTCTGGTCCATCCCTGAGATCTCGACGCCACAAATTTCGGCAAGACCACGATCTTCAATTTCGCGCAGCATCGCCGGATCGAGCATTACGGCCTGATCACCAGCCAAACCGGCGCGGTGCCGCCGCCGGAGAAATGACGCCGATGTCGGATCATGGCATTTCCTTGCGCGAGCTTGATCCGCGCGATCGCTACAAGCTGCTCTGCGGCGTAATCGTGCCGCGGCCGATCGCGCTGGTGACGACATTGGACGAGAACGGGGCGGTCAATGCGGCCCCGTTCAGCTTCTTCAATGTGTTCTCCGAGAGCCCCGCGCTGATCGTGCTCGGTCTTCAGCACAAGCCGGATCACAGCCCGAAGGATACCACCCGCAACATCCATCGCGACGGCGAGTTCGTCGTGCACATGGTGGACGAGGCGCTGTCGGTCGCGATGAACGATTGCGCGGTCGATTTCCCCTCCGGCGACAGCGAGGTCGCTGCGACCGGGCTTGCGATTCTTCCCTCAGTCGATGTGAAAGTGCCGCGGCTCGCTGCTGCGCCCTTTGCGCTGGAATGCCGCCGCCATGTGGTGCTGAACTTCTCTCCGGATCGCGAACTCTTGGTCGGTGAGGTGCTCAGGGTTCACGCCCGCGAGGGCCTCGTAAATGAGGCCAACATGTATGTCGATCTCGACGCCTACCGCCCGATCGGCCGCATGTTCGGCAATCTCTACACCACCCAGCGGGATGTTTTTTCGCTGACGCGCGAGAGCCACGCGCAATGGCGCGCGCGGCAGGACGCCAAAGAGCTGAAGGACGCCTAGTGAGCCGAGAACTGCACCGTACCCAGCGCCATGCTGACGGCCGCCTGTGTCGGGTCGATCACGGGGATGCCCAGCGCGTCTTCGAGCGGGCGACGGTGCCGTGCCATGCCGGCACAGCCCATCACGATGGCGCGGGCGCCGTCCTGATCGCGCAGTGCGCGGCCGACGTCGATCATCCTCGCCAGCGTGCCTTCGCCCGAAGCGGTCTCCGCAACGCTCATATTGAGCGGCCGCTCGCCGGCGAGGCGATCGGTCAGTCCCATCTGCCTGAGATAGCGCATGTGACGCGGGATCGAGCGCTGCGCGATGGCGATGACGCCGAACGTTTCGGCGCGGGCGAGCGCCGTCAGCACGCCGCACTCGGCAATGCCGAACACGGGCCGTTCGGTGCCTTCGCGGCAGACCTGAAGACCGGGATCGCTGTAGCAGGCGATGACGAAGGCAGCCGAGCTGTTGTCACCTTCCACCAGCCGTCGCAGCGGCACCGCGACGCCGTCGACATCGGCCTGGCTCTCAATGCCGAACGGACCTTCGGCCAGCGTCTGGCAGACCAGTTCCGGTCCACCCTCGAAACCGAGCGGCCTCAAGGCGTCCTCCAGCCCTTGCGTGACCGCGGGGTTGGAGTTCGGATTGATGACGAGAATGCGCGGCCGGGACATGATGGTCTTCCTGCGAAATGGAGAGCATTTGCCCCAAGCCTATCACGGAGTGCCTCATGACTGAACCCACCTACGACCTGATCATCCGCGGCGGACGCGTCGCCACCACCACCGACGTGTTCGAGGCCGACGTTGCCATCTCCGGCGAGACCATCGCTGCGATCGGCCGCGGGCTTCCGGCGGCCAAGCGCGAGATCGACGCGCGCGGCAAGTTGGTGCTGCCCGGCGGCGTCGACAGCCACGCCCATATCGAGCAGCTGTCCGCTGCCGGCATCATGAACGCCGATACGTTCGAGAGCGCGACTGTCTCTGCCGCTTTTGGCGGCACCACGACGGTGATCCCGTTCGCCGCCCAACATGTCGGCATGAAGCTGCCGCAGGTGGTGGAGGATTATCATGCGCTGGCGAAGAAGGGCGCCGTGATCGACTACGCCTTTCACATGATCATCGCGGACGCGACCAAGGAGACGGTCGAGGAGCACATTCCCGCGCTGGTGAAGCAGGGCCACGCCTCGATCAAGATCTTCATGACCTATGACCGCCTCAAGGTCGACGACGAGCCACTGCTCGACATCCTGCTCGCCGCGCGCCAGTCCGGCGCGATGCTGTGCGCCCATGCCGAAAATCACGGCATCATCGCCTGGATGGTGAAGCGCCTGCTCGCGCGCGGCTACACGATGCCGAAATACCACGCCGTCAGTCATGCCCGTGTCTCCGAAGCCGAAGCCTTCACGCGGCTGATCGGCATGGCCGCGCTGATCGATCAGCCGATCATGATCTTCCACGTCTCGACCGCCGAAGGGGCCAGAGTGATCCGTGACTCCCGCGGGCAGGGGCTGAAGGTCTTCGCCGAGACCTGTCCGCAATACCTGTTCCTGACCGCGAACGATCTCGACAAGCCCGGCGCGGAAGGCGCCAAGTGGATGTGCAGCCCGCCGCCGCGCACGCATGCAGACCAGGAGGCGCTGTGGCAGGCGCTGTCGCTCGGCGATCTCCAGACGATTTCCTCCGATCATGCGCCGTATCGTTACGACGAGACCGGCAAGCTGCGGGCCGGTCCCAATCCGAATTTCAAGCAAGTCGCGAACGGCCTGCCGGGGCTGGAGCTGCGGCTGCCGCTGCTGTTCGACGCGATGGTGTCGAGGGGGCGGCTGGGGCTGGAAAAGTTCGTCGAGCTGACTTCCACGGCGCCTGCCAAGATCTACAATCTGCACCCCCGCAAGGGCTCGATTGCGATCGGCGCCGATGCCGATATCGCGATCTGGGATCCCAACCGCGAGACCGTGATCGCGGACGAGATGATGCACGATCTCGCCGGCTACACGCCGTTCGCGGGCCGCAAGCTGAAGGGCTGGCCGGTGTCGGTGCTGTCGCGCGGCCGGATGGTCATCGACGGCAACAAGTGCCTCGCCGATGCCGGCAGCGGAAAATTCCTGGCACGCAGCGGCGGCGACGCGGCCAAGCCCACCGGCCGTCTCGTCGCCGACATGGACCCGGAACGGAATTTCGGGGCAAAACTGCTGTGATGGTGGATCGCGCGCGATGAGGACCGTCATCTTCGGCGGCACCGGCTTTGTCGGGCTCAACCTCGCCGAGGTGCTGCTCGCGCGCGGGCATGAGGTGACGTTGTATGACCGCAAGCAATTGCCGGTGGGAGCGGAGCGATCCCTTGTCGACTACCGGGAGCGGCTTACCCTTGTTCAGGGCGAGATCACGGACGTCGAGAGGATCGACGTACTTCTGAAACAGGGTTTCGATGCGATTGTCCTTGGCGCTGCGATAACGGCCGGTGATCAGCTCGAGCGATCCACGACCTCGAACATCCTCGAAATTAATGTGATGGCTCAGATGCCGATCCTGAGCGCGGCGATCCGCCGTGGCGTTCGGCGCGTGATCAATCTGTCCTCGGCGTCCGCCTATGGTGCCGCGGGGCACCGTTACCCGGTCCTCGACGAGGAAACGCCGTGCGATCCCATTTCCTTCTACGCGATCAGCAAATTCACCTCGGAACGATCGGTGGCGCGGCACGCCGAGCTCTTTGGCGGTGATTTCCTGAGCGTGCGTTTGAGCGCGGTGTTCGGTCCTTGGGAGCGGATCGGCAAGGTGCGGGATACGCCGAGCCTTCAGTTCCAGATCCTTGCCGAGTTCGCTCGCTGCGGGCTGGCGCTCATGCCAGGTCCAGGAGTGAAGGACTGGATTTATGCCGTAGACGCCGCCGAAGCCGTCGCTGTGCTGATCGAGGCAGAGCGGCCACGCCACCGGCTCTACAACATCTCCAGCGGTGCGGCGTGGTCTGCGCTGCAATGGGGCGAGGCCTTTGCGGCGTTGCATCCCGGTTTGCAATGCCGGCTGGCGGCACCCGGAGAGAGCACCTTCATCAGACTGCAAGGGCCGGAACGCGCTCCGCTCTCGGTTACACGGATGGCGGACGAATTCGGCTGGCACGCGCGGTTCGGCTGCGCAGAGTCTGCGGCGGCGATGAGCACCTGGTGGATGCAGCACCGGGAGGAGATTTGACATGCCACCGCAAGGGCGCTCGGCCATCATCGACGGAGGTTGGCTCGCGGCATGAGCGATGCGCTGACAGAACTCGAAGGGGGCATTCGCGCCGATCTCGCCAGGATCGCGCATCCCGGCGCCGCCTGGCTCGAGCCGAAGACGGGCCCGGACGGCAAGCCTGCGCTGGACGTGCTCATCGTCGGCGCCGGCCAATCCGGCGTGGCTACCGGCTTCGGCCTGATGCGCTCCCGCGTCAGCAACATCCTGCTGCTCGACAAGGCCGCGGAGGGGATGGAGGGCCCGTGGCTGACCTATGCCCGCATGCCGACGCTGCGCAGCCCGAAGGATTATACGGGGCCCGACCTCGATATCCCCAGCCTGACTTATCAGTCCTGGCATGAAGCCCGTTTCGGCAAGGAGAGCTGGCAGGGGCTTGGCCTGATCGAGCGCGAGCATTGGGCGGACTATCTGCTCTGGCTGCGGCGCACGATCGCGTTGCCGGTGCGCAATGGCTGCGAGCTACTGAAGATTGCGCCAGCGGCCGACGGCCTGCTGGCTGCCCTCGTGACACGTGCCGACGGCGTCGAGACGCTCCATGCGCGCAAGATCGTGCTGGCGACGGGGCAGGAGGGCATGGGCGGCTGGATGATCCCCGAGCCGCTGCGCGATCTGCCGGCCGGGTCGGTCGCAACTGTCGCCGACGAGATCGATTTCGAAAACCTTCGCGGCAAGCGCGTCGCCGTGATCGGTGCCGGCGCATCTGCGTTCGACAATGCGGCCACGGCGCTGGAGGCGGGGGCTGCGGAAGTGCACCTACTGTGTCGCCGTGCGCAGATCCAGGTGATCCAGCCCTATCGCTGGCTGACCTTCCGCGGCTTCCTGCGTCATCTCAGCGATCTCGATGATGCCTGGCGCTGGCGTTTCATGCGCACGATCCTGGAAATGCGCGAGGGATTTCCGCAAGCGACCTACGACCGCTGCGCGCGCCACGCCAATTTCACATTGCACGAGGGCGCGCCGATCGAAGCCGCGTGCGCGACCGGAAAAGGCATTGAATTGCACACGCCGCGCGGAACCATCGCGGCGGACTTCGTCATCTGCGGCACCGGCATCGACATGAACTTTGCCGGCCGCGGTGAGCTCTCCAATTTTGCCGGCAATATCGCGACCTGGACCGACCGTTATCTGCCGCCTTCGAACGAACGCAACGCGCGGCTCGGCCGTTTCCCGTATCTCGCCGACGATTATGCCTTCACTGAACGCGTGCCGGGAAAGACGCCCTGGATTTCCGACGTCCATCTGTTCGCCATCGCCTCGACCATGAGTTTCGGCCCGTCGGGATCGTCGATCAACGCGATGACGACCGCGGTGCCCAAGCTGGTTCATGGCCTGACGCGTGGCCTGTTCCGCGCCGATGTTGCGCGGCACTGGGCCTCGCTCAGCGCCTATGACGTGCCGCAGGCCGTGGTCACGCGGCAAGCGCGAAGCAGCGGGGAATTGCGATGATCATCCATGCGCCGCCGCGACGAAGCGTCCGCAGAAGCGCATCATGAGACTGGCGCGCAACTTGCTTCTTTCTTAACCTGCCTTGCTGGCGTTGTTGTCGAAATCTTGGGGAAAACGAATGCGTTTTGTGTCCTTCAGGCCGGCGTCCTCCGTGCTCGCCGCCACTGCGCTGTTGCTCATCGCCACCGCGCCTTCGCAGGCGCAAACCCGGGCGGAGACGCTGCGCTATGTCACCGGCGCATCCGTCAACACGCTCGATCCCAACATCCCCGGTTCGACCCGCGAATCCTTCGCGCTGAGCATGAGCACCTACGACCGGCTGGTGGCGTTCGGTCGCAAGCAGCTCAATGGCAAATGGGTGTTCGATCTCGACAAGATCACCGGCGAGCTCGCTGAATCCTACGACGTCAGCCCCGACGGGTTGAAGCTCACCTTCCGCCTGCGCAAGGATGCAAAATTCCAGGACGGCTCGCCGGTCACGGCCGAGGACGTGAAATGGTCGCTCGATCGCTGCGTCACCGCGCCGATCCTCGGCAAGGCGCAACTGCTGACCGGCTCCCTGACGTCGGCCGACCAGTTCAAGGTCATCGATCCCCTCACGATCGAGGTGACGTTGCCGAAGCCCGACAAGCTCGCGCTGCCGAACTTGGCCACCGTCTATCCCATGATCATCAATTCGAAGGTGGCGAAGGAGCACGCGACAGCGGATGATCCCTGGGCCACCGCCTGGCTGAAGGAGCACACCGCCGGCAGCGGCGCCTATGTGATCGAGACGTTCAAGCCGGGCGAGCAGGTGATCGTCAAGCGCAACGAGGCCTGGAATCGTGGCTCGCCCGATAAGCCGGCGTTCTTCAAGCGCGTGATCATTCAGTCGGTGCCGGAGCCGGCGACGCGCGCGAATCTGGTCGAGCGCGGCGATGCCGATCTCGTCGTTGATCTGCAGGCCAGCGACGTGCAGTCGCTGGAGGCCAAGGGCAAGCTCAAGGTGATCTCGACGCCGCAATACAATTCGATCACCTTCGTCTCGATGAACAATCAGATCCCGCCCTTCGACAACGTCAATGTCCGCCGCGCCGTCGCCTTCGCGCTGCCCTATGACGACATGTTCAAGGCCGCCCTGTTCGGCCGCGGCGCGCCGCTGTTCGGTGCGAGCTGGCCGGACGGCAAGCCGCTGAACGGCATCTATCCGTTCCAGCAACCCGTCAAGATCGATCTCGACAAGGCCAGGGAATTTCTCAAGGCCGCCGGGCTCCCCGAGGGCTTCTCGACCACCTTCAGCTTCAATGTCGGCCAAGCCTCGACCGCCGAGCCGATGGCGGCGCTGGTGAAGGAATCGCTCGGCAAGATCGGGATCAAGGTCGACATCCAGAAGCTGCCGGATGCGCAGATGTCGACGCAGATCAACGAGAAGAAGCTGCCCTTCTACACCGAAGGCATCGTCGCCTGGCTGCCGTCCACGGACTACTTCTACCGCAACTTCTACACCGGCAATCAGCGCTGGAATTACAGCTCGATCAACAACGCGGAGCTCGCCGCGATCGCGCAGGAAGCCCGCTTCGAGCCGGACAAGGCGAAGTACGAGGAAGCAGGCCGCAAGCTCAACGCGATGCATTTCGATCTGATGCCGCAAATCATGCTGTGGCAGCCAAATCAGGATGCGGTGATGGCGTCCTCGATCGAGGGCTACACCTACGAGTTCCACCGCCAGGTCGACTATCGCGATGTCAGCCGCAAGTGATAGCGTCAGACGAAAGGAGCTCTGGAAGGTGAGGACCGGTCTTGGCGCAACGATGGTGCGGGCGGGCGGGCGGCTGCTGTCGTCGCTGCCGGCGCTGTTCGGTGTGCTGGTCTTCACTTTCCTCCTGATGCGCGTCCTGCCCGGCGACCCCGCGGTGTTCTTCGCCTCCGGGCCCAACGCCGGCAAGGAGGAGATCGAGCAGATCCGCAAGCAGATGGGGCTCGACAAGTCGGTGCCGGAGCAGCTCGTGTTCTATCTCTCCGACATCGGCCGCGGCAATCTCGGCCGCTCCATGATGACCGGGCAGCCGGTGCTGAAGGATCTGCGCGAGCGGCTGCCGGCCTCGCTCGAACTCACCTTCACCGCGCTCCTGATCGCGCTGATCGCCGCGGTGCCGCTCGGCGTGCTCGCGGCCTTGAGGCCGGGCTCCGTCGTCGATCACGGCGTCCGGCTGTTCTGCGCGCTCGGCGTCTGCGTGCCGACCTTTGTGTCGGGCCTGCTGCTGATCTACGTCTTCTACTATCTGCTCGGCCTTGCACCCGATCCGACAGGGCGGATTGACGTCTTCACGTCGCTGCCGCCGCAGCACACCGGGTTTCTCTCGATCGACTTCCTGCTCGCCGGCGATTTCGAGGGCTGGTGGGCGGCCTGCAAGCAGTTGATCCTGCCGGCGGTGAGCATGGCGCTGTTCGTGATTGCGCCGCTGGCGCGGATCACGCGTGCCTCGATGCTGGTCTCGCTCGGCAGTGACTTCGTGCGCACCGCGCGCTCGGTCGGACTGTCCTGGCGCAAGGTGGTCGTGACCTACGCGCTACGCAATGCGATCCTCCCCGTGATCACCATCGCCGGCATCGTATTCTCGACCATGCTGGGCGCCAATGTGCTGGTGGAGAAAGTGTTCTCCTGGCCGGGCGTTGCCTCCTATGCGCTCGATGCGCTGCTGTCCTCCGACTATGCGCCGGTGCAAGGCTTTGTGCTGCTGATGGCCAGCCTGTTTGTGCTGGTCAACCTGGTCGTGGACATCTGCTACGGCATCGCCGATCCCAGGGTGTCGATCGGATGACCAGCGCAACCCTCCGCCATTCGGTCTGGATCCTGCGCGGAAACCCGCTCACCGCCGTTGCCGCCACCGGCGTGCTCCTGTTCGTGCTGGTCGCGATCTTCGGACCGTGGATCGTGCCTTACGATCCCGTGGCCTCCAATGTCTCGGAGGCGTTGCTGCCGCCGAGCGCGGCGCACATTGCCGGCACCGACCAGCTCGGGCGCGACGTGTTCAGCCGTCTCATCATCGCCGCGCGTCTAGATCTTGCCATAGCGGTCTCGGCCGTCGGCATCTCCTTCGCGATCGGAGCCGTGGTCGGCTCGTTCTGTGGCTATGCCGGTGGCCGGCTCGATCGCGGCGTCGGCCGCTTCGTCGACGTGATGATGGCCTTTCCGCTGTTCGTTCTGGCGATGGCCATGGTCGCAGCCCTCGGCAACCGGATCGAGAACATCGTGATCGCGACCGCGATCATCAATCTTCCCTTCTACATCCGCTTCGCGCGGGCCGAGGTCAATGTCCGCCGGAATGTCGGTTGGGTGGAGGCGGCGCGGGCCTGCGGCGAGAGCCATTTCTCGGTGGTGCTGCGCTTCCTGCTGCCGAACATCCTGCCGGCGATGGCGGTGCAGATCTCGCTCAATCTCGGCTGGGCCATTCTCAACGCCGCGGGCCTGTCCTTCATCGGTCTGGGCGTCAAGCCGCCGACGCCGGAATGGGGCATCATGGTCGCGGAAGGCGCGCGCTTCATCTCGACCGGGCGGTGGTGGCTGGTCGCATTTCCGGGTCTGGCACTGATGATGGCCGTGCTGTGCTTCAATCTCCTCGGGGACGGGATGCGGGACATTCTCGACCCCCGCATGCGCACATGAGCGAGGCGCTGCTCATCATCGACGACCTCCACGTCGCGTTCTCGACGCGGCGCGGCATGGTCGAGGCCGTGCGCGGCGTCACGCTCACGGTCGAGAAGGGCGAGATGCTCGGCCTCGTCGGCGAGAGCGGGTCGGGCAAGTCGGTGACCGGCTTTGCCACGACGCGGCTGCTCGAGGCAGCGGGGCGCGTCACCGGCGGCAGGATCCTGTTTCGCGGACAGGACGTGACCAAGCTCAGGGGCGACGACCTTCGTCAGCTCCAGGGCGCCGCGATGTCGATGATCTTCCAGAACCCGCGGGCGGCGCTCAATCCGATCCGGGCGATCGGCTTGCAGATCGCGGACGCGATCCTCACCCACAAGCGGATCTCCAAGGACGCCGCGCGCGCCGAGGCGCTGGACCTGCTGCGCGCCGTTCAGATCCGCGAACCGGAGGCGCGGATGAACGCCTATCCGCACGAGCTCTCCGGCGGCATGTGCCAGCGCGTCATGATCGCGATCGCGATCTCCTGCAATCCCGCGCTGCTGATCGCGGACGAGCCGACCACCGGCCTCGACGTCACCACCCAGAAAGTGGTGATGGATCTCCTGGCGGATATCGCCGCCGCGCGCGGCATGGCCACGATCCTGATCACGCACGATCTCGGGCTCGCGGCGCGTTATTGCCGCCGCATCGCCGTGATGGAACGTGGCCGCATCGTCGAGGAGGCAAGTTCCAGGACACTCTTCGGCGCGCCGCAGCACGCTTATACCAGGCGCCTGGTCGCGGCATCGCCGACCGCGACGTCCCGTATCGAAGACCTCGTGACGGAAGAGGAGAGAGAGCGTTACGCGACTGTCGTCGGCAAGCCCCGAACGGAGCTAGCGCACGGCACGCCGCCGCTCCTGGAAGTGCGAAAACTGGCAAAACGCTTCGACCAGGGCTCTGCTGCGGTGGCCGACTTCTCGATGACCATGGCCGGCGGCGAGAGCGTCGGTCTCGTCGGGGAGTCCGGCTCCGGCAAGAGCACGACGTCGCGGATGATCTGCCGCCTGATCGACCCAAGCGAAGGCGACATCGTGTTCGACGGGCATTCGATCGGACACGTGGCCTCGCGCGACTTTCACCGCTCGCCCTTGCGCAAAGACATCCAGATGGTGTTCCAGGATCCGAATGAGAGCCTCAATCCGCGCTTTACGGCCTTCGATTGTATCGCCCACCCCCTGATGCGGCTTGGCGGCATGCGCCCGGGTGAGGCGCTTCGCGAACGGGTGGAGGAATGCGCCGTGCGGGTGGGATTGCCGCTGGATCTGTTGCCGCGGTTTCCGCACCAGCTCTCTGGCGGCCAGAAGGCCCGCGTCGGCATCGCCCGCGCCATCGCCTGCCGGCCGCGGCTCCTGGTGCTGGACGAGCCGACCGCCGCGCTCGATGTCTCGGTGCAGGCGGTTGTGCTGCAACTGCTCGACCGCTTGCGGCGCGAGAACGACATCGCGCTGCTGTTCGTCAGCCACGATCTCAACGTGGTGCGCATGCTCTGCGACCGCACCATCGTGCTGCGCAATGGCGGAATCGTCGAGCAGGGCGAAAGCCGCGCGCTGTTCGACAATCCGAAGACCGATTACACGCGCAAGCTGGTCGAGGCGATCCCGCATATCGAGACCGGCGAGATGCTGGCGGCAGCTCTGTGAGGCCTGGGCCCGCCCCAAAAGACGTTGAGATCCCGCTGGCGAAGGTCCGGTTAGTGGCATACCATTTGCACGCCAACGGGTTCTGGTTTCACCTGCTCTTGGCCAACGATGGCCGGCATCACGGCATTATTGGGAGGACTTCATGGATCGCAGGACCGTATTGAAGGGACTGGCTGGCGCGGGCGGTCTGGCATTGACGGGCCTCTCGGCCCCCGCGATCGCGCAAGGCGCATCAGCCCGCACCCTCCGCTTCGTGCCGCAAGCCAATCTCGCCAATTTCGATCCGATCTGGGGCACGCAATATGTCGTGCGCAATGCCGCCGCTCTGGTCTGGGACACGCTTTACGGCATCGATTCCTCGTTGCAGCCGCAGCGCCAGATGGTCGAGTCCGAGGAGACCTCGGACGACGGCAAGACCTGGACGTTCAAATTGCGCCCCGGTCTCAAGTTTCACGACGGCGAGCCGGTGCTGAGCAAGGATGTCGTCGCGAGCCTGTCGCGCTGGGCTGCGCGCGATCCGATGGGGCTGATGATCCTCGCCAACCAGCAGGAATTGACCGTCGTCGACGACCGCACCTTCAAATGGGTCTTGAAGCAGCCCTTCCCGAAAATGCTCTACGCGCTGGCCAAGAACAACGCGCCGTGCTCCTTCGTCATGCCTGAGCGCATTGCCAAGACCGATCCGTTCAAGCAGATCACCGAGTATGTCGGCTCGGGTCCGATGAAATTCGCCAAGGGCGAATGGGTCCCCGGCGCCAAGGCCGTGTTCGAGAAATTCGCAGACTACGTCCCGCGGCAGGAGAAAGCCTCCTGGCTTGCCGGCGGCAAGCAGATCCTGGTCGATCGCGTGGAATGGATCGTGATGCCGGATCCGGCCACCGCGGCCGCCGCCCTGCAGAACGGCGAGGTCGACTGGTGGGAGAATCCGATCGCCGATCTCGTGCCCGTGCTGAAGAAGAACAAGAACATCAGCGTCGACATCGGCGATCCCCTCGGCAATATCGGCTCGTTCCGCATGAACCATCTATTCGCGCCGTTCAACGACGTGCGGGCGCGGCGCGCGGTGCTGATGGCGATGAGCCAGGAAGACTACATGCGCGCGATCGTCGGCGACGACAACGCATTGTGGAAGGCGTTGCCGGGCTTCTTCACGCCGGATACGCCGCTCTACAGCGAGCTCGGCGGCGAGATCCTGAAGGGCAAGCGCGATCTCGATGCGGCCAAGAAGCTGCTGGCCGAAAGCGGCTATTCCGGCCAGCCGGTGACTTGCTTGGTGGCGCAGGACCAGCCGATCACCAAGGCGCAAGGCGACGTGACCGCGGATCTCCTGAAGCGGCTCGGCATGAATGTCGACTTCGTCGCGACGGACTGGGGCACGGTCGGCTCGCGCCGCGCGGCGAAGACGCCGCCCGGGCAGGGTGGCTGGAACATGTTCCACAGCTGGCACGCCGGCGCCGACTGCATCACGCCCGCCGCCTATACCGCCATCCGCGCCAATGGCGAAAAGGCCTGGTTCGGCTGGCCCAATAGTCCGAATACCGAGAAGGAGATCACGACCTGGTTCGACGCCAAGAATATCGAGGAAGAGAAGGCGGCGATCGGGCGGGTCAACAAGGCGGCGCTCGAGGATGTCGTCTATGCGCCGACCGGCTTCTTCCTGACCTACACGGCCTGGCGCAAGAACGTCTCCGGCATCACCAAGGGGCCGCTGCCGTTCTTCTGGGGCGTGTCGAAGTCTGCATGATCGTGCGTTGAGGCCAGATGCTCTCCTATATCCTCCGTCGCATCGTCGCGACCCTGCCGGTCATGGCAATCGTCGCGCTGTTTGTGTTCAGCCTGCTCTACATTGCGCCGGGTGATCCCGCGGTGGTGATCGCGGGCGACCAGGCGAGTCCGGAGGATGTGGAGCGCATCCGCCAGAGCCTCGGTCTCGATCGGCCCTTCCTGGTCCAGTTCGGAGGCTGGGTCTGGCGCATCCTGCACGGCGATCTCGGCACCTCGATCTTCACCAATCTGCCGGTCTCGGCGATGATCGGACAGCGCTTAGGGCCGACGCTGTCGCTGATGATCGTCACGCTGCTGCTCACGATCGTGGTGGCAGTGCCGCTCGGCGTGGTGGCGGCCTGGAAGGCCGGCAGCCTGATCGACCGCGTCATCATGGGCTTTGCCGTTTTCGGCTTCTCGCTGCCCGTCTTCGTGGTCGGCTACATGCTCGCCTACATCTTCGCGCTCGAGCTCGAATGGCTGCCGGTGCAGGGCTATACGCCGCTCACGCAAGGCTTCTGGCCGTGGCTCGAGAACCTGATCCTGCCCGCGATCGCGCTCGGCTGCGTCTACATCGCTCTGGTGGCGCGCATCACGCGCGCCGCCATGCTCGAAGTGTTGCAGCAGGACTATATCCGCACCGCGCGCGCCAAGGGCCTCGGGCAGGGCGGCATCCTGTTCATTCACGCGCTGAAGAACGCGGCGGTGCCGATCGTGACCGTGATCGGGATCGGCATCGCGCTCCTGATCGGCGGCGCGGTCGTCACCGAAAGCGTGTTCGCGATTCCGGGTCTCGGTCGGCTCACGATCGACGCGATCCTGCGCCGCGACTATCCGGTGATTCAGGGCATCGTCCTGCTGTTCAGCTTCGTCTACGTCCTCGTCAATCTGATGATCGACGTCATTTATACGCTCGTTGACCCGAGGATCCGCTATTGACCGACACGACCATCAATCCGCAGGCGCTCCCGGCCGGGCTCGTTCTTGCGCCACAACTGCCGGAAATCCTGCGGCCGGTCACGATCCGGCGCGGCTTCGTCGGGTTTTTGCGCGGCCATCCGACGGTCGCCATTGGTGGCGCGCTGCTGCTGACGCTCGTTCTTATCGCGGTCTTCGCGCCTTATCTCGGAACGGTCGATCCGACCGCGCTCGCCCCCGCCAAGCGCACGCGTGCGCCGTCCGCCGATTTCTGGTTCGGCACCGACGTGCTCGGCCGCGACATCTACTCGCGCGTGCTGTTCGGTGCGCGGGTCTCGCTCACGGTCGGCCTGTCGGTCGCGATCTTCGCATCCGTGGCCGGCCTGGCCATCGGCATGGTCTCCGGCTTCATCCGCTGGGCCGACGGCATCCTGATGCGCTTCATGGACGGGTTGATGTCGATCCCGCCGATCCTGCTGGCGATTGCGCTGATGGCGCTGACGCGCGGCAGCGTCGGCAACGTCATCCTCGCCATCACGGTTGCCGAGATCCCGCGCGTTTCGCGGCTCGTGCGCAGCGTGGTGCTGTCGCTGCGCGAGCAGCCCTATGTGGATGCCGCGGTCGCCTGCGGCACGCGCACGCCGATGATCATCCTCCGTCACATCCTGCCGAATACGCTGGCGCCGATGCTGGTGCAGGCGACCTACATCTGCGCCAGCGCCATGATCACCGAGGCGATCCTGTCCTTCATCGGCGCCGGAACACCGCCGACCATTCCGTCCTGGGGCAACATCATGGCCGAGGGCCGCGCGCTGTGGCAGGTCAAGCCCTACATCGTGTTCTTTCCGGCGGCCTTCTTGTCCGTCACCGTGCTTGCGGTGAATCTGCTCGGCGACGGCCTTCGCGATGCGCTCGATCCGCGCATGGCCAAGCGTCTCTGACCGGGGCTGATCGCGATGGCGCTGCTCGAAGTCGATAACCTCCAGACTCATTTCCGCACCCCCGGCGGCATCAACCGCGCGGTGGACGGGGTGTCTTTCCATGTCAACGAGGGCGAGACGCTGGCCATCGTCGGGGAGTCCGGCTGCGGCAAGTCGGTGACATCGATGTCGCTGATGCGGCTGATCCCGGAGCCGCCGGGCAGGATCGCAGGTGCGATCCGCTTTGCCGGGAGAGACCTGCTACAACTCTCCGATCGCGAGATGCGCGCGATCCGTGGCAACGACATCTCGATGATCTTTCAGGAGCCGATGACCAGCCTCAATCCGGTTCTGACCGTCGGCCGGCAGATCCGCGAGACGCTGATGATCCATCAGGGCCTGGACAAGCAGGCGGCCGAGGCGCACGCGATCGAGATGTTGACGCTGGTCGGCATTCCCGAGCCGAAGCGGCGCGTGCGCGAATATCCGCACCAGCTCTCCGGCGGCATGCGCCAGCGCGTGATGATCGCCATTGCGCTGGCCTGCAATCCCAAGCTTCTCATTGCCGACGAGCCGACCACCGCGCTCGACGTGACGATCCAGGCGCAGATCCTGAAGCTGATGCTGGACCTCAAGCGCCGTGTCGGCGCGGCCATCATCCTGATCACCCACGACCTCGGCGTTGTCGCCGAGATCGCCGAGCGCGTCATGGTGATGTATGCGGGCCGCAAGGTCGAGGAGGCGCCGGTGGCGGAACTGTTCCGCTCGCCGCGTCATCCCTATACGCAAGGCCTGTTAGGTGCGGTGCCGCGGCTCGGCTCGTCGCTCACGGGCACGGCAAGACGGCTCGCCGAAATTCCCGGGCAGGTGCCCGATCTCAGAAAGCCGATCACCGGCTGCGTCTTTGCCGGTCGCTGTGCGCTCGCGACCGATCTGTGCCGCCAATATGCGCCGGGGCTCGAGGAGAAGGGCCCTCGTCACGTCGCCGCCTGCCACTATGCGGCCAAAGGAGCTGTCGCGGCATGAGCCCTCCGCTGCTCCAGGTCAACGACCTCAAGAAGCACTTTCCGGTCAAGTCCGGCCTGTTCGGCCGCAAGTCCGAATTCGTCTATGCGGTCGACGGCGTCTCCTTCGAGATCGCGCGCGGCGAGACGCTGTCGCTCGTCGGTGAGTCCGGCTGCGGCAAGTCGACGGTCGGCCGCGCCATCTTGCGGCTGTTCGACATCACCGCGGGCCAAGTCATCCTCGACGGCCAGCGTATCGACGACGCACATCCGGGCACGATGCGCCAGATGCGCCGGCGCGTGCAGGTGGTGTTCCAGGATCCGTTCTCCAGCCTCAATCCGCGCATGCGAGTGCGTGACATTCTGGCCGAGCCAATCCGGAATTTCGGCCTCGCCAAATCCGCCGAAGATCTCGAGGTCCGCGTCACCTCCCTGATGGACACGGTGCGGCTGCCGCGCGAGGCGCTGAACCGCCGGCCGCACGAGTTCTCCGGCGGCCAGCGCCAGCGCATCGGCATCGCGCGGGCGCTCGCGGCCGAACCCGAGCTGATCGTGTGCGACGAGGCGGTCTCGGCGCTCGACGTCTCGGTCAAGGCGCAGATCGTCAATTTGCTGCAGGATCTCCAGAGCGAGTTCGGGCTCGCGCTGCTGTTCATCAGCCACGACCTCGCGATCGTCGAGCACATGACCCACCGCGTCGCCGTGATGTATCTCGGCAAGATCGTCGAGATAGCGCCGCGCCGAGAGATCTTTGCCGCGCCAAGGCATCCCTACACCAGAGCGCTGCTGTCCGCGGTGCCGCTCCCCGAGCCGGGCGCCCAGCGCAATCCCATCATCCTCAAGGGCGACGTGCCGAGCCCGATCAATCCGCCGAAGGGATGCCGCTTCCACACTCGCTGCCCGCTCGTCTTCGATCGCTGCCGGGTCGAAGAGCCGGTGCTTCGCGCAGTTGGGACCGAGCAGTGGGTGGCCTGTCATCTCGAAGACGGAGCTGTGGCGACGAGCGGCTGAAGGGTGAGATTCGCGCCGGAAATTCGTCAGCAAAAACAACCCCATTCTACTGTGCATGGGGTTGTTTTCGCATTTTTGATGGGGCCGGCCTCAACCCTGCCGGCGCAGGAAGCCCGTGATCGTGACCTTTTCCCAGATGCCGGCGGCGGCAAAGGGGTCGGCGCGATTGAAGGCTTCGACTTCGCCACGACCCGGTGCCTCGATCAGGAACAGGCTGCCGATCATCGTCTGACCATCGTCGGAGACGAGCGGCCCCGACATCACGATCTTGACGCCGAAGCGCGAGGTGTCGCTGAGGAAAGCCTTGTGGGCATCGTAATTGGCAAGCCGGGTCGGCAGCGCGCCGGCGCGGTCGACGGCGTGAATGGCGAACAGCATGGTGGTCTCCGTTTCTTGACTCGGTTCTTGGGACGGCCGCCGCGACGGCCGTCCGAGATTGTCGTGAGTGCGCTTACTTCGCGCTGAGCTTGCCGGCCTCCTCGAAGGTCGGGCAGGTCCGCTGCTCCAGCGGCACGTCGAACGGCCCAAAATTGTCCTTGGTGATGACAGTCGGCTTCAGCACGATCTCGGCGATGACGGGCTGGTTGCGCAAGGACCGGATCGCCATCATGGTGCCGAGGCAGCCTTGGGCAAATCCGTTGTAGTCGCCGCTCGCGAGCAGCTTGCCGGACTTGATCGCGTCGATCGCCTCCTTGGTACCGTTGATGCCGATCACCTGGGCCTTGCGGTTGGCGCCGTCGAGCGCCTCGATCGCGCCGACCGCCATGGCGTCGTTGGCCGCCAGCACGCCGTCGATCTGCGAATTCGACTGCATCAGGTTCTCCATCACCTGGAGCGCCTGGAGGCGCTGGTAGTTACCCGGCTGCGACGCCAGGAGTTTCGCACCGGGGGTCTCCTTCAGCGCGTCGTTGAAGCCGCGGACGCGATCGACATTGGTCAGCGAGCCCTTGACGCCCTCGATGATGACGATGTTGCCCTTGCCGCCCAGCGTCTTGAGCAGGAAGCGCGCGGTCTCGAGCCCGAGGCTGTAATCGTCGGCGCCGACGAAGGAGAGGAACTTGCCGCCCGCGGAGCGGTCGGTGATGTTGACGACGGGGATCTTGGCCTCGTTGATCTTCTCGACCCCGGGCACCATCGCCTTGTAGTCAACCGGCGTGAACACGATCGCGCTCGGCTTCTTCACGACGACGTCCTCGATCTGGCTCAGCTGCTCCGGGATGCTGTCGGGCTTGGTCGGGATGTATTGCAGCGTCTTGGCGTTCAGCGTCTTCGCCATGTTGTCGGCGCCGACCCGCACCGTCTGGAAGAACGGGTTGGTCTGGTTCTTGGTGAAGACGGCGATGGTCTCGCCGTCGGCGCGCGCCTCGCTGGTGAACGCGGCCGCCATCAGCAGCGGCAGTGCGAGGTAAGCCAGTTTCTGTTGTCTCATGTTGCCTCCATCCCTCATTTTGCTTGTTGGAACTCAATGAACTCATTGCGCGCGGCGGCGGGTCTTCATGTCGAGCCACACCGCGAGAATGACGATGATGCCTGTCACCAGCGGCTGCCAGTTGGCGCTGACCGAGAGCAGGTTCATGCCGTTCAGCACCAGCGTCAGGATCAGCGCGCCGATGAAGGTGCCGAACACGGTGCCGACGCCGCCGAACAGCGAGGTGCCGCCGATCAGAACGGCCGCGATCGCCGGCAGCGTCAGGCTCTCGCCGATATCGGCCTCGGCCGAATTGAGCCGCGACAGGAAGATGATCGAGGCAAGTCCCGCCATGGTGCCTGAGACCGCATAGACCAGCAGCAGGCGGCGCGGGACCGGAATGCCGGAGAGGCGCGCGGCGACCGGATTAGCGCCGATCGCATAGATCTCCTGGCCCCAGATCGTCCGTTGCGCAAACAGCGTCCCGATCCCGAGGAACACCAGCAGCAGATAGACCGGGATGGGCAGGCCGAACAGATAACCGCTGCCGATCTGTCGGAAGCCCGCCGGGAAGCCGTGCAGCGTCTCGCCGGCCATGTACCAATAGGTGAGGCCGTTCAGCACCCAGAGCATGCCATAGGTGGCGATGAAGGAGGGGATGCGCAGCGCGGTGACCATGACGCCGTTGAGCAGGCCAACGATGCCGCCGCAGGCAAGCCCGGTGAGGATGCCGAGCGCCGGCGAGCCGGTCTTGTGGATCACGGTCCCGGCGATGCAGGCCGACAGCGCAACATTGGCGCCGACGGAGAGGTCGAGGCCGGCCGTCAGCACCACCAGCGTCAGGCCGGAGGCGATGAAGAAGGTCAGGCTCGCCTGCCGGAGCACGTTGAGGATGTTGCCGAGGCTCAGGAAGGAATCGCTGAGCACGGCGAGCACCGCGCAGATCAAGAGGGCCGCGAGCAGGCGATAGAACACCTGGATCGCATCCTGCGACAGGAAGGAACGGGGCGGCATCATCGCCTCTTTGGTGATGTCGGTCATGCCCGGCTCCTGAGACCGTCGAGGAACAGCGCGACGATGACGAGCACGCCGACGCTTGCGACCTGCACGGAGGAGGGCAGCGAGATCAGGTTCAAGCCGTTGCGCAACACGCCGACCGAGAGGACGCCGAGCAGGGTACCGAGCAGCCAGCCATTGCCGCGCTCGAACGAGGTGCCGCCGACCGCGACGGCGGCGATGGCATCGAATTCAAGTCCGAGGCCGGCGGTGGGGTGGCCGGAATTCATCCGCGCGGTCATCAACAGGCCCGCGATGCCCGCCATGGCGCCACCGATCGCGTAGACCGCGATCAGCAGACGGTTCGGCGAGAGGCCGGCATAGCGCAGCGCCTCGCGATTGCCGCCGAGTGCGAAAATGTAGGTGCCGAAGCGGGTGTGATAGAGCAGGCCGTGGAACGCCGCGTAGGTCACGAGAGCCATCACGATCGGCACGGGAATGCCGAGCAGCGTCGCTGAATAAATGTCGCGGACGCCGTGGGGGATGCCGACCACGCTCTGGCCGTCGCTGACGATCAGCGACAGGCCCTGCGCCATGCCGAGCGTACCGAGCGTGGCGACGAAGGGCGGAATGCCCAGGATCGCCACCAGCCAGCCGTTGGCGACGCCGAAGGCCGCGCCGACCAGCAGGCCGGCGCCTAAACCGAGCAGCATCGATTTGGTGGCGAGCGACACGATCGCGACGCAGAGCGAGGTCAGCGTCAGCACCGCGCCCATCGACAGGTCCAGCCCCTCGGTCATGATGATCAGCGTCATCGGCAGCGCGAGCATGGTCAGGATGGTCGACTGCACGAGCACGTTGGAGAGATTGGCGACCGACAGAAATCCCGGCGCGATCACGCTGAACAGCGTGACCAGGAGCACGAGCACGATGGCAACGCCGGGAATGCGTTGCAGCGGATTGGGCTGTGAAACGACCGCGGCTTCACGCATGATGCATCCCCAGTCGCACGATGTTCTCCTCGGTCAGTTCGTTGCGGTTCAGGTGGCCGGCGATGCGCCCCTCGCGCATCACATAGGCGCGGTCGCAGACATGGCAGATCTCGACCTGTTCGGACGAGATCATCAGCGCCGCCGCGCCTTCCGCGACCAGGCGGTCGATCAGCGCAAAGATCTCGGACTTGGCGCCGATGTCGATGCCGCGCGTCGGCTCGTCGAAGATGAAGAGCTTTGAGCCGGCCGCCAGCCATTTGCCGATCACGACCTTCTGCTGGTTGCCGCCCGAGAGCAGGCCGACGGTCTGACGCGCACTCGGTGTCGCGATCCTCAATTGCCGGATCAGGGCATCGGAGGTGCGCTGCGCACCGCGCTGGTCGAACAGCCCGCTCGGGAACAGCTTTCGCAGCGCCGACACCACCAGATTGTCGCTCACCGAGCGCAGCAGCGCGAGACCTTCGCTCTTGCGACTCTCCGGGATCAGCGCGATGCCGCGGCGAGCGGCGAGGTCCGGCTCGCCGGAGATGGCCTTGCCGTCGAAGATGATCTCGCCCGACGTCACGGGATCGGCGCCGAAGATGGCGCGTGCGACTTCGCTGCGGCCCGAGCCGACCAGGCCGCACAGGCCGACGATCTCGCCGCGGCGCACCTCGATGTTGATGTCGGAGATGCCGGTCGAGGCGGTCAGGCCCTTGACCTCGAGCAGCAGCTCGCCAGGCTTGTCGGCAAAATTGCGCGGATAGGTCATGTCGACGTTGCGGCCGACCATCATGCGGACGAGCTGGTCCGGCGTGACGTCGGCGGGCCGGACTCCGTCGATGCGTCGGCCGTCGCGCAGTACCGTGATACGATCACCGAGTGCGAACACTTCGGCCATGCGGTGCGAGATGTAGACGATCGACACGCCGTCGGCCTTCAGCCGTGCGATAAGGGCAAACAGCAGCTCGGTCTCGCGGTCGGACAGCGCCGCGGTCGGCTCGTCCATCACGAGGATGCGGGCGTCCTGGCTGATCGCCTTGGCGATCTCGACCATCTGCTGCTGCGCGACGCCGAGCTTGTCGACGATGGTGGAGGGATCGATGTCGAAGCCGATGGTGTCGAGCACGCGCTTTGCGTCAGCCAGGATCTTGCGGCGGTCGATGGCGCCGGGGATGTGGCCTTTCGGCTCGCGGCCGAGGAAGATGTTCTGTGCGATATCGAGATAGGGGACCAGCGAGAATTCCTGGAAGATTACGGCAATGCCGAGCTTCTGCGCATCCGCGGTCGAGGAGATCGCGACCTTCTTGCCCTCAAAATAGAACTCGCCAGCGTCGGCGCGGTAGGCGCCGCACAGGACCTTCATCAGGCTCGACTTGCCGGCGCCATTCTCCCCGAGCAGCATGTGGACTTCGCCGGGGTAGACGGCAAAGGACACGTCATCCAGCGCCTTGACGCCGGGAAACTCCTTGCTGATGCCGCGCAGCTCCAGCAGCGGGGTGGGCGAGGTGACCTCGATCGGAAGCGCGTCGCTCATGCCTTGTCACTCATGCCTTGGCTCCGCTCGCAAAGATCTTTCCGGGGTTCATTAGACCATTCGGATCGAGCGCGGCCTTGATGGATCGCATCACATCGACGGCTTCGCCAAGCTCGTCGGTGAGATAGTCGATCTTGCCGAGCCCGATGCCATGCTCGCCGGTACAGGTGCCGTCCATGGCGATGGCGCGGGCGACCATGCGGGCCTGAAGCGCCTTGGCGCCTTCGGCCTCCTCGGGCTGAGCCGGGTCGATCAGGATCAGCATGTGGAAATTGCCATCGCCGACATGGCCAACGATCGGCGCGGTAAAGCCGTGCTCGTCAGCGTCGCGCCGCGTCTCGGTCAGGCATTCGGCCAGCCGCGAGATGGGCACGCAGACATCGGTGATCACGGCGCGCGCGCCGGGCCGGAGGCCGAGGCCGGCATAGAGCGTGTTGTCGCGGGCGTGCCAGAGCCGGCTGCGGTCTTCCTGTGCCTTGGCCCAGGCAAAGCCATGGCCGCCATGGTCGGCGGCGATCGCCTGCGCGGCCTCGGCCTGCTCCGCGACCGAGGTCTCGGATCCGTGAAATTCGAAGAACAGGGTGGGCGCTTCGCGGTAACCGAGCTTGGCATAGGCATTGATGCCGCGCATCATGACGTCGTCGAGCAGCTCGATGCGCGCCACGGGGATCGCGGACTGGATCACGGAGATCGCGGTATCGACGGCGTCGTGCAGGGTGCCGAAGCTGCAGACCGCGGCCGAGATCGCCTGTGGGACGGGATGCACCTTCAGCGTGATCTCGGTGATGATTCCGAGCGTGCCCTCCGCGCCGACGAACAGGCGCGTCAGGTCGTAGCCGGCTGCCGACTTCCGCGCACGCTTCGCGGTCCGGATCACGCGGCCGTCGGCCAGCACCACCTCCAGCGCCATGACATTGTCCTTCATCGTGCCGTAGCGCACCGCCATGGTGCCGGAGGCGCGCGTCGAGGTCATGCCGCCAATCGAGGCGTCGGCGCCGGGGTCGATCGGGAAGAACAGGCCGGTGTTGCGCAGCTCTGCATTGAGCTGCTTGCGGGTAATGCCGGGCTGCACCACGACATCCATGTCGCTGTCGTGCACGCTGAGCACCCTGTTCATGCGGGCGAAGTCGAAGCAGACGCCGCCCGCGACCGAGGCCGCATTGCCTTCGAGCGAGGTGCCGGCGCCGTACGGGACGATCGGCATGCCCGCGCTCGCGCACAGCTTGACGATCTCCGCGACCTCCTGCGTGGTCTCAGGGAAGACGACGATGTCCGGCGGCAAATTGCGATAATGCGACTCGCTCTGCCCGTGCTGATCGAGCACGCCGCGCGCAACGCTCGCGCGCGGGCCGATCATGCCCGTGAGGCGCTCGGCCAAGATGCTCGTGCTGACCCGCGGTCCCATCCTCAGCTCCCGTCTGCCCCCTGTTGCCGGACTCTTGCTGGTCCGTCGCCGCTCTAGCTTAAGCGGCTCTTGCGTTGCTCGCGACCTGCTTTAGGCCGAAATCATAGTTGAGATGGAAATACTCGCTGTCCACCATGCGACCATCCGGCGCACGGCCGGCCGGATGCCGGGTGAATTCGCGGATCAGGCTGTCTTTGACGCCGAACACCACGTCCGAGTCGAGATACTGGTCGCCGGCAACGAACACGTGTGTGACGAGCTGCTCGAAGCCGGGCGCGGAAATCATGAAATGCACATGCGCGGGGCGCCAGGGATGGCGACCCTGCGCCTCGAGCATCTCGCCAACCGGGCCGTCATGCGGAACGGGATAGGCGGCCGGCTTGATCGACCAGAAATGGAATCTGCCGTTGGCGTCGGTGTGGAAGCGCGCGCGCATCGCGAGATCGCCAATGGCATCGAGCTGCTGCACGTCGTAATAACCATCATCGTCGGAGTGCCAGACGTCGACGACGGCACCCACGAGCGGCTTGCCGTCGACGGTCGCCACCGAGCCGGTGACCAGCATCGGATCGCCCTCCATCGGACCGGAGATATCCGCGCCGCTGTCCTTTTCCGGTGCGGCCTGGACGAAGAACGGGCCGAGCACCGTGGTTTCGGTCGCGCCCTCCGGCACCGGATGGTTGATCGCGTCGACCAGCATGGAGACGCCGAGCGTGTCCGACAACAGGATGAACTCCTGGCGCTTGTCGTCGCACATGTGGCCGGTGCGGGTCAGGAAATCGATGCCGAATTCCCATTCCTTCTGGGTCGGCCGCACCTCGCGGACGAAGGCATGAAGGTGGCGCACCAGCGCTTCGCTGACCTGCTTGATGCGCGGATCGGTTGCGTCCTTGATCCGCTCCAGCACGGCGTCGGTGATCGTGTTCTCGTTGAAATTGCGCATATGTGCCTTCCGCTGATCAGAGTTTGGGCTCGCCGAGCCCGGACAGCCGTTCCAGGTGCTTGACCGTCGCGATGAAGTCGGTGTCGCCGTCGCCTTGCGCGACCAGCGAGCCGTAGGTCTCGCGCACCTGGGCCGCCAGCTGCAACGGCACGCCGACGGCATGGCCGGCACCCAGGATCAGGTCGAGATCCTTGGCCATCTGCTTGCAGGAGAAGGTCGACTCGAAATCGCGGGTTCGTAGCGGCGCGGTCTTGTATTTCACCATCGGCGAGGCCACCGCGCTGTCGTCGAGCACCTTCAAGATATCCTGCCAGGCGATGCCGCCCTTGCGCGCCAGCGCCAGGCTCTCGGCCATCATCGCGGCCGACACCGCGATCATCAGATTGACCGAGAGCTTTGCGTAGCGGGCTTCCTCAGCTGGTCCAAGATAGGTCTGTGCGCGGGTGAAGGCGGCGAACAGCGGCTTTGCGTTTTCGAAGGCGTCATTCGGCCCCGAGACGAAGCAGGTCAAGGTGCCGGTATGAACGATGCTGGCATTGCCGGAGACCGGTGCGCGCAGATAGGCAATCCCGCGGGCCTGTGCCGCGGCCGCGACATCAGTAGAAGCCTCGACACTGACAGTGCTGGTTTCGATCAAAATGGCGCCCGGCGCCATCGCGGCGATGACGCCGGTGGGGCCGAGCAGGGCGCCGCGCAACGCGACGTCGTCGGGCAGGGAGGTGACGACAGCCGCCTTGTCGCTCACGGCCTCGGCCGGCGATGCGGCAATCGCAATACCTTGCGCGCGTGCCTCGTTGATCCGCGCCGCGCTCTGGTCGAACGCGGTGACGGCAAAACCGGCCTTGGCGACGAGCGCCGACATCGGCAGCCCCATCTTGCCGATTCCGATGAAAGCGATGTTTTTCGAGGTATCTGTCATTGTTGTTGTCCGTTGGCGCCTCAGGCGGCGCGTCCCTGTCGTTCGATGTCCTGCACCAGCCGCCGGCCGGATTGCGCCAGCAGCTCTTTCTTGGTCTCCAACCCCTCAGCCAGCAGTCGGCCGTTCCGCTTCTTCCAGGCGCCGCCGATCATGACGGCCTCGATATTGGCGAGGCTCGTCTGCATCACGACTGTGGCGACGGGATCATGCACCGGGACGAGGTTGAGATCGGAGACGTTGATGATGACGAGATCGGCGAGCTTGCCTGGCGTCAGCGAGCCGATCTGGCGCTCGCGGCCGAGCATGCGGGCGCCTTCCGTCGTGATCCAGCGCAGCGCCTCGCGCACGGGGATCGTGGTCGTCGCGGGGATGGTGCCGCGGGTCTTGCGGGACTCCGCATTGTCGAGCGACCGCTGCATCGAGAGCGCAATGCGCGCGGCGGAGAACAGGTCGCCGGCCAGGATGGATTCGAGGTCAATGCCGATGGTCGGCCGCACGCCACGCCTGAGCAACCGTCCGGTGATCGGAAAGCCATGGCCCTGGATCATCTCGTTCTCGGGCGTCACCGAGAAGGAGACGCCGAGATCGACCATCATGTCGAGGAGATTGTCGGGCAAATCGTTGCCATGGACGATGTTGATGTCGGTGCCGACGAGGCCGGCTTCGATCAACTTCTCCCAGCCGCCGGGCGTCTTGGCCGGACCGCCGCCCTGATGCATCGATGCGATCAGCTTGAGCTCGCGCGCCATGCGTAAATCATGCATGGCGACCTCGAGCGTCGAATAATGCGGGCCGAGGATCGCAAGGCCCAGCGTGACAAGGCCGTCGCGGTCGGCGAGGGGACCCGTGAGCAGCCGCTCGACCTCGCGGCGCGGATGCGGCACTTCCGAGAAATGCGGCTCGCCGGGCTTTGGCTCCGGCTTTGGCGAGCCATGGAAGAACGCGGCACGAATGCCGCTCTCGATCAGGCCGCGCACGGCAGCGTCGGTATGATCAGGTGTCGGATTGTTGTGACACCAGTCGACGAGTGTTGTCGTGCCGCAGTTGATCTGGTTCAGCGCGCCGACCAGCGTCGCGATATGGATGTCGTCGGGCCGGAACACGGTGGCCAGCCCGGCATGCATGCGGCGGAAATATTCCAGCAGTGTCCAGTTCGCGGCATAGCCGCGCAGGCCCGTCTGCCAGGTGTGCATATGCGCGTTGATCAGGCCGGGGATGACGATGCGACCCTTTCCGTCGATGATCTCCGTATCGGTCGCGACATCGATCGATGGTCGCACCTCGACGATCCGGTTGCCCTCGACCAGCACGTCGCCGGTGCCGAGGTCGCCGATCGCGTCATCCATGCTGATGACGGTCGCGGATCTGATCAGCGTGCGCCGCATCGCCTCAAGCCGCCGCTTTGATTGGGGCCGGCGGCTCGCCGGCCCAGGCGCGCGCAATCAAGTCGCGGATGGCGCCGCGCTCGAGCGGGCGCGGATTCCAGTAGGCGTTGGTGACGGCAAGATCAGCCGCCTTGTCGATGCCGCCCTCGGGCATGCCGATATCGCGCAGCCCCGTCTTCGCACCCAGCCGCTTCGCAAGTTCGAAAAGTCCCTGCGATGCATCGGCAGCGCCAATCGCGCGCGAGATGCGCATGATGGCGTCGGGCACCGCCGGCGCATTGTAGGCCAGCGCATGCGGCAGCACGATGGTGTGGGTCTCGGCGTGCGGCAGGTCGAAGGTTCCGCCGAGCGTGTGGCAGAGCTTGTGATGCAGCGCCATGCCGACGGTGCCCAGACAAACACCGCACAGCCAGGCGCCGTAAAGCGCTTCTGTGCGGGCCTCACGGTTGTCGCTCTTGGCGGCGATGGCGGGCAGGGCGCGGGCCAGTGCGCGGATGCCTTCTTCCGCCATCAGCGACGTCACGGGATTGGTGTCGCGCGCGTAAAGCGCTTCCACCGCGTGGGCGATCGCGTTGATGCCTGATGTCGCGGCGAGACCCGCCGGCAGCGTCAAAGTGAGGTCGACATCGTAGATCACGGTCTCCGGCAGGATAGCCGCATCGCGCACGGTGGTCTTCAGGCCGTTCTCGGTCTGGCCGACGATCGGCGTCATCTCCGAGCCTGCATAGGTGGTGGGAATGCAGAGCTGGTTGACGCCGGTTCGCAGCGCCAGCGCCTTGCCGAGGCCGGTGGTCGAGCCGCCGCCGAGCGAGACGACGCAGTCGGCCTCGCACGCCTTCATTGCCGCGAGCGCACGCTCCGTGACCTCGACCGGCGTGTGCATGGTGGCGCCGGGAAAGATGCCGGCATAGAGCGGGCCGAGCGCCGCCCCGAGGCTCTTGCCCTGCGCCTCCTGCTGCGGCGTCGTCAGCACAAGCGCGCGCTTGCCGCCGAGCCGTTCCACCTCGGCCTTGGCGGAGCCAAGCGTTCCGCTACCGAAGACGACGCGGCAGGGCAGGTTTTCAAAGGTGAACGAACCGATCATGCGCCGGTCTCTTTGATGGGATAATCGACCTGGAAGCGTCCGATCCGCAAGTCGCCAAGCGCCTCGCGCACGCGTAGATGTTCGGGATGGTTGGCATAGGCCGAGAGCGCGGCCTGGTCGGTAAATTCCGAGAACAGCACCACGTCGCAGGCGTAGTCGACCGCACTGACGTCCACGCCGACTTCGATATGGGTGAGGCCGTCGATCCTACCCTTGAGGCCCTCGAACAGGGTCTTGACCTTGACCCGGGCGGCGGAGCGCTCCTCGGGGCTTTCCCCGCGCAACCGCCACATCACGATGTGCCTGATCGGGCCCGACATTTCCTGATTTTCCTCGCCTGCGATTATGTCTCGTTGTGGCTATTTTGCCTTGCGGAAAACGGAAATAAAGGCCAAAATTTGTAAGTCTCTTTTCCTCTTTTAGCAAAAATGGACCGGCTGCTCCAACTCGAAGTCTTCTCCAAAACCGCCGAGCTCGGCAGCCTGTCCAAGGCCGCCGAAATCCTGCGGATGTCGAACGCGGCCGCCAGCCGCCACCTCAGCGCGCTGGAGGAACGGCTCGCAGTCCGGCTGATCGAACGCAACACGCGCCGGCTATGGCTGACGGAGGCAGGGCAGGAGCTTCTGCAGCGCTGCAGCACGTTGTTGAACGAGCTCGCCGAAGCCGAGGATGCCGTCTCCGACCGCGCGCTGTCGCCGAAGGGCATGCTGCGCGTGACGAGTTCGCTGTCCTTTGCGATGATCTATCTCGCGCCGATGCTGCCCGCCTTCCGCGCGCTGTATCCTGATCTCAGCGTGCAGATCATCAGCGCAAACCGCTACCTGGACTTCATCGAGGCCGGCATCGACGTGGCGATCCGCACGCGCGAGCACGAGCCGGATTCCAACATCATCGTCCGCCGCATCGGCCAGATGCACCGCGTGCTCGCGGCGGCGCCGTCATATCTGGAGAAGCACGGCCGGCCGGAGCACCCTGCCGATCTCGCCCGCCACAACATGCTGATCTACAATCTCGCCAACGATCCCTATTCGCTGCGGCTCAGCCAGGGCAGCACGACGCAGACGGTGCGGATCGCGCCGACGCTCGACAGCAATGATGGCCAGATCATCTGCGGTGCGGCACGCGCGGGGCTCGGCATCCTGATCCAGCCGCTTTACATCGTGCAGAGCGATATCGCAGCCGGCCGGCTGGTGCCTGTCCTGACGGGCTGGGAGTTGCCGCTGCTCACCATGAACATCGCCTATCAAAACCGCGTCCGGCTGCCTGCCAAGATCAGGGTGTTTTCCGACTTCCTGGTCAGCCACATCCGCGAGCATTCCGAGCCGGGGATCTGGATCGACGCGGCGAAGTGAGCGGAAGCAGTCATGTATCTCGGCATCGATCTCGGCACCTCCGCAGTCAAGACCGTTCTCGTCGACGGCGCCCAGCGCGTGATTGCAAGCGAGAGCCGGCCGCTGATGATCACCTCGACGCAATCGGGTTATTACGAGCAGGACCCCGCGCAATGGATCGAGGCGACCTTCGCCACGCTCGATGCCCTGAAGACGTCGCATGGAAAAGAGCTGGCGACGGTCCAGGGCATTGGGCTGTCCGGCCAGATGCATGGCGCCACGCTGCTCGATGCGAGCTCGAGGCCGCTGCGGCCTTGCATCCTGTGGAACGACGGACGCGCTGCCGCCGAGTGTCGCGTCCTGGAGCAGCGCTGGCCTGCCTTGCGTGCCGTGACGGGCAATAAGGCGATGCCAGGCTTTACCGCGCCGAAACTGCTCTGGGTCGCGACGCACGAACCTGAAGTCTTTGCAGCGACGAAATTGGTGCTGCTGCCAAAGGCCTATCTGCGCCTGGTGATGTCAGGCGAGGCCGTCGAGGACGTGTCGGATGCGTCGGGATCCCTATGGCTCGACGTCGCGCGCCGGGACTGGTCGGACGAGGCCTTGGCCGCGACCGGCCTGTCGCGCGATCACATGCCGCGCCTGGTCGAGGGATGCGCGGCAGCAGCAACATTGCGCAGCGACCTCGCGCAGCGCTGGGGCATGGTGAGGCAGCCGGTGATCGCGGGCGGCGCTGGCGACAATCCGGCGGGCGCCGTCGGCATCGGTGCGATCCAGCCGGGAACCGCGTTCGTATCTTTGGGAACCTCGGGTGCCCTGCTGGCGCCGACCAGCACAATCGCTGCGAACCCGGACTGTGCGGTGCATACCTTCTGCCACGCCATTCCCGGCATGTGGATTCAGGCTGGCGCGATGCTGTCGGCCGCCTCCTGCCTCGCCTGGGCCGCGCGCCTGTTCGGCGTCAGCGAGGCCGAGTTGCTGGCGCCGCTTGGATCGCATCCACAGGCGCCGTCGCCGGTGAGCTTCCTGCCTTATCTCGCGGGTGAGCGGACCCCGCACGACGATCCCGTCGTGCGCGGCATGCTCGATGGTTTGAGCCATGGCACCGATCGCGCGGCGATCGTGCAGGCGGTGCTCGAGGGCGTTGCCTTCGCGCTGGCCGATTGCCGCGACGCGCTCGCCGATGCTGGCATTGTGATTACGGAAGCCGATGCCATTGGCGGTGGTTCACGGTCCGGCTTCTGGCTCTCGGTGCTGGCGAACGTGCTGAATATTCCGATCCACCGCTTCGCCGGAGGTGAGACCGGCGCAGCGTTCGGTGCGGCGAGATTGGGGCGACTTGCTGTCACCGGTGAGGCGATCGCCACCGTTTGCACCCGGCCGCAGCGCATCGAGACGTACAAACCTGACACCGGGCTGACTGATGCTTATGCCGAGCGGCTTCCCGCCTGGCGCGAACTGTATCGGCCGCGCCACTAGCATCGCCTCGATGCTACATTCCCGTCTGTTCGGTATTGCCCTGTGCCGCGGCCTTTTGTTTAATGCGCAAGCCGCGCTGACAGAATGATTGAGACGCGGGTGGGAAACGCATTGTGCGCCGGGAGGCACGATGAACGATCCGATCCTCGAGATGCGCGGGGTCTCAAAGTCCTTCTTCGGCATCAAGGCGCTGCGCGCCGTCGATCTCACTGTCTATGCCGGTGAAATTCATGCCCTGATGGGTGAGAACGGCGCCGGCAAGTCGACGCTGATGAAGATCCTGTCCGGCGCCTATCGGCCGGATCCCGGCGGCGAGATCCGCATCGAAGGACAGCCGGTACGGATCGAAGGTCCGCTCGGCGGCCGCGCGGCAGGCATCTCCATCATCTATCAGGAGCTGTCGCTCGCGCCCAATCTCAGCGTTGCCGAGAATATCTATCTGGGGCGAGAGATATCGCGGACAGGCTTGCTGGCGCGCGGCGCCATGCGCGAGGGCGTCGGTCCCATCCTGAAGCGGCTCGGTGCGGACTTCCTGCCGTCGACGCTGGTGGCGCATCTGTCCATGGGGCAGCGGCAACTGGTCGAGATCGCGCGTGCGCTGCACGCGAGATCAAGGATCCTGATCATGGACGAGCCGACCACGGCGCTGTCGGCCGGCGAGAGCGCACGGCTGTTCGCGCTGATCCGCCAGCTTCGCGCCGAGGGCCTCGCCATCATCTACATCTCGCATCGCATGGACGAGGTCTACGCGCTCGGCGACCGCGTCACCGTGCTGCGCGACGGCCGGCTGGTCGGCTCGCTCGACAAGCCCGAGATCCGTGCGGACACCATCGTGCGGCTGATGGTCGGGCGCGACGTCTCATCGTTCTACAAGAAGGACCATGATCCGGAGGCGGGACGCGGCCATCCCGTGCTCGCCGCGATCGACATGGCCGATGGCCTGCGCGTCAAGGGCTGCTCGCTGACCGTGCACGCGGGTGAGGTGGTCGGTCTCGCCGGCCTGATCGGCGCCGGGCGTACCGAGCTTGCGCATCTCATCATCGGCGCGTTGCCAAAAACCTCCGGCCGGCTCGAGCTGGAGGGACGGCCGGTCGAGATCCGCACGCCGGGTGAGGCGCTTGAGGCCGGCATCGCCTATCTGACGGAGGACCGCAAGGCGCTCGGCCTGTTTCTCGACATGTCATGTCTGGACAACATCAACCTCGCGGTCCTCAGCCGCGATGCGAAGCTCGGCTGGTTCCTGGATCGCGATAAGGCACGCGAGCGCGCCGATCGGGCCTTCGCAGGGCTCAGCATCCGCGCCGCCAATGTCGGCGTTCCCGCCGGCGGCCTGTCCGGCGGCAATCAGCAGAAGCTGCTGTTGTCGCGGCTTCTTGCCATTGCGCCTAAGGTGCTGATCCTCGACGAGCCGACACGCGGCGTCGACGTCGGCGCCAAATCCGAGATCTATTCGATCATCGACAATCTTGCCAAAGCCGGCACCGCGATCCTCGTCATCTCGTCCGACCTGCCCGAGATCATCGGTATCTGTGACCGCGTCGTCGTGATGCGGTCGGGACTGGTTGCAGGCGAGGTCCGGCGAACCGAGACGGCGCCGTTGAACCAGGAAGACATCATGGCGCTTGCCACGGGGATGGAGCATCTCGATGCCTGACAATGGTGCCTCGCAGGCCAAGCCCGCACCGGCGACGACCAACGGTGCTGCCGCAGAGTCAAAGCGCCAGCGGGTGAGGGTGCTGATCAGCGCGCTCGGTATGTTGCCGGTGCTCCTGATCCTCTGCATCGGCTTCCACTTCCTGTCCGAGGGCCGCTTCTTCACCGGACAAAATCTCGGCATCGTGCTGCAGCAGGCCGCGGTGAACACCGTGCTCGCCGCGGGCATGACCTTCGTCATCCTCACCGGCGGCATCGACCTTTCGGTCGGCTCGATCCTGGCGGCTTCCGCCATGGCCGGGTTGACGCTCTCCAAGATGCCGGAGCTCGGGATGCTTTGGCTGCCGGCCGCGCTGCTCACCGGCCTTGGCTTCGGTGTCGTCAACGGCGCGCTGATCGCGCTGCTCCGATTGCCGCCCTTCATCGTCACGCTCGGCTCGCTCACTGCGGTACGCGGCCTGGCGCGACTGCTCGGGGCCGATACCACCGTGTTCAATCCGTCCATTCCCTATGCCTTCATCGGCAACGGCTCGCTGACCCTCATCCCCGGCGTCGCGTCGATCCCGTGGCTCTCGGTGATCGCCTTGCTCGTCATCCTCGTCTCGTGGCTGGTGCTGCGCCGGACCGTACTCGGCGTGCACATCTATGCGGTGGGCGGCAATGAAAGCGCGGCGCGGCTTGCCGGCATCAAGGTCTGGGGCGTGCTGATCTTCGTCTACGGCGTCTCCGGGCTTTTCGCCGGGCTCGGCGGCGCCATGCAGGCGGCGCGGCTCTATGCGGCCAACGGCCTGCAGCTCGGCCAGTCCTACGAACTCGACGCGATCACCGCCGTGATCCTCGGCGGCACCTCCTTCGTCGGCGGCATCGGCTCGATCTGGGGCACGCTGGTCGGCGCGTTGATCATCGCCGTGCTGTCGAACGGCCTGATCCTCGTCGGCGTCTCCGACATCTGGCAATATGTCATCAAGGGCCTGGTGATCATCGGCGCCGTGGCGCTCGATCGCTACCGGCTGCAGGGCTCCGCCAGAACTTGAAGGGCTCTGCCAGAACGTGAATGCGAGGTTCCGTTGCGGCAACTGGTCTGCCGCGCCGGGGACGAAGACAGACCAGGGAGGAAGTCCATGTTGAAGACGATCATGCTCGCCGGCGCCGCGACGGCGCTTGCCCTCAGCGCCGCGCCATCCTTCGCCAAGGAGCTCAAGTCGATCGGGGTCTCGCTGGGATCGATGGGCAATCCGTTCTTCGTCGCGCTGTCGAAGGGCGCCGAGTTCGAGGCGAAGAAGACCAATCCCAATGTGAAGATCACCGCCGTCGGCTTCGAATACGACCTCGGCAAGCAGGTCACCCAGATCGACAATTTCATTGCCGCTGGTGTCGACCTGATCTTGCTCAACCCCGGCGATCCCAAGGCAATCGGGCCGGCGATCAAGAAGGCGCAGGCGGCAGGCATCGTCGTCGTCGCGGTCGACACCGCGGCCGAAGGCGCCGACGCCACCGTGACCACGAACAACGTGCAGGCCGGTGAGATCTCCTGCCAGTACATCGTCGACAAGCTGGGCGGCAAGGGCGACGTCATCATCGAGAATGGGCCGCAGGTCTCCGCCGTGATCGATCGCGTCGTCGGCTGCAAGAACGTCTTCTCGAAGAATGCCGGCATCAAGGTGTTGTCCAACGACCAGGACGGCAAAGGCTCGCGCGAAGGCGGCCTCACCGTCGCGCAGGGTTATCTGACGCGCTTCCCCAAGATCGACGCCATCTTCGCCATCAACGACCCGCAGGCGATCGGCACCGACCTTGCGGCGCGCCAGCAGAACCGCAGCGGAATCGTCATCACCGCTGTCGACGGCGCGCCCGATATCGAGGCCGCGCTGAAGGATCCGCAGTCGCCGCAGATCCAGGCCTCGGCTTCGCAGGACCCGTTCTTCATGGCGCGGCGGGCTGTGCAGGTGGGCGTCGGCATTCTCAATGGCCAGAAGCCGGCCTCGACCGTCGAGCTGCTGCCGTCCAAGCTGGTGACCAGAGACAATGTCGCCGAGTACAAGGGCTGGACCTCGGATCGTTCCCAGTAAGATGCCGTCCCTTACCGGCAGCGCTTGAAACGGGGGATGGCGGGCGGCGTTTTGAAACCACGCCGCCCGTGGTGCGATAGCCGCCAATGCACGTGCTGATCTGCCGTATGAGCGCGCGGCCTGCCTCATGTGTTAGCCTCGCGCAATCTCGATCAGTCCGAATCGGAAGCAGTTCTCGTGAAATCCAGGATATCCGGCGCCACATCCGGCACCGCGTGGCGGCATGCCAATATCGGTCGCCTGCTCAACAACGCCGTGCGGCGCTTCGAAGGCCGCGTGCTCGAATTGATGAGCGACAAGGGGCACGACGAGACGCGCATCGCGCATGTCAGCCTGACCCGCAATCTCGACGTCGAGGGAACGAGGCTCACCGAGCTCGCCCGCCGCGCCTCCATGAGCAAGCAGGCGATGGGCGAGCTGGTCGATCAATGCGCCGAGCTCGGCCTCGTCAATCGTATCGCCGATCCGACCGACCGGCGCGCGCGCATCGTCATGTTCACGCCCGCCGGGCGCAAATGGCTGGATGCGTTCCGCGATGCCGTGGACATCGCCGAGCAGGAGATGCGCGCCGAGCTCGGCAAGGCCACGATGGACGCGATCCTGAAGGGACTGGCGGTCTATGGCGAGAGGTTCGACACGCTCGAGGATATCGATTAGTCAGGCGACTTGACGATATCGTCAGGCTTCCTTACCATGCAAGATAATGCTGGTAGGGAGAAGCGTCTTGGAAACACGTCTGACGGCCGCGGTGCTCATCGTGGGCGGGGGGCCCTGCGGGCTGATGCTGGCCAACGAGCTCGGCCGTCGCGGTGTGTCCGCGATGCTGGTCGACGAGAAGCCGGGGACCGCGTTCAATCCGCAGGCCAATGCAACGCAGGCGCGCTCGATGGAGCACTACCGGCGGCTGGGTTTTGCCGACGAGATCAGGCGCGAAGGCCTGCCCGCGGACTACCCGACCGACGTTGCGTACTTCACCCGTTATGCCGGCTACGAGCTGGCGCGGTTTGCCCTGCCGTCCTCGTCGCGCGCGGGCGAGCTGATCAAGGGCATGTCGGGCTCCTGGAGCGCGGCGGAGCTGCCGCACCGGGTCTCGCAGAAATATGTCGAGGCGGTGCTGCGTCGCCATGCCGAACGGCTTGCCGGCATCAGGCTGAACTATGGCCACCGGCTGATCGGCTACGTCGGAAGCGATGACGGCATCGTCGGCGAGATCGAATGTCTCGCTGACGGCCGCCGCTTTCAGGTGGAGGCCGACTTCCTCGTTGGCGCCGACGGACCGCGCTCGACGGTCCGGCAATCGCTCGGCATTGTCTATGGCGGCGAGACCGGAACGCAGCGTGACTTCATGGGCGGCCGCATGCTGGCGGTCTATCTCCGCTCGCCGGAGTTCTACGCGAGCATCCCGCACGCCAAGGCGTGGATGTACAATTGCTTCAACGGGGATCGCCGCGCCTTCATGGCCTCGGTGAACGGGCGTGACGAATTCGCGTTTCACACGCAGCTTCGGCCGGGCGAGGACGAAAGTGCGATCACGATCAACGAGGCCAAGGCCGCGTTCCAGCGCGCGTGCGGCGCGCCGATCGATTGCGAGGTGCTGTCCTTCCTGACCTGGACCGCCGGTCACGCGCTGGTGGCGGACGGCATGCAACGGGGCAGGGTGTTCCTCGGCGGCGACGCCGCGCATCTGTTCACGCCGACCGGCGGGCTCGGATACAACACCGCGATCGAGGATGCGGTCAATCTCGGCTGGAAGCTCGCGAGCGTCGTCAAGAGTCTGAGCCCGGCGACGCTGCTCGACAGCTACGAGGTCGAGCGGCGTCCGGTGGCGCTCCGCAACACCGACTATGCGCGGCGCTTCGCGGACTCCCTTGGTCTGTTCGCGCCGGCGCCTGAGATCGAGGACGCCACCGACGAGGGCAGCGAGGCGCGGCGGACGGCGGGCATTTATCTCGAACAGCACGCCCGTGCCGAATTCAACATCCCCGGTGTCACCTTCGGCGGACGGTACGACGGCTCGCCGATCATCGTCTCCGATGGCAGCCAGCCGCCGCCCGATGCCGCAAACGTCTACGTTCCCAGCGCCTGCCCCGGTGGCCGCGCACCGCATGCGTGGCTGGACGATGGCGTGTCCCTGTACGACCTTTTCGGGTTCGAATGGACGCTGCTCCAGTTCGGCGAGGTCGCGTCGGCGCCCGCTGCGGTCACCGACGCCGTCCGCGCGCTCGGGGTCGATTTGAAGCTGGTCACGCTGCCTGCATCCTTGCGCGACCTCTATGAGGCGGACCTCGCTCTGATACGTCCCGACCAGATCGTGGCCTGGCGCGGCAGCGCGTCGCAGGCTGGAACGATCGGAAGCGTCCTTGCCCGCGCGCTCGGACGCAGCGCAAGCGACAGCGCGCCGGCGGCTTCAGCCGGCGGTGTATGAACTGGTGCGCGGAGACTGAACGGCGGACGGAAATCTGCCCGCGAAGGCGCGGGTCTTGGGTTGGACACGCGATCCGTCGATCACCTCGAGCCGGCCGCAGCGGTTCAGGGTGTGCAGCTTTCTGCCAGGCCACACCGGTCCGGGCTTCAAGGAATGGCGGACGACCTGCTTGAAGGCCGTTGGCGACAACTCGATCACTTCCGCCAGCGCGAGCGCCGCACCGTATCCGTCGGCACAGTTCTGGACCGGGCGCCACAATTGATCATTGATGGTCACGAAATTCCCCGCCGGCCGCGTGCTCGCGCGGTCGATCAGGACCGGATTGCTGGCATGGGGCAACCAGGGGCCCAGCAGGTGCTCGGCGTAGTAGATCGCCAGCGAGTCCGAATAACCGCCGGTTCCGTCGCGCCAGGCCCCGAATAGGTAGTGCAGGCCGTTGTGCCGCGTGATCGTGACGTCGGCCAGCTCAAGGCCTGACAGGAGCGTCGCGTGTCGCTCCCATTTGTCCGGGAACCGAACGCATTTGTAGAGGGCGACGTCGCCGTGGATCGAGCTCTCCGGGATCATCCACAAATCGCCGCCGTCTTCGATCAGGAAGGGATAGGAGAGGTGCCAAGGCTCCTCCAGCACGGGCACGACCTCGCCGGTCGGCCCGCTGTCGCCGAACTCGATCGCCGAAATGATGCCCTTTTCAACCCGATGATCCAGATCTTCAAAGAAGACGAATGTTCGTCCCTGCCAGGTCATGGGAAAGGGATCGGCGTAGAAGTGGTTTCCAGGATCTCCCAGAACGTTCCAGCTTGGACCTGATAGATCTCCGGTCTGCCAGACGCCCGCGCCGTCATTGAAGCGCCACCCGACATGCCAGTGAGGGGCATAGCAGCACAGGCGATAAATCTCCTTGGCGATCGACACGGCAAGGCCGCGCGCGACATAGCCAACGGGGCCACGACGCGGGCCATCCGCTGCCGGACGCGCCACTTGCGGCGCAAGCCGCGGTCGTCCCGATAGGATCGCCGCCACCATGGTCAGGGTTCGCGCCATGACGGTTTCGAGTGCGCCGCTCAGGCCGGCGGCAATTTCTCCGGATGGATGGCCGCGATCGAGGACCGAACCGTCGACCTCGTTGACGATGTCGATCACCGGCAGGTCGCCAGCCAGAATGGCGGCGAGCGCGGCGTTCTCGCCTGCAACGCCATTGAACAGCGGACGGAGATACAGCCCAGCCGAGCTGTTCGGATCGCGCGCGGCGCCGGTGAAGTCGACGACCACGTCGGCCGTCCCGGTGCGAACCTGGGTCCCTTCCGCAACGATGTTCAGCCTGTTGGCGCCGCTGTGTTTGCCCTTGTGCAACACCAGGCGTTCGAGCTCGAACAGGGCGTCGAGGCCTGTGGGGCGCGGCTCTGCAGTTGCCGTCCACGCGATTTGAACCGGAACCTGCCGGCCGTCGATCAACAGCGTCTCGCGGCCCATCCACCGCCGCGCATGCTCACGTTCACAGCGAAACTCGATGATCATGTCGAGCCAATCTATTCCAACGTATCAGGTCAAATGACCTGGCCGAGAATCCGAACGTATTCCTCAACCATGGCATCTACCGAATAGCGCAACCGCAAGCCTTTGGCGTTTTGTCGCAGTTCGTCGCTTAGATGTTGGTCCG
The DNA here is from genome assembly GCF_028128695.1 of Bradyrhizobium sp. CCBAU 25360. Lineage (NCBI taxonomy): Bacteria > Pseudomonadati > Pseudomonadota > Alphaproteobacteria > Hyphomicrobiales > Nitrobacteraceae > Bradyrhizobium > Bradyrhizobium sp. CCBAU 25360. Next base: position 445,532 of record NZ_LBJA01000042.1, read on the forward strand.
TCAGCAGCCTGGAGACGGCCGCGGAGAGCTTCGCATGATCGGAAGCGTCGACGAAGAGTGCCGTCGGTCTTCCTTCGTAGGACAACACTTCGCGCAGGACGGGAAGATCGGTGACGACGGAGGGAACACCGGCGTTCGCAGCCTCGACCGCGGCCAGACCGAAGGTCTCGGCCTGTGTCGGGAATACGAACACGTCCAGGCAGGCGAGAAAGTCCGCCATCCGGCTGGGCGGGATTTCCCCAAGCAAATGCAGCCTGTCCGACACCTTCAATTCACTCGCCAGCAGCTTCAGCCGGCCCTCGTCGGCTCCCTGGCCGGCAAGCGCAAGGTGCCAGGACGGTTGATCCGGCAGCAGACGTATCGCCATATCGAGCCGCTTGTGCGGATGCAGCCTCGCTGCGCAGCCGAGCAATATGCGATCCGGCGGCAGGCTGAATTTTTGTCGTGCGGCTTCCTTCGACAGGGTAAGGGCCTTGTCGTCGAAGCCGTGCGGGACATGCACCATGCGCGACCGGTAGGCCGCGGGGTAGCGCGAATATTCGCGCTGCATGTCCTGCGAATTGAGCGTGATGCGGTCGAAGAAGCCAAGGCTACCCATGAAGATGTCAGCCGTGCGGACCGGCCAGCTCATCGACAGCGCGGATGAAACCTGATTGGCGATGACAGGTGCGCGGCTGACGAGGCGCGTCACGCCGCCGCCGATCACGTTGCCGAAATGCTGGAAGGTCAGGACGGCGTCGGGTTTGATGGTGCTGATATGGCGGCCGAGTGTCCACAGCATCCGCAGCAACGCCATCGGATTGCCCGGCCGGCTCGGCGCGCAGTAGAGCGTATCGGGCGGCTCATCGAAGGAATGCGATTTACGGAAGAAGAAGAGATTGGTGACGCGGTAGCCGCGCGCGGTCAGCCCGGCGCCAAGAAGCCTGGAGATCTCCTGCGCTCCGGCGTTCTCGGCCTGGGTTTGCGCGAGAAGCACGTGCAGCTTTCGTCCGCTGCCGTTCGACCGCGCGGGTGCCGTCGCGGTCGTCTCGCCCAATTCCTTATTCGGCTGATAGTGGAGCACCGATCCCGACCCGCTAAAGAAACGAAATCTTCACCTTCTTAACTCCGTACCTATCATGCGGGCATCGCGCGGACACCGACTAGCAGCAAACGGAGTTAATGCCAGGCTTGGCAGTCGACATCGTTCCCGCAGGCATTTCGCTGGTTCCCGGCTGCTGCGCGGCGAGCGCGTTAACCAATCGATCTTGCGCGCGGCCAGCGCGTGATTGCGGACCATCGGGCGACGGCGTGATTGAGGCCTAGTCGCTGGAGTCGGCGCCGCGCACTGCATAATTGCGGCGCTTCAAGGCGGAGAAGCGCAGCAGCACGAGGATCGAAGGATCCACCCCTGTTCGCCGGCGGCAGAGGACGTTCAGGGCGATGGTCGCGAGCGCCAGCGACACGGTCGCCGAAATCGCCGCGCCAAGCACGCCGAGCCAGGGAATGAGGATGAGAAATCCCACGAGCCGCAGCGCGACATTGGCGGCAACGACGGGAACGTAGATCCGTTCGTGGCCGGTCAGCTGCAGGATCGCAGCAGATGGGCCGCCTGCGGCCTGGATGGCCGTCCCGATTGCGAGCACGATCAAGACCGAGTGCTGCGCGGTGAAATGAGGTCCGAACAGGTTGAGGAGATAGGGGCCGCCGATCCAGATCATGGCGAGCCCGGCGACCACGCATAGCGCGGTCACCTCCGCCATCAACTGCAAGGTTCGCTCGAACTCCTGGTGGTTCTTGCTGAAATACAGCGAGGGAAGCCGGCGGGCTCCGAACGTGTATAGCGCCGCAGACAGCATGGCGAAGATATTGGCAAGGCGCGATGCGGCAAAGTAGATACCGGCAGTTACTGGATCCAGCATCCAGTACACCAGAATGACGTCGAAATACTGGTTTGCGGCTTCAAGAATGGATGCAAGCCAGAAGTGCAGGGCGCTCGAGCGCCAGCGGGACGTTTCGGAGCGCGCCGGCGTACCGCGCAAATCCGGCAGCACGCGCGCGATCGAAACGATTTGCGCAACCAGGCCCACGGATATGGCAATTGTCATCACCGCCATCAACTCGGCGGGATCGAGTTGCCGATGACCGAGCAGCATGGCGAGCAGAAACAGGACGACGATGACTCGCCAGAAGAACTCGCGATTTCCTTCGCCCGTGAGAATGCTGACCAGTGAGCGTGCGATCTGGCTGCCGAGCATCACGCCGGCATTCGCGGCCGTGTAGGCCGATACCGCAAGTATGAGCAGCCACCCATCGCCTCTCATGTTCGCCGCGATGGCGATCCCCGCGATCACGATCAGCATTGCGATCGAGGTAATCTTGAAGCTCGATAAGAGGACACCTTTGGTGAGATCCGGCCTGTCGCCGACCTGATACTCGTTCAGGAACCGCACCAGCAACGATTCCTGGCCGACCAGTCCCACGACGGCGGCGATCTGGGCAACCGAAAGCCAGGTCGCAAAGATACCGAAGCCGTCGGGCGACATCGTTCGTGCCGCCAGCGAAAACAGCGCAAACGCGAGCGCGCCGCTACCAACCTTGAGCAGGATGGTCCCGACGACACCGCGCGTGACGTCGCGCCGCATGAGCTGGAGGATGGATTTGATCATGAAGTTTAAGGAGCTGCTCTCTCCTGAAGAGACATCTTCCGATACCGGTGACAACCTAGCATACCGAAGAAATGCGAGTGTTAATGCAGGGCATCCAGGATCTCGCCTGCGGCGTCGATGTCGCGGTCATGCCGGTTGCTTCACTGTGGAACATCACCGTCCCCATTGTCCCAAATAGACCAGGGCCGAGCTCAGGCCGACTGACGGCATAGCGCCGCATCGACGGCCGAGAAAGGCGAGATCAGCGGCTTGAATGCCGAATGCCTCGCCGGGATCGACCGCAGAACTGCCAGAAGCCGGAATTTACGGAGAATCCCGAGCAAGAGGCGTGCCGGCTTTCGTCTGGGCGGCCGGCTCCCCCGCTTCATTAACCTCGATACCGAGAAATGATCGCGTTTGGTCCTGCGATGCGACATCAGGCCGGAGAATTGCACGTGCGGCTTTGGTTGACCGTGGGAGCCTGGATCATGACGGCGGATAGAACTGTGACCGAGCCGATCGGCGCAGCTGGCACTTCGACGATCGTTGCGGACATCGCGATCGTCGGTGGTGGCCTTGCAGGATCGCTTGCGGCGGCCGTGCTGGCGCGGGCAGGGCATCGCATCGTCCTGATCGACAAGCGGGCGGTCTATCCGGACGAGTTCCGGGTCGAAAAGATCGGCGGCCATCAGTTGGCGATGCTCCGCAAGCTGGGCTTCCTCGACGCGCTCGAAAATGTCGCTTGTCGATATGATCAGGTGCTCAATATCCGGGAAGGCAAGGTGGTCGATGTCAGCGTCGGCCAAGCCTACGGATTTCCCTATGCCGATCTCGTTGCGATGGCGCGCAGCCGGATCCCCGAGCCATCCGATCTGATTGTCGACGAGGTCACCGCGATCAGCTGCAGCGACGACGTCCAGCATCTCGAGCTGGCGTCCGGACGGCGCGTGACTGCGCGTCTCGTCGTTCTCGCCACGGGCATGGCGGCGGCTCTCGGTTATAAACTCGGTATCAAGCGGCAGATTCTGGCCGAGCGCCATTCGGTGTCGTTCGGTTTCACGATCGCCCGCCGCGATGGCGCGCCGTTCGATTTCGAGGCACTGACCTGCTATGGCGAGCGCACGGCCGACGGCATCGACTATCTCAGCCTGTTTCCCGTTCGCGCCGGCATGCGGGCCAATCTCTTCATGTTCCGCGACCCGACCGATCCGATCATGCGCGAGCTGCGTCGCGAACCGGAAGCGACCGTTCTGCGTCTGCTGCCGGGATTGCGGCCCTATCTCGGCGATTTCCGCGTCACCGACCGTGTCCAGAACTGGGTCATGGATCTGACCGTCGTCGAGGGACATCTCCAGCCCGGCATCGTGCTCATCGGCGATGCGTTCCAGACCAATTGTCCCGCCGCCGGCACGGGCGTCGCGCGCCTGCTGGTGGACGTCGATCGTCTGTGCACCGAATATGCGCCGAAGTGGCTCGCGACCCCAGGCATGGACCAGGAGAAGATTACGCAGTTCTATTCCGATCGCGACAAGATCGCGGCGGATCAGCAGTCCCTCAAGATGGCGCGCTTCCGCCAGGCCCTGACATCCCGCAACGATATCGGCTGGGATGTCCGGCGCCGGCTGCACTTCCTGCGGCGCAGCCTGACACACCGCGTCGATCAAATGCATCCCGGCTGGCTCGGGCGTGTTCGCGGGGCGTTGCGCGCCTGAGTTCCGCGGCCCTTCGCCTGCCGTTTTTCAGCGCGTGGGCGTCGAGGTGCGGGCGGGCAGGAGCCGCAAATCCGAGAGCCGCTTGGCCGCCAGTTTGAGCCAGGGAGCCTGCTTTAGCGCGAACAGGGCGATGGCACCTGCGGTGCTGCCGGCTTTCGTGATCGCCCACATCGGCGAGGGCTGTCCGCCGAACAGTTTCTTGTATGGCTCGTCACCGATGGTGAAATCGAGCATCTGATCGCCGCGCTCGATGCAATCCCGCGCTACCTGCTCGAACATCAGCGCGCCCAGGGACTGGCTCTTGTACCCGGCAATGTCGAAGGCGCTCATGATGATGAGGAAGCTGCCCTGATGGCAGAGGCCGAGCACGGCGGCGATCACTTCGCCGTCCATCTTCATGGCATAGAGACGCACAAAGGAGCCGAGCCCACGAAGGGCCACGTCGGAATAGAAGCCGAAATATTCGGGACGCTGGAGCAGATCTCCGTCGCCTTGCGCCTGAAAGCGCGGACCGCGAAACTTCCTCATCACGTCCATCGCCTCGAGCACGGAGGCGCTGTCGTTGCAGCATGAGAAGCTCAGCGCGCCCTTCTTCTGGAGCTGACGATATTTCTTTGCGAGCTCCTTCTGATAGGAGCGATCGATCGCACCGGCCCGCCATTGCTCGAACGGCGCGACCAGGACCGTCGCGTAGGCGTTGGTGTCCATCGATACGCGGCGGGATGCGGCCAGGAGGTTCTCGATCGGAAGCCGCCCGTCGGGCAGCTTGGTGATCCGGAGCAGATCGAAAGGGCGAACGAGGCGCCGAATCTCCGCGCATGCGTCCGCGTCATCGAGCAGTTGCGAGAACACTTTCGGGCTGCAAACCGGCGCCAGATAGTCGGAGACGCGGAGGTCGGCGAACTCGACGGTTCGGATCGGGCCGCGCCGGATCCGGAGCAAGGGCAGCACCATCGCAAGGGCGCCCGTCGCGCGGTGGCGGACCACGACGACCAGAGGTGTCGCACCCGCATCCGAAGCGAGCCTGGTGTAGAGGCTGTGCAGCCAGATCGGATGCTGGAACGCAGTGGCGGCCGAGCGATCAAACAGCTCGGCATATTCCGGAGACAGAAAGTCGAACGCCTGCTCGATGACGATGTCGAACGTGTTGCTAAGTTTGTTCATGCGCAATCAGGGAAACCGGATAATTCGCGAAGTCGATCGAGCCGTGGCTACGCTTTATAGCAGGGTCGTTACGGGCGAGACACCGGCGGCGTGCGATTTGCATTAACGCGCTCAACCACGTTCGTATCGTTACCAAATTCTTAAATCCCAGAGCCGTTTGGGCTTGGTCTCGGGATGAGATCGTGCAGAGGCGGCTCGATACCAGACGGGGCCCCCAAGGCAGCTGAAGTTCACTCGCCCCAACGAAACCGACAGCTGGCAGAGACATCCGTCGTTCGTGCGGCAAGCGACGATGCTCTCGGCTGGGCGTGGGCCTCCTGGCAGCTCGGCACGCAGCTTTCAATAGCCCGCCGGAAACCGGACGCCAGGCGTGCCCTGGTGTCTCCGCCGCATCGAAGCGGCGCCCTTGGCTCGGCTGCATAGTTTTGCTGCACCACGATATGAATCGCGGCAGCTTTCGCTGCAATAACGCGCTTGACTTCGTAACTGATCTCAACGACCGTATCATGCAAGCGTTGGGCAGTTCAGCCCGTCAACGCAACGAGCTTCAACCATTTCCAACATCACGCTGATTTGGCGTGCTCAGTTGGCGGCGAGGGCGCCCTCGGCTTAACAGCCGGTGGGCGCTTTTTTGTTTTGGAACGAGTGATGGCGCGGACGAACTATCGGATCGGCGTGATGCTGTCGACGACGGGATCCTACAGCGTCGTTGCGCGCTCGATGCTGAACGGGGCGCTGCTCGCGTTTCGCGAAATCAATGCGGGCCGTGACGACATTGCGCTGGAGCCGGTCGTGGTCAACCCGGCCGGCGACCTTGCGAGCTATCGTTCGTTCAGCCTCGAGCTGCTCGGTTCCGGCGTCCGGCATGTGGTCGGCTGCTACACCTCGTCGAGCCGCAAGGAAGTGATCCCCTGCTTCGAGAAGTTCGACGGACTGCTTTGGTACCCGTCTCACTACGAAGGATTCGAGAGCTCCGACAACGTCATCTATACCGGCGCGGCGCCGAACCAGCACGTGCTGCCGCTCGTCGATTATTTGGCATCCCGCGTCGGCTCGCGCGCCTTCTGCGTCGGCTCCAATTACATCTGGGCCTGGGAAAACAATCGCATCTTCCGGGAGGCGCTGGCCGCGCGCGGTGGCACCGTGCTTGCCGAGCGGTATCTCTCGGTCGGTGATACCGAGGTCGACCAGGTGATCGCGGCGATCATCGATCAGCGCCCCGACTTCGTCTTCAACAATTTGATCGGCACCAGCGCTTACGCCTTCTTCCGGGCGTTCCGGGCCGCCTGCCGTGCGCGTGGCATCGATCAGGCGGCTGAAATCCCGGTCGCGAGCTGCACGCTGTCGGAGCCGGAATTGCCGGAAATCGGCCCGGATGCTGTCGACGGACATCTGTCCTCGAGTGTTTACTTCTCCTCGCTGAACTCGGCGGAAAACGGCGCCTTCATTCGCGCCTACACCACATCCTTTCCGGACGGACCGGTCTCGTCGGCAGACGCCGAAGCGTCCTACATCGCCGTCAAGCTGCTCGGCGCGGCCCTGTCACAAGCCGGCACGGACGACGCCCGCACGGTACGCGCCGCCGTCGCAGACCAGCGGCTGCGCGCTCCGCAAGGCGAGGTCCGCATCGACCGCCAGACCTTCCATGCCTGGCTGACGCCCCGGATCGGCCGGTCGACGGTCAGCGGGCAGTTCGAAGTGCTGCTGGAATCGCGCGAGCCAATCGCACCGGATCCCTATCTCGTTCAGTCGTCGCCGCGCTTTGCCAGCGCAATGCGCTCTCCGCTTTTGAAGGTGGTGCAATCATGAGCTCCCGACTGCTACAGAACTTCAAGGGCGGCCGTGCCATCGTCGTCACCCGGCGAGGCGGATGGGAGAGCGCGCTCGAAACGACGCTGGCCAAGCTTGGCGTCTCCACCGAATATCCGGAGATCATCGACGGTCGTGCGCAGATTGACGTCGCAAGCCTTCAGGCCGAGCGGGACATCCTGTTCATCGACGGCGATCTCGAAGGCGCGGTAGCGATCGAGGTCAATCCCGGCTCGCGTTTGCCGCCGGTGCCGGTGATCGGCCTCGTCGGCGTCGAAGCGCCGAGCCGGCTCAAGGCGCTCGTCAATCTCGGTGCAACCTCGTTCCTGCGTAAGCCCGTGCATGGCGGCGCGGTCTACACGTCCCTGTTCATGGGCATCAACCAGTTCCTGCTGCGCGCCGAGATGTATGAGCGCCTTCAAGGCCTCGAGGAGCGCCGCCGCGGCCGGCGCGCGGTGATCCGGGCGGTCGTCCTGCTGATGCAGCAAGACGGCCTCGACGAGGAGGGAGCCTATTCCCAGCTCCGGCGCGACAGCATGCGTGCGCGGCAGAACATGGAACTCTATTGCGAGGAGTTTATGAGCAAGCGGGCGAAGCCGCCCGATACGTCCGGCCGCACAACCGGCATCACGCTGCAAGGCGGCAATAAGCAGGCCATCTAGGAGAAGCAAAAATGAGCAAGTCTGTATTGCGGGGGCTGCGTGCCGCAGCCCTCACGGGGACGCTTGTCCTCGGATCACCCCTTGGACCACAAATGGCACTCGCGGCGGAAAATCCGATCAAGCTCGGCGTGCTTGAAGATCAGTCCGGCGATTTTGCCGCAGCGACGATCGGCAAGGTCCACGCCATCCAGCTCGCCGCCGACGAGATCAACAAGGCCGGCGGCATCATGGGCCGGCCGCTCGAGCTCGTCGCTTACGACACGCAATCCGACAACACTCGCTACCAGGAGTTCATGCGGCGCGTCCTCCAGCGCGACAAGGTCGACGTTGTGTTCGCGGGCTTTTCGTCGGCCTCGCGCGAGGCGTACCGTCCGATCGTCGACCAGTTCAATGGCTTCGCATTCTACAACAACCAGTACGAAGGCGGTGTCTGTGACGGCCACATGATCGTGACAGGCGCGGTGCCCGAGCAGCAGTTCTCCACGCTCATCCCCTACATGATGGAGAAGTACGGCAAGAACGTCTACACGCTCGCTGCCGACTACAATTTCGGCCAGATCTCGGCGGAATGGGTGCGCAAGATCGTCAAGGAGAATGGGGGCAAGATGGCCGGCGAGGAGTTCATCCCGCTCGGCGTGTCGCAGTTCTCCCAGAGCATCCAGAACATCCAGAAGGCCAAGCCCGACTTCGTGGTCACCCTGCTGGTCGGCACCGCGCAGGCCTCCTATTACGAGCAGGCGGCCTCCGCCAACGTCAACCTGCCGATGGCTTCCTCGGTCAACGTCGGCCAGGGCTACGAGCACAAGCGTTTCAAGCCGCCGAGCCTGAAGGACATGTACGTCACCACCAACTACATCGAGGAGATCTCTTCGCCGAAGAGCAAGGAGTTCTACGCCAAGTTCAAGGCGAAGTTCCCGAGCGAGCCCTATGTCAACCAGGAGGCGGAGAACTCCTATCTCGCCGTCTATCTCTACAAGCAGATGGTGGAGCGCGCGAAGTCGACCAAGCGCGAGGACATCCGCAAGGTGATCGCGCTCGGCGACGTCTGCATGGACGCGCCGGAGGGCAAGGTCTGCATCGACCCGAAGAGCCAGCACATGTCGCACACGATCTATCTCGCCAAGGTCGGTGCGGATCACGCGATCTCTTTCCCGAAAGTCTGGGAAGACATCAAGCCGTACTGGCTGGGTGAGGCCGGCTGCGATCTGACCAAGAAGGATCCGATGGCCCAGTACACGCCGTCGAATCCCCCGCCGAAACCCTGACGGCGGCTGGTTGCCCCGGCGTTCCCGGAACGCCGGGGCAACCCCAAACATCTGCGACGGCAGTCTCGCGCCTTCCCACATTCTGGTTGTTTCATGGACCTTGCGACCCTCGTCTTCTCTGCGCTTTATCAATTCGGCGACGCTTTCGCGTTCCTGGTGCTCTCGGCCTGTGGGCTCGCGGTGATCTTCGGCATGATGGGCGTGATCAACCTCGCCCATGGCGAGTTCATCATGTGCGGCGCCTATGTGACGGCCGCCACCGTGCATGCCGGCCTGCCGTTGCCGCTCGGAATCCTCGCCGGCACCATCGTGTCGGCGTTGGTCGGCGTCGTGGTGGAGCTGGTGGTCATCCGCCATCTCTACGACCGGCCGCTCGACACCATCGTCGCCACCTGGGGCCTCAGCCTGATCGCGACGCAAGGCACGCTGATCATGGTCGGTTCGACCATGGCGGGCGTCGGCACCCCGTTCGGCAGCTTTCAGGTCGGCGACTACTCCTATTCGATCTATCGCATCGTGCTGTTTTGCGCCGCGCTCGGTGTGCTGGCGGGGCTTTATGCCCTGTTCAACTGGACGCGCTTCGGCGTGCTGGCGCGTGCCACCATCCAGGTGCCGCACATGGCCGCGGCGCTCGGTGTCGATACGCGTTTGATCTATAGCCTCACCTTCGCCTGCGGCGCGGGGCTCGCCGGACTTGCCGGCGGCCTTTACGCGCCGACCATGACGCTGGTGCCGACCATGGGAGCAACCTTCATCATGGAAGCGTTCGTCACCGTGGTGATCGGCGGCGCCGACGTGTTCCTCGGCACGGCGCCTGCCGGCGGCCTGCTTGCGATCGTTAAGTCGGGGATGACGTCCTGGCAGGGGCAGCTGTTCGGCCAGATCGGCCTCCTGGTCGCGGTGATCATCGTCGTCCGGGTGCTGCCGAAGGGCATTTCCGGCTTCGTGCTGCGCGAGCGCACCTGACGGGGGATGGCGTCGTGACCGGTTTTCTCTCGTTGTTTCGCCGTCTCGAAGGACCGCAGACCGTCGGTCGCGGCCCGGCCTTCTGGGGCTTGTTCGCCGTCGTGCTCGCTGTCGCGCTGGCGTATCCGCTGGTGAGCGACGGCTACACCGTCGGCAACACGGTTTACTTCTTCGTCTGGGTCTTCATCGCTCTCAGCCTGTGCCTGATCTGGGGGTATGGCGGCTCGCTGTCCTTCGGCCAGACCGCCTTTTTCGGGATTGCGGGCTACGGCTATGGCATCCTCACCATCAATTTCGGCTCGGCCTATGGCTTCACGCTGGTGGCGCTGGTGGTAGCCGTCGCGATCGCTGCGCTGTTCGCGATCCTGCTCGGCTATTTCATGTTCTTCGGCCGCATCGCCGGTGTCTTCCTCGGCATCGTTACGCTCGCCGTGACGTTGATGCTGGAGCGATTCATGGCCCAGACCGCAGGGCCGGAGTGGCGTATCGGCAGTGCGCGACTGAACGGCTTCAACGGCATGAGCGCGATGCCGCCTTTGACCATCCCTTGGCCGGGTGAGCCGATCGTGCTGTTCGCGGATGTCGGCCTCTATTACTTCGTGCTCGGTCTTCTGATCTTCGTCTATCTGGGCCTGCGCATTCTGATGAACTCGTCGTTCGGCAACGTCATTGTCGCCATCCGGGAGAACCCGGAACGGGCGGAGATGCTCGGCTACGACGTCCGCAAATACCAGCTCATCACCTTCGTCATCGGTGCGGCGCTCGCAGGGCTTTCCGGCGTGCTCTACACGGTGTGGGGACAGTACATCACGCCCTCGAGCATGGGCATGACGGCGGCGGCGTTGCCGCTGATCTGGGTCGCCGTCGGGGGCCGCAGCGATCTGACGTCGACCGTGATCGGCACGCTGATGGTGCTGGCCGCGTTCCAGGCGCTCACGATCTATGGCAGCCAATATGCGCTGGTCTTCATGGGCGTGTTGCTGGTGCTCACGGTGCTGATCGCCCCGAACGGCCTCGTGCTCGGTGCGATGAACTGGCTCGGCAAGCTCGCCGCCCGCCTGACGCAGAGGGCCGGCTGATGTCGCTGCTCGAATTGCGCAAGCTGAACAAGCATTTCGGCGGGTTGCATGTCACCAACGCGGTCGACCTCACGCTTCAGACCGGCGAAATCCATTGCCTGATCGGCCCGAACGGCGCCGGCAAGAGCACGTTGTTCCGTCTGATTCTGGGTGAGCATCATCCCGGCAGCGGCGAAATTCTCTTCGCCGGGGAGAACATCACCTCTCTGAAATCCTTTGCGCGAATTCATCGCGGCCTCTCGGTCAAGTTCCAGGTGCCCGGCGTATTCAAGGGTCTGTCGGTCCGCCAGAACCTCGAGATCGCACTTCAGATCCGTCATCGCGGCGCCGAGCTCGAAGCGGAGATCGACCGGCTGCTCGCCTTCCTCGGGCTCGGGTCCGAGCAGGCCCAGACTGCCGGCAATCTCAGCCATGGCCAGAAGCAATGGCTCGAGATCGGCATGGCGATCAGCCTGAAGCCGCGCCTGCTGCTGCTGGACGAGCCGACAGCCGGCATGTCGCCGGAGGAAACCCATCTGACCGGAGAAATGGTGCAGCGGCTCAATGCGGACGGCATGACGGTGCTCGCGATCGAGCACGACATGGCTTTCGTCCGCCAGGTCGCCCAGCGTGTCACGGTGCTGCATCTCGGCCAGGTCTTCGCGCAGGGATCGATCGACGAGATCGTGGCGGATGAACGCGTGGCGGCGATTTATCTGGGGCAGGCCCATGCTTGATGTGCCACGCAAGGAGGTCATCCTCTCGACGCTGGCCTTGCGCGCCGGCTATGGCGGCAAGCCCGTGCTCCAGGGCCTCGAGATCGAGGTGCGGGAGGGCGAGATCGTCGCTGTCATCGGGCGCAACGGCGTCGGCAAATCCACGTTGATGAAGAGCCTGATCGGGCTCGTGCCGGCGATGAGCGGTTCGGTCGTCTATCGCGGCGAAGCGGTGGAATCCCTGCCGGCGCACAAGCGGGCGCGCCTTGGCATGGGCTATGTGCCGCAGGGACGCGACGTATTTCCACGACTGACCGTCGGCGAGAACGTCGCGGTCGGCGCCGCGATCAAGGGCGGCGGCATTCCCGAAGCGGGTCGACGCAGGATTGTCGCGGCGTTTCCGATCCTCGCCGAACGCTGGCACCAGCGCGCCGGCACCATGTCCGGCGGCCAGCAGCAGCAACTCGCGATAGGACGAGTCTTGATCGCGAACCCCAATCTCATCCTGCTCGATGAACCGTCGGAAGGTATCCAGCCCAACATCGTCCAGGATATCGCGCGCAACATGGTCGAGCTCAACCGCAGCACGGGCGTGACCATCATTCTGGTCGAGCAGAACCTCGACATGATCCGCGCCATGGCGCAGCGCTGCTACGTCATGGACAAGGGCCGCATCGTCGCAAATCTCGATCGCGCAGCGCTCGACGACGAAGCGGAGATGCGGCGCCATCTCGCCGTTTGAACGCTGCCCTACGACAGAAGGAGAAAAGAAAATGTCCTGGCACAAAGATTCGATCATGGCTCGCAAGGGCGTGGCCAAGGGAGAGCGCGGCACCTCGTATACGATCACCGAAAGCGAGCAGGGCAAGTATCACTATGTCTACGGCCCCTACGTGAATCCGGTGCTGACCGTGGATCCTGGAGCGGTCGTCTCCGCCGAGACCCACGACGCCTTCGAGGGCGCCATCAAGCACGAAACCGACAGCCCGTCGAAGATTCTCAATTTTCCGTTCCTCAATCCGCAGAATGGACCGATCCACGTCAACGGCGCCGAGAAGGGCGACACGCTCGCGGTCTATATCGAGAGCATCGTGCCGCGCGGGCCGCAGCCGTGCGGCACCACCGTGGTCATGCCGGACTTCGGCGGCCTCGTCAGCACGGGGCAGACCGCGCTGCTCAACCCGGCGCTGCCAGAACGGGTCAAGAAGCTGGAGATCGACGCCAAGACCGGCACCAAATGGAACGACAAGATCACGTTGCCCTATGAGCCTTTCATCGGCACGATCGGAACGTCGCCGGAGATCGAGGCGATCTCCTCGCTCGTCCCCGATTATTACGGAGGCAACATGGACCTGCCGGACGTCGGCGTCGGCGCCATCGTCTATCTGCCGGTCAACACCAAGGGCGCGCTGCTCTATCTCGGCGACTGCCATGCCGCGCAGGGGGACGGCGAACTCTGCGGCGTCGCGATCGAGCATCCGACCGTGACCACGGTCCAGGTCGATCTCATCAAAGGCTGGACGATCGCCTGGCCACGGCTCGAGACCAAGGATTTCATCATGACCATCGGCTCGGCCCGGCCGATGGAGGATGCCGCGCGCATTGCCTATCGCGAGCTGTGCCGCTGGATGGCGGCGGACTACGGTTTCGAGGAGATCGACGCCTACATGCTGTTGACCCAGGCCGGACGGGTGCGTCTCGGCAACATGGTCGATCCGAAATACACGCTCGGCGCCTCCATCAAGAAATCCTATTTGCGCTAACGGGGGGATGTCGATCATGCCGTCCGTGCACAAGGTCGCCACTGTCCAGTTCGAGCCGACCATGTTCGAGAAGGAGCGCAACATCGCGCGCCTGCTCGAACTCTGCGAACAGGCAGCGGCGGCCGGCGCGAAGCTCATCGTCACGCCGGAAATGGGAACCACGGGCTATTGCTGGTTCAACCGGGCCGAGGTTCGGCCCTTTGTCGAGAAGGTTCCGGGGCCGACCACCGACCGCTTCGCGGCGCTGGCACGCAAGTACGACTGCTACCTCGTGGTCGGCATGCCCGAAGTCGACGAGGACGACATCTACTTCAACTCGGCCGTCTTGATCGGGCCCGATGGCATCGTCGGCCGCCATCGCAAGACCCATCCCTATATCTCGGAGCCAAAATGGGCGGCGGCTGGCGACCTGCACAACCAGGTCTTCGATACGCCGATCGGACGGATTGCACTCCTCATTTGCATGGACATCCATTTCGTGGAAACCGCGCGACTGATGGCGCTGGGGGGCGCGGATGTCATCTGCCATATCTCCAACTGGCTCGCGGAGCGGACGCCGGCGCCTTACTGGATCAGCCGGGCCTTCGAGAACGGTTGTTACGTGATCGAGAGCAACCGCTGGGGGCTGGAGCGCACCGTCCAGTTCAGCGGTGGGAGCTGCGTGATCGCGCCGGATGGCGAGGTGGTCACGGTCCTCGACAAGGGCGACGGGTTCGCTCTGGCCGAGATCGATCTCGACATGGCTCGTGCGCGCCGCGTGCTCGGTGAGCCGGTCTTCGTTCAGCGTCGGCCCGAGCTGTATCCGGAGTTGCTGACCGATACCTTTAGCTGGAATCCGCGCGCGTTCTTCGGGCTCTATGGTCACGAGCCCTGGCCTGACGGAATGCGCTCGCGCGTCAGCGTGGCCCAATTCGCACCTGGTGACAGCATTTCAGGAAATCTCGAGGCGATCGCGAATCTTGCCCGCCGGGCCAAGGCCGACGGTGCCAATCTCGTGGTATTCCCGGAACTCGCGGTCACCGGCCTGGCAGGTTCGGCGAAATCGGCCCAGCCGATACCGGGACCTGCCACGGACAGTCTGCACGCGCTCGCTGCGCAGCTCGAGATCTACATCGTTTGTGGAATAGCCGAACGCTCGGGCGATGCCGTTTACAACAGCGCCTGCCTGTTCACGCCGGATGGAAGGATCACGCGTTATCGCAAGACGCATTTGACGGAAGAGGAGCGGAGCTGGGCCACGGCTGGCGATGACTGGGCTGTCGTCGACACGCCTGTCGGGCGCATCGGCCTGCTGATCGGCCACGATGCGGCATTTCCGGAAGCGGGGAGGGTGCTCGCGCTTCGCGGTTGCGACGTCATCGCGTGCTGCGCAGCAGTCAAGGGCCCCTTTGGATCGCCACATGCGGGGACGGCGGTCCAGCAGTCGGCGCCGATTCCGACCGGCGCCGATCCGCATCATTGGCATCACTTCCGCGTCCGCGCCGGCGAGAACAATGTGTTTCTGGCGTTTGCCAATGTGTTCGATCCCGAACACGGCTATCCCGGCCTCAGCGGCGTCTTCGGCCCCGATACCTTCGAGTTTCCGCGCCGCGAGGCGATTGCAGCTGACGATACGGGCCTTGCCACGGCTCTGGTCGACACCACCAATCTCGACAGCGTTTATCCGACCAACGTCGTGCGCCGAAAGGATCTCGTTTCGATGCGGATGCCGCACAGCTATCGGGGATTGGTCAGGGCGGTGGCGAATAACCATTGAACGTGCGAGACTGCAGGAAAAGAAAAGGAACCGATCATGGATCTAGGACTTTCGGGCGCCAAGGTTCTCGTCACCGGCAGCACCAAGGGGATCGGTCGCGCGATCGCCGAGACCTTTGCGGCGGAGGGCGCGAATGTCGGCATTTGTGCGCGCAATCAGGCGGATGTCGACAGCACTGTTGCAGCGCTCAAGAGCAAAGGCGTGGCCGCCTTTGGTGCCTCGGTCGACGTTGCCGATGGTGCGGCGCTCAGGGCCTGGGTGGTCGACATGGCGACCAAACTGGACGGGATCGACGTCGTCGTGGCGAATGTGAGTGCGCTGGCTATCGGGCAGGACGATGAAAGCTGGGCGAGGGAATTTTCGACCGACATGATGGGCACGGTCCGGCTGGTGAATGCGGCCATGCCCTATCTCGAGAAGAGCGACGCCGGTGCGATCGTCGCCATATCGAGCGTTTCCGGGCGCGAGGTCGATTTCGCGGCCGGCCCCTACGGCACCTTCAAGGCCGCCATCATCCACTACACGCAAGGTCTCGCCAATCAGCTTGCACACAAGGGCATTCGCGCCAACACGGTCTCGCCGGGCAACACCTATTTCGAAGGCGGGGTCTGGAACACGATCAAGGACAACAATCCCGAGCTCTACAAGACGGCGCTTGCGCTCAATCCCACGGGCCGGATGGGGACCCCGCAGGAGATGGCCAACGCGGTCGTATTCCTCGCAAGTCGTGCCGCGAGCTTCATCACGGGAACGAACCTCGTCGTCGACGGTGCCCTGACGCGCGGTGTGCAGTTCTGAGGTGTCTCCGCCGCGTTGATCGCGGCGGTCGTCGCAAGGAATGTCAGGAGGCCCTCGGCCCGGATCGGCTCAGGCCAGATCCGGGCCGAAGGCAGGGGCCTGCGCTCGCAAATCAGCCGCAGCTCAGCGGCAACGGCGCGTTGGGATGCAGGTCGTACCAGTCGTAGCAGTCGGGATAGGCGCCGTAGAATCCATACGCGGACCGATAGCGACCATACTGATGCAGTGCTTGGTGACTGAGGCCTGTGCCGCGGGAGGCGATGTGATCGCCGAGACCGAGATGGCCTCCGTCAAAGCGCTGTCCGCCACCGAATGCCGCGGTCCCGCCGGGGTGGAATCCTCCGCCGAACCCGCCGGCATGGGCCATGCCGCCGAAATGCGCTCCCCCGCCAAAGCCCATATGTCCGCCGCCAAAGCCGCCGCCGCCAAAACCACCGTGGCCGCCTCCGCCACCGCCGCCGCGTGCCTCGGCCGCCCCGACGGTCAACGTCGAGGCAAGTGCCGCTGTGGCCAAAATCATCAATACTCGTTTCATGGGAGCACTCCTTTTCTATCAAGGTGCCCGGCGATCCCTGCAGTTCGCTTCAGCGTCGTGGTGTCGCCAAGCTTCGTGATGAAAGGAAGATAGGAACCGCGCTCGTCAATCCCACTAAATTCGGTTTCAGGAAGGCGAGGGCCGATCGGCAAGGTGATGCGGTCGGCCGACCGAGGTGCCCGGTCGGCCGCAAAAGCCGTAGCGATCAGAAGCTTCCGGTGCCCGGCTCACACGGGACGTTGTCGCCGGTCCACGGCGCCGTCGCAAATGCGCCAACACGCGGCGCCGGAACGCAGGCGCGACCATCCCGATAGAGGGATGCGTTCGATGCGGCCGGATTGGCTTCCATGGAGGACGGCCGCACGACGGCATGCCGTTCGCGTGCCATGACAGGTCCTCCCAGCATGGCGACTGCGATCAATCCGGTCGACAAGAGCTTGAGGGTAGACATTGTGGCTTCTCCTTTGATGACAGCAGGCAGACCAAGCCGGCTCCCCAAGGAGGTGCGGACGATCGCGACCCAACAAAATGCACGAATTGCTCACCGGAGTTCAACGGCCCGTGATCGCTATTCGCATGGCGGCGACGATCGTGCGAATCCGCAATGTTCGCCGCAGAATCCCATCCTTGCGCGTAACGACGGACCCATCGAGAACATATCTATGGTGCATCGCGAGTCCCGGACGGAGATGGGAGATGACCACGACCACAGCACACCTTTCTGCTCGCGCATCGTCGCTGGCCGGCCTCCCAGGCTTCCTGAATTGCAATTTAGTGGTGTTCCATCCTGAGCCGGACTATGTCCCCGCAGGGCGAGCGGTTCATCGCATGCAGGCTCAGCACGGCGCCTTCGGGCGCAATGGGCGTGGAATATGACGACAAGAGCCGCCGAACCCATGCTTCGTCGCCGCAGGCCGAAGCGCCTCCCAGGAGGTGGGACCGGGACAATGACGCGGATTCTTCTGATCGAGGACGACGCCGAGACCGCCGAGTCGGTCATCGCCGAGCTTGCGGATCGTGGCTTCGAGGTTCAGTGGTCGCCCGATGGCATCGATGGTCTCGATCGGGCGCGCTCGTCATGTCCAGATGCCTTGATCGTCGATCGCATGCTGCCCGGAATGGATGGGCTGACCGTCATCGAGGCGTTGCGCAAGGACGAGGTCGGAACGCCCGTCCTGGTGCTGAGCGCTCTCGGCGCGGTCGATGACCGGGTGCGCGGCTTGCGCATGGGAGGAGACGACTATCTCACCAAGCCGTTCGCGCTCATCGAGCTCGTCGCTCGCGTAGAGGCATTGCTGCGCCGTCCGACCGACAGTCGAGAAACCACACTGCGCGCCGGGCCGCTGGAGCTCGACCTGATCGACCGGACCGCGCGGCGCGGCGAGCGTGAGATCGATCTGCTGCCGCGCGAGTTCCGCCTGCTCGAATACATGATGCGTCGCAGCGACCAGCTGTTGACGCGTGCGATGCTGCTCGAGGAGGTTTGGAACTATAAATTCGTTCCTGCAACCACGAACCTGATCGACGTGCATATGGGCCGGCTCCGTCACAAGGTCGACGGCCCCGGGGAGATGCAACTCATCCATAACGTTCGAGGATCGGGATTCCTGCTGCGCGTGCGCCAATAGCTGCGGCGGTCACTCCCGAAATCGCGCAGCATGCACGACTATCGAGCGTCGAACCGATGCGCCAGTTCCACTTTATTCGTTCGAACACGTTTCTCTGGGCCTTGGCGGTGGCGGCGGCCTTTGCGCTGTTCGTGGTCGGGCTGTTCGCGTTCATCTATTGGAAGATCGATGACTATCTGATCGTCCGGTCGGATCGGATGATCACGACGCAGATCGACTTCCTGGCCAGGCTGCCTTCGGCCCGCCGTGTCAACGCGATCACCGATCACCTCGAACAGGACTCCAGGGGCGTGCAGTACGCGGGACTGTTCGACGTCGCCGGAGCCCGGCTTGCCGGCAACATCCAGCGCGTGCCGCAGGAGCTCGAGCTCGACGGGGTGGTGCAGGGGGTGCGGCTCGATCGCATCACGCAATCGACTGACCACGATCCGGTTGTCAGGGCGGCGGCCAGGCGCCTGGAGGGCGGAGCCATCCTGGTCATGGGGAGAAATGTCGATGAGACGCGCGAGATATCGAGTGTCGTGGGGCAGGCTCTCGCGCTCGGCCTGCTGCCGGCATTTTGCCTCTGCCTGCTGGCCGGAGCGTGCTTGAGCATCCGTGCCCAGAGGCGCGTGGAGGAAGTGAACCAGCGGGTCCGACGGATCGTGGCCGGTGATCTGCGCGAGCGTTTACCACAGGACAATGTGGATGATCCGTTCGCGCGGCTGGCCGGCATCGTCAATGGGATGCTCGACGAAATGGAGACGATGATCAACGCCCTGACTGGCGTCGGTAACGACATTGCTCATGATCTCAGGACACCGCTCACCCGTGCCCGGCTGGCGCTGGAGAGAGGCCGCACGCACGCGGCCACGCTGGAGCAACTCCATGAGGTCGTCGACAAGGCGGTCGCCGGGATCGATCAGTCGCTCGCAATCGTCACCGCGTTGCTGCGTTTGGCTGAGATCGAGAACAACCGCCGGATGGCCGGTTTCGGCGATGTCGCGCTCGACGAGATCCTGCGCGAGGTCTGCGACGTCTACGAGCCCATTGCCGAAGACAAGAACGTCGCGCTTGGCGTCGCCATCGATCGCAAGGTGCAGGTATGGGGCGATCGCGACCTGCTATTCGAGACGGTCGCCAATCTCGTGGACAATGCCGTCAAGTTCACGCCCGCGGGCGGAATGGTCAGGCTCGAGCTGGTGTCGACCGACAAGACCGCGTTCGTGCGCGTGAGCGATACCGGGCTTGGCATCAACGAGCAGGAACGTGAGGCCGTGCTGCGGCGCTTCTATCGTTCCGACAAGATGCGCCACACGCCCGGAGTAGGACTGGGACTGAGCCTGGTGGCTGCCATCGTCAAGCTTCACGGTTTCAGGCTGATCATTTACCCGCCCCCCGGAGGGAGGGTCGAGATCCTTGTCTCGACAGGAGCAAAGGGACCGCGCCCCAGCACCTCGAGATCGCGCGTCACGCGAGGCTTGACCGGACGTGACGTCGGCGGTGATGCGTGGCTCGCGAACGGGGAAAGTCGAGATGCCTGAAAACGAATTCAGGATTCTCAAGTCCAATTTAGTGGCAGCTCCGCGCGAAGGCCTCTTACGCTTACTCGCCAAGTTCGAGCGCGGGAGCAGCGGATGCAAACTCGTCACGTGATCGTGAGAAACAAGACCTCGACGTTCGGCCGAACTGCGTCGGCAAGCGCGGTCAATGCCTACGCAGCAGCCATCAGGCGATACGATCTGCTGCAGCCTGATCAGGAGCAGCGGCTGGCACGTCATTGGCAGGAAACGCGGGATCCTGACGCCGCCAACGTGCTCGTCACCAGTCACCTCCGCCTCGCAGCCAGGTTGGCGCGAGGTTACAGGGGATATGGCCTTCCGCTGGCTGATCTCATTGCTGAAGCAAATCTCGGGCTGGTGATCGCGGCATCCCGTTTCGAGGCCGACCGCGGCGCGCGGTTTTCCAGCTATGCAGTGTGGTGGGTCAAAGCAACCATTCACGAGTACATCCTGCGGTCCTGGTCACTGGTCCGCATCGGTACGACGACGGCCCAGAGGAAGCTGTTCTTCAGGCTCCGCAGCGAGATGAGGAGAGCGACAGGCGGTGAGATGGCGGGCCTCACGCTGGAGGCTGCCAGGATGATTGCCGGGAGGCTCGACGTTGCGACGCGCGACGTGATCGAGATGGACTCCCGCTTGAACGGCGACCTCTCGCTGAATGCGCGCGTTGGATGCGACGAGGAGGGAGCCGAGTGGCAGAGCTTGCTGGTTGACGATGCAATCGACGCCGAGACGGTCATCGCCGAGCAGGAACAGACAGAGCGTCGCACCAGCGCGTTGCGCCTGGCACTCGATGTCCTTACGGAGCGCGAGCGGCGCGTATTGGAGGCGAGGCGGCTGGCTGAGCACCCCCGCACACTCGAACAGCTTGGTCGTGAACTCTCCATCTCGAGCGAGCGGGTCCGGCAGATCGAGATCTGCGCATTCGCAAGGGTCAGACGGGCCGCGGTACTGGCGGCGCAGAATGCGGCGTGCGCTTTCGAATCGCGCGGACGCGTATCTCCCGCGCCGCGTGATTATTCTCGTGGCGTTACGGAATCCGCACCGGAAGAACTCACGTCTCTCTGAGCGATCGAGAACCGGTGATGGACGCGGCCGAGCGCAGTCGTTCCGGCAAGACGTCCTGAATTAGTTTTCATTTGAACGGATGCCGGCTCGTCATCATCTGTTCGAAGTTAGGCGCAATCGTCTTCAGGCGGAAGTCATCATGGGAATTGTTCGATTCGCGCTGCGGTTTCCGCATACGTTCTACGTGCTTGCGGCGCTGATCCTGTTTCTCGGCGGCATCGCGATTTGGTCGATGCCGACGGACGTCTTTCCCGAGATCCGCATTCCCGTCGTCACCGTCATCTGGAGTTACACCGGCCTCTCCACTCCGGAGATGGAGCAGCGTGTCAGCACGTACAGCCAGTATTCGATCAGCGCCAATGTCAGCGGCATCAAGAACATCGAGGCGCAGACGCTCAACGGCTTGTCGGTTCAGAAGATCTACTTCCAGCCGGACGTCAACCTCGATCTCGCGATCTCGCAGATCGTCTCGGCGACGAACGCCATCCGCGCCTTGATGCCGCCGGGTATTCAGCCGCCGGTCATCGTGCAGTTCAATGCCTCGAGCGTGCCGGTGCTGCAGCTCAGCCTCGAGTCCGACAAGCTGAACGAACAGCAATTATACGATTTCGGCATCTACCGGATCCGGCAGCAGCTGGCTCCTGTCCCCGGGGTGACGCTGCCAACGCCTGCGGGCGGCAAGTATCGTCAGATCATGGTCGACATCGATCCGAGCAAGCTGCTGTCGCGCGGACTGACGCCGCTCGACATCGTCAATGCAGTGAATACCCAGAACCTGACGCTGCCGACAGGCACGGCGAAGATCGGCGACACCCAGTACACCGTCCGGACCAATGCGACACCGGCCTCGATCAAGGATCTCAATATGATCCCGGTCAAGTTCGCGAATGGCGCCACGATCCTGCTGAAAGATGTTGCCCAGGTCCGCGATGGATCACAGGTGCAGCAGAACATCGTGCGCGAGGACGGCCATCGTTCGGTCCTGCTCAGCGTGATCAAGAACGGCAACGCTTCGACACTTGCGGTCGTCAACGGTGTCAAGCACGCCTTGAAGTCGATTCGGGCCTCGGCACCTGCCGGGCTGAAGATCAACGAGCTGTTCGATCAATCTGTCTTCGTCACCCATTCGGTCGACGGCGTGCTGCGGGAAGGCGCGATCGCGGCGGGCCTCACGGCGCTGATGATCCTGGTGTTTCTCGGATCGTGGCGGTCGACGCTCGTCGTCCTGATCTCGATCCCGCTCGCGATGCTGTCCTCGCTCGTTGTTCTGCATTTTCTGGGAGAGACCCTCAACACGATGACGCTGGGGGGACTCGCGCTTGCGGTCGGCATACTGGTCGACGATTCGACGGTGACGATCGAGAACACGCATCGGCTCTGGACGGAGGAGGGGATGCCGCTGTCGGACGCAACGCTGCATGGCGCAGCCGAAATCGCGGTGCCGACGCTCGTCTCTACGCTCGCGATCAGTTGCGTGTTCACTTCGGTGGTGTTCCTGCAGGGACCGGCCAAGTACCTCTTCACTCCGCTCGGTCTGGCGGTGGTGTTCGCGATGCTGGCGTCATACGGGCTGTCGCGGACGCTTACACCGATCACGATCGGTCTGCTGCTGAAGGGCGAGCGGCGCCATTCCAAGGACGAGAGTCCGTCCGGGATTTTCGCGAGGGCCTCCACCATGTTCGAGCGTGGATTTGAGCGGCTGCGCGACGGCTATTCCGATCTCCTGATGGTTTTACTTCGGCGCCGGAGCATCGTCCCGGTGGTGGCCGCGCTGATGCTGGCTCTCGGGGGCGTCATGTTCATCTACGTCGGCAGGGACTTCTACCCCTTGATCGACGGTGGTCAGATCCAGCTCCATGTTCGCGCACCCGCCGGCACCCGCATTGAGCACACGGAGGCGATCTTCCAGGCGGTCGAGGACAAGATCCGCGAAGTCATTCCGGACAAGGACCGGGCACTGATCGTCGACAATATCGGACTGCCGGCGCGCCCCTATAATCTGGCATTCACCGACGGTTCGACGATAGGGGTGAACGACGGCACCATCCTCGTGTCGCTCAAGGACGGACACAGGCCGACCGCGGATTATGTCAAGAAGTTGCGCCAGGTGCTGCCATCCGCATTTCCCGAGGATCTGTTCTATTTTCAGGCGGCCGACATCGTCACGCAGATCCTGAACTTCGGCCTGCCGGCGCAGATCGACGTCCGGACGGCCGGCTACGGCGCCAACAATCTGGCGGTCGCAAAGCAGGCGCAGAAGAGCCTGGCGGCAGTTCCCGGGATCGTCGATGCGCATCTTCAGCAGGAGGTCGACGCTCCCGCATTCTACGCTGACATAGACCGCACCCGCGCTGCGCAGCTCGGGCTCAATGCCAGCACGGTTGCGACAAACATCAATGTCAGCCTCAGCTCGTCCGCCCAGGTCTCGCCCAATTTCTGGACCGATCCGACGTCAGGCATCCCGTACTATCTGGCTGTGCAGACCCCCGAATACAGGGCCAATTCGCTCAACGCTTTGGGTAACACACCGGTTTCGGCCTCGCTTGCTGCAAGCGGGCAGACAGTCCCGGGCCTGCTCAGCAACGTCGCAACGTTCAAGCGGGGCACCGTGCCCACCAATTTGAACCAGGCCAATGTCCAGCCGGTGTTCGACGTCTATGCGAGCGTCCAGGGCCGCGATCTCGGCAGCGTCGCAGCCGATATCGACAGGGTGACCGCGACGCTGCAGAAGCAGCTCCAGCCCGGCAATTCGATCCAGGTCCTGGGCCAGATCCAGAGCATGCATCAGTCGTTTCGCGATCTCGGGATCGGGCTGCTGTTTGCTGCCATCCTGGTCTATTTGTTGATGGTCGTGAACTACCAGAACTTCGGCGATCCCTTCGTCGTCATCCTGGCGCTGCCGGCAACCTTCTGCGGTATCGTGACGATGTTGTTCATCACGGGAACGACATTGAACGTGCCTTCGCTGATGGGCGCGATCATGGCGATCGGCGTCGCGTCCGCCAATTCGATCCTGCTCGTGACCTTCGCGCGTGACGAGCAGCTGAAGGGGCAATCGGCCCTCCAGGCTGCGTTGAGCGCGGGTCGCACGCGAATCCGTCCGGTCCTGATGACGGCCGCCGCGATGATCGTGGGCATGATCCCGATGGCGATCGGAGGCCCGGGCGAGGAGCAGAACGCGGCGCTCGCGCGTGCCGTTATTGGTGGGCTGCTGTTTGCAACGCCGACGACATTGCTGATCGTGCCCTATCTCTTCGCCATGCTGCGCAAGCGCAACGATGGCAGGCCTCATCACGGCGTATTCGAGGAGATACCGAAATGAGCGATGTTGGCGCGCGGACTAATGATGACGACGCAAGGGACCGATCTGATGCAGAGAGCTGCCGGATCGTGGAATTGCCCGGGAGGGGCGGGCGGCCGCAGCGCCGCTACGGCGGCGTGTTGCTCGGAGGTGGTGTGCTCCTGCTGCTCGCAGGCGGTCTTGGTATCGGCGGCTGGCGGCACTATCAGGCCGCGCGCGACGTCGCTGCAGTGACAGAGAAGAGCAGGACCGCCGTTCCGGAGGTTCGGGTGGCCACGGTTCGCCCCAGCGGCGACATCATGAAGGTCACCTTGCCTGCGGCGACGACGGCATTCGAGGCGGCAAACATTTTCGCGCGGGCCAGCGGCTATATCGAGAAGCGTTACGTGGATATCGGCGATCGAGTGAGGAAGGGCGACCTTCTCGTGGAGATCACCGCGCCGGAGCTCGACCAGCAGATCGCGCAGGCCCAGGCGACGCTGGCGCAGAACCAGGCCTCGCTGCAGCAGGCGCAGGCGAGCCGGGAGCTTGCCGACGTCACCAATGCGCGGGATGGCAATCTGGTCAAGCAGGGCTGGCTGACGGCACAGCAGGGTGACAACGACCGTCTCACACTGCGTGCCCAGCAGGCGGCCGTGAATGTGGCCCAATCGAATATCACGGCGCAGGAAGCGCAGATTCGCGTTCTTCAGCAGGAGAAGGCGTACCAGCGCGTGGTGGCGCCGTTCGACGGCGTGATCACGCAACGTAATGTGGACAATGGCAGCCTGGTACAGGCCGGATCGACCTTCATGTTCACGCTGATGCATGCCAACGTGATCCGAACGCAGGTGTTCGTTCCACAGGACGAAGCCTTCGGAGTCGCGCCGGGCGTTGATGCCGAGATCCGCGTCCCCGAGATTCCGGACCGGACGTTTCCGGGCAAAGTTACGCGCATCGCAACCGCGTTGCAGCCGGGAAGCCGAACGCTGCTGACCGAGATCGACGTCCCGAATCCGGATGGAGCCTTAAGTCCCGGCATCTATTGCACGGTCGAGCTGTCGATCCCGCGCAAGACCCCATCGATGACGGTATCGTCCGATGCGCTGGTCTTCGATCAAAACGGGCTTCACGTCGTGGTGGTGCGGAATGGCACCGTTCATCTGCAGAAGGTGTCGATCGCGCGGGATTTCGGTACGTCGGTCGAAGTCCGCGACGGCGTGCAGCCTGGCGAGCAGGTCGTGCTCAATCCGGCGATCAATCTGGCGGAGGGCAGCAAGGTCGCCATTCGCAAGCAGGACGCAAGCTAGGGGCACGGGCATGATCCGGATCGTACCCGCCGCGCTGATTGTCCTGCAGCTGGGCTGTTGTCCCAGCGACGCCCAGGTGGCAACGACCGGGAGCACGGCAATGAGTCTTCCAACCGTGCCGGGGGCTGTCGTCATCTCGCCGCTCAACAGCCCTGGCCCGTTTTCCGCAACGACCGAGCCCGGCGCACCCGATACGACGCTGGCGCCGGTTCCGCTCGCCTCTAATCCGACGACGCCGGGTACGGTTGTTGTCTGCGCGCCGCCGTCGAATTCTCCGGCATTGGCGCCGGCGATACCGGTCGTGTCGAGCACGGGCCTGCCGATGCCGGGCAGTGTGGCTCCAGTACTTCCGGTCATGGGGCAGATCAGCAGCTCCACGGGGACAATTCCTGCGGCTGCGCCCGCGGGAGCGGGAACGACAGTCACCTGCAGTTCAACGCCTGGAGGGCAGACGACGAGTGCTGCGTCTCTGCCGCTCTCGATCCCGCAAGTGCCGGCCAATCCGGTGCCTGGGACGATCCTGGAGGACACCAGCGGGGCCGGCGGCACTGGCATTGATCCAAATGCCGTCGTGCCTAGTCCGAACAGCTCCGCCTGCATGGAAGGGGTTTCGATGAACCTGGCGTCGCCTGCGACAGTGTTACCGGCCAATGCGTCGGGTGCCGCGCCAACGCCGGGAGTGTCGCCGATCCCGCCGACGGGATGCTGACGGAAGCCGTGCCGCGTCGAACTGCTGGGTCGCGGCAGTCTTCTTCCTTGAGGCCGGCACTTCGCTGGGCGGCGGCAGCGACGTAGCGAACGATTTGATATGTGTCGTTCCCGGAAGGAAGAATGGCAGCATCAGGGAAAGTTGCCATTCTTCCTTCCATCCGTGAGGCAGACAAGCCTCCTGACCGCGTGACGATCCTTTTATCTCAGCGCCGGCAGTTGCCTTGTGCCGAGGGGGCGTCGTCCAGCGCGCGCAATCAGTAGCCGGATGTCGGCTCGCAGGGCGGACGGCGCCATGGCGCGGATGCGTAGGCGTCGACGTCCGGAGCCCTCACGCAGCCGCGCTTGGCAGTGACCGGAATACGTTGCGTCGAGGCGTAGGCGTCGACATTCGTCCGCCGCGCGTTCGTATTGCCTTCGCGAGCCATCGCGGGGGAGGCAACCATGGCTGCGGCGATCAAGCCGGCGGAAAAGAGTTTCAGCGTAGTCTTGCAGGTCTCCTTGACAAAGCGACGCCGGGAACGCCTCGGCTCGCCGGCCAGACATGTGGATGCGAACGTCGGATGGGCAGTATCAATCGAACGATCATTTTCGTCTTTGCATGAAGTCATGGTCACGCATGGATGCCGGGGATTTCAGCAAAGGACTGTCGCTTCCGATCGGTCGCGCCCGAGACATCGTTCTTGTCTCATTGGCGCCAGTGGTGGTCATGAACGTGAACCGCGCCGAACACGGGGGCGGCGCCGCCGGGACGTTCGAGCCCCATGCGTCCCGCCGGCGTCAACGCGCCGCCATTCAGCACGTCGCGATCGGGATACATCGAGGCAAAGGCAGCGGGCTCCTGGTCGGCGAAGGACCAGGCCGCGGACGCCGACGATGCCGTCGCTGTTGAAATCAGTGTCGCGGCAATCAGGATCTTGAATGCACTCATAGCGCTTCTCCATTTCTTGGTGTGCGCGGAGAGTCGCTTGGCGATGATCGCTGCTCGGCTGGTGGCGTTTCCGGAAGTGTGTTCTATACCAAGCCATATAAGCAGCGCGGTCAGCAAAGCTCGCTGGACATGCATCACTCTTGCGAGACGATGATCGAATGCCAGCGATGGCCGCGCCGTCGATGATTGCTAGTGCGCCGTCGAAACGGAGGTCTGTCACCGATGTCATAATTGATCGCGCGATCGTGCATGGTCAGTTTGCGCGCGGCGTCCAGTTCTAGATGACAAGTCATGCAACATGTGGAGTGTGGACCATGAGACAGCTTTCGTTTCTCTGCATCGTCGCCTGCCTTGCTCTCTCAGGCGCGGCGTCCGCGCGTGGCGGCATTGGTTCGCACATGTCCATGACGAACGGCGGGGCGCTCGGCTCGAGTGCCGCCGTGCCGGGGACGAACTCGCTCGGCACGGCGCTGCCATCGTCCGAGAGCGGTCATCGCGCGACGAAGGGGCCGTTGCTCGGCACGGACCCGACAATCGACAAGGACGACGCCCAACTCGAGAAGATGCTCGAAGGATCGATCTGCCGCGGCTGCTGAGGACGCGAATAGCGATGGTGCGGCGCTTTGTCGCCTGCACAGTGCAGGGCAGCGATCTCCCCGAGCGGATTTTTCAAGGACCTTCATTCGTGTAAGATGACCGCGACGGTCCTGAATACGCAGAAGATGTCCCTCCTTTCACGCCGAGAACTGCTCGATACGGCGACGCGTATCATGGCGCTGGCCGCATGGCCCGGCTGTGCAGCCGCCGACGACTATCCCTCCCGTCCCATCAGGCTGGTCATTCCCTATACGGCTGGTGCCGCCGGTGATCAGATCGGCCGTCCCTGGGCCGACAGGATCACCTCGCTGCTGGGGCCGATCTATGTCGAGAATATCGGCGGCGCCGGCGGTGCGATCGGCTCCGCCGCGGTGGCGCAGAGCGCACCCGACGGCTATTCGCTTCTGCTCGGCAATGGCAGCACCCAGGTGATGATTCCGTTGTCCTCCGCGCAGCCTGCCTACGACACGGTTCGCGATTTCCGCGCCGTCTATCGCCTGATCACCAGCACGCTGGCATTCGCGGTTCATCCTTCCTTGCCTGTGAAGGACCTGCGAGAGCTGGCAGCTTTTGCGAAAGCCAATCCGGGCAGGCTGTCCTATGGCACTCCGGGGGTGGGCACCGGCAATCATCTCATCGGAGAGATGTTCAGGCAGCAATCCGGTGTTGCAGCGGACCTTGTCCACGTTCCTTATCGAGGCATGGGCCCCGCCACCAACGACCTCGTCAGTGGCCAGATCTCGTCGGTCGTTGCCGTGGTCTCGAGCCAGATCCTGCAATTGCACCATGCGGGCAAGCTGCGGCTGATCGCCGTGACGAGCGATCGGCGGCTGAGCGGCGCGCCGGACATTCCGACGGTGATCGAATCCGGCATGCCGGGCCTCAGATATGCCGGCTGGTTCGGCTTGTTCGCTCCAAGAGCGACCCCGGATGTGATCGTGGAGCGGATCGCTGCTGCGACCCGTACTGCGATGGCAGATCCACGGTTGCAGGAAAACTATCGTTCGCAAGGTCTGGAGCCGGACGTCGATTCAGGTCCCGACAAGTTTCAGCGCCTGGTCGAGGACGAGCTGGCCCGACTGGCTCCCATCGTGAAGTCGATCGGGCTCAAGCGCGACTGAGATCACGCCTGGCTCGTTTGCTAACGTCATAATGATGGTTTAGGGCGCTCGTTCGATATGAGCCCGAACCGCGTGTCGCTCGGTGTCGATCCAGCCATGCTGGCGGGCCTTGGCAACCATCTCCGCATAGCGCTGATCGAGCGTTGGTAGAGAGACATGCGGCTCTCCGCCTTTATGAGGGCACCAGCCAGATTCACCAGCTCAACATCGCGCGTCTCGCAATCAAAGAGCCGTAAGGCTCAGTCGCCGGTAATTTTCCGCCGACTTGACCAACCCCACCCGTCCTGTCGCAACTCTCGCCGGCCGGATCGGCACCGGCGATCTCGCGGGCGGCGTTGAAGCAGCATTGACCTAGATCAACCGCCGCCATGGCCGATCGGCGCGAGTGTCACGTGCTCGCTAACGTCAATTTCCAGGCCTTCGCCGTAGCCGGCGAGGGGAAGACGCGACGGCGCGTCGACGGGCGGACCTTTGGCATCGGTTGGCGGGGACGTAAGACGTCCTGGGGCAAATTGAGGGCGGGTGGGTTGCCATGATGCTACAGTTCCTCGCCGGCACGCTGGTCAGCATGATCAATATCGGACTCCACGCTCTCGTAACGGTCGTCGCCGTCGGGATCGCGCGCAGCGCGGGTTTGCGTCACTCCGAGCGACCGAAATTGCACCTGATGGGCGTCATGATCGCGACCGCCGTGGTGCTGAAGGTCGCGCACATGCTGGAAATCCTGATGTGGGCTGCGACCTACGGCATCGTCCAGGCTGCCGCCGCCGACACTGACCTGCTCTACTTCGCTTTCGTCAACTACACCACGCTCGGTTATGGCGACATCACGCCGGTGCGCGAATGGCGGCTGATCGGCCCGTTCACCGCCATGAATGGCGTGCTGTTGTTCGGCTGGTCCGCCGCCATTCTTTTCGAGGTATTGCGCAAGACGCTCGAGCATCTTGGACTGACTGAAGCGCCTGGCCCAGTTTCACGCCAGCCATGAAGGGCGCGGCGAACGGCGCCCCGGATCTCCGGCAACCGCGACCGATGTTCCGCCAGTTCAAGGATGCAGATCGAGGCTGGCGAGCTGATTCCGGTCGAGCAACACGATCTGCCGTTGGGTGTTGCCGATGAACCCGAGGATGCCGAGCTCGTGCAGGCGCGACAGAGCGCGCGAGACGGTCTCCAGCGTCAAGCCGAGATAGTCGGCAATATCGCGTCGCGACATCGGGAGCGCGATGACGCCCGCCGCCGTCAGCCGCTTGTCCATCTCGAGCAGGAACGCCGCGACCCGCTCCAGCGAGGTCTTGCGGCCGAGCAACAGCATGTGGTCTTCCGCGTGCTGGAGATTGTTCGTGGTCATGCTGAGCAGGTTTCTGGCCACCATGGCATCGCTCTCGGCCACTGATTCAAGACTTTGTCGCTTGATCAGGCGCACCGTGGTGTCGACGACCGCTTCCGTCGTGAATCGATGCTCCCCACCGTTCTCGAGCCCAAAGATGTCGCCGATGAGGTGGAATGCGCCGATCTGCCGGCGACCATCCGACAACAGCTTGTAGCTTCGCACCGCGCCCGCCTTGACCTGATAGACATATTTGGCGGGCTCTTTCTCGCCGTAAATCTCGGTGCCTTTTCTGTACGAAAATTCGCTTAAACTGACGAGCGCATTTGAATCGCTGGTCATGCCGAGGTCACGGAGGGAATTGGGACGCAGTGCGGAATCGGTTGTGATGCGAACAAACATGGGCCAGGTCCTCAGCTCATCGCCGAATTTGGTCCGTCCGACGAAGTATTTTCGCTACTGGGAATGCGCCGCGCTGTTCCGCTCCCGCCGGGTTGATTTACGCCCAAGGCGGTATTCCAATCCATTGTCCCTAGGTTCATTGTACCAAGGGACAGCTCTGGCGCTTGGTGCGCGGAATGAGAAAGCGCTATTGCTGCGAGGATTTGGTTCATTGGAGCAGATATTTCGGTTCTGAAGCTGTTGAAGACGACTTTGTCGAGCGAGAGGACGTCAATGGTCCTCGCTGGAACTGGCCGAGAGGTTGAAGGTGTCGGGTCTCGTTCACGTGGTTGATGACGACGAGTCCTTTCGGACCGCGATCGCACGGCGTCTGAAGCTCGCCGGCTATGAGGTCGCGACCTATGCGTCGGCACTGGAGTTGGAGGAGTCTGCGCTGGATCCCGAGCAGGCCGGATGCATTCTGCTCGACGTGCGCATACCTGGATTGAGCGGCCCCGATTTGCAGGCGCGATTGATCGCGTCCGGCTCGACGCTGCCGATCATCTTCCTGACCGGGCATGCAGACACGCCGACCACCGTGCGGGCGATCAAGGCGGGTGCG
This sequence comes from Bradyrhizobium sp. CCBAU 25360, assembly GCF_028128695.1. NCBI lineage: Bacteria > Pseudomonadati > Pseudomonadota > Alphaproteobacteria > Hyphomicrobiales > Nitrobacteraceae > Bradyrhizobium > Bradyrhizobium sp. CCBAU 25360. The sequence goes on from NZ_LBJA01000042.1 coordinate 476,877, forward strand.
GAAGACTTCCTGACCAAGCCGATATCCTCCGAGCAGTTGATCGATGCGATCGAGCGCGCTCTGGCAGGTCAGCGGACGGCGCGCGTCCAGCGCAGCAAGCTGGAGACGTTTTGTACCCATCTGGCCACGCTGACGCATCGCGAGCGACAGGTGTTCAATCTCATCGTGCGCGGCCGGATCAACAAGCAGATTGCGCATGAACTCGGGACGACCGAACGCACCGTGAAAGCACACCGCCATCAGGTCATGGAGAAGATGCAGGTACATTCGCTTGCGGAACTCGTTTCGATCGCGGAACGGCTCGGAATGCTCGGTACGAACGAGGATTAGCTGCTTCTTCACCGCAAGCCCGGTTTCCACGGTGTGATTGCCCCAAAGGACAGTATCAAGGCGTGTTGACAGTGCACGGCGAGGCGTGCGCAATGATGCACGGGCGCCGGGTCGGCAACGCAGTGCAGGCGGATGCAGTATCCCACCGCCGTTGCAGCGCTCTCAGTTCGTTCATCTCCTGGAAAGGCAGATCGCCTTGCCGCTATGCCGGTCCGTTTTTGTCGTCGATGACGATCCGTCCATGCGGGCCAGCCTGAACAGGTTGCTGCGCGGCCACGGTTTCGACGCCGCGCTATTCGAGTCCGCGGGGGCCTTGCTCCAACACGACAAATTCCACACCGCGATCTGCATCGTCCTCGACATCGATCTTGGTGGAAAATCCGGCATCGACGTGCGGCGAAGCTTGACCGAGCAGGGCGTCACCGCGCCGGTGATCTACATCACCGGCAACGACAGCCCGGCGAACCGCGCTGCGGCGCTTGGGTCCGGCTGCCTCGCCTATCTGACCAAGCCCTTCACGGCGGAGTCGCTGATCGGATCCATTGAACGCGCCGGCATCTCCTGAGATCAACTCGCCCCGTCATTCGTCGATATCCTGCTCCAGCGTCCTGGCTGGCGTCCCTTTGCGGACGGTGGCGAACTGCGCCAGGGGAATTGAAGTCGTCATGGCGAGAAGGTTCGAATCGACCAGTTCAAGCGTCAGGGTCTTGCCGGACTCCATCTCCCTGATGATCTTCGGCGCCGCCACATCGGCAGCGATGCACAGATTGGTGAGACACCAGGTATAGGGCAGGCGGAAGGGCGCGCCCTGGTCGACGCTCAACCTCGGCGACTGTTGCAGGTACATGCCGACAGGCACGAACAGTTGCAGCCGGGCCGCGGCGGCGTCTTCGCGTTCGATCAGATCGACGCGCACCGCCGTCTGTCCGGTCGCGAACTGGCCGGTGATCGAGGTCCGGCACAGTGTGGGCGCGCCGCCTGCCTTGAAGCAGAGCTTCTGCCAACCGCCGTAGCTGATGTCCTTTGCTTCACGCTGACCACGTGTGGCGACTTCGGCCGGCCTCTCGGCCTGGGCACCCTTCGGTGCGGCATGGCCGGGCGCCGCCGTGGCGGCGGCGATGGCGATAAGCAGGAGACTGGCAAGGCCGTCACGGGCATTGGTCATGATTGGGCCTCCGGATCTGGCATCTATTTCAGCGCGTCGAGGAACGTCGTTACCAGTGGCGACCAGAGCGGGATGGCATCCCTCGAGCCGATGAAGAAATGGCCCTCATTGCCGAACGGCGGCATCAGGTGATACTCGGCCCGGCCGCCGGCGGCGGTGAAGGCCGTATGCATGCGCTTCGACAGGTCCGGCCCGAAGAAGGTGTCGTTCTCGATATAGATCCACAGCATCGGCACACGCGATGTGCGGCCGAAATCCGCGGTGGCCTCAACCAGTCTGTCGGGGGCGCAGTTGTTGTTCGGCTTGCCGCCGACGCGTCCACCACGGCCCGCAGCGAAGGTGATGATGGCCTTCACCTGCGGCGGGTTCATGCTCGACAAGGCGATCGAGGCCCAGCCACCGGCGGACTGCCCGATCACGATCACGTCCTTGGGGATGATGCGCTTCTCGGCGGCCAGATAGTCGATGATATCGAGGTCGACCTTGGCGACCGCGAGCCCGGCGTCGTGGAAATTGGGATTGCTGCACTTGCCGATCTTGGAGAAGAACGGTCCGTAGACCGCGCGCTCGGGAATGTCGATGGCGGCTGCGCCATAGCCGGAGCCGACCGGCGCCACCACGAGGTAGCCGCGCCTTGCGAACCATTGGGCGGCGTCGCGGAATTCGACCAGCGGAAAGAAGCTGCGGTCGATCGGGTTGAGCGAGACGCCGTGGTTCATGATCACGAGCGGGAAGGGGCCGTCGCCGACGGGACGCACCAGATAGGCGAACATCGGAAGCGCTAGTGGCAGCGCCCAGATCTCTTCCTGGATGCGGAGGTCATCCTCCGCGCGCGCGGTCGCGGCGAAGGCGGCCCACGCGAACAAGATGGCCGCGAAGCATCCCAGCACCGATCTGGCCGGTCGCCGCATCATGGGTCTCCGTCATCCGCTGTAGGTTGCCGCGACGATGATCGGCCCGAGCACCGTGAGCACCACGTTTCCGACCGCATATGGCACGGCGACGCCAAGGACCGGCGTCTGGCTCTCGGCCACCTCGCACGCGCCGGTCACCGCGGCATCCACGGTCATGGCGCCGGCCAGTGCGCCGCAGGTCACGACCGGGTTCATGCGCAGCACATAGAAGGCAAACAGCGTCGCGACGATCAGCGGCACGAGCGTGATGACGAGACCCATGCCGACCAGAAACAGCCCGTGGGCCTGGATCGCGGCCCAGGCCGCGGCGCCGTTGCCGAGCCCGATCGCCGCGATGAAGCCGCCGAGTCCGAGATCGCTCAGGGTCTGTTGCGCCGCCGGCGGCAATGCGCCCATGGTCGGCTTGCGCGACCGCAGCCAGCCGCAGACGAGGCCCGCGATCAGCGCGCCGCCGCCACCGCCGAGCGTGAGCGCGACGCCGCCGATCCTGAAGCTGACGAGCCCCGCGAGCAGGCCGGCCGCAATGCCGGCGGCAAGAAAGGCGATGTCGGCGCGATCACCCGACCGCAGGATCTGGCCGATGGCCTTTGCCGCACGTTCGATGTTGCGCGTGCTGCCGACCAGCGTCATGACATCGCCGACATAGATCCGTGTGTCCGCGCTCAAGGGAACCTCGCGGCCCATGCGGGTGAGGGCGCGTAGAAAGACGCCCCGGGCGTCGGTGCCGACACGCGTTGCGATCTCCTGGATCGAGCGGCCGTGGAGATGGCGATTGTCCACGAGCACCTCCAGCACGTTGCCCGGGACGGCCTTCAAGATTTCGTCGGCGTCGATCTCGGTGCCGATGATCGGCTTGGCGGCGACGATGACCGCGGTGCGGCCGGCGATGACGATGTCGTCGCCGGCCTCGAGCTCGGTCTCCAAATGTGGCTCGATGTCCGAGCCTTGGCGGACGATGCGCTCGACCACCGTGCGGCTTCCGATTTCCTCCTCGATCGACTTGACCGTGCGCCCGGCGCCCGCGGTCACGCGATAGGCGCGGGCCTGGAACTTGCGATAAGAGAGGTTTTCGGTTTTGGGCGGTTCGCCGCCGGCAAGCTCCGCCTCGAGCTTCTTTGCCTCGGCCTTCAGGTCGATCCGCATCAATTTCGGCGCGACGAAGGGGACGAACAGCAGCGTCAGGATATAGCCGAGCACATAGGTCACGGCGTAGCCCGCCGCGATGTTCGCCTCCTGCTGGCTCAGCACATCCTTGGACAGGCCGAGCTGGGCCAGTGCGCCCGAGGCGGTGCCGATGACCGACGATTGCGTCAAGGCTCCGGCCGCAATCCCCGAAGCGGTGCCGGGATCGAGCCGGAAGCCGTGGGCAAACAACAGGACGACGACCAGACCGGTGCCGCCCAGCACCAGCGCCATGGCGACCTGCGCGAGCGTGCGGACGCTCAAGGAGGCGAAGAACTCGGGCCCGGACCGGTAGCCGATCGTGAACACGAACAGGCTGAACAGGATCACGCGGAGCAGCGGCGGAAACGCAAAACTGCCGAGCTGTCCGAGCAGCACGGAAACGATCAGGATGCAGGCCGTGGTCCCGACGGCGAAGCCGCGGATCCGGACTCGGCCCAGGATCGTGCCGATGGCGACGGCCAGCAGCAGAAAGATTTCGGGAGCGGTGGAGATGATCCACCTGACGGTATCCATGTCGCATCTCCCCATGCGCTTTGCCGTGATCTCAGTCGGGAAATCGCGGGCGTTGCTTGATCCAGATCAAGCCCTGCGAGCGGCAAGGCCCCGCCTATCGGACGATGCGGAATTCGCGACAGTCGGCATCGTCAACATGAGCGCTCTCGACCTCGCAGCCGGCGCGATCCGCCGCGACGAAACGGTGGAGATCGTTCTGCTGCTCGCGTTCGCGGGCGGCTATATCGACGCCTATACCTGGATCATCCACGGCGTGATGGCGAATGCCCAGACGGCCAACCTGATCTTCCTCTGGGTTTATGCGACGGCTGGCGACTGGACGAAGGCGCTTCACTTCGTGCCGCCGCTTCTCGCCTTTGCGGCCGGTATCGTGATTGCCGCATGGCTGCGCCGCGTAGCGGGCGGGCGGGCCAGCGCAATCAGCACCCTGCTCGAGATATTGCTGCTGATCGCGATCAGCATCCTGCACAACAGGCTGCCGGATCTGGCTGGAACGCTCGGCATCTCGTTCGTCGCCGCGATGCAGACCGCGATCTTCACCAGGGTCGAAGGCGTTGTTTGCAGCACGGTGATGGTCACGGGCAACATGCGCCAGGCGATCGAGACGGTCTTCGAGGCCGCCGCCGGAGGCGCGCCGCTCGGCACGCTGCGCCGCTCGGGCATCTTCTTCGCCTTGTGTGCGGTGTTCGGCTTGGGCGCCGCGGTGGGCGCCTTCGCCACCAAGGCTATTCCGGATCTCGCGCTCGGCATTCCCGTGGTCGCGCTGTTGGTCGTCTTGCTGCGCTGCGAAGCTTCGCATCAGAGGGCCGTCCAATGAGCGCGCCGTCCGAACCTGGATGGATACGGTTGTTCCCGCCGGCCGGCTGGCTTGGCGCCTACCGGCGAGAGTGGTTTTCCTCCGACGCCGTCGCCGGCGTCACGCTGGCTGCTTACGCCATCCCGGTTTCGCTCGCCTATGCCGCGCTGGCCGGCCTGCCGCCTCAGATCGGCGTTTACGGCTATATGCTCGGCGGCATCGGCTATGCGTTGCTCGGCTCGTCCCGGCAGCTTGCGATCGGGCCGACCTCGGCGATCTCCCTGATGATCGCGGGCACCGTCGGCGCGCTGGCCGGAGGCGATGCGATCCGCTATGCGCAGATCGCAAGCCTTGCGGCCTTTGCAGTGGCGGTGCTGTGCTTCATCGCGTGGTTGTTCAAGCTGAGCGTGCTGGTCCGCCTCGTCAGCGACAGCATCCTGGTCGGCTTCAAGGCCGGCGCCGGGCTCACCATCATCATGAGCCAGCTGCCGAGCCTGCTCGGCGTTGCCGGCGGCGGCCACAATTTCTTCGACCGCGCCATCAAGCTCGCCGGCCAGCTCGGAGCCGTCAACCTGCTCGTGCTCGCCGTCGGCGCGGTCGCGCTGCTGCTCCTCCTGTTCGGCGAACGGCTGCTGCCGGGCAAACCGGTCGGCATCACCATCGTCGCGCTCGCGATCGGGACGGCGACGCTGCTCGGCCTGCCGGCGTACGGCGTGCCCGTCACCGGGAAGATACCGGAAGGTCTGCCGGCCCTCGGCATTCCGACGATCGGCCTGCTGGACTTCGACGACCTCTTCCCGCTCGCCGCAGGGTGTATCCTGCTGGCCTATATCGAGGGCGTTTCGGCCGCCCGCAGCTTCGCCGCCAAGCACGGCTATCCCCTCGATGTCCGGCAGGAGTTCCTGGGGCTGGGGGCAGCGAACCTCGTCGTTGCCTTCGGCCATGGCTATCCGGTTGCCGGCGGGCTGTCGCAATCGGCCGTCAATGACAGCGCCGGCGCACGGACGCCGCTCGCTTTGGTGATCTGCTCGGTGACGCTCGGGCTGTGCCTTCTGTTCTTCACGGGACTCTTGACCAACCTGCCCAAGGCCGTGCTTGCAGCCATCGTCTTTGCCGCCGTCTACAAGCTCGTCGACGTCCGCGCGCTGGTGCGGATGTGGCAGGTCAGCCGGATCGATTTCTACGCCGCAACGATTGCGCTGGTCTCCGTGCTATTGCTCGGAATCCTGCAAGGCGTGCTGCTGGCGTCGATCGCTTCGATCTTTTTGCTGCTGGCCCGGGCCTCGCGGCCAAACGTCGCGTTCCTCGGCCGCTTGCCCGGCAGCGGCCGTTATTCGGACAGTTCAAGGCACGCAGACGTCGAGCCGCTGATCGGCGTCATCGCGTTCCGGCCCGAAGCCTCGCTGCTCTACATCAACGCCGAGACGATCCTCGATACCGTCCTGATCGCGCTTCGGCGCGCGCCCGGGATCCGGCTGGTGGTCTGCGACCTCTCGGCTTCGCCCTATATCGATCTCGCCGGCGCGGGCATGCTGCACGACCTCTACGACGAGCTCGCCGCGCGAAAGGTCATTTTCTCCATCGTCGGCGCACACGCGCAGCTCCGCGACCTCTTGCGGGCGGAAGGGCTGGCGGAGAGGACGGATAGCAGCCAGTGGCTGCGATCGCTCGACAGCGTCCTCGGCGACGAGCAGGCCGTGACGGCGCAGCGGACGGCCTGAGCGGGCGTGTTGCAATGCGAATGACCGCTGCGGCCGACGGTCTCGCCAGAATGCGCCCGACCGTTGACTTGGATCAATGGAGCCACCGGCGCCGAACTCACGATCACGCTCATCTTCGCCCAATTGGCATCAAATGACCATCGAGTGACCATCAAGGCACCGCCGAGGATCGGGAGAGACACATGTCCAAGGACACCAAGCCGGCGCAAAAGCGCATCGATCAGTTCTTCTCCGGGCCCGGCGCGCGGGCGGATGACTGGCGCGACCTCGTGGAGGCCGCGAAGGCGTGGGCTCGGGTCGGCAATCGCGCGGTCTACGATACGGCACTGGCCGATCTTGCGGTGACGGAGGAGTTTTACGGCTATCCTGGCCTGCACCTGATGGCGGCACTGCGGGAAGCGGCCTCAGCAGGCGATGGGGCAACGTCGCTGGCCCTTGCGACGCGGATTACCCAGGCACTTGCGACGCGGTCTTTCCGGCAGCATGCCGGCGACTGGAGCGCGAAGGATGATGGTAATGGCGACACGCCCGAGCTGGTGCCACCGACGTTCGGTGCGCATACGGCACGCCGGCCCTATTTCGAAACCCTGATCGTGACCGGCGTGTCGTCAAGTCAGTGGCCGGCGCTCGCCGCCGAATGGCGCAAGTTGCGGCGTCCAATCGATGGCTTCATCTATGAGCCCGTCGTCGTCGGCAGCCTGGAAGACGCATTCTGCGCGACCATGCTCAATCCCAATATCGCGGCCGTCATCATCAACGAAGGCTTCGGGCTGCGCTCGCGCCACAATGCACCCGTGCTGCGCTCGATCACGGCTTCGGCCGGCCTCAACGACGAGTCCGACGCCTCCGCGCTCCGGCTCGCCCAAATCATCAAGCGCGTCCGACCCGAGCTCGACCTCTACATGATCTCGAACCGCGACGTCGAGGAGTTGGCTGGAAACCCTGAAGCCAACGTCGTTCGCCGCATCTTCTACTCCGTCGAGGAGCTCCTCGAGCTGCATCTGTCCATCCTCGAAGGCATTCAGGATCGCTACGACACCCCGTTCTTCGACAATCTGAAGAAATATGCGCAGCGTCCGATCGGCACGTTCCATGCGTTGCCGATCGCCCGCGGAAAGTCGATCTTCAAGTCCGACTGGATCCGCGACATGGGCGAATTCTACGGGCCGAACCTGTTCCTGGCCGAGAGCAGCGCCACCACGGGCGGCCTCGACAGCATGCTGGAGCCGACCGGCAACATCAAGAAGGCGCAGGAGAAAGCGGCGAGGGCGCTCGGCGCTGACCGCGTCTTCTTCGTCACCAACGGCACCTCGACATCGAACAAGATGGCGGTGCAGGCGCTGCTCGCGCCGGGCGACATCGCGATCGTCGATCGCAACTGCCACAAGTCGCACCACTATGGAATGGTTCTGGCCGGTGCGCAGCCGCTTTACGTCGAAGCCTTCCCGATGACGGAATACTCGATGTACGGCGCGGTGCCGCTGAAGACGATCAAGCAGGCGCTGCTCGGCGCCAGGGCCGACGGCCGGCTCGACCGCGTCAAGATGATCGACCTCACCAACTGCACCTTCGACGGCCACATCTACAACACCCGCCGGGTGATGGAGGAATGTCTCGCTATCAAGCCGGACCTGATCTTCCTCTGGGACGAGGCCTGGTTCGGCTTCGCGCGCTTCTCGCCGTTCCTGCGCCGCCGCACCGCCATGGGGGCGGCGAACGAGATCGAGGCGTGGATGCACGACCCGAAGTCGGTCGCGACCTATGAGAAGCAGCAGGCCGAACTCGGCAAGAACCCGTCGGACGAGATGCTGCTCAAGACCCGGCTGATTCCCGATCCCAGGCAGATCCGGCTGCGGGTCTACCAGACCAACTCGACCCACAAGTCGATGTCGGCGATCCGCCAGGGCTCCATGCTCTCGGTCAAGGACGTCGAATTCCACACGGTCGAACAGCAGTTCAAGGAGGCCGTGTTCACCCACGCTTCCACCAGCCCGAACCAGCAACTCATCGCCAGCCTCGATATATCGCGGCGGCAGATGGAGCTGGAAGGTTACGGCCTCGTGGCCAATGCGATGGAGATCGCGCTTGCCATTCGCCAGGCGGTCAACAACAACCCGCTGATCTCGAAATATTTCCGCATCCTCGGCGCCGACGCCATGGTGCCTGCCCAGTATCGCCAGAGCGGCTTTACCGATTATCTCGCCGCGGGCGTGAATTGGGTCAACACCCTCAAGAGCCTGGACGAGGACGAGTTCTGCCTCGATCCGACCCGCATGACGCTGGTGTGCGGCATGGCCGGTTATGACGGCACCCAGTTCAAGGGTATCCTCGCCAATGAGTACAACATCCAGGTCAACAAGACCTCGCGCAACTCGGTCCTGGTCCAGTCCAACATCAACAACACCCGCAGCGACGTCGCGCATCTCATCCGCGTCCTCGCCGACATCGCGGGCGAGGTCGATCGCGGGTTGGCGCAGGGCGGTGCCAATGCGAGGAAGACCTTCGAGGCACGGGTCAAGAGCCTGATGACCGACGTGCCTGATCTGCCCAACTTCTCGCATTTCCACCCGAGCTTCCGCGGCGATGCCGGCAGCAAGACCAATGAAGGCGACATTCGCAGCGGCTTTTACGCGGCCTACGACGTTGCGGGTTGCGAGCACATCCGCCTCAATGATCCCGAGATCGATCGCCGGCTCAAGTCGGGACCAGAGCTCGTCTCGGCCAATTTCGTGATCCCGTATCCGCCGGGCTTCCCGATCATGGTGCCCGGTCAGGTCATCACGCAGGAGACCATCGACTTCATGCGCAAGCTCGATGTGAAGGAGATCCACGGCTACGACGCCAAGGAAGGGCTGAAGCTCGTGCGGTCCGAAGCCCTGGCGAAGATCGGACGTCCAAAGCCCAGTGCACAGCCCAAGCTCAAGGCTGCGTCATAAGTCTTGGAGGGGACCAACATGCAGGCGTTTTTCACCTTCCTGCAGCAGAATCCGTACCTGCTGCTGTTCTTTGTCGTCGGCCTCGCCGTCTATATCGGTCGGGCCAGCATCAAGGGGTATGGCCTCGGCATGGTTGCCGGCGCCATCGTGGTCGGCGCCGGCGTCTCGGTGTGGGCGTCGACCTACGGCGTGAAGCTCGAGCTGAACAATTTCGCCAAGAGTCTGTTCTACTATCTCTTCATGTATGGCGTCGGGTTGCGTGTCGGGCCGTCCTTCATCAACAGCCTGAAGGGCGACGGCCTGAAGTTCTGCATCCTCGCGGTGGTATCGAGCGTTATCGGGCTCGCGCTAGTGGTGATCGGCGCCAAGATGTTCTCTCTCCCGCCAGGCGCAGCCGGCGGCATGTTGGCGGGATCGCAGACCATGTCGGCGGCGATCGGCTCGGCCGAGCAGGCCATCACGTCGGGCGTCGTCAAGCTGCCCGAGGGAATGAAGCCTGAGGATGCCTCAGGCATGATCGCGCTGTCCTACGGCATCACCTACATCTGGGGCACCGTCGGCATCATCCTGATCTGCAAATACCTGCCGCGCTGGTGGGGCGTCGATGCCAAGGCCGCCGCGAAGCAGTACGAGCGGGAATTCGGCGTCAAGGATCTCGAAGGCGGCGGCCTGACCGGCTATCGCCAGTTCGGTTTGCGGGCCTACCGGCTGGAGAACCCGGCGACGGTCGGTATGAGCATCGCGAAGTTCCGCTCGATAAATCCGGAATACCGGATCGTCAACGTCGGGCGGAACGGCGAGCCGCAAGGCGCGGATGCCGACCTCGTGCTGCAGAAGGGCGACATCGTCGCCCTCGGCGGCTCGACCGAGCACCTCACCGAGAAGATGGGCCTGATCGGTCCGGAGGTCTCGGATGCCAAGACACTCGGCATTCCCATGGACCAGGCGGACATCCTCATCACCAACAAGGAGATGGTGGGGCGCACCTTCGAGTCCTTCCGTGACACCGCGATCGCCGGCCAGCTGCAGGTCACCAAGGTCGAGCGCGGCGGTGTGCAGATTCCGGCCGGTCTCAAGACCAAGCTGGAGCGGATGGACATCGTTTCCGTGGTCGGCTTGAAGTCTGCCGTCAACGAGCTCGGCGAGATGTGGGGCCGGATCGCCCGGTCCAACACCTCGACCGATCTGCTGACGTTGGCGGTCGGGATGATCATCGGCTTCCTGATCGGCAAGATCGAATTCCCGGCGTTCGGTGCCAAGATCGGCCTCGGCAACGCGGGCGGTCTGTTGCTGTCGGGTGTGATCGTGTCGTCGGTCGTGTCGCGTCTGCGCTTCTTCGGCAACACGCCGAACGCGGCGCGCAACGTGCTGGAGGATCTCGGCCTCGTGGTCTTCGTCGCCATCGTTGGCGTCAATGCCGGCGCGGGGCTGCTGTCGCAGCTCACGGGTGCAGTCGCCTTGAAGATATTCCTCGTCGGCTTCATTGCCTGCACGATCCCGCCGTTCATCGTCTGGGCCATCGGCTTCCACGTCTTCAAGATCAACCCGGCCGTGCTGATGGGCGGCGTTGCCGGCGCGCGGTCGCACTCCGGTCCGTGCCGTGAGGCCGCGGTCGAGATCCAGAGTTCCGTGCCGTGGATCGGATTCCCGGTCGGCTATGCCGTCTCGGGCATCTTGCTCACCGTGTTCGGCTACTTCGCAATGATCCTTGCGCAATGATCAAAAGGGGGAAGAAAGTCATGAAGACACTTGCCGTTGGCGTCGCCCTGGTTGCCTCGATTGCGGCCCTGACCGGTCTCAGCACGCCGTCGCGTGCCGAGACCGGCGAGGTCGCCGTCGTCTTCACCAAGGGCGGCTTCATCGTCGGCGTCGGGGGCGGCGAGGGCGTTCTGCTCCTCCGGGGCAAGAAATATCCCTTCACCGTCTCCGGCATGAGCGTTGGCCTCACGGTCGGGGCATCGACGACCAAGTTCGTCGGCCGGGCGCTCAATCTGAAGGGACCAGCATCCATCGAAGGCTCTTACGCCGTGGGCGGAGCGGGCGGAGCCGTGGCCGCGGGCGCCGGTGCCGTTCAGCTGCAGAACGCCAACGGCGTGATCCTCCAGCTCAGCGGTCCGAGGGTCGGCGCGGAAGTATCGGCGGCGGTCGGCGGCGTCACGATCCGCCTCAAGTGATCCAGACGAGACGGCGGGCTGCGGCAGCGCAGCCCGCTCGCGTCTCAATATCGCTCGGCGACGAAGTTCATCCCCTTCAGGCTGGTCTGGTCATTGTAGCGTCCATTGTCGGAACGCTTCGGCAGCTTGATCTTGTCCTTCTTGATGCGCTTGTAGGGGATGCCGCCCAGAAGGTGGGCGATGCAGTTCAGCCGCGCCTTCCGCTTGTCGTCGGAGCGGATGATATACCAAGGTGCGTCCTTCGTGCTCGTCTTCTTCAGCATCAGGTCGCGCGCCCGCGAATAGTCGTACCACCGCCGATAGGATTCCAGATCCATCGGGCTGAGCTTCCATTGCCGGACGGGATCGTCAATGCGGGCATTGAAGCGGCGCTCCTGCTCGTCCATGCCGACCTCGAGCCAGATCTTGATCAGGATGATGCCGCCGTCGATGACGTATTTCTCCATCTGCGGACACAGCGAGAGGAAGCGCTCGTGCTCGGCGGGAGTGCAGAAGCCCATGACATATTCGACGCCCGCGCGGTTGTACCAGCTCCGGTCGAAGATCACGATCTCGCCGCCGGCCGGAAATTTCTCCATGTAGCGCTGGAAGAACATTTGCGTCTTCTCGCGATCTGACGGCGCGGGCAGGGCGACCACACGAAACACGCGCGGGCTGACCTTCTCGGTAATCGCCTTGATCGTGCCGCCCTTGCCGGCTGCGTCCCGGCCTTCGAACAGCACGATGACCCGGAGCTTATTCTCCCGCACGTAGTCCTGGAGGTGACACAGCTCGACCTGGAGCTTCCCCAGCTCCTTCTCATAGTCCTTCCGCTTCATCTTCTCCGCGGTCCCGTCCTTGGCCATGCCGGTCCTCTCGCTGCTGCGCTCGTCGTCGTCCGGAGGATCAATCGTCCCAGGAAATGGTCACGCCGATATCGCCCGGCACACCGCCGGGGAAATCGATGATCTGGTAGGCGATGCGATAGCCGCGCGGCTTCAGATAATCGGTCCAGAGCTGGAAGATCTCCTTGGGGATGCCGGTCAGCGTGGTCTCCCAGCCCTTTTCCATCTGGTTGATGGCGCGCCCCTTGTCGGTGCAGAGCGAGTTGGGGAAGCGATAGACCAGCACCTCCGTCAGGCCGTTTCGCACCGCACGCTGGATGATGGTCGAGGCGAGTTTGATCTTCTCCTCCTCGCTCTTGCCGGAGGGTTTGCTGAGCCGCTCGATCAGCGCGCGCTTCTCGGCTTCGACCGCGGCGGCGAGGCGGACATACTCCTCGGCCTTCTCGGCCTCCTTGAGAGCGGCTTCCTTCCGAATCTGAGCGGCGTTGGGGATGAGATCGTCGAGGCCGGGCATGGCTGGCGGCTCCTGGTGGTTATCCAATCAGCATCCAGGAAACGCTAGGTCCGGCGGAGGATGTTCCCTTGATTCAAATCAAGCAAACCGCGGCCAGCCCGAACACAATATCGCACATGCGCATTTGATCGGGAGAGACGCCTTGAGCGACCAGCTTCATCCGATGGCTCCGCACCATCTGCCGTTTTATCTGGCGCCGGGGAGCGGGACTGATACGCTGATGGTCGTGATGGGGCTGTTCCTGATCGGCACCGTGCTCTGGGTCGGTACGCTCTATTGGAAGCTGCACAGCCTGCCCGAGCGGATGGCGCACAAATCGCAAAAACTGCAGTTCGAGTTCGTCGCGGTGCTCGGCCTGATCTCGTTGTTCACGCATATGCACATCTTCTGGATCGCGGGCCTCCTGCTCGCGTTGATCGATCTTCCCGATTTCGGCACGCCGCTGCGCAGCATCGCCGGGTCGGTCGAGAAGATTGCAGAGGCAGCGCCTGCCGCCGGTGGCGAAGAGATTCGGACAGAGGCCGCGACGCCTCCCGAACAGAAGCCGGAAGCCGCAAAGAAGGAGCACAGCCATGTTTGAGCTGATGTTCTGCTCGCTGCTGACGATCCTGCCGGACTATCTCTACCGCCGCTACGCCCAGGGCAAGCGTTTCGGCAAGGAGATCACCTTCTTCTCGATCTGGTACGAGCTGCGCTGGGGCATCACCGGCTGCCTGATGCTGACGGTGTCGCTGATCACCATGATCTTCTATTTCCATCCGACGACGTCATCGGCGACGCTCTATTTCCGCACCGTGCCGATCCTGCCGGAAGGCTCCGGCCGCGTTGCCGAGGTCAAGGTCGGCTTCAGCGCGCCGGTGAAGAAGGGCGACGTGCTGTTCACGCTCGACGCATCGAAACAGCAGGCCGCGTTCGAAACCGCCAAGCGGAAGGTCGCGGAGGTCGATGCCGCCATGCAGACGGCGCAGGCCGACGTGGTCAAGGCCGAGGCACAGATCGGGGAAGCGAAGGCGAACTACCAGCAGGCCAAGGACGAGCTCGAGGTCAAGACCGAGCTGCAGCGCCGCAATCCGGGCATCGTTCCGCAGCGTGATATCGACAAGCTCCAGGTTTTGGTCGATCAACGTCAGTCCGGGATCGATGCCGCGACTGCCGCGAAGCAATCCGTATCGATGCAGATCTCCATCCTGCTGCCGGCGCAGAAGGCCAGCGCGGAGGCCGCGCTCGACCAGGCCCAGGTCGATATCGACAAGACCTTCGTCCGCGCCGGTGTCGATGGGCGGGTCGAGCAATTCCTGATCCGTCCCGGCGACGTCGTCAATCAACTCATGCGGCCCGCAGGCGTTCTCATCCCGGAGGGGGCCGGCCGCAAGGTGCTCCAGGCCGGGTTCGGCCAGATCGAGGCACAGGTGATGAAAGAGGGCATGGTGGCGGAAGCGACCTGCATCTCCAGGCCATGGGTGATCATCCCCATGGTGATCACGTCAGTCCAGGACTACATCGCTGCCGGACAATTCCGATCCGGGGAGCAATTGGTCGATCCGCAGAACGCCGTCCGCCCCGGCACCATCCTGGTGTTCCTGGAGCCGCTTTACAAGGGTGGCATCGATGGCGTGACGCCGGGCAGTAGCTGCGTCGTCAATGCCTACACCAGCAACCACGAGGAAATCTCGGCCAAGGGGACTTCGACCAGCCGGAAGATCGCGCTGCATGTCGTCGACGGCGTCGGCCTGGTGCATGCCCTGCTGCTGCGCATCCAGGCGCTCCTGCTGCCGATCCAGACGCTGGTGCTGAGCGGGCATTGAGCTGTGAAGCCGCCCCGGGCCTGTCGCAGCGGTACAATTCCCGCTAGAATTGCCGCGACAGCAGTTGCTGGAGCTGCAAGGATGGAGCATGAGCGGGCCCACGTCCATCTCCAAGGTCAGGCCGAGGGCCGTGGCGGCGCTACTCTGTCTCGCGCTGCTTTTCACCGTGTGCCTGTCAGCCGGGCGAGTTGGTGCAGTCGAGCGGAGCCTCCGCGGCGAGCTGAAGCGCGTCCTGATATTGCATTCTTTCGGCCGTGATTTTCGGCCGTGGAGCGAGTATGCGCGCGATATCAAGGCCAAGCTCGAACGGCAATCGCCCTGGCCGCTCGACATCCAGGAGCACGCGCTGCTCACCGCGCGCTTCAATAATCCTGGTCCCGAGGCGCCTTTCGTCGACTATCTGCAGTCGCTGTACCACGGAGCGATGCCCGACATCGTATTGAGCATCGGCGCGCCGGCGGCCCGGTTTGCGCAGAAATACCGCGGAAGACTGTTCCCTGATGTGCCATTGATTTTCTCCGCGGTCGAGCATCGGCTGATCAATCGCGCCGATCTCAGCGACAACGACGTCGTCGTGGCGATCCGCAACGATTTCATGGCCGCGTTCGGCAACATCCTTCAGGTTCTGCCGGACACCAAGTCGATTGCGGTCGTGATCGGCGCATCGCCGCTCGAGAAGTTCTGGGTAGAGGAGGTGAAGCGGGAACTGCAACCTTTGGGAGAAGGGATTGAGCTGGTCTGGTACTCGGACCTGTCATTCGAGGAAATCCTGAAACGCGCATCAAGGCTGCCGCCGCACACCGCGCTGTTCTGGGGACTGATGTCGGTCGATGCGGCCGGGGTCGTCCACGAGAGCGACATCGCCTTGCGCAGCCTGTACGCGGCCGCGAATGCCCCGATCTTCTCCTACCAGGAGCCGTTCTTCGGTGACGGCACCGTCGGGGGACCGATGCATATGATCGCGGAAACGAGCTCCCGGACCGTCAGTGCCGCGATTGGCATTCTCGGCGGCGCGAAACCAGCGAGCATCAGTTACGATCCGATCGGATTCGCCGCGCCGAGATATGATTGGCGCCAATTGCAGCACTGGGGCATCAGCGAGAGCCGTTTGCCTCCCGGCAGCGAAATCGTGTTTCGCGAACAGAGCATCTGGGAGCGCTATCGTTGGCAGATGCTGCTGATCGCGTCCGTGATTCTGGTGCAGGCCGGCCTGATCAGCGGGATGCTGCATGAGCGGCGTCGGCGCCAGGTCGCCGAAGTCGAGTCACGCCAGCGTCTGGCCGAGCTCGCTCACGCCAACCGCTATTCGGCCGTTGGCGAGTTGACCACGTCGATCGCCCATGAGCTGAACCAGCCGCTCGGCTCCATCCTGACCAACGCCGAGACCGCGGAGCTCATGCTCAAGGCCGCTTCGCCCGACATCGACGAGATCCGGCAGATCCTCGCGGACATCAGGCGTGATGATCAGCGGGCGAGCGAAGTCATCCGCAGGCTACGCAGTATTCTGAAAAAGACACCGTTCGAGGTCAAGGACATCGAGCTCAACGATATGGTCCGCGAAGCGATCGGCCTTGTGCGGGCTGTCGCCGGCGGACGCCGGATCACATTGATCTACACGCCCGCTTTGGCTGACCTGCATGTCAGAGGTGATCCGATCCAGCTTCAGCAGGTCGTTCTCAACCTGGTCATCAACGCGATGGATGCGATCTTCGACGCCGATCCCGGAAAGCGCCAGGTCAACGTCTCGACCCAGCGCGTCGGCAATGCAGCGGAGATCCGGGTCTCCGATACTGGTCCCGGGATTGCCGCCTCCGACCTCGCCGACGTGTTCGATCCGTTCTTCACGACCAAGCCTCAGGGCATGGGCATGGGGCTCGCGATCGCCAAAACCATCATCGAGGCCCATCACGGCACGATCGCCGCGGCGAACCAGCCTGCGGGCGGGGCGCTGTTCACGATCCAGCTTCCGATCATCCGCTGACAGACGATGTGGCGAGCCGCCAATGCCCCTGGACTGAGGGCGCCGCGCCGGCTCCGGATGGATGCCGGGCTGGTTGAATGACAGTTTGCTCTCGCGCTGCAGCAGCCACGAGGGCTTCGTTTCGTTGATCTCGATCAACAAACGTCTGCGCCCCGGCCCGATCGTCCCACCCTGGAAGTGCAAGGGAGGGTGCAATGTTTCGCTGCGGCAAGACCCTGATGGCGCTTGCGCTCGTCATGGCGACATCGTTCGCCGCAACGGCGCAAACCAACACGACGCCTGCGGCCCCGTCTCCGCAAGCGCAGCCGGCTCCTCCGCCTGCGCCGACCGCCGAGCTTCTGAAGCCGGAGCAGCTCGAGGCCTTGGTAGCGCCGATCGCGCTCTATCCGGACGAGCTTCTTGCCAATGTGCTCGCCGCCTCAACCTATCCGTTGGAGGTGGTGCAGGCCGACCGCTGGCTGAAGGAGCGCAAGACCCTGAAGGGCGATGCGCTGAAGACGGAGGTCGAGAAGCAGGCCTGGGACGACAGCGTCAAGGCGCTGGCCAGCACCGCCGATGTGTTGACCATGATGAGCGACCAGCTCGAATGGACCAAGAAGCTCGGTGATGCCTTTCTCGCCCAGCAGCCCGACGTGATGGATGCGATCCAGCGCCTGCGCAACAAGGCCTATGACAACAGGAAGCTGGTCACGACCAAGCAGCAGAAGGTCAGTGTCCAGTCGCAGGAAGGCAAGCAGGTCGTCGTGATCCAGCAGGCCGACCCCTCGGCGATGTACGTGCCATATTACGATCCGGCGACGGTCTATGGCAGCTGGCCCTATGCGGAGTATCCGCCGTATTATTGGGGCTACCCGTCCTATATCGGTGCCGGCGTGGTCGCGGCCGGCCTCGCCTTCGGCACCGCCTGGGCGATCGGGCGCTGGGGCAATTACTGGGGCGGCGGCTGCAATTGGGGCAACCGCAACGTCTACGTCAATCATCGCACCACCAACATCGGTAACGGCTGGCAGCACAATCCGGCGCATCGCCAGGGCGTGCGCTACAACAACAGCAATGTTCAGCAGCGCTTTGGCAACAACAACCTGAAGGCGGGCGTGTCGGACCGGATGGATTTCCGAGGTCGTGACGGCAACCAGGTGCTGCGTCCCAATCAGGGCGCAGGAGACCGTACGGGCGATCGTGCAGGAGATCGCGCGGGTGATCGCGCGGGTGATCGTGCGGGCGATCGTGCTGGTGATCGAGCCGGCGATCGAGCGGGTGACCGTGCCGGCAATCGCGGCGATCGGCCGGGCGGTGGTGATCGCGCTGGTGCCGGGGATCGTGCCAAGGGCGGAGGCGACCGGGCCAAGGGTGGCGGCGATCGTGCGAAGGCCGCCAGCCGCCCCAGCGGCGGTGCGGCCAACCGCGGCGGTGGCGGCAATCGCGGCGGCGCGATGAACGTCTCCTCCGGCCGGTCGGCAGCCGCAGCATCTGCGCGCGGAAGATCCAGCATGGCGAGCATGCCGCGCGGTGGTGGCGGCGGACCAAGCATGGCTGGCCGCGGCGGAGGTGGCGGAATGGCGATGCGCGGCGGCGGAGGTGGCTTTGGTGGTGGCGGCCGCGGAGGCGGCGGCGGTGGCCGGCGTTCCGACATCGCGCTGAAGCACGATGTCGTCCTGCTCGGCCATCTCGCAAGCGGCCTCGGCTACTACCGCTTCAGCTATATCGGCAGCGACAAGAGCTATGTCGGCGTGATGGCGCAGGAGGTCGAGCGGGTGGCGCCCGATGCTGTCACGCGCGGCAGCGATGGCTATCTGCGGGTCTACTACGACAAGCTCGGATTGAGATTCCGATCCTACGGTGACTGGCTCGCCAATGGCGCAAAGATCCCTGCGGAGGAATTGCCATGACCGGCTTGAAGTTGCTTCGTCGCGCCGCTCTGCCGGGCATCGTGGCACTGGCTCTCGTCACCACGGCCCGAGCCCAGCAATCTTATCCGACGCCGGAGGATGCCGCCTCGGCACTCGCGGCGGCGGCCAAGAGCGGTCCACGTGACGTTCTGAAAGTGCTCGGAAGGGCGGGTGATGACATCGTCTCGTCGGGCGACGACGTCGCCGACGCCGATATCCGCGCCCGCTTTGTTTCGATGTACGACGCCAAGCACTCGGTCAGGGCGGAGGGCAACAAGAGGGCGACGCTGGTGCTCGGGCCTGACGATTTCCCGTTCCCGATTCCCCTCGTCAACACCAAGGCAGGCTGGGAGTTCGACACTGACGAGGGACGGATCGAAGTGCTGCGCCGCCGCATCGGCCGTAACGAGCTCGACGCGATCCAGACCGCGCTCGCCTATGTCGACGCGCAGAATGAATATGCCGACAAGGATCGCGGCGAGGGCGCCGGCATCTACGCACAGCGCTTCCTCTCGACGTCAGGCAAGAAGGACGGTCTGTTCTGGCGCGACGACAGGGACCCGAGTCCGCTCGGTCCCCTCGTCGCGGAGGCTTCAGCTGAGGGCTACAAGCCGGGCGAAAGGCTCGCGCCGTATCACGGCTATTACTTCCGCATCCTGAAGGGGCAGGGTTCTGACGCGCCTGGCGGCGCGCTCAATTATGTCGTCAAGGGCAAGATGATCGGCGGCTTCGGGCTGATCGCCTGGCCCGCCGAGTACGGCAATTCCGGTGTGATGACGTTCGTGGTGAACCATGCCGGCACCGTTTACGAGAAGGATTTGGGGGCGAGAACCGAATTCATCGCGCCGCGCACAACCTTGTTCGATCCCGACCAGACTTGGAAGAAAGTCGATGCCGCAAAGCCTTGAACGGATCATGGCATCGCCGCTGCGCCTATGTCGCCTGATTGCGATGCTGGTGCTGGTGATGGGCTTCGCAGTGCCGGCTACGCCGTCATTCGCGCAAGCCGCCGGTCACGTGCGTGCCAAGATCGTCAAGGGGGGTCTCCTTGTCGGCGGTGGCGCTGGAAGCGGTGTGCTGACCTATCGGGGCAATAAGTATCCCTTCAAAATTACGGGCATGAGTTTCGGCATCACCGCCGGCGCGACGATCGGCCGGCTCGACGGCTGGGCCTCGGGTATCCGCGAGGTCGGCGACTTCGCCGGCACCTACAGCTCCGTCGGCGGCGGCTTCGCTTTGGTTGGAGGCATCAGCGGCGTCCACCTGCGCAACGAGAAGGGGGTGACGATCGTGATGCAGGGGCCGAAAGCGGGCCTGGAGCTTGCGGCCAACATCAGCCAGATCATGATTTCGCTGAGATAGAGCGTGTCAGCGGCAGATGTCGTCGCGATAAAGGCCACGGCAACGAAGTGATGATGCCGAGGCGTTCCTGACGAGCGCACTCCGAGCAAGCCTTCCTGCGGCATCTTGACCGCACCGATCTGGAATCATCCAAAGCGTATTTGAATCGTTCCAGACATTCTCCTCCCAGTTGGCGATGATCGAGGCATTCTAAGCCGCAGCGCACGCATTTGCGTTGCCGTCACGATGGCGTCTTCTTAAAGAAGCGATGCAGATCGCTGACATTCGGATGTTGCCGCCAAGACGAAGGCAGCAAACGCGCGTGCGCGTCTGCAGAGCAACTGATTGACGGGCCATGCTTGCCGGCCGAGCTCGGATACGAAGAGCTGCTCTTCGATCCATGGTCGTTGCTGGCCAAACGCGGAAGCCGCTTCACAGCGGGCTGCGTGCTATTGATGAAGGAAACTTTCTGGAATGCGACGTGCGGGTGGGGATAAGACGGTAGCTCGCTTTGGTGCGGCGCTGCTGGGTGGTGTGGCGTGGCTGACGTGGTTCGAATCGCCTGCTCAATCCCAAACGCCTCAGGGCGGCAGCTCCCTTCCGCCCGTGACCGTCGAAGCTCCGACGCAACAGTCGGTTCGCCGTGCGCCAACCAGGCGAAACGACGCGCGGGTCCGATCGACCTCACGGCGCGCCCCGCAAGCCCCGACGGTCGCAGTGCAATCGCAACCGGCTGTCGTCCCGCCATTTGCCGGCGGGCAGGTCGCTCAAGGCGCGCGACTGGGGATGCTCGGAAATACCAACACCATGAAGTCACCCTTCAGCGTGACGAGCTACACGGACAAGTTCATTCGGGATCAACAGGCGGCAACGGGTGCGGATGCCCTGATCCTCGATCCCTCCGTGCGAAGTTCCCACCCGACGGGCGGTATCGTCGACTCCTTCAACATACGCGGCTTCCCGATCAACGAAGGCAATAACGGTGAGTTCGCCTTCGAGGGCCTTTACGGAATCGCGCCGACATATCGGATCTTCACGGAATACGTCGAGCGCATCGAAGTGCTCAGGGGTCCCTCGGCCGCGCTCTCGGGCATGGCGCCCAATGGCGGTGTTGGCGGCGTCATCAATGTCGTGCCCAAGCGCGCGGAAGAGGATTTGACCCGCTTGACCGCGAGCTACGGCTCGACCGCACGTTTCGGCGGTCACTGGGATGTTGCGAGGCGCTACGGCGATGGCAAGGAATGGGGCGTACGCGCCAGCGGAAGCGTCCGCGGCGGCGACACGCCCATCGACCGCCAGTCCGAGACGACAGGTGTCGGATCGCTGGCGCTCGACTATCAAGGCGAACGGTTCAGGTCCTGGCTCTATCTCATCGCCCAGACCGATCGGTTCGACGCGCCGTCACGTCCCTTTCTGATGGCTCCCGGCCTGCAGGTGCCGAAGGCGCCGGACGGCAAGCTGAACGTGACCCAGCCCTGGGAATGGTCGCGCATCAACGACCAGTCTGCCTTGCTGCGGACGGAGTACGATCTCACCGAGCAGGTCACGCTGTTCGCGGATGTCGGCGGCTCCAAGACCAACGTCGAGCGGTTCTTCGGTCTTCCGACCATTGTCAACACGAGCGGCAATACGACCTCGACGCCCCAGTACTTCGGCCTCAGCATCGATCGAACTACATATGATGGCGGTGTTCGCGCCCGCTTCGATACCGGCTTCGTCCACCATGCCGTCGCCTTCCAGGCCTCGGTCTATCACGACGCGCTGCACCGGCGGCTCACCAATGGCAGTCTGGTCACCTCGAACATCTACAGCCCGACCGTCGCGCCGACGCAGTTCGCGAACGAGATCAGCGACCGCCCTCGGCTCTCGGACAGCGAGCTTACCGGGCTTTCGATTGCCGACACCTTGTCCGTGCTCGATGAGCGCGTCCTGTTGACTTTGGGCGTCCGCCGCCAGGGCATCGAGGCGAACAACTATTCCTCCAATGTCGGGACACCGACGTCGTCCTATGACAGGAGCGCGGTCACCCCGGTGGTCGGCCTGGTCGTCCGTCCCCAGGACAACGTCTCCCTCTACGCGAACTATGTCGAAGGTCTCGCGCGGGGCGACATTGCCCCTCAGGGGACGTCCAATTTCGGTGAAGTGCTGCAGCCCTACATCGCCAAGCAGTACGAGGCCGGTATCAAGGTGGAGTTTGGCCGGATCGCGACCACCTTCAGCGCGTTCGAGATATCGAAGGCGAGCGGCGAGTCGTCTGCTGGGCGCTTCGCGGCGACAGGCGAGCAACGTGTCCGCGGGCTCGAATTCAACGTCTACGGCGAACTCTTGCCGGATGTTCGTGTCCTCGGAGGTGTCTCGCTGCTGGACGGCACCCTGACGAAGACCGCCGTCGCGGCCAATGTGGGCAACACGCCGATCGGCGTTCCGAACATACAGGCCAATATCGGCGCGGAGTGGGACCTCCCGTGGATGAGGGGGCTTACCGTGAATGGAGCAGTGATCTACACGGGCAGGCAGTTCGTCGACGCCGCGAACAAGCAGCCGATTCCCGAGTGGACGCGGCTCGACCTCGGCGCTCGCTACACCACCGCGATCAACGGCAAGAAGACGGTTTTCCGCGCAAACATCCAGAACGTGACCGGTGAGAGTTACTGGTCCAGCGTGGCTTCGTTCGGAACATTCTTCCTGGGAGCACCACGCACATATCTCCTGTCGATGACCGTGGATATGTGACCGCGCACGCGCTTGCGTGAAACGCAGCCCAGCATTCCGCTCCGGCGCTGTGATGCGCCGGACTAAAAAAGTCTCCATGGAATCAACGAGGTGACTTCCATCTCGAGGGCCCTTTCGGCCGCCGGGCCGAAAAGTGGCGCGGCTCTTGCTCTTGCCAGTATGAGGGTTCTTGATAAACGTCATACTGCGGGATCAGGTGGATGGAGCGAGCGGTGAGGCGGACTTTGCGGGCGGTCGAGCCCGGAACGGTGGTGCTGTTCGGAGGGCTGATCGCCGCCAACATCGCCGCATGGGCCTGGGCCTTCGCGCTGTTCGGCGACCGGCCGACGGTGCTGGCGACCGCGCTGCTGGCCTGGGTGTTCGGCCTGCGCCACGCTGTCGATGCCGACCACATCGCCGCCATCGACAACGTCGTGCGCAAGCTGATGCAGACGGGTGGTTCGCCACGCAGCGTCGGCCTCTATTTTGCGCTCGGCCATTCCACCGTCGTCGTGGTGGCTACCATATTGCTTGCGCTCGGCGTGGTGAGCCTGGGCGGCGACAGCCTGCTCAAGGAGATCGGCGGCCTCATCGGCACGTCGGTGTCGGCCCTGTTCCTGCTGGTGATCGCGGCCATCAATCTCGTCATCTTCGTCGGCCTGTGGCGGACGTTTCGCGCTGCCCGGGAGCAGGGCGTCCGCGACGCCGAAGGGCTCGAGAG
Source organism: Bradyrhizobium sp. CCBAU 25360 (assembly GCF_028128695.1). Lineage (NCBI taxonomy): Bacteria > Pseudomonadati > Pseudomonadota > Alphaproteobacteria > Hyphomicrobiales > Nitrobacteraceae > Bradyrhizobium > Bradyrhizobium sp. CCBAU 25360. Next base: position 500,398 of record NZ_LBJA01000042.1, read on the forward strand.
GCTGCTCGCCAATCGCGGCTTCCTCGCGCGACTGCTCGGACCGCTGTTCCGCCTGGTCACAAAACCCTGGCACATGTATCCACTCGGCTTCCTGTTCGGGCTCGGCTTCGACACGGCGACCGAGATCGGCCTGCTCAGCATCTCCGCAACCGAAGCCGCGCGCGGCGCGTCGGTTGCCGACGTGCTGGTTTTCCCTGCACTGTTCGCGTCGGGCATGGCGCTGGTCGACACCGCCGATTCCGCTCTGATGGTGAGCGCCTATCGATGGGCCTTCGTCGATCCCTTGCGAAAGCTCTGGTATAACCTCACGATCACCGGTGCCTCGGTGGCGGTCGCGCTGTTCATCGGCGGTATCGAGGCGCTCGGGCTGATCGCCGACCGGCTCGATCTGTCCGGAGGGATGTGGACGCTGGTCGACGGCCTCAACGAGTCGCTCGCCAATGTCGGCTTTGCCGTGATCGCGCTGTTCGCGGTCGCCTGGCTCGTCTCGGTCGTGCTCTATCGCCGCGTCTTTGCGGACGGCCGGAACCGGGCCGCGACGAAAGCTCTGGCATGCGCCGATGCGACCGAAGTGGCGTGAGGCCTGTCGTGGCGGCGGCGCGCTGACGGCACTCTCGGCCCTGGTTCTGCTCGCGGATGACGGCCGCGCTTTCGCGCAGAGCGAGAGCACCTCACGCGAGCTGCCGCCAATCCAGATCGGCGGCGGCGAGGCGGCGGAGCGCAAGAAGCCGGTCGCATCGCGCCGGGCCGGCAAGCCGTCCCCAGCGGATCACCGCATCCCCGTGTATCCGGCAGCGGCGCAAGCGTCGGATATGCGCAGCGTCGCCTCGGGTGCAAAGGGTCAGCTTGGCATGGCCAGCGAGATCTCCGTCTCGGGCGAGGAGATCAATGCACGCCCTTTCGCGCGGCCGGGCGAAGCGCTCGAAGCCGTGCCGGGTCTCATCGTGACGCAGCATTCCGGCGAGGGCAAAGCCAACCAGTATTTCCTGCGCGGCTATAATCTCGACCACGGTACCGACCTTGCCATCACCGTTGACGGCGTCCCCGTGAACATGCGCACCCACGCGCACGGCCAGGGCTATGCCGATCTCAACTGGCTGATTCCGGAGGCTATCGCAGCAGTGGACGTGCGCAAGGGTCCGTACTTCGCCGACGAAGGCGATTTCGCATCAGTCGGCAGCGTCCATATCGATCTGATCGACCGCACCAGGGGGATAGCGCAGGTGACCGCCGGCAGCTTCGGCTATCGCCGTCTGCTCGGCATGGACTCCGCGAAGGTCGGTGACGGCTCCTTGCTCGTGGCCGGGGAGATCGGGACCTACAACGGCCCATGGGACAATCCGGACAATGTGCGAAAGCTCAACGGCCTCGTGCGCTACAGCCAGGGCACCGCGACCGACGGCGTCTCCGTCACCGGCATGGCCTACGCCAACAAATGGAATTCGACGGACCAGGTCCCGCAGCGCGCGATCGCATCCGGCTTTCTCGATCGCTTCGGCGCGGAAGATCCAAGCGACGGCGGCAACACCAACCGCTTCGCGCTCTCGGGCCGCATCGCGCAGAGCGACGATCTCGGCTCCTGGAAAGCCAACGCTTATGTCGTGAAGAGCCAGCTCGACCTCTTCAATAATTTCACCTACTACCTCAGCGATCCCGTGCTCGGCGACCAGTTCCACCAGCACGACGATCGCCTGATGGCGGGCGCCAACATCTCGCGCACGCTGAACGGCGCGTTGGCGGGCTTGCCGATGCAGACCACCTTTGGCCTGGAGTCGCGCTATGATGCGATTGATCTCGCGCTCACCAACACCTTCCAGCGAGGCTTCCTTGCCAGCGTTCGCAGCGACAAGGTCGGCGAGGGCAGCGTCGGCGTCTATGCCGAAAACACGGTGCGCTGGACTGACTGGCTCAGGACGACGGTGGGCTGGCGCGGCGACTATTATGCCGCCGACGTCACGTCGCGGTTCAATGCCAACAATTCCGGCCGTACCGACGCCGCGCTCGGCAGCCCGAAATTCAGGATGGTGCTCGGTCCGTTCAACCAGACCGAATTCTTCTTCGGCGCCGGCTACGGCATGCACTCCAACGACGCCCGCGGCGCGACCACGACGGAGGATCCTTGCGACCCCGCGACGAGGCTGACGCCATCGCCGCTCCTGGTGCGCACCAAGGGTGCAGAGGTCGGCGTGCGCAGCAGGATCGTTCCCGGCCTCGACACTTCGCTCAGCCTCTTCATCCTGGATCAGGATTCCGAGATCCTGTTCTCCGGCGATGCCGGGGATACGTCGGCGACCCGCGCCAGCCGCCGCTACGGCTTTGAATGGACCAACCACTACCGGCCCAGATCCTGGATCGACATCGACGCCGATCTCGCAATGACCCATGCACGCTTCCGCGGTTATGACAGCGAGCAGGCGGACGTCTATGCCTCGCTCGCCGGCTATCCCGAGGCGCAGATCGGCAATGCGCCCGGCAACTACATTCCGAACTCGCCCGCGATGGTGGCTTCAGCCGGCGTCACGCTGGGCGAGAGGACCGGCTGGTTCGGGACCTTGCGCTGGCGGTATCTGGCGTCGAGCCCACTGACGGAGGACAACGCGTTCCGTTCCTCTGCGACCAGCATTTTCAACGGCCGCCTCGGCTATCGTATCGACAATGGCTGGCGCCTTCAGCTCGACGTGTTGAACCTCCTCAACACGAGGGCGAACCAGATCAGTTATGCCTATGGCTCGCTGCTCAAGACCGATACGCTCTACAACCTCTGCGCATCGGGCACTGCGCCAACTTCAGTCTGTCAGAACGGAGTGATGGACTACGTGCTGCACCCCGTGGAGCCGTTGACGTTCCGTCTTACCATCGCCGGGACGTTCTAGGTCAGGTCGTGGGCGGCGAAAGTTTCCGCGGCGAAAAAATGGCCTCGCAACGCGCGATGCGTTGCAGGCGAGGTGTGTTGTGGTAGTGAACGGCCAGGTTGGCGGCACATCGCGGCCTGACAGCGCACCAGGGGACCGTCGATGAACCGTGACCTCGATCTCGCCGACTTCGAACTGCATCCGCAGCGCGGTGCGGTGCTGGCCGAGGTGCATGCGCGCCCATTCACCCGGTTGACGGCGCCGGTCACGGTGCTGCGCTTTGCCTTTCTCGGCCAGGGCGAGGTCGCTGCAGCGGACCGGCAGAGCTTCGTGGCATTTTGTATGTCGCACGGGCAGGCGCCGCCGGACGCCGGAACCAAGCATCACCAGGTGACGATCGGTGATACCCAGCTGCGCTGGGAGCAACACTCGGAATTCAGCACCTTCACCTGGATCCTGAGCAGCCCTCAGACGGCCGCGCGCCGGTTCGGCGAGATCGGTGAAGAGCCGGCCGCGTTGATCCGGTCTCTGCGGCAATCGGGCCAATTGCTGGTCGCCGTCAAGCTCGAGGTCGAGCAGATTTCGGCGGCGCTGGAGCGTGCGCAGCAGCTGTTCGAGAGAGGCAGTCTCGCCATCGCCGCGGTCCGCAGCGGTCCCGCCGTCGTTGCATCCGACTTTCGCACCGATGATCAGGGCTTCGTCCGCATCCTCGTTTGCAACGACGGCCTCTCGCCCGGCCGGCTCGGTGCCCTCGTGCAGCGTGTGCTGGAGATCGAGACCTATCGCACGCTGGCGCTGCTCGGTCTGCCCGCCGCGCTCGAGCTTGCGCCCTCTGTCGACCATATCGGCCGACGGCTCGTCGAAGTGCTCGAGGAGATGCAGGGCGCCGAGGATCTCAAGCTCAACAATCATCTCCTGACGGAACTGACGGCATTGGCGGCTTCGCTCGAAAGGGGAGCTGCCGGCAGCTCGTTCCGGTTCGGCGCCAGCCGCGCCTACAACGACATCGTGCAGGCCCGCCTCGCCGTGATCGAAGGCGGCGAGATCGCGGGCTATCCGACCTGGTCCTCCTTCCTCGCCCGCCGCATGGCACCTGCGATGCGCACCTGCGCGACGATGGAGGACCGGCAGGCGGATCTGTCGATCAAGCTCGCGCGCGCGGCTGATCTGTTGCGCACACGCGTCGATGTCGAGCTCGAGGAGCAGAATCGCGATCTGCTGCGCTCGATGGATGAGCGCACCCGGTTGCAATTGAGGCTGCAGAGCACGGTCGAAGGCTTGTCGGTGGCGGCCATTGGCTATTACGTCGTCAGCCTGTTCGGCTACCTCGCCAAGGGGGCCCACGACGGTGGCCTGCATGTCGAGCCTTCGCTGGCAACCGCGATCTTCGTGCCGGTTGCCGTGGCCGTGGTCTGGATCGTCACCCGCAATATCCGCAGGCGGCACTTGAAGCACGACGAAATGTCGGGCGCTCACGACTGAGGGCGCAAACGAGGCTCTTGCGCTTCGTCGATAAGCGGGTTGAAGCGAGGTCGACTGGGAGACGTGGATGAGCCGATCCGACGGAACCGTGCCTGTGTCGCCCTCTGTCAATCCCCGCGCGCAGAAATATTCCACTTTACCGAAATTCGGTTTCGGCGTATGTGTTGCCCATCCCGGCTCACCCAAGAGGGGCGATCATGTGTCGTCACGCATCGCGAGCCGGGCTTGCGGTGGACGCGGCAGCGCCGGCACGAGAGGCGCGGGCAGGGCGGGTAGTTCCTGTGAGCCCGAGGCTTCGTGCGACGAGCGGCGCTGCTAGGCTTCGTCTCGTCTGTAAGTTTCCGGCTTCGTCGACAGGGCTGGAAAAACTGCGGCGAAATGGCGGGCCGTGCGTACGGCAAAACCGTGTGGTCCTGGCCGTCGTTGCTACGGTCAAGTCCTGCGAAGGTGCGAGCGAGCCCAACCGGGCAGACTGCATCATCCAATTCGTGGGGTGAGGGAGGCCAGAAGGAATGGTCGGCTCCCGGGAGATCACGGCATAAGCCGTCCGACCATCGCGCAGGGAAGGCCGAGTGATCGGCACCACCTGTATGCTGCTGTGCGGTTCTTTCTGCGTGCGCTTTTCGCGCAGCGGACCGCGGGTGCGAGCCAGCACCCGGCCTTCCCTGCGCCCTCTTGGCTATGAGGGTCGCGAGACGAAGCAAAGCTCGGGCGAATTGCGCCGCGAGAATGCGAAGGTGTGTCTGCCGTCATGCTTGAAGGGGCAACCGGGTTGCAGGAGGATACGAGGCCGGCAGTTCGACGGCGATTTGACGCCGATCCGCGTTTTTCGATTTAGGTCGAGACCCCGAACAGTCTGCGCACCGCCGGCAGCCACTCGCCGGTCATCGTGAACTCGAGCCCAAGGCGCGCGCCGCAGGCGATGGCCAACATCGTGACGGGGGCCGAAACCGCGAGCGTCGACAGCGCGCTCAGGCCCTGACCGATGGTGCAGCCCATCGACATGATGCCGCCGATGCCCATCAGCAGCGCGCCGATCATGTGACGCTTCAACTCGCGAGCGTCGTCGCACGCTTCCCAGCGGAAGCCGCGCGCGAGCATCGCGGCGGCAAACGAGCCTGCGACGACGCCGGCAACCGAGCCGATGCCGAAATTGAGCCGCGCGCCGGAGAAGGTGGCGACGTAAAGGATGGCATCACCAAGCGGCGCCACGAAGCTGAGCGAGGAGACCCGCGCGGGATCGAACTCGTCGTCGGCAAGCCATCCGGTGGCAAACCAGCCGAACGCGATTGCTGCACCGACGGTAAGACCGGACGCCAGCAGCCGCGGCGACCGGATCAGCCTGCCATCCGCAAGGGCCCAGAAGGCCAGCGCGGCGGAAATCGCCACGACGAGGATCGCGCGCATCGCGCTGCCTGCGCCGAGCAGCGACGTCAAGGTCTGGGTGCTTCCCTCGGGCAGCCTCACCGACAACGGCTCGATCAGCATCAGCCGCAGCATGCCGGTGATGCCACGCATGGTCGCGAGCGCCGACAGGCCGAGCACGAGAAAGACCACGATGGCCCTTAGATCGCCGCCACCGACGCGCACCAGCGTGCCGAAGCCACAGGTGCCGACCAGCGCCATGCCGACGCCGAACATCAGACCGCCGATGATCGCACCGCCAAGACCGATCGACGCCGTGAGGTAGATTGACCGCGACAGATCGACAATGCCGAACGCGGCGAGCGCCTGGGTCGCGAGCAGGGCGACTGCCGCGGCCAGCGCGAAGGATTTCAGCCGACGAAAATCCGATCCGAAGAATGCGTCCTCGAGCATCGCCAGCGTACAGAAACGACCCGCTCGGCCGGCAACGCCGAGCACGGCGCCGGCGGCAAGCCCGCATGCAAACGCTATGGTCGAAGGGCTCAGCATTCCTCCCGCTTCGTTTTTGGTTCTGCCTTGCGGGTAGTCTGCGCCGGTGGGGCGCGAAAATCCAGCGCGGAGAACTACCGGCGGCGCCGGCGTACCGGCTCGCAGAACACGTCGTAAACGGCGGTGAGAATCTTGCGAACGTCCTCGCTGGCGAGACTGTAGTAGATCGTCTTGCCGTCGCGGCGGGTCGTCACCAGCCGATCGAGCCGCAACCGCGCGAGCTGCTGGGAGACGGTCGATTGGCGTTCGCCCAGGAACTGCTCGAGCTCGGTCACGGACTTCTCGCCCTCGGCGAGGATGCAGAGCAGCAGCAATCGGGACTCGTGCGACAGCGCCTTGAGCATGTCGCTGGCCTCGCGCGCCTTCTCGATCATCTGCTCGAGTTCGGCGGAGCCCTCGATATCCTTCAGCTTTGGCAACGGCATCGCGTCAAGTTCCTCTCAGAAAATCCGCAAGGTGGTCACGACCCCCGGGTTCCGATCCCGTGTTTGACAGGATTCGGTCCAACAGGCCGAAGAAGAAGGCATCGCCGGGATAGCCGCGAATGCGCCCGATCTCACGGCCCTCTTGTACCACGACGAAGGTCGGCGTGAAGGGACCCGGATCGATTCCGGCGAGATCGGCGGGAAGGGGCCTGTTCAGGTCGACCCGTCGCAGCGGTGCGGCCCGGCCTTCGTCGGTCTTGCCGTAGATCGGGGCGATCTCGGCGTTGAAGCGCGCGCACCAGACGCAGCCAGCGCGCTCGAGCATGACGAGCTCGGCGGCGCGCGAGGCCATCGCGGGCAGCGCGAGCCCGACGGCCAGGGCGAGCAAAACCACGATTCTGTTCATGCTGCGTAACCGGCCCTTTGCGGACTTGCTTGCAAACGTCCCTGGGGCTTATATCATTAAATTCGTATATGTGCTAGGGATGGGGCGGAAATGACCTTGGACGTCACGCTTGGTGCGGCCTTCGTCGCGGGCCTGTTGTCGTTCTTGTCGCCCTGCATCCTGCCCCTGGTGCCGCCTTTCCTGTGCTACATGGCCGGCGTCTCGGTCACGGATCTATCCGGCGACAGGCCGGATCTGCGGCCACGGATCCTGCTCTCCGCGCTGGCCTTCGTGGCGGGCTTTTCGCTGGTGTTCGTCGCGCTCGGCTCGACCGCCTCGATCGCGGGACGCTTCATTTCCGCGCATCTGTCGATGCTCGGCATCGTCGCCGGCGGGCTGATCATCGTCATGGGCTTGCATTTTCTGGGGCTGCTCAGGATTCCGCTGCTCTATCGCAGCGCGACCGTGCAGGTCGACAACCGCCCGGCCGGCGTGGTGGGGGCCTTCGTCATGGGCCTGGCCTTTGCGTTTGGCTGGACGCCCTGTGCCGGCCCCATCCTCGCCGCCGTGCTGCTGATGGCTGGATCGGAGGACACGACCGGGCGAGGCGCACTGCTGCTGCTCGCCTATTCGGTCGGGACCGGCATTCCCTTCCTGATCGCGGCGGCCTTCACCGGCCGCTTCATTGCCGCGCTCGGTCGTGTGCGCCGGCATCTCGGCCTGATCGAGAAGACGATGGGCGTATTCCTGGTCGCGACGGGTCTGATGTTCCTGACCGGCTTGATGCCCGCGGTCTCGCAATGGCTGCTCGAGCATTTCCCTGCATTGACCAGCATCGGCTGAGGCTAGCCGTAACGGAAGTCGAGCAACTGGGCAAAGGACTGCAGCTCGATGAGGTAACGATGCACGAGGGGGCCGTCGCCCGCCATCGCGGCATGAGCGATCTCGCCGCTGCTGGCGATTGCGCCGTCGATCAGGCGGCGGAATTCACCTTGGGCCGCGATCTCGCTGTTTGCCCATTCGTTACAGCGTTGAAGCCGATCGCGGAACGCGCTTGCAGTGGCAACGGTCTCCTCGGCGTTTGCGGGCGCCGGCCGTTCGCCATACCCGATGGCTGCGACACGCAAGGCTTCCATGGCGGGCGCGATCTCGAAGATGCAATCGCCGATATCGTAGAGGCCTGCGCGACGCCTGAGCGCGTGAGAAGCCTGCCGGAGCGCAAGCAGCTCGCGGCCGGCGGCGACATCGTCTCCGCGGTCCAGTGCAGCCGTCGCCGTCGCCAGCCGTTCGCGACCTCCGTCGAAAAATCTCGACAACTCGGACGGTCCGTCAGCGGGCAGGGAAGCGAGCCGCTTCCACCCGGCGACCGCCTCGTCGGTCTCGATCTGTGCCAGCGCGATATTTCCGGTGCGCGCATAGCTCGCAGCGGTGCGCAGATTGGCCATGATCGGCGCCATCGCCGATGCGACATCCGCAAGTCTATCGGCTTCCGCACCGAGCGCGAGCGCGCTCGAGGCCAGCCATGCCAGCAGCACGATGGTGCAGCGCAAGATCGGATCTCCTTGTCACATTCGTGTATTCGAATATCATAATGAAAATGAGCAGCGCGCAAGATCTTCCGATACACGAAACCCCGACGTCGCTTCGCACGCCGACGCGACGCGGCGTCCTCGCATTCGCAGCAGGCGTGGCCTTGGCCGGCCGCGGCGCGGCGGCGGCCGAGCCCGCCGTCGGAGAAGACGGGCTCTATCACGAGCCCTGGTTCCTGCAGAGCTTCCTCGATCTGCGCGAGGACCTGGATAGCGCTGCGGCCGGCGGCAAGCGCCTTGCCATCATGTGGGAGCTGCGCGGCTGCCCCTATTGCCGCGAGACGCATCTGGTGAACTTCGCCGATGCCGGCATCGCGAGCTACATCCGCGACAATTTCGAGGTGTTGCAGCTCAATCTGATCGGCTCGCGCAAGGTGACGGACTTCGATCGCCAGGAATTGACAGAGAAAGAGCTCGCCCAGAAATACGGGATCCGGTTAACGCCGACCTTTCAGTTTTTTCCGCCATCCGCCGATGGCCTCGAAGCAAAGGACGCGATGGCGCGCGAGGTGGCGCGGGCACCCGGCTATCTCAAGCCGCCGCACTTCCTGGCGATGTTTCGTTTCGTGCGGGAGCGCGCTTACGAGCGCGGCTCGTTCCGGGAGTTTCTGGCCGCGAACGGCTGACCATGAGCGCCTTTCGAATTCCGCTTGACGTCAGCGTTTATATGAACATATCATAATAACTGAATTTGATGAATTGTGAGTCCGTCGTAACCAAGAGCGGGGTCACCCCGCGATCCGAGGGTAGGGAACATGCGGCGCTCGCTTGCTGCTGCGTTTGCACTTTGTCTGTCGGCCGGAAGCGCTCTGGCGCAAGAGCCGAACAAGGAGCCGATCAGGCTCGAAATCGTCAACGACTCCGTGCCGAAATCCCTGACCGGCGCGCCAGGAAATGCCGCCGCCGGCAAGAAGGTGTTTCTGACCCGCACGCTCGGCAATTGCCTGGCCTGCCATCAGGTCACCAGTCTGAAGTCCGAGGAATTCCACGGCGAGTTCGGTCCGTCGCTCGACGATGTCGCCGGCCGCTACACCGAGGCGCAATTGCGCCTCATCGTCGCCGACCCCAAGCGCATCTTCATCAACACCGTCATGCCGGCGTTCTTCAGGAACGACGGCCTCAGCCGGGTGCGCCCGGAATTCGTAGGCAAATCCATTTTGACGGCCGCGCAGGTCGAGGACGTCATCGCTTTTCTCAAGACGCTGAACTGACGGCGAGGAGGATCAGGAATGAAAGCCATCAATCGACGGCAGGCATTTGCGCTCGGGGGCGGCTTCGTCATGCTGACGCTGATGCCCATGGCAGCCGATGCCGAAGTGACGGGCGATGCGGCGAAATGGATCGAGACGTTCACCGGCGGCAAGCAGCCTGCCAAGGGAAAGATCGCGCTCGACCTGCCGGAGATCGCGGAGAACGGCAACACCGTGCCGCTGTCGATCAACATCGAGAGCCCGATGACGGCGGACGCCTATGTGAAAGACGTTCTGATCATCGCGGACGGCAACCCCAATGCGGGCGTGGCGACGTTGTCTTTCACAGCGCTGTCGGGCAAGGCGGAAGCATCGATCCGGATCCGGCTCGCGACCACGCAGAACGTGATTGCGGTCGCGAAGATGAGTGACGGTTCGCTGTTCATGGAGCAGAAGACCGTCAAGGTCACTATCGGCGGCTGCGGCGGCTAAGGGCGTCAGGAGAGGAACAATGGCAGACAAACCGCGTATCAAGCTTCCCAAGGAAGCGGCCAAGGGCGAGGTCATCCAGATCAAGACCCTGGTCTCGCATGTCATGGAATCCGGCCAGCGCAAGGACGCACAGGGCAAGGCCATTCCGCGCAAGATCATCAACAAGTTCGCCTGCGAGTTCAACGGCAAGCCGGTGTTCTCCTGCGCGCTCGAACCGGCGATCTCGGCCAATCCCTACGTCCAGTTCGACGCGCGGGTCGACGAAGCCGGCACGTTCAAGTTCTCCTGGACGGATGACGACGGCACGGTGATCACGGCCGAAGAGAAGATTGCGCTCAAGGCATGATGCGCATCGCGCATTGAGGGAGGCACGCAATGGCGCGACGATTTGTTGGGTTGGCCGCTCTGGTCGTGGCCGCCGCGTCGGTTGCGACGCTCGCGGTCGCAGAGGACGCCGAGCGCAAAGGCATCGCGGCGCCGCCCGGCCACGTCTTCAAGACCATCATCTCCGGCTACGAGTTTCGCAGCAAGGAGACCCGCGCGCTGCAGGACGATGATCTGGAAAATCCGGGCTTCCTCGCCGTGGAGCGCGCGGCGGATGTCTGGAAGAAGGTCGAGGGCGGTGAGGGAAAGTCCTGCATGAGCTGCCACGGCGAAGCCGAGACCAGCATGAAGGGCGTCGGCGCCGCCATGCCGAAATGGGACGACAAGCTGAAGAAGCCGGTCAACCTCGAGCAGCGCATCAACATCTGCCGCAGCGAGCACATGAAGGCGGAGCCCTGGAAGTTCAAATCCCGTGAGCTGACCGACATGACAGCGTTCGTGCGCTACCAGTCGCACGGCATGAAGGTCGCGGTGAAGACCGACGGCCCGATGTCGCCCTGGTTCGATCGCGGCAAGCAGATCTATTACACGCGCTACGGCCAGCTCGATCTCGCTTGCGAGTCCTGCCACGAGCGCAACAACGGCAAGTTCATGCGCGCGGACTTCCTGAGCCAGGGCCAGACCAACGGCTTTCCGACCTATCGGTTGCGCGACCAGCGCCTGGTGCCGCTGCATGAGCGGTTCGAAGGCTGCATGTTCGACGTACGCGCCGAGCCGTTCAAGCCGCTCTCGGACGAGTTCCTCGCGCTCGAGCTCTATGTGGCCTGGCGCGGCATCGGGTTGCCGGTCGAGACGCCGTCGGTGCGCAACTGAAACGTTGAGCTTGCAGGAGTATTGCGCATGATCTCTCGCCGCGAGTTCATTCAGGTTGCCGCGGCAACGGCGGGGCTCTCGACCGGTGCGGGCTCCGGCCTGACCCGCGCGTTCGCCCAGCAGCGCTTGACTGAAAAGGAATTGTTGGCCTTCGAGCCGCTCGGCAACGTCACGCTCGTGCACGTGACCGATATCCACGGTCAGCTGATGCCGCTCTATTTCCGCGAGCCCTCGACCAATCTCGGCGTGGGCGAGGCCAAGGGCCTTCCGCCGCACGTCACCGGCAAGGAGTTTCTCGCCCGGTTCGGCATCGCGCCCGGCTCGTCGGCGGCTTATGCCCTGACCTCGGAGGATTTCGAGGCCCTTGCGAAGAGCTACGGCCGGATCGGCGGCCTCGATCGTGCCGCGACCGTGATCAAGGCGATCCGGGCCGAGCGCGGCGACAAGGTCGCGCTGCTCGACGGCGGGGACACCTGGCAGGGCTCGTGGTCTTCGCTGAAGACGCGCGGTCAGGACATGATCGACTGCATGGCGCTGCTCAAGCCCGACGCCATGACCGGCCATTGGGAGTTCACCTACGGCGCCGATCGGGTCAAGCAGGCCATCGAAGGCCTCGGCTTCCCGTTCCTCGGCCTCAACATCCGCGACACCGAGTGGAACGAGGCGGCGTTCGAGGCCTCGACCATGATCGAGCGCGGCGGGGTCAAGATCGCGGTGCTCGGCCAGGCGTTCCCCTATACGCCGGTCGCCAATCCGCGCTGGATGATTCCGAACTGGTCGTTCGGCGTGCGCGAGGAGGACGTTCAGGCGCAGGTCGACAAGGCGCGCAAGGGCGGCGCGCAACTGGTCGTGCTGCTGTCGCATAACGGTTTCGATGTCGACCGCAAGCTCGCGAGCCGCGTCAAGGGCATCGACGTCATCCTGACCGGGCATACCCATGACGCGCTGCCCGAGGCTGTCAAAGTCGGCAAGACTCTGCTGATCGCCTCGGGCTCGTCCGGCAAGTTCGTCTCGCGGCTCGATCTCGATGTTCGCGACGGTGAGGTCAAGGCTTTCAGGTACAAGCTCATTCCGCTGTTCTCCGATGTGATCACGGCGGACGCCGAGATGGCCGCGAAGATCGCCGAGGTCCGCAAACCCTTCGCCTCCGATCTGGCCAAGGTGCTCGGCAAGACCGACTCGCTGCTCTACCGGCGCGGCAATTTCAACGGTACGTTCGACGATCTGATCTGCCAGGCGCTGCTGCAGGAACGCGACGCCGAGATCGCGCTCTCACCCGGCTTCCGTTGGGGCACCAGCGTGCTGCCGGGGCAGGACGTCACCTTCGAGGATGTCACCAACGCCACCGCGATCACCTATCCCGCGGTCTACCGCATGGGCATGACCGGTTCGCGGTTGAAGGAGATCATCGAGGACGTTGCCGACAATCTCTTCAACGTCGATCCCTATTATCAACAGGGCGGCGATATGGTGCGGATCGGCGGGCTCTCCTACGCGATCGACGTCGCCAAGCCGCAGGGGCAGCGCATCTCCGGCATGCAGGTCCTCAAGACCGGCACGCCGATCGAGCCCGCCAGGGAATATCAGGTCGCCGGCTGGGCCAGCGTCAACGAAGGAACCGAAGGGCCGCCGATCTGGGACGTCGTCGCGAACTACCTGACGCGACAGAAAACCGTTCGGCTCGAGCCCAACCGGGCCGTCAAAGTTACCGGAGCGTAAGAAGCGATGTCGAAGATGGACAGTCAATCCCGTCGCAGCTTCCTGGCCGCCGGGGCCGGCGTCGCGGCCACGATGCTGGCAAGGCCGGCGGCCGCAGGCGGAAATCCCGCCAACCAGCCGCCCAATGTGCCGGAATGGACCAAGTCGCTCGGCGAGGGCGTCGCGGTGCGCCCGTATGGCAAGCCGTCGAAATTCGAGAAGGACGTCGTCCGGCGCGACGTCGAATGGCTGACCGCCTCGCGCGAATCCTCGGTGAGCTTCACCCCGCTGCATGAGCTCGAAGGCATCATCACCCCGAACGGCCTCTGTTTCGAGCGGCATCATGGCGGCATCGCCGAGGTCGACCCGGCCGATCATCGCTTAATGATCCACGGGCTCGTGGAGCGTCCGCTGATCCTCACGCTGGAGGAGCTGAAGCGCTATCCGCGCGTCAACCGCATCCACTTCATGGAATGCGCGGCGAATTCGGGCATGGAATGGCGCGGCGCCCAGCTCAATGGCTGCCAGTTCACCCACGGCATGATCCACTGCGTGCAGTACACCGGCGTCTCGCTGCGCACTCTGCTGGAGGAAGCCGGCGTCAAGACGAGCGGCAAGTGGCTGCTGGTCGAAGGCGCCGACGCGGCTGCGATGGACCGCAGTCTGCCGATCGAGAAAGCGCTCGACGACTGCATCATCGCCTACAAGATGAACGGCGAGGCGCTCTATCCCGAGCAGGGCTATCCGATGCGGCTCGTGGTGCCGGGCTGGCAGGGCAATCTCTGGGTCAAGTGGCTGCGCCGCATCAAGGTCGGCGACCAGCCCTGGCACACTCGCGAGGAGACGTCGAAATACACGGACCTAATGCCGAGCGGCAAGGCGCGCCGCTTCACCTGGTCGATGGACGCCAAGTCCGTGATCACCAGCCCGAGCCCGCAAGCGCCGATCAAGCACGGCAAAGGCTTTACCATCGTCTCGGGTCTGGCCTGGAGCGGCAACGGCAAGGTCAAGCGCGTGGACGTGTCGCTCGACGGCGGCCGAAATTGGTGGCCGGCGCGGCTCGACGGGCCCGTTCTCGACAAGGCGCTGACGCGTTTTTACTACGAATTCGACTGGAACGGCGAGCCGCTGCTGCTGCAATCGCGCGTGCAGGACGAGACGGGTTACGTGCAGCCGAGCAAGGCGGAGCTGCGCAAGATCCGCGGCGTCAATTCCATCTATCACAACAATGGCATCCAGACCTGGCATGTGCAGGCCAATGGTGAGGTCGAGAATGTCGAAGTCGCTTAAGTTCGTTGCAGCCGCGCTGCTCGCCTGTGCGCCGAGCGCGCCGGCGCTTGCGCAGCAGAAGGCGGATGCCAAGAGCGGTCCCCGCTATCACATCGGCCGCGCGCCGACCACGGACGAGATCCGCGGCTGGGATATCGACGTGCGCCCGGACGGCCAGGGCCTGCCGGAAGGCAAGGGCACGGCCATGCAGGGCGAAAAGCTGTTCATGGACAATTGCTCGAGCTGCCACGGCGAGTTCGGCGAGGGGAACGGCCGCTGGCCGGTGCTGGCCGGCGGCAAGGGCTCACTGACGTCGGACAATCCGGTCAAGACCGTGGGCTCGTACTGGCCCTACGCGTCCACCGTGTTCGACTACGTCCGTCACGCCATGCCTTACGGCAATACGGGATCCCTGTCCGTCGATGAATATTATGCGCTGGTCGCTTACGTCCTCTATCTGAACGACGTCGTCACCGATCAAAACTTCGAGCTGAACAAGAAGACCCTTGCGACGATCAAGATGCCGAACGAGCAGGGGTTCGTGATGGACGACCGCGCCACCACCGAGAAGTCGTTCTGGCAGAAAGACCCCTGCATGAATAACTGCGTCGCCCCGGTGAAGATTATCGGGCGCGCTGCCGCCATCGACGTGACGCCCGAGGACGGCAAGGAGAAGAAGTCGCGGGGCGTGGAGTGATACACGGCCGGGCGAACCGCCGCGCGCTGCTGCATGCGGCTCTCGCTGTTGGCTCGCTCATCGCAATCCGTCCCGCCGCGGCCCAGGCGGCCGAATTTCACAGGCTCGCGCTGCAGATCAGCGACGACGACCCGGTCAAGATGCGTGCCGTGCTCGATGTCGCGGCCAACGTCTCGCGGCACTATTCCGGACAGGGCGAGGACGTCGAAATCGCTGTGGTCGCTTTCAACGGCGGCCTCGACATGCTGCTCGCGGACCGCTCGCCGGTGAAGGAGCGCCTGGGGAATTTCCTGAAATCGATGCCGAATGTGAGCTTCATCGCCTGCGGCAACACGCTGGAGACGCTGGCGGCGAAGGAGGACAAGCGGCCGCCGCTGATCGATGGCGTCAGCGTCACGCAGGTCGGGGTTGCCGCGCTGATGGAATTGGCGGAGAAGAGCTGGACAATTGTCCGGCCCTGAGGAGAAAGCCCGCTGATGCGATGGTTGATAGCACTGACAGTCTTGCTCGCGCTCGCAGGGCCTGCAGGTGCGGCCGAGCAGGAGCTCGAGTTGTCGGTCGACGGCCGCACCACGCTCGCGACACTGCGCACGCCAGCCTCGACGAAACCCGATACTCCGCTTGTCGTAATGACCCACGGCACGCTCGCGCACAAGGACATGGAGGTCATTCAGGGCGTTGCCAAGGCGCTTGAGCAGCGCGGCATCGCTTCGCTCGCCCATACGCTGTCGCTGGGGCTCGATCGCCGCAAGGGCATGTACGACTGTACCGCGCGGCATGACCATGTCGTTGAGAGTGCAGTTGCGGAGATCAGCGCTTGGGTCGCGCGGGCGAGGGGCAGGTCTCGGCTCGTCTTCGCGTTCGGCCATTCGCGCGGCGGCAACCAGGTCGCACGGTATCTCGCTGCAAGCGAAGCCGCGCCGGTGGCGGGTGGGGTGTTGCTGGCGCCGGTGACCGCGAAGGCCGAGGCTGATCTGCGCGCCTCCTACGCCAAGACCTATGGCAAGCCGCTCGAACCGTTTCTGGAGCTGGCAACCAAGGCGGTTGCGGCCGGCCGCGGCGGGGAGTGGATGGACGTGCCGGGCTTCGTCTATTGCCGCAATGCCGTGGTTACCGCGCGGACCTTTGCGTCATTCTACGGTCCCGATGCCGGCCAGGACACGGCCGCGCTCGTAGCGCGCGTGAAGCTGCCGGTGCTGGTGCTCGCCGCCACCAAGGATAGCGTTGTGCCCGATGTAGCACAGGCCTTCGATTCGCTTGCTGGTTCGAGCGGGGGCAGAGTGCAGCTCGACAAGATCGAGGATGCCGATCATTTCTTCCGCGACCTGTTCGCGGAAGACGTCGCCGATCGAATCGCCGAGTTCATCAAGCAGGCACGATAGGAGGGGGACCATGCAGCGTCGATCCATGCTTCGCGCGAGCCTTGCCGGGCTATTTGGTGCGTTCGCGGTGCGCCAGGCGTCCGCGGCGACGGAAACGCCCGCGCGGCAGCGCGTCGTCTATCATCTCGCCGATGCCGATCGTGTCGTCTTCGTTCTGGGCAATCTGCAGAACCATGTCGACGGCGTTGGCGGGCCTGGCAAGGCCGACATCAGGCTGGTCGTGCACGGGCCGGCGCTGCGTGCTTTCCACGCGCTGGCGGCGCAGGACCACACCGTTGCGATGATGACGAAGCTCGTCGATGCCGGCGTCGGCTTCGATGCCTGCGCCAATACGATGAAGGCGCAGGGCGTCAAGCTGGACGATCTCACGCCCGGCTTCGTGGTGGCCGAGAAGGGCGGCGTGGTGCGGCTCGTCGAGCTGCAACAGCAGGGATATGCTTATCTACGGCCATGAGGCCGCTCCGCTCCGGCATCCTGAGACGTCGAGCCTTGATCTGGCTCATGGGACGCGACGACGCGATCGCTAGAATTGCATGCTCGCAGGACCAACCGAGGCGGACGTGCTGACGCCGATCATTGATCTCTTGGGTGAAGATTCGCTGTCATGGTTCGGCGGCCTCGTGGTCGGAGGTCTGTTCGGGTTCTTCGCGCAGCGCAGCCGCTTCTGCCTGCGTGCCGCGGCGGTCGAATTCTCCCGCGGCGAGGGCGGCCCGCGCCTTGCGGTCTGGCTGCTGACCTTTGCCGCGGCGCTGGTCGGCACGCAAGGTTTTGTCGCGCTCGGCTGGCTCGAAATATCCGAGGCGCGCCAGCTCGCGCAGCAGGGCAGTATCTCCGGCGCTCTCCTCGGCGGCGTGATGTTCGGTTGCGGGATGATCCTGGCGCGGGGTTGCGCCAGCCGGCTGCTGGTGCTCTCGGCGAACGGAAACCTCCGGGCGTTGTTGTCGGGGCTGGTGTTTGCCGTGACCGCGCAAGCCTCCTATCGCGGCCTGCTGTCGCCCGCCCGTGAATGGGTGACCAACCTGTGGCTGGTCGATGGCGGTCCGTCGCGCGACATCATGGCCATGTTCGGTGCCGGTACGCCCGAGAAGCTAGCATTCGGAGGTTTGTGGCTGATTGCCGGGCTGGCCTTCGCCTTTCGCAGCCGGTTGCCGCGCCGGCTGATCCTTGCTGCGCTCGCAACCGGAACGGCCGTCGTCGCCGGCTGGCTCTTCACCTACCAGCTGTCGCAGGCTTCCTTCGCGCCGGTGACGCTGAAGAGCCTCACCTTCAGCGGGCCTTCGGCCGAGTTGCTGATGCTGGTGCTCAACAGCGCGCAGCTCCGGCTCGGCTTCGACCTCGGCATCGTCCCCGGCGTATTCCTCGGCTCGTTTCTGGCCGCGGCGCGTGCACATGAACTGAAGCTCGAGGGGTTCTCGGACGGGCTCGGCATGCGGCGCTACCTGTTCGGCGCGGTGCTGATGGGGTTCGGTGCGATGCTCGCCGGCGGCTGCGCGGTCGGCGCTGGCGTGACCGGTGCCTCCGTATTCGCACTCACCGCCTGGCTCGTGCTCGGCGGCATGTGGCTGGGGGCGGGACTCACGGATGTGCTCGTCGACCGCGCCGGCATGCCGCAGCAGACGCCGGGCTTGCCGGCCGCGAGCGGCTGAGATCCAGCGATCACGCCTCGTTCGCCGCAGGCATGGATATCTCTGGCGCATTCCGTTTTCGTCGGCGGCAGCGCTTCGGAATTTGCCGTCGATCGATACGACGAGTTCAGAAGGTTGACGCTCAGGCCCCGAGGGGCTCGCCAGCTAAGCCTGAACGAAGCACGGTTGCCATGCAGCTCTTCCGCAGGCTTCAGCCACGTCCCGCGTGAGGTGCGTAGATCAGAATTTTAGTTGCGTACCTCAAAAATCGGGAGCAGGATCGCGGCAAAGAATAAGATCCGGTCGGGAGGAGATGTGATGAGACTGCTCGGGAAGCTGGGACTCGCCGCTGCCGCATGCCTGCTTTTGGCCGACGCCGCCGCAGCCGACACGATCGTAAAGTGGCTACACATCGAGGCAAATCCGGCCCAGGTGAAAATCTGGGAGGAGGTCGCGCGCGCCTATGAGGCCTCCCATCCTGGCGTCAAGGTCGAGATGCAGTTTCTCGAGAACGAATCCTACAAGGCCAAGCTGCCGACCATCCTGCAATCCAAGGACCGGCCGAACATCATCTACAGCTGGGCCGGCGGCGTCCTGAAGACCCAGATCGAGGCAGGCGTTCTCGACGACATCACCGAACAGGTGAAGGGTTACAGCGACAGTCTCACCCCGGCCGCGCTCGCCGCGTTCACCGCTAACGGCCGCGTTTATGGTCTGCCGACCGCGCTGTCGCAGGTCGGCTTCCTCTGCAACAAGGAGCTGATGGCCAAGGCGAAAGTCGATCCTGCCGGGATCAAGAGCTGGGACGATCTGCTTGCGGCGGTGAAGACGCTGAAGGCCGCCGGCGTGACCCCGATCGTGGTCGGCGGCGCCGACAAATGGCCGTTGCACTTCTACTGGACCCATCTTGCGGTGCGCATCGGCGGCAAGCCGGCATTCGACGCTGCATTGCGCGGCGAGGACAGCGGCTTCGCCGGCGAGACCTTCCAGAAGTCCGGCGAGCTGTTCAAGCAACTCGTCGATCTCCAGCCGTTCCAGAATGGCTTCCTTGGTTTCAAGAATCCGCAGGCCGTCGGCTATTTCGGCGACGGCAAGGCGGCGATGACGCTCGCGATCAGCACGGTCTATCATTTGCAGCGCGCTCTCGCCGCCGACAAGGTCGGATTGAGCGAAGACAAGATCTGCTGGTTCGACTTCCCGGTGGTATCAGGCGGCAAGGGCGCGCCCACCGACACGCTCGGCGGCATCACCGGCTGGCTGGTCACGAAAGGCTCGCCGAAGGAGGCGGTCGATTTCCTGAAGTACTTCGTCTCGAAGGACGTGCAGACGCGACTTGCGGCGGGTAACTTCATCATCCCGGTGGTGCAGGGCGCGGACGCTGGTCTCAACAATGCCTTCATGAAGCTGATCGCGACCAATCTGGCGAAGTCGAACTACCACCAGAACTTCTATGATCAGAGCCTTGGTCCGTCGGTCGGCCGCGTCGTCAACGACGTCACCGCGGAGATCGCCGGTGGCAGCATGAGCCCGCAGAATGCGGCGAAGGCGATCGAGGCGGCGTGGAAGCAGGGCAACTGACGGTGGCGCGGCGTATCGCGAATTCGCCCGCGATAGGCGTTGCGGAGACACCGTTCTCTTCGCTCGCGGTCCGCGGCCCGGCCTGGGACGGCCGCTTCACGGTCCTGATCCTGTTCCTGCCGCCGGCGCTGTTATTGTTCACGCTGTTCGTGGTGCTGCCGATCGGCGAGGCCGCCTGGTATTCGGCCTTCAACTGGAACGGGTTCGGCAGGCCGACCAACTGGATCGGTTTCGACAATTACCGCTTCGTGCTGGAGACGCGCGCCTTCTGGCTCGCGCTGCGCAACAATGGGCTGATTATTGCGGTCTCGCTCGCGGTCCAGCTGCCGCTCGCGCTGACGCTGGCCTTGATGCTCGCCGAACGCTTTCGCGGGTCGGTGGCGCTGCGCATGCTGTTCTTCATGCCCTATATCCTGGCCGAGATCGCGACCGGGCTGATCTTCAGCTTCGTCTATGACGGTGACTACGGCCTCGTCGCCTCGATCTGGCGCAGTTTCGGCGCCGAGCCGCCGCACCTGCTGGCCTCGACCGACACGTCGATGCTGGCCGTGCTGATCGTGATCGTGTGGAAGTATTTTGGCTTCCACATGATGCTGTTCATCGCGGCGCTCCAGAGCCTCGACAAGAGCCTGATCGAGGCGGCGCGCATCGACGGTGCGACGCGGCTGCAAGCCCTGCGCCATGTCGTCATTCCCTTGCTCTATCCGACGATTCGCCTCTCGGTGTTTTTCGCCATTGTCGGCTCGCTGCAGCTGTTCGACCTCGTCATGCCGCTGACACGCGGGGGGCCTGCGGACTCCTCGAACACGATGGTGAGCTTCCTCTACAACAACGGCATCTCTCGCATGCGGGTCGGCTATGGCAGCGCCATCGGCGTCATCCTGTTCGCGATCTGCGTGACATTTGCCTTTACCTACAAGCGTTGGTTCATGCGCGATGAGTAGTGCGAAGATCTCTCGTACGCCGGTCGATCCCGCCGTGCTGTTCAAGGCGGTGTTCCTCGCCATCGTGGCCATCTTCGTGCTGGTGCCGCTGCTCGCGACGTTGCTCGGCGGCTTCAAATCGCTCGGCGAATTGCGTGTCAACCCGTTCGGTTTGCCGCGTCACTGGGAGTGGCAGAATTATTCCGACATCCTGTTCTCCGCGCGCTACTGGCAGCTCCTGCGCAATTCGCTGATCATATCGTCGCTCGCGGTGGTGTTGACCCTGATCACGGCCTCGATGGCGGCGTTCACCTTTGCCCATGTCAGGTTCTACGGCAGCTCGATGCTGCTGAGCTATCTCACGCTCGGCCTGCTGTTTCCGGCGGCGACCGCGGTGCTTCCGTTGTTCATCAAGGTGCGCGATCTCGGGCTGCTCGATACCTATTTCGGCGTTGCGTTGCCGCAGGTGGCCTTCAGCCTCGCGATGAGCGTGCTGCTGCTCCGGCGTTTCTTCATGGACATTCCCTATGAACTGCTCGAGGCTGCGCTGGTCGACGGCTGCAGCTACATCAAGTTCTTCCGCTATGTGACGTTGCCGCTGTCGCGGCCGATCCTGGCGACCGTCGGGACCATCACCTTCGTCAACAGCTGGAATGCCTATCTGCTGCCGCTGGTGATGCTCAACACGGATGCGCTCTATCCCTGGCCGCTCGGCATCATGGTCTATCAGGGCGAGTATTCGTCCGAATGGCACCTGATCCTGGCCTTCATCACGTTGACCATCCTGCCGACGATCATTCTCTTCCTTCTGGCGCAGAAGCACATCGTTGCCGGCCTCACTGCAGGTGCGGTCAAGGGATGAACGGACCTTACGGAGATCACAATGAGAAAAGTCGGAATTGGAATCATCGGCTGCGGTGTCATCAGCACCGCCTATCTCAAGGCGGCGCAACGCTTCCCGGTCATGGAGGTCAGGGCGCTCGCCGATATGCGCAGTGAAGTCGCGGAGCGGCAGGGTGCCGCTTTCGGGCTGCCGGCGATGCGGGTCGATCAATTGCTCAGACGCGATGACGTCGAGGTCGTCGTCAATCTCACGGTGCCGCTGGCCCACACCGACGTCAGTCTGGCGGTGCTGAATGCCGGAAAGCATGTCCATTCCGAGAAGCCGCTCGGCATCAACGCCGCCGAAGCCCGCAAGGTGATCGATCTCGCCGCACAGAAGAACCTGCGCGTCGGCTGCGCGCCCGACACTTTCCTCGGAGGCGGGCACCAGACCGCCCGCAAGCTGATCGACGACGGCGCGATCGGCACGCCGGTGGCGGGCAGCGCCTTCTTCGGCTGCCCCGGCCATGAGCGCTGGCACCCGGCGCCGGGCTTCTATTACTTGCGCGGCGGCGGGCCGATGCTCGACATGGGGCCGTACTACATCACCGATCTCGTGCAGTTGCTCGGCCCGGTCGCTAGCGTGATGGGCTCGACCGCGAGGCCGAAATCGGAGCGCTTGGTCACCAGCCAGCCGATGAACGGCACGCTGATCCCGGTCGAGGTTTCGACCCATGTCGCGGGTACGCTTGAATTCGAGAGCGGAGCAGTCATCTCGATCGCGATGAGCTTCGATGTACCGAAGCACCGGCATGCGCCGATCGAGATCTATGGCGACAAGGGCAGCATGCAGGTGCCGGACCCGAACCGTTTCGGCGGCGAGGTGCACCTCGCCAGGACCGGCGGCGAATGGGAAACGATGCCGTTGACGCACGGCCATGTCGAGGGTGAGTTCCGCTCCATTGGGGTCGCCGACATGGCATCCGCGATCCTGAACAACCGTCCGCACCGCGCCAGCGGTGCGCTTGCGTTTCACGTGCTGGAGGTGATGGAGGCGTTCCAGACCTCCGCCGATGAAGGGCGGCGCGTCAAGATCGAGAGCAGCGTCGAGCGGCCGGCGATGCTGCCGGCGGGACGTGAAACGGGGCAGATCGATTGAGGGAATGACCATGCGCAAGGCAATGATTGTATGGGGCGGCTGGCCGGGACACGATCCGGATCTCTGCGCCTCGATGATTCGCGGCTGGCTGAGAGCGGAAGGCTTCGAGGTGCGGATCGAGACGACGACGGCGGCATTCGCCGATCCCGCGATCCACGACATGTCGCTGATCATCCCGATCTACACGATGTCGAAGATCGAGAAGGCGGAAGCGCTCAATCTCTGCGCAGCAGTGCGGAGCGGCGTCGGGCTCGCCGGCCATCATGGCGGCATGTGCGATGCGTTCCGCGATTCCGTCGACTACCAATTCATGTGCGGCGGGCAGTGGGTGGCCCATCCCGGCAACATCATCGACTACAAGGTCGACTTGACGAAGCCGGATGACCCCATCATGAAGGGCCTGAACAGTTTCGAACATCGTTCCGAGCAATATTACATGCATGTCGACCCCGCCAACGAGGTGCTGGCGACGACGACCTTCACCGGCGAGCACGCGCCGTGGATCGAGGGCGTGGTGATGCCCGTGGTCTGGAAGAAGCGCTACGGCGCGGGCAGGGTGTTCTATTCCTCGCTCGGCCACCGTGCCTACGAGCTCGACGTGCCGGAGATCCGGACACTGATGACCCGCGGCATGCTTTGGGCGGCGCGCGAATGACGGGAGGGGCGACGCAGCCGGCGATTCGCGCCACGCTCGAGGACGTCGCACGTGCGGCCGGCGTTTCGCTTGCGACCGTCGATCGCGTCGTCAACCGGCGCGAGGGCGTGCGCGCCAAGACCGTCGCGCGTGTCGAGGCCGCGGTGGCAAAACTCGGCTATCGCGCCGACGTCGCGGCCGCGCGGCTCGCCCGCGGGCAGACGTTCCGCTTCGCCTTCGTGCTGCCGACCGGCAGCAACAGCTTCATGACCAATCTGAGCGAGCAGGTCCAGCGCACCGCGGACTGGCTCGCCGGCCAGCGCGGCTTCATCGACATTCTCCGTGTCGACGTGTTCGATCCGGATCTGCTCGCCGGCGCGCTGGAAACCCTGTCGCCGGCCTACCAGGGCGTCGCCGTCATCGCGCTCGATCATCCCAGGGTTCGGGCCGCGATCGACGAGCTCGTCGGACGCGGGGTCGCCGTGGTGACCCTCGTGTCGGACGCGCCAAGCTCGCGCCGCCTGCATTATGTCGGCATCGACAATCCGGCCGCAGGCCGCACCGCCGCAACGTTGATGGGGCGCTTCCTTGCTGGGCGCGAGGGGACGGTCGCGGTGATCGCGGGGTCGCTGTCGCTGCGCGATCACACTGAACGGCAGTTCGGTTTCCATCAGATCCTGTCCAGCGAGTATCCGAACCTGCCCGCGCTACCGGTCATCGAGGGCCGGGACGACAGCGATCGCACGCGGAAGCTTACGGCTGCGCTGCTCGCGCGCCATGCCGATCTTCGCGGCATATACTGCTGCGGCGCCGGAAACCGCGGCATCGCCGATGCGCTCGAGGCCTCGGGCCGCGCTCGCGAGGTGGTCTGGATCACCCATGAGCTGACCCAATATACACGGCGTTTCCTGGTTCGCGGCACGCTCGATGCCGTGATCAATCAGGATCCCGGGCACGAGGCGCGCTCTGCGGCACGCGTTCTGCTCGCGCACTGTTCGGGCGAGCCAATCAGCCCCGACCAAGAACGCATCCGCATCGACATTTTTCTGCGGGATAATCTGCCGTAACGCGAGCTCATACCGCCAGCACGCAGCATTGAGCCAGGCGCGAGCCGCTCGGCGAGCGAGCTTTGGGCGAGCAGGGCGCGGGTGGCGGATCACGCGGAAGAGGCTGATTACCCAAAAGCTGGCAGTCACATCGGCTCGATGCCGATCTTCTTGATGATCCCGGCCCATTTTGTGGTTTCCGCGGTCATGAAATCCTTCAGACCTTGGGGGGCCATCACCAGGGGCTCGGCGCCCTGCTCCACCAGGAGGGTGCGCACCTTCGGATCGTTCATGGCTTCGATCATGGCGGCATAGAGCTTGTCGATAACGGCGGTGCCGGTGCCCGCGGGCGCGAGCAGGGCAAGCCACGCCGCGCTCTCGTAATCCTTCAGGCCAGCCTCGGCCGCGGTCGGCACGTCCGGCAGCGCCGTCATGCGCTTGTCGCTGGCGACCGCGAGCGGACGCGCATCGCCGCTCCTGATCAGACCGATGACATTCGGCAAGAGCTGGAAGCCGAGCGGGACCTGGCCCGCGATGAAGTCCGGCGTGTAAGCAGCGATGTTGCGGTAAGGAACGTGGGTGATCTCGGTGCCCGTGAGCTGCTCGAAATAGGCAGCCGCGAGGTGCTGCGACGAGCCGACTCCGACCGTCCCGTAGTTCAGCTCCCGGGGGCGGGCCTTGGTGTACTCGATCAGCTCGTGCAGGGATTTCGGCGGCAGCCTCGAATTGATTACGATGACATTCGGCAACGTGGCGAACAGTCCGATCGGGGCGAAATCCTTCAGCGGATCGTAGGGCAGCTCCTTGTACAGTGATCGGTTCGCGGCCAGTGGGCCGGAGGTGCTCATCAGCAACGTGTAGCCGTCCGGGGCGGCATGTGCAGCGGCGGCGGTACCGATATTGCCGCCGGCGCCAGGGCGGTTGTCGACTACGAAGGCCTGCCCCAGTGACGTCGACATGCGGTTGAGCAGGATGCGCGTGATGACGTCGCTGGCGCTGCCGCCGGCGAAGGGCACGAGCACCTGGATCGGACGCGCGGGGTAGTCTTGGGCTTGCGCGGGACGCAGCCCGGTGGCGGAGAGAGCCGCGCCCAGGCCGAGCGAGAGCAAAGACCTGCGGTCAGGGTGAAATCCTTCAACGTGCGGCGCTGTGTCGTCCGCGATCCTGCTGTGACCGAACCTTGCCATCTCGGACTGAATCTCCCGACCGCGTCTTGTTCTGCGAGCCTTGGGAGCGTCCGTGACAGGAGTTGTCCGGAGGAGCGCCAGGCCGCGATTTTCTGCGCCTGGACCGTAGTTAGCGGCTTGACGTGACCGTCATGCCGGCTCGTCTCGAAACTTACCAACCCGTCTCATTTTGCAAAGAGGCGCGACATCTTGTCCAAATGAGCGTTCGGGATTCAGGAAATCGTCTTCCCGGTCTTGCGACGTTGTTTGCGGGATGACGAGGCTGCGCCGCCGGAGCCAGGTTCAGCCAACTGCTTTGCCACCGCCGCGGCCTGCGCCAGATCGTGGCTGATGACGTCCAGCACGGCCTTGGCCGCAACCGAGACCGCTCGCCGCGGGTGATGCACCCAGGCGATGGAGCGAACGATCCGTTGCGCGTCGAAACGATGGGCTCGAGTGGTTCCGCTTGCCAGTGACTGCCGGAGCGCGATGGTCGGCAGCACGGTCGCGAAATCGGTGGTCGCGATCACGTCGCAGAGGGCGGGCAGCGTGTCGAGCTCCAGGCGCGGCCGAAGGTCGATGCCGAGGGCGGCGGCGTGTTCGTCCAGGATCAGCCGCAGGCCGTGGCGCTTCGAGGGTAGCACCAGATCGAAATTCGCGATGTGGTCGAAGCGCAGCTTGGCCGCCGGCCGGATCGGGCCGTCCTTGCGGCAGGCGAACACCATCTCCTCGTCCATGATGTGATGCGCGGCGAGCGGCGTCCTTCGGCGCGGCACGTTGATCAGCGCGAAATCGAGTTGGCCGCTGTTGACCCAGTCGACCAGCGTCTCGGTGTAGCCTTCGCACGCGGAGAGGATGATCTCGGGATAGCGGCGCGCGACAGTCGCTGACGAGCTCGCCATCGTGCTCTGCGCAACGGAGGTGATGAGGCCTACGGCGACGCGGCCTGAAATCCGCCCGCCGATCTGGGCCATCTCCTGGCGCGCATACTCCGCATCGCGCACGATCGGCGCCGTCAGCCGCACCAGCGCCTCGCCGGCGCTGGTCAACGTCATGCCCTGGACGCTGCGGTCGAACAGCCTTTGGCCGAGCTCGACCTCGAGCTTGGCGATCTGCATGCTGAGCGCCGGCTGCACGATGTTGAGCCGGCGCGCGGCCCGCGTGACGTTCTTTTCATCGGCCAGGCACAGGAAATACTGCATCTGCCTGAGTTCCACGGGGCCAGTCCTTCGTTCGCCAACTCGTTCGCGGGCCATCATCTTCGATGATGAATGATATAATCAATCATTATTTGTTGTGATGGCCGAGATTGCCTAGTTTTGCGACCGGCTACGAGACCTCGAGGGTACGTGGCCACGGGAGCGAAATCAGACATATGCAGCACGCAGCGCCCACGCGGATGATCATCGGCATTTCCGGCGCCTCGGGCGTCACCTATGGCGTGCGCCTGCTGCAACTCCTGCGCAATGCCGGCGTCGAGACTCACCTGGTGATGTCGAAGACGGCCGAGCAGACCTTTGCCTACGAGACCGACCTGAAGATCGCGGAGGTGAGGGAGCTCGCCAATGTCAGCCATGCGATCGACGACATGGCATCGGCAATCTCGAGCGGCTCGTTCCGTACCGCGGGCATGATTGTGGCGCCGTGCTCGATGCGCTCGATGTCCGAGATCGCCTCGGGCGTCACCACGACGCTCTTGACCCGCGCCGCCGATGTTGTGCTCAAGGAGCGCCGGCGCCTGGTGCTGATGGTGCGCGAGACCCCGCTGCACACCGGGCATCTCAGGACGATGACGGCGCTATCAGAGATGGGCGCGATCATCGCGCCACCTGTGCCCGCCTTCTACGCAAAACCCGAGAATCTCGAAGACATGGTCGAGCACACCGTCGGCCGGGTGCTCGACCTCTTCGATATCGGTATCGGCGTGGTGCGCCGCTGGGGCGAGGACGAAGCGCTCAAGCGCCGCTCGCCGTCGCTGCGCAAGATCGCGCCCTGACCCGAACGCCCGAGGAGAGATACGTCATATGCGAATGCAAAATTCGGCGAAGAGCACGAACGCACCGGCCGATCTGCGTGCCTGGCTCGCTTACCTCGCCGAGCGCGGTAAGCTCGCGATTGCCCGCGAGGGTATTGCGCTGACCGATGAGCTCGCCGCCATCGCGAAGCGGCTGGAGCGCGACAGCGCGGTGCTGTTCCCGCGTCCCGATGGGCACGAGATTCCCGTCATCGCCAACCTGTTTGCCGGTCGTGACTGGGTCGCCGATTCCATCGGCGTCACCGAGGACCAGTTGCTGCCGCGATTCCTTGCCGCCGCAAGCAATCCGCTGCCGACCCGCGAGGTTCCGGACGGTCCAGTGCAGGAGGTCGTTCACGACGACGTCGACCTGCTCCGACAACTTCCGGTGCCGAAGCACAATGAACGCGATAGCGGTCCCTATATCACGGCCGGCCTGTTGATCGCGCGCAATCCGAAGACCGGCGTTCAGAACGTTTCGATCCACCGTTGTCAGGTCAGCAGCAAGAATCGTATCGGCGTTCTGCTGCTGCCGCGGCACACGTTCTCTTACTATCGCATCGCGGAAGAGCTGGGCCAGGCGCTGGAGATCGCCATCGTCATCGGCGCGCATCCGGCGCTGCTGCTGGCTTCGCAGGCGATTGCCGCGCTGGACGAGGACGAGATGGCGATTGCGGGCGCGCTGCTCGGCTCGCCCGTGGACGTCGTCAAATGTCGCACCAATTCGGTTCGCGTTCCCGCCCATGCGGAGATCGTGATTGAAGGACGGATCCTGCAAGGCGTGCGCGAGCCGGAGGGCCCGTTCGGTGAATTCCCGCAATATTACGGCCCGCGCGCCAATCGCGAGGTGATCGAAGTCGATGCCATCACGCATCGCGCCAAGCCGATCTTCCACACCATCGTCGGCGGCGGTTTCGAGCACCTGATACTCGGCGGCGTGCCGCGCGAAGCGACGCTGCTCCAGCATCTGCGCCGCAGCTTCCCGACCGTGCTGGATGTTCGCCTCACGCGCGGCGGCACCTGCCGCTATCATCTCGCGATCAAGATGGACAAGACCAATGAGGGCGAGCCGAAGAACGTCATGATGTGCGCTTTCGGCGCGCATTACGACATCAAGCAGGTGGTTGTGGTCGACAAGGACGTCGATATCTCTTCCTCCGAGGAGATCGAATGGGCGGTGGCGACGCGCTTCCAGGCCGACCGCGATCTCATGGTCGTCGCCGGCGCGCTCGGCTCGAAACTCGATCCGACCACGGATGACGGTATCGGCGCCAAGATGGGCCTCGATGCGACAGCGCCGGTCAGCGCGTCCGAGCTCGCCTTCAAGCGCATCCGCGTCAAGGGCGAGGAGGACGTCGACCTGACGGCAGCCTTGCAGGCCGATCCGGGCGCTGCGGTCGCGCGCCTTCTTGCGGAGGCGCGGATGTGAGCGGGTTACCGCCGGAAGCGGCTTGCGTCCGTTTGCGCCGTTGGAATATGTAGCAAGGGCGGCCTATAGTGCCGCACCAGCAAGGCAACCATTTTGCGGCGCAACGCCGGGAGGAAGAAACTTATGTCGACGGCCCTGCGCATCGCTCATGGCGCTTTCGGCAGGGTCGCTCTGCTCGACATGGATCGTTCGCTGGTCCGCCACGCCCATCATCACTGCCACGTCCTGCTCAAGGTCGAGGGCTCCGACACCCAGTTCCTGGTCGGCGACCAGGTCACGCCGCTCACGGACACGGCCGCCGTTCTGGTCGACGGCTGGAAGCCGCATGCCTATGTGCATGACGTCAATCGCCCGCGCACGCTCATCATGGCGCTCTATATCGAGCCGGAGTGGCTGAAGGAGTTCCGGCGCGGATGGGCCGCGAGCGGCGCGCCGGGCTTTTTCGAGCGTCCCTCGGGCGAAGTCTCGCCGCGCATTCGCCAGCTCACGCTGCATCTTGCGGCCGAAATGATGGCGAATCCCGACGCGGTGCGAACCCACGAGCAGACCCTTTCTGACCTCATGATTGCGGTGATCGAGCGTTTCACGCCCTGGCGCAGCTTTCCGACCTCGATCCGCGGCATGGGCGCGGTGAGCTGCGACTGGCGGATCCGCCGCGCGATGGACGCGATGCGCGTGAACGATTCCTATGCCAACGTCGACCAGTTCGTGAAGGGCGCGGGCCTGTCGCGCGCGCAGTTCTTCCGCCTGTTCGAGACCTCGCTCGGCGTTTCGCCGAAGCTTTACCTCAACGTCGTCCGCATGGAGCGCGCGCTCGACGCGGTGATGCGCGAGGACACAGCGCTCGGCGAGCTCAGCGAGCGCTTTGGTTTTCCGGAGCCGGCACATTTCACGCGCTTCTTCCGCGATCATGCCGGCGTCAGCCCGCGCGAGTTTCGCAACGTCTCCCGCCTCGCGGGTTGATCCTTGCGGGCTGATATTGCGCTGCACGCTCTCGAATGAGACGATTTGGTAAGTCGTGAGAGCGGGCGGTATGGCCCTCGCGCCTCCTGTCCTGACAAACGTCGCCGTCGCGTCAGAGAACGCGTCGAGAGGTATGCCGGGACATGGTGCAGGCTGCGGTTAAGTCCGCAAATTCGGTTGATCAGAGCGGTGACAAGCCGTGGGTCGGGCGTTCAATCGAGCGCGTCGAGGATGCCGCGCTGCTCAGCGGCCGCGGCCGTTTCATCGACGACCTCGGCGTCCAGCCCGGCACGCTGCATGCGACGATCCTGCGCTCGCCGCACGCCCACGCCGATATTATTTCGATCGACGCCGAAGCGGCCAGGCGGCTGCCGGGCGTTGCAGCGGTCCTGACTGGCGAGCAGATCAAGGCGGTCACCACTAGTCTCGTCGTCGGCGTGAAGGCGCCGGTCGAGTGCTGGCCGATCGCAGTCGAGCGTGTGCGCTATGTCGGCGAACCGGTCGCCGTGATCGTGGCGACTGATCGTGCCCGCGCCGAAGATGCGGCCGAACTCATCAATGTCGAGTATCGCCCTCGAGCGGCTACAGTCGATCCGCTCGGAGCGATGGCACCGGGTGCGCCGGTCCTGCACGACGGTTTTCCCGGCAATCTCGCCAGCGACCGCGCGTTTCGCTACGGCGATCCTGAAAAGGCGTTTGCGGATGCGCCGCACCGCTTCTCCATCGACATCCGCTATCCCCGCAACTCGTGCACGCCGATCGAGACTTATGGCGTCGTTGCCTCGCATGATGTCGGCGAGGATGCCTTTGAGGTTCTTGCGAATTTTCAGGGGCCCTTCAGCATCCACACCGTGATTGCGCGTGCGCTGAAAGTGCCGGGCAATCGGCTGCGGCTGCGCACGCCGCCGGATTCCGGCGGTAGCTTTGGCGTCAAGCAGGGCGTGTTTCCGTACATCGTTCTGATCGCGGCTGCGGCGCGCGTCACGGGGCGGCCGGTGAAGTGGATCGAGGACCGGCTCGAGCATCTCACCGCGTCGGTGTCAGCGACCAACCGCGCGACGACATTGGCCGCGGCGGTTGCGGCCGACGGCAAGATCCTCGCGCTCGACTGGGACCAGGTCGAGGATTGCGGCGCGCATCTGCGCGCACCCGAGCCGGCCACGCTCTACCGCATGCACGGCAACATGACGGGGGCCTACGACATCAACCACGTCAGAATCCGCAACCGCGTCGTCGTCACCAACAAGACACCGACCGGCCTCAACCGCGGCTTCGGCGGGCCGCAGGTCTATTTCGCGCTGGAACGCCTGGTGCAGCGCATCGCGATCGGGCTCGGTCTCGATCCGCTCGATGTCATCAAGCGCAATCTGATCGAGGCGGGTGCTTTTCCCTATCGTACAGCGACCGGCGCATTGCTCGATTCCGGCAATTACCAGGACGCGATCGCGCGCGCGGTCGAGCAGGGCAGGCTGGCGGAATTGAAGGCGCGGCGCGACGCGGCGCGGGCGGAGGGGCGGCTTTACGGCATCGGCTTCACGGCGGTGGTCGAGCCCAGCGTCTCCAATATGGGCTACATCACAACGGTGCTGACCGCGGCCGAGCGCCGCAAGGCCGGGCCGAAGAACGGCGCGCAGGCGACAGCGACCGTCGGCCTCGATCCAGTCGGCAGCGTCACCGTTCATGTCGCTTCAGTGCCGCAGGGGCAGGGCCATCGCACCGTGCTGTCGCAGGTGGTCGCCGACGTCTTCGGCCTGGAGCCGAAGGACATCCGCGTCAACACCGAGATCGATACCGCCAAGGACGCCTGGTCGATCGCGTCGGGCAATTACGCCAGCCGCTTCGCCGCCGCGGTGGCCGGCACGGCTAAGCTCGCAGCCGAGCGCGTTGCCGGCCGCCTTGCCCGCATCGCCGCCAGCCAGCTGAACGTCGAAGCCGCGGACATCGTGTTTGCAAAGGGTTTCGTTGCCTCCAGGCACAATCCGGAGAACCGGATCGCGTTTTCGCGTGTCGCCGCGCTCAGCCATTGGTCGCCGGGCTCACTGCCTGACGATGCCGGCCAGACCATCCGTGAGACCGTGTTCTGGACGCCGCCGGAGCTGACGCCGCCCGGCGAGGACGACCGCATCAACTCCTCGCTGTGCCATGGCTTCATCTTCGACTTCTGCGGCGTCGAGATCGACCGCATTACCCTGCAGACGCGGATCGACCGCTACGTCACCATGCACGATTGCGGCACCATCCTGCATCCCGGCATGGTCAATGGCCAGATCCGTGGCGGCTTCGCGCAGGCGCTCGGTGCCGCGCTCTACGAGGAATATGCCTACGCTGAGGACGGCAGTTTCCTCACTGGAACGCTCGCGGACTATCTGCTGCCCACCACCACCGAGGTGCCGGAGCCCGAGATCTTCCACGTGGAGACGCCATCGCCGTTCACGCCACTCGGCGCAAAAGGCGTCGGCGAAGGCAATTGCATGTCGACGCCGGTGTGCCTCGCCAATGCGGTCGCGGATGCGCTCGGCGTTGCCGACATCACGTTGCCTCTGGTGCCTGCCCGGCTTGCCGAGCTGGTGCGCGGCGCCGAGCCGCCGCCTCCCGCGGGGGGCGTGGCTGCGGTGCCTGCGCGCGAAGCGGATCGGCGGCTTCGCGGCGAAGGGCAGGCCTCGGTGAGGGCGACGCCCGAGCAGGTCTGGGCCATGCTGCTCGATCCCGCTACGCTCCAATCGATCATTCCCGGCTGCCAGCGTGTCGACAAGATCACCGAGACGCATTTCCGCGCGGATGTCACGCTCGGCATCGGACCCGTCACCGGGCGCTATCGCGCCGACGTGGAGCTGTTCGATCTCGATCCGCCGCGCGCGGTCACCTTGCGCGGCGGCGCCACCGGCGCGCTCGGCTTCGGCAGCGCTGAGGGGCGCATCATGCTCGCGCCCGACGGCAGCGGCGGGACGAAGCTGACCTACAGCTATGACGCCGCGATCGGTGGCAAGATCGCAAGCATCGGCGGCCGTCTGCTCGACGGCGCGACGCGGGTGATCATCGGCCAGTTCTTCGCAGCGCTGGCCCGCAAGGCCGGCGGCGGCGCCTCGGGCGGCTTTTCGCTGTTCGCCCTGCTGGCGAAATTCGCCGGCCGGTTTGGGGGGCGCCGATGAAGCCGCCCGCATTCGACTATCTCCGCGCCGAAGCCGTCGGTGATGTCCTCGGTGCGCTGGCGCAGCAGGGCGGCGATGCTCGTGTGCTCGCCGGTGGACAGTCGCTGATGGCGATGCTCAATATGCGCCTCGCCAAGCCGAAGCTTCTGATCGACATCATGCGGATCAGAGAGCTGCGCAAGATCGAGCGGACAGCCGATGCCGTCGTCATCGGTGCCGGTGTGCGCCAGGCCGATCTGCTGGCCTGGCCGGATCTGGCCGAGGCATTGCCGCTGGTGGCGTTGGCGCTGCCCTGCGTCGGTCACATGCAGACCCGCAGCCGCGGCACCATCTGCGGCTCGCTCGCGCATGCCGATCCCAGCGCCGAGATGCCGCTCGCGCTGGTCGCGCTCGGCGGCGAGGTGCTTTTGCGCAGTGCCAGGCGTCGTCGCCGCGTCGCGGCCAGGGATTTCTTCGCCGGCATGATGCTGACGGCGCGCAACGACGACGAGCTGATCGAGGGCATCTCGCTCCCGGTCATCAATGGATCTCGCTTCGCGTTCCGCGAGGTCGCGCGCCGGCACGGCGATTTTGCCATCGTGGCCTGCGCCGCGATGAAGACGCCATCCGGCGTCCGCCTCGCGGTCGGTGGCGTTGCGGACGTCCCGACCGCGCGGGACTGGCCGCGACTCGAGGGCAGCGCGCTCGACGATGCCCTCAACGCCTTTGCCTACGAACTCGGTGCGCGCGACGACGTTCATGCCACCGCGCGCTATCGCCGCGACCTCGTGCGCATGATCGGCCGCGATCTGATCGGCGAGGTTCTGCGATGACCCGTCTCAAATCCGACGCCCGCCACCCCATCCACGTCTCGCTGAATGGCGAGCCCCTCGCGGGGGAAGCCGAGCCTCGGACGCTGCTGTGCGACTTCCTCCGGCACCAGCTGGGCGCCACCGGCACCCATGTCGGCTGCGAGCACGGCGTCTGCGGCGCCTGCACGGTCGTCGTCGACGGCATGCTGACCCGTTCCTGCCTCACCCTGGCAGCGCAGGTCGACGGCTGCGAGATCAAGACGGTTGAAGGGCTTGCACCCGCGGCCGATCGCCTCGGCGTGCTGCAACAGGCCTTCCGCCGTCACCACGCGCTCCAGTGCGGCTTCTGCACGGCCGGCATCCTGATGTCGCTCGATCATTTTCTCGCCAGGAACCCGGCGCCGACCGAGGCGGAGATTCGCGATCTTCTCAGCGGGCATCTGTGCCGCTGCACCGGCTACACGCCGATCGTCCAGGCGGCCCTCGAAGCCGCCGCCCAGCTCGCTTCATCGAAAGAAGAGACGTCAGATGCTTGATCTCGCCAGCAGCTTCATGGCCAGCGCCGCGCGCGATCCGCGCGCCATCGGGCTGGTCGACGGCGATCGCCGCCTGACCTACCGGCAATGGTACGACAAGATCTCTGCTTTGGTCGCATCCTTCGGCCGCCTGGACCTCAAGCCCGGCGACCACGTCGTCACGCTGCTGCAAAACCGCTGGGAGGCCGCGACGCTGCATTGGGCCTGCCAGTTCGCAGGCCTCGTAGTCACCCCGATCAACTGGCGCGCCAAGGCCGACGAGCTGGACTTCTGCATCGAGAACGCGGAGGGCCGCGCAGTTTTCTACCAGGATGTTTCCGCTGAGGCGGTGCAGGGTTCGGCTCTCGCCGGCCGGCTGCTACGCGTGTCGGTCGATCCGGGCACAGGCGAGGCGGTCGGCTTTGCCGATCTGATCAGGGGCAGCGCGCCCGATGCCGAGCCGTGCGTCGGCTCTGATGCCTGGTCGATCATGCTCTACACATCGGGCACCACCTCGCGGCCAAAGGGCGTGCCGCGGCGTCATCGCGCCGAGCGTGCCGCGGCCATCGCCCATGTCGCGCAAAATCTCTACGGCCGCGGCGAGCGCACGCTCGGTGTGATGCCGCTCTACCACACCATGGGTGTCCGCTCGTTGCTCGCGATGTCGCTGATCGGCGGCAGCTTCATCTGCCTGCCGCGCTATGACAGCCGCCAGGCGCTGGAGCTGATCCAGCGGGAAGGGATCACCAACCTCTATCTGGTGCCGACGCTCTATCACGATCTCGTCCATCACGACGCCTTCGACCGGACCGACGTCTCCAGCGTGCGCAAGCTCGGCTTTGCCGGCGCCTCGATGACGGACGGCCTGCTGAAAAAGCTGGACGAGGCCTTCAGGCCGGAGCTGTTCGTCAATCATTACGGCAGCTCCGAGATCTACACCTTCACGATCGATCAGAACGCTACGGCAAAACCCGGCTCCGCCGGTAAGGCCGGGCTGAACCAGCACGTCAAGGTCGTGCGCATCGGCGCGCGTTCGGTCGCGGAGCTTGCCGCGGTCGGCGAGGAGGGCGAGATCATCGCCACGCTCGCGGGCGACGAAGCCTTTGAGGGCTACTGGCGCCGCCCCGAGGCCGACGCCAAATCGTTGCGCGAAGGCTGGTATTTCACCGGCGATACCGGCTTCGTCGATCCCGATGGCGACCTGTTCGTCACGGGCCGCGTCGACGACATGATCATCACCGGCGGCGAGAACGTCTCTCCGGTCGAGATCGAGAGCTGCCTGTCGCTGCATCCCGGGGTCGACGAGGTCGCCGTGGTCGGTGTCGCCGACGAAAAATGGGGCAAGGTCGTCGCCGCCTTCGTCAAGCGCAATCGCAACGTTTCCGAGAGCGAGCTGGAGCAGTTCTGCCGCACCTCGGGCCTCGCCAACTTCAAGCGGCCGCGCCGCTACGTCTTCGTCGACGCGATTCCCAAATCGCCGGTCGGCAAGCTGCTGCGGCGCCTGCTCGTCGCCGGAGAATACGAGACCGAGCGTCGGCCGCCATCGGACGCCGCTTGATCGTCACGCATCAACAGAAGGAAGCGAAAATGCCGTCACCCTATACGTTTGCCGATCCTCGGCTTGCCAAGCTCGACGGGTTCAAGGTCGAGATCGATGAGGCGCATGAGCGCGCGGACATCATCCTGGGACGCCCGCCCTACAACGTCGTGGCGATGCCGCAGCGCGACCAGCTCCGGCTGACCTTCGAGACTCTGGACGAGGATCCGCGCGTGCGCATCATCGTGCTGCGCGGGGAGGGCGAGCATTTCTCGAGCGGCGGGAACATCGGAGGCTTCATGGAAGCGAGCCCCGAGCACGTCTCCAAGCTCGCCTGGAACATCGCCGCGCCGGCGCGTTGCGCCAAGCCTGTTATCGTCGCCAATCGCGGCTATTGTTTCGGCGTTGGCTTCGAGCTGTCGCTGGCTTGCGATTTCCGTATCGCCTCGGAGACCACGCAGTACGCGCTGCCCGAGCAGAAGCTCGGCCAGATCCCGGGTTCCGGCGGGTCGGCGCGGCTGCAGAAGATGGTCGGCATCACCCGCACCAAGGACATCGTGATGCGCTCCAAGCGCATCTCGGCGAAGCAGGCGCTGGAGTGGGGCATCGCCACCGAATGCGTGCCCGATTCCGAACTGGAGAAGGCGACCGACAAGCTTGTCGACGAGCTCCGCAGCTTCTCGCCGCTGGCGCAGCGTACCGCCAAGAAGCTGCTCAACGACACCGAGGATTCGACGCTCGCGATCGCCATGGAACTCGAAGGCCATTGCTACAGCCGTCTGCGACAGTCGGAAGACTTCAAGGAAGGCGTCGAGGCCTTCAACGCCAAGCGTCCGCCGAAATTCGTCGGCCGTTGATACGCGACGCAACAAGCTGCCGCGGTTCGCAATGGCGCGGACCGCGGCCCTATTCAAACGGGGAGGGTAAAACAAGATGGCTGAGATGGATATGCCGGTGGCCGGTGCACGGGCATCGACGGGTAACAAGCAGATGGTCAATGCGATCATCGCGTCAGTGCTCGGATGGGCACTCGACCTGTTCGACTTGTTCATTCTGCTCTATGTAGCGCCGGTGGTCGGCGCGCTGTTCTTTCCGTCGAGCAATGCGGCGCTGTCGCTCGCCGCGGTCTACGGTTCGTTCGCCGTTACGCTGCTGATGCGGCCGCTCGGTTCGGCGGTGTTCGGGCACTACGCCGACGTGCACGGCCGCAAGCAGGCCATGCTGATCGCCATCATCGGCGTCGGCATCAGCACGGCCGCGTTCGGCCTGCTGCCGACCATCGCGCAGGTCGGCGTGATCGCTCCCATCGTGTTCCTGATCCTGCGCCTGGTGCAGGGCGTGTTCGTCGGTGGTGTCGTGGCCTCGACCCACACGATCGGCACGGAATCGGTGCCGCCGCATTGGCGCGGGGCGATGTCGGGCCTGGTCGGCGGCGGCGGCGCCGGCATTGGCGCGCTGCTGGCGTCCTTCATCTTCCTGATCACGTCCTCGGTATTCCCCGGAGATGCCTTTGCCGTGTGGGGCTGGCGCTTCATGTTCTTCTCAGGGCTGCTGAGCTCTCTGCTCGGCTGGTTCATCTTCCGGAACCTCGAAGAGTCCCCGTACTTCAAGGAGCTCAAGCGCCAGCAGGGCAATAAGCAGGCAAAGGTCTCGAAGGCGCCGGTCAAGGACGTATTGTCCCGCGAGTATCGCGGCGTCCTGCTGATCAACCTGCTCATTACCTTCGGCGGCGGCGCCGGTTATTATCTGACCTCGGGATACCTGCCGAGCTTCCTGAAAGTCATCAACGCGGTTCCGAACCAGACCTCCTCGCTGATCCTGATGGGCGCCAGCGTCTCGGCGTTCTTCGCCGCGGTGCTGGTCGGCGCGCTGAGCGATCTCATCGGCCGCAAGAAGACGTTCCTGCTGATCGGGGTCCTGGCGGCGGTGCTGTTGCCGCTGTGCTATCTGAATCTTGCCACGACCAAGGACACCACGCAGATTACGCTCTATGCGCTTGCCATCGCCTTCATCGGCAATGCCGGTTATGCGCCGGTGCTGATCTTCCTGAACGAACGGTTCCCCACGGCGCTTCGCGCCAGCGGCACCGGCCTGTCCTGGAATATCGGCTTTGCGCTGGGCGGAATGATGCCGACCTTCGTCTCGCTGGTGAGCGGCAGCCCCACACAGATTCCGATGTCGCTGGCTTACTTTGCAGTCGGCGTGTTCGTGATCTATTTGATCGGCGCGGTCGTGATCCCCGAGACCAAGGGCAACTTCCGCTGAGCTAGATGGCGCGGCTGCACCTGCAGCCGCGCCATCTTGCGAACATGTGACACCTGCCGCTAGCCCGCAAGAAACCCGCCATCCACCGCGACCACCGTTCCGGTCGCGTATTGCGAGGCTGGCATGCAGAGAAAGGCGACGGCACCGGCGATGTCCTCGGGCTGGCCCCAGCGCTTGAACGCGGTGCGGTCGGCGATGCGCTCATAATGGGCGCGGTCGGTGCGGCCGGCGGCATTGATCGCGGTTTCGACATAACCGGGCGCGACGGCGTTGACGCGGATGCCGTCTTCGGCCCACGCCAGGGCCAGCGCCTTGGTCAGCATCACGACGCCGCCCTTGCTGGCGCAATAGGCCGGAATCCGCGGCAGGGCCAGGGTTGCATTCATCGAGGCGATGTTGACGATCGAGCCCTTCATCTTCGCCAGCTGCGGGCGGAACGCCATGCAGGTTCGGAAAGTGCCCGTCAGATTGACGTCGAGCACTTTCATGAAGGTCTCGATTTCGTATTCCTTGTCCCGTGCCAGGATGCCGGCGCAATTGATCAGCGCATCGACGCGTTCGTGCCGCCCGGCGAGTGACGCGACGGCCTGATCGCTCGTGACATCGAGCGTCGTGAGCGCAAGTCCGGCGCGCGGCTTGAGCAGGGAGCGTGCGAGATCGGCGTCATTGACGCCTGTGGCGGTCACCGTCGCCCCGAGGTCGCAGAACTGGTTGCTGATCGCGGCGCCGATGTCGCCGGCGCCGCCGATCACGACGGCATGAAAACCGGAGGTGAGAGAAAAGCTGGTACTCATCGGAGGATCTCACTTCGGGAGTGCGGGAGGCGGAGCCGTCGATTCCCGGACCACCAGCGAGAAGTCGATCTCACGATGCATGATGGTCTGCTCACCGGCGAGGCTGCGCACCAGATATTCTCCGGCACGCTGCCAGGTCTCGTCGGTTGGGACGTGGATCGTCGTCAGGCTCGGTCGCAAATGGCGGCTCCAGTCGAGGTCGTCGAAGCCGACGACCGACAGATCACGCGGCACCGAAAAGCCGCTGCGCTCCGCTTCCAACAGGACGCCGTAGGCAATGACGTCGTTGCCGCAGACCACTGCCGTCGGGCGATTCTTGAGGTTGAGGAGATGGCGGGCCGCCTCGCGCGCGTCGTCCAAGGTATAGGGCACCTCGACATGCCATTCCGGAGGCAGCTCCAGGCCGTTCTCCGCGAGCGCGCGGCGAAAGCCGGCGACGCGGGCGCCGGCGCGGTCGTTGTTGCGCTGGAGGGCGGAAACGATTCCGATCCGGCGATGGCCGAGCTCGATGACATGCCCGGCCGCCCGATGGGCAGCGGCCTCGTTGTTCGTGCCGACGCAAGGGTAGGGCCGGTCGGGCTGATAGATCCCGACATTGATGAAAGGCACCGCATTGTCCGCGAGTAGCTTGCGCAACCCCTCGTGATGGCAGTCGCCCCGCAGCACGAGGCCATCGACGCCGCGGCCGATCAAGTTGCGGGCCTGTTGCAGCTCGACGTCGAGATCGTATCCGCTCGTGGTGAGAAACAGCATGTAGCCCACCGAGGACAGGTATCTTTGCAGTGAGGCGATGCCGCGCGCGAACATCGTGTTGTCGATCGTCGGCACGATCGCGCCAAGCGTACGCGATCGCCGCGATGACAGAATGCGGGCCGGCGCATGCGGGATGTAACCGACGGCTTCGATTGCCTGCGCAATGCGCGCGCGCAGGGACGGGCTCACTGCATCGGGATTGTTGAGCGCACGCGAGACCGATGCCGTCGACACGCCGGCTCGTGCCGCAACGGCGCGGATGCCTTGCTTCGTCAATTTGGCGGGCGGTCGATTCATGATGTAACGTTACAATCCCGGATCGTGAGCGCGGCAAGGAGAATATCTGCGATATTGTCGCACAAAAGATAGATTGTCTATCGCTTGACAGAGGTGAGATGGCGCTTAGGATGTAACCGTTTTCAGAAAGTGCCGACAGCATAAAGCGGCCAGCGGGAGGAGAGTTCGATGAAGGCCAGGATGCTCGCGACGCGCGTCGCGTTGCCCGTTCTTGCGATTGCCGCCGTGAGCGCGCAGGCGCGCGCGGCCGAATTCGACTGGATGAAGTTCAAGGGCAAGACCGTCACCTTTCTCGCCAACAACAATCCGGTTTCGCAGGCGCTGCTCACCTATAAGGCCGATTTCGAGAAGCTGACCGGCATGACCCTGAAGGTCGACGGCTATCAGGAACAGCAGATGCGCCAGCGTCTGGTCACCGTCATGAATGCGAACAGCGACGAGGTCGATGTGTTCATGACGCTGCCCTCGCGCGAAGGCGAGCAGTTCGCCGCTGCCGGCTGGTACGGCGATCTCACCGCGATGGCCAAGAACGAGGTCGCCAAGGACTACGATCCGGCGGGGTTGAGCCAGGCCCTGCTGAAGGCCGCGACGTTCGGCGGCAAGCTGACCAGCATGCCGATGAACATCGAGGGCCCGATTTTCTATTACCGCACCGATATCTTCAAGAAGTGCGGCCTCGAGGCGCCGAAGACCATCAAGGACGTCGAGGCTGCCGCCGAGAAGATCAAGACTTGCGACAGCGCGGTGACGCCGTTCGTCTCGCGTGGCCTCAAGCCTGCGATCGCCTACACCTTCAGCAACATGCTGCACAATATCGGCGGCGCGTATATCGCGAGCGGCAAGTCGAGCCTGTGCTCGGCCAAGGGCAAGGAGGCGCTCGACACCTATAGCCGGCTGCTGCGTGACTTCGGACCGCCCGGCGTCGTCAATTACAGCTTCCAGCAGATTTCGGCGCTGTATCGCGGCGGCCGCGCGGCGATGGCGTTCGAATCCTCCAATGAACTGCGCACGGTGATGGAAGGCGGCGCGCGCCTGAAGGATACCGGCCTGTTGCCGTTCCCGGCGGGCGAGGCCGGCCAGGTGCCGACCACGATCGGCTGGGGTATGGCGGTGTCCTCACACAGCAAGCAGCCTGATGCGGCCTGGTACTTCGTGCAGTGGGCGACGAGCCCCGAGGTGCAGAAGAAGATGGCCCTGCAGGGCATTGCCCCGCCGCGTCCGTCCGTCGCCAAGGACCCCGAATATCGCAAGTGGATCGACGAGGAGCCGGTGCGCAAGGAATGGCAGGCCGCGCTCGACGTGCTCGCCACCAAGGGCTCGTCCGAAGTCGGCTATCCCATCGTCGCCAATCCGCAATCGCGCGAGTTCATTGGTCAGGCGGTGCAGGATTTGATCCTGAAGCAAAAGACCGTCGATCAGGCTTGCGCGGACGCCGACAAGGCGCTGGACGCGCTGATCGCGCTGAACTGACCGCCCGGTGCCGGCTGGTTTCGCGCCGGCCGGCACCTAACTCGATCGAGGACAGGAATACATGTCTGACACGGCTGCGACACTCACGCAGGACCGGCAGAAGCTGGAAATGGCGGCGCTCTCGGCGCCGGCCGTGATCTTCACGGTCGCGATGATCGCATTTCCGGTCGTCTATACGATCTGGCTCGGCTTCCAGACCTTCTCTTCGACCGGCAAGCAGTCCTTTGCCGGCCTTGCCAATTACACGAAGCTAATGTCCGACGTCGAGTTCTGGCATGGGTTGTGGATCACCATTGCGCTGTTCGTGCTCTCGCTGGTGCTGCAACTCGTCTTCGGCGTCTGGCTTGCGTTGGTGCTGTTTCATGCCAAGCGCCTTCCTGGGATCGTGCGATCGCTGTTCATCTCGCCGTTCATGATGCCGCCGGTGGTCGCCGGCATGATGTGGCTTGTGATCCTCGATCCGTCGCTGGGCGCGGCCAACTACATCCTGCAATCGTTCGGCCTGCCGCCGTCGGACTGGCTGGCCTCGCCGACATGGGTCATTCCGACGGTCGCGCTGATCGATAGCTGGCAGTGGACGCCGTACGTCGCCCTGATCGTGCTCGGCGGCCTGCAATCTCTGCCGCCGAGCGTCTACGAGGCCGCGCAGATCGATGGCGCATCTGCGTTCAAGACCTTCCAGCGCATCACGCTGCCGCTGCTGCTGCCGACCATCGTCACTGCAGCCATCCTGCGCAGCGTCGATCTCCTGCGCTTCTTCGACATCATCTACATCACGACCCAGGGCGGGCCCGGCAACGCCTCGAATACGCTCAATATCTACGGCTTCCGGGTCGGCTTCGAATTCTTCAACATCGGCTATGCCAGCGCGTTGATGCTGACGCTGACCGCGATCGTGTTCGGCGCCGTGCTCGCCTTCAACCGCCTGCGCGGCGCGGTGGCGTGGTGATCTCATGACCGACGCAGTCAACACCGACCGCTGGATACGCT
Source organism: Bradyrhizobium sp. CCBAU 25360 (assembly GCF_028128695.1). NCBI lineage: Bacteria > Pseudomonadati > Pseudomonadota > Alphaproteobacteria > Hyphomicrobiales > Nitrobacteraceae > Bradyrhizobium > Bradyrhizobium sp. CCBAU 25360. Next base: position 542,890 of record NZ_LBJA01000042.1, read on the forward strand.
GGCTCAACCTGGTGCAGCTCGTGCTGGCCGGCGTTATCATCATGACGCCAACGGTCTGGATGGTGCTGGCCTCCTTCAAGCCGTCCTTCGAGGTGACTGCCTATCCGCCGACACTGATCTTCACGCCGACGCTGGACAATTATGTCGAGCTGACCAAGACGACGCCGTTCCTGAGCTATGCCCTCAACAGCCTGATCGTCACCGTCGGCTCGACCGCGCTAGGGCTCCTGTTCGGAATTCCGGCCGCGTTCGCCGTCTCCTGGACGCGTATTTCGTGGCCGGCGATCCTGACGCTCGCGGCGCGCATGGCACCGGGAACGCTGTTCCTGCTGCCGTGGTATGTCATGTTCCGGCAGGTCGGCATGATCGGGTCGTACACGGCGCTAATCCTCAGCCACGCGGTGATCACACTTCCGATCGTGATCTGGGTCTTGCTGCCGTCGTTTGACGGCATCCCGCGCAGCGTGTTCGAGGCGGCGCAGGTCGATGGATGCAGCGTCACCCGCATCCTCTGGCGCATCGCGCTGCCGCTGGTGGCGTCCGGCATCGCCGTCTCGGCCATACTGGCCTTCGTATTCTCGTGGAACTACTTCCTGTTTGCGCTGGTGCTTTCCAATGGCGACACCAAGACGCTGATCGCGGCTGCATTCAATTTCATCGGCGAAGGCTCGACGCAATGGGGCGCCCTGATGGCCGCGGCGACGCTGATCGCATTGCCGCCGCTGGTACTGGCAGCTCTGGTTCAGCGTTGGCTGGTGTCCGGGCTGACGCTCGGCGCGGTGAAAGGTTAGGTATCTGATGAACGTAACGCCACGTCCGAACGCGATCATGCAGGCTGCGGTGTTCCATGGTCACGAACGCATCACCATCGAGCCGGTACGGATGCCCGACGTTGGGGCAGGCGAGGTGCTGGTGCGGGTCTCGCGCACCGCGCTGTGCGGCTCGGACTTCAAGCTCTGGCACAAAGGCGCCGAGTTCACCGCCGGCCACGAGATTTTTGGCGTCGTCGAGCAGCCCGGCCATCGCCTGCATGGCCGCCGCTGCGCCGTCTATATCCCGTTGCACTGTGACCACTGTGCGGCCTGCAAGCGCGGCGACACCCAGATGTGCCTGGAGGTCTCGAGCCTGATCGGCTGGAACAGGCCGGGCGGCTACGCCGAATACGTGCCGGTGCCGGAGAATTGCCTGCTGCCGGTGCCCGACGATATCGAGGACAGCCTCGCGCCGCTCTTGCTCGACACTATCGGCACCTCCGGCCACGCCGTGCGGTTCGTCAGTCGCGTAGTGCAGCCGGACGAGGCAGGTGCGGTCCTCGTGATGGGAGCGGGGCCTGTCGGTCTCGGCGTCGTGCTGGCGCTCCGTAGTCTCGGTTATGACGACATCCACGTGGCCGATCCGAACGCTGCACGCTTGAATATCGCCCGATCGTTCGGCGTGAAACCGCATCCGGTCGGCGACACGTCGAAACGGTTCGCCCTCATCATGGAATGCTCCGGCGCGCACGCGGCGCGCAACCTCGGTATCGAGCTCGTCCTGCCGCGCGGGGCGCTGGTGCTGGTCGGCGAGAACGCCGCGCCCTGGACCATCGAGGAAGGCAAGGTGTTCCGCCGCAAGGATTTCTACATGATCCGGACCTTCTACTTCCCGGTTTCGGATTTCGAGCCGAACGTCGAACTGCTGCGCAGGTACAAGGACGAATACCGCGTTCTCGTCGACGGCGAGTTCGGCCTGTCCGCCTTGCCCGAGAATTTCGCCCGCTTCGCCAAAGGCGAGTTGATCAAGCCTGTACTGGCGCTGGACTAAGCGATATGGCCTCGATCTCGATCCGCAACCTTACCAAACGCTACGGCAATTTCACTGTGATCCCCGATCTCAACCTGGAGATCGCGGACCACGAATTCGTGGTTTTCGTCGGCCCGTCCGGTTGCGGCAAGTCGACTTTGCTCCGGATCATCGCAGGCCTCGAGCCGATTTCCTCCGGCGACCTCTACATCGGCGATACGCGCGTCAACGGCGTGCAGGCGGCGCAGCGCGACATCGCGATGGTGTTCCAGGATTACGCGCTCTATCCGCACATGCGGGTTTACGACAACATGTCCTTTGCGCTGGAGCTGCGGGGAACGCCGAAGGCGGAGATCGACGCGCGGGTGAAGCGCGCGGCGTCGCTGCTGCACATCGAGCCGTATCTCGACCGCAAGCCGAAGGAGCTCTCCGGCGGCCAGCGCCAGCGCGTCGCCATGGGGCGTGCGATCGTGCGCAATCCAAAAGCCTTCCTGTTCGATGAGCCGCTCTCGAATCTCGACGCCAAGCTGCGCGGGCAGGTGCGTGCCGAGATCAAGGCGCTGTCGCAGGAGCTCAAGACCACCATGGTCTTCGTGACGCATGACCAGATCGAGGCCATGACCATGGCCGACCGCATCGTGGTGCTTCAGAGCGGCACGATCCAGCAATACGACACGCCTGAGGCGGTCTACGAGCGGCCGGCCAACCAGTTCGTGGCCGGCTTCATCGGCTCGCCAGCCATGAATTTCTTTCCGGTCGAATGGCGACAGGAGCGTGCGATCCTTTCGCAAGGCGGAACGGTGGTGCCGCTGGGCGAGGAGACGGCAAACGGGCTGCGGCGGGCCGGCAGCGCTGTGCTTGGCATTCGTCCCGAACATTTTGCCGTTGCCACCGATGCCGCCGACGGTATTGCAGTGAACGTCAAGCTCGTTGAGCCGCTCGGCTCGGACACGCTGATCCATTTCGATCTCGCCGGCGCGGCATCCATCGCGCGGGTCGATCCGTCGCTACGACCGAAGGTCGGCGATCGCCTCAGCCTCCGCCCGCAACCCGGCCGGACGCATCTGTTCGACGCCGCAGACGGGCGGGTCTTGCGGTGAGCTCGCCGGCGAACATTGGAAATCCGTCGGCGCTGGCAGAGCTCGTGTCCAAGGCGGATCGCGTGCAGGTGATTTGCCTCGGGCTGTCGGCGCTCGATCAGATCTGGCGCGTCGACCGGCTCTTTGCAGGCAGAAGCGAGAAGATCAAGGCCGCCGGCTACGGGACCCTCGGCGGCGGCATGGCCGCCAACGCCGCGGTTACGGTTGCAAGGCTCGGCGCGGCGGTCGCGTTCTGGGGCCGGGCAGGCAATGATGCCGCCGGCCAGGAGATGCGGTCCGCCTTCGGCGCCGAGGGCATCGATGTCGAGAATTTCCGGCTGTTTCCCGATGGCCGCTCGTCGGTCTCCGGGATCATCGTCGACAGCTCGGGCGAACGGCAGATCGTCAATTTCCGCGGTCTCTATCCGGAAGCAGCCGACTGGCTGCCGTTGGAGACGGTTGCCCGCGCATCCTCGGTGCTGGCAGATCCGCGCTGGGTCGAGGGGGCGGCAACGTTGTTCCGCGAAGCCCGCGCGCGCGGGATCCCGACGGTGCTCGACGGCGACATGGCCGATGCCGAGGTGTTCGAGCGGCTGTTGCCCCTGACTGACCACGCAATCTTCTCCGAGCCCGCGCTCACGGCTTTTGGCGGCTCGGCCAAGGATGAAACCCTCGGCGCGCTCGCCCGCTTCGGGTGTCGCATCATCGCCGTGACGCGCGGTGGCGAGGGTGTGAGCTGGTACGAGAACGGCCGCCTGCACCGGCAGGCGGCCTTCGCGGTCGATGTGGTCGACACCACGGGCGCCGGCGACGTCTTCCATGGCGCTTATGCCCTCGCGGTCGGCGCCGGCCTCGACGTGCGCGACGCGATGGCGTTTTCCGCCGCGGCGGCCGCAATGAAATGCCGCCACGCAGGCGGACGCAACGGAATCCCCACCATCAACGAGTGTCTTGCATTCATGAGGACGAAGCCATGAGAACGATTGGAAAGAACCGCGGCCTGGCGCGTCTGGCCGACGCGGACGGTCATTTTCGCATGGTCGCGCTGGATCAGCGGCCGCCGCTGTTTGACGCTATTGCGAAAGCAAAGGGGATTACGCGGGACCAGGTCGAGTATTCCGACGTGACGGCAGCAAAGCGTCTGCTCGTCGAGAACCTCGCGCCACATTGCAGCTCGATGCTGTTCGATCCGAATTTCGCGGTGCCCGCGGCCATCGATCTTCTGCCGCCGCGTTGCGGTCTCATCATGACCCTTGAAGAGCACCGGGTGGATGAGACATCGGGCGGACGCAAGTCGCGGGCGATCACCGATTGGAGCGTTGAGAAGATCCGCGCCATGGGCGGCGACGCCGTCAAGGTGCTGGCGTGGTACCGGCCGGACGCCGATGCTGCGGTCAACGAGCATCAGAAGCGGTTCGTTCGCGAGATCGGGCAGGATTGCGCCCGTCACGACATTCCCTACGTCCTGGAGCTGTTGGTCTATCCGTTCCTCGGCAGCGCCAATCACACCGCTGACTACGTGGAGTCGCCCGAAAAACTTCCAGGTCTGGTCATCGAGAGCGTGCGCGAGTTCGCCAAGCCGGAATATGGCGTCGACCTTCTGAAGCTGGAGAGCCCGCTGGCGGCCAACAATCTGCCTGCCCGGGATGGCGGCGCCGAGGCGAAAGCCGCGCAGACGGAGTTCGACGCGATCGGCGACATCTGCCGCGCGCGCAGCATCCCCTGGGTGCTGCTCTCCGGCGGTGCTGCGCCGGAGAAATTCGAACGGGTACTCGACTTTGCCTATGCCGCGGGCGCGGGCGGGTTTTTGGCGGGCCGCACGATCTGGCTCGATGCCGTCTTGAAGAATTTCCCGGACCGCGCGGCGGTTTCCGCCAGCCTGCGCAAGGATGGCCTTGGTGTGCTCGAACGGCTCAACGAGTTGACAAAGGCCAAGGGAACGCCGTGGAAGGCGCGCTTTCCCGTATTCACTGATATCAAGCGGGAAGGGGACTTCGCGCGCGCGTATTGAGCTGATGGCCGTTCCGCGTGGTCCGATCTCGATCGCAGGATCTGCAACATGACGTCTGACAGCTTCACCATCCGCTCGATCGAAGCGTTCTGCTATCGCTATCCGTTGGCGACGCCGGTGGTGACGTCGTTCGGCCGCATGCTCAACCGCCCCGCCGTCTTCATTCGCGCCGTCGATGAAGATGGCGTCGAGGGGTGGGGCGAGGCCTGGTCGAATTTTCCCGCGCCCGGTGCGGAGCATCGTGCGCGACTCGTGAACGAGGTGCTCGCGCCCGGTCTCGTCGGGCGCAAATTCGACGGTCCGGCTCAAGCCTTCGAGAGCCTGACGAGGGGCACCGAAGTGCTGGCGCTGCAATGCGGCGAACCCGGTCCGTTTGCGCAGGCGATCGCGGGCATCGATCTCGCGCTGTGGGACCTCTCGGCGCGCCGTCGGCGCTTGCCGCTCTGGCGGCTGCTCGGGGGGCACGGCAGTACGATCAAGGTCTATGCCAGCGGCATCAATCCCGGCGGAGCCACGCAGACGGCCGAAGCCGCACTCGAGCGAGGTCATCGCGCATTGAAGTTGAAGGTCGGATTCGGCGCCGACATCGACCTCGGCAACCTCGCGGCTCTGCGCCAGATCGTCGGCGCGGGCATGCTAGCGGCGGATGCCAATCAGGGCTGGTCGGTCGAACAGGCGCTTCAGATGCTGGAGCGGCTTGGCGGGTTCGATCTGCGTTGGCTGGAAGAGCCTATCCGCGCCGATCGGCCACGCGAAGAATGGCTAAGACTGCGGGCAGGCGCGGACATGCCGATTGCGGCCGGCGAGAACATCTCGAGCGCCGAAGGCTTCAGGCAGGTGTTGACCGAGGACGTGCTCGGCGTGGTTCAGCCGGACATCGCGAAGTGGGGCGGGCTCACGGTCTGTGTCGGACTGGCGCGTGACATCCTCGACGCGCGCAAGACGTTTTGCCCGCACTATCTCGGCGGCGGCGTTGGACTGCTTGCCTCGGCTCATCTGCTTGCCGGCATCGGAGGGGATGGCTGGCTGGAGGTCGACGCCAACGACAATCCGTTGCGCGATTTGTTTTGCGGCTCCCTGGTCGACGTGCGCGAAGGCACGGTTCAGCTGAGTGACGACCCGGGGCTCGGAACAGTGCCGGATCTTTCAGCTATCGAGCGCTATCGCAGCATCTAGATCAGTGCGGGGGGCTTCGCCTAAAGTACCTCGGCCAAAGATTGGCCATGCAGCTCGATGTTCAATCCGCGCATGCCGAGGTCGTTGATCTCGCCGCCCATCGCCTTCAGGCTCTCCTCGCGGATCAGGGACATCAGCCCGCGGCGCAGCGCCAAAAATTCCGAGGACATCATCATGGATTGCTGTCGCGGCCGTTCCAGCGGAATTGGGATCTCCGCCTTGATCGAGCCGGGGCGCGCGGTCATGCAGTAGACCCGGTCGGACAGGAAGATCGCCTCGTCGATGTCGTGGGTGACGAACAGCACCGAGATCTTCAGCCGTTGCCACATGTTGGTGAGGATCTGCTGCATGATGACGCGGGTCTGGGCGTCGAGTGCACCGAAGGGCTCGTCCAGCAACAGCACTTTCGGCCCCGTGGCGAGCGCGCGGACGATGCCGACGCGCTGCTTCATGCCGCCGGAGAGCTTTTCCGGATAGTGCTTCTCGAAAGCCTCCAGGCCCGCCAGCCCGAGCAGCGTCCGGGCGGCGCGCTCACGCTGCGAGCGAGGCATGCCGCGCATCTTCAGCCCGAATTCGACGTTCTCCCGCACCGTCTTCCAGGGGAACAGCGAATATTGCTGGAACACCATGCCGCGCTCGGCACTGGGTCCGCTCACACGCTCGCCGTCGACGGTGACAATACCGGTGGTCGGCTTGAGGAAGCCCGCGACCGCATTGAGCAGCGTCGATTTTCCGCAGCCGGAGGGCCCGACGATCGAGACGAACTCGCCCGGCTTCACATGGATCTGCGTATCGGTGACCGCCTGGACCGGTCCCTCGATGCCGTCATAGCTGAGGGAGAAGCTCCTGACGTCGATATGGCCTTGCGGTGCCTTGGCGGGGATCTCGCTCATTTTGCTCTCCACGGCATCACCAATTGTCCGGCGCCCCGGATCAGCAGGCTCGATCCCAGGCCGAGAACGCCGATTGCGATCATGCCGAGCGCGATGTCGGCGTACTGGACCAGCGAATAGGCCTCCCAGGTGAAGTAGCCGATGCCGTACTGGCCGGAGATCATCTCGGCCGCGATCAGCGAGACCCATGCTACGCCCATGCCGACCGTGAGGCCGGTGAAGATGTGCGGCAGCGATGCCGGAAAATACACCTCCCGGAAGATCGAGCGCTCCCGCGCGCCGAGGCACTGTGCTGCGCGCACCAGCACGGGATCGACCAGCGTCATGCCGTGAAGTGTATTCACCAGGATCGGGAAGAACGAGCCGAGGAAGGTGATGTAGACGATGCTCTGCTCGTTGGTCGGCCACAGCATGATCGCCATCGGCACCCAGGCGATTGCCGGGATCGGTCGCAGCACTTCGGCGACCGGGAAGATGATCTCATGGACGAGCTTGAAGCGGCCCATCACGAGACCGAGCGGCACCCCGACGATGGCTGCAAGGGAGAAGCCGACGAGGATGCGCCGGCAGCTCAAGACGATGTGCATCAGGAATTTGGGATCGTGGATCGCCTTGGTGAAACTGGCATAGACCGCGAGCGGCGAGGGCACATTGGTGAATCGCACGAAGAACACGACGCGATAGGTCGTGAGCAGGTGCCAGACCAGCAGGAATGCCAGCAGCGAGGTGATGCCGATCGCGATCGCGCGCAGGCCGCCGCGGTTCAGTCGATACCAGCGCAGCGCGAGCGTTCCGAAGGAGGGCGGGGTGGCGACGGGCTCCACGCCCGTCTCTGCAATGGCTGTTGCCGGCATGCTGTCCTCGGGATGTCTGAGGATGGCGGGACTACTCACGTCTTGCCTCCGCCGACCGCCGCCTTCACCGCGTCGTCGAAGCCCAGCACCTTGCCGCCGATCCTGGCGGCATAGGCTTCGGCGTCCTTCTTCAGCAGGAACGGCGCGACGTCGCCATCGCCGACGGCGAAGAAGGCCTGGTCGGCGAACAGCTTGATGCCGCGCGTGGTGTCGAAGACGTAGGCGACGTTGATCTTCTTGCCCTTGGCCTTGAAGTCGGCATAGGCCCCCAGGGTGCACGCCGCGGACGCAAACGGCATGATGCCGGCATCATCCACCCAGACCTCACCGGCCTTGCGCGGATCGGTGATCGGCTTCTTGCAGAAGGTGTCTTCGCCGGCGATCTCGTAATTCTTGGTGCTCGCGAGCTGCGCGTCGTAATCGAGCTTCATCTCGGCATAGGCTTTGCGGATATGGCCATCGTCGACCCATTTTTTCGGATCGAATTCCTTCATCCGGCCGAGATTTTGCAGAACCTTGACGTCGGCGGTGGCAGCGTCGATCAATGCCGGCTTGACCGTGGGATCGGTGGTCATGTTGCCGCTGGGCCCCAGGAAGATGTACACCACTTCCTTGCTGATGCCGGTCCATTCCTGGATCTTCTCCGCGGCCAGCTTGGGATCGTCGCGCAGCCACTGATTGGCGGCAATGACCGCCTTCAGATAGGCGGTGACGACCTCCGGGTATTTATCGGCGAAATCGGTGCGGACCACGATGCCGTGGAAGGTCGGTACGTTGGTCTCGACGCCGTCAAAGATCTTCCGCGCGAAGCCGCGGAACGGCAGCAGCTCGGCGAAGGGAACGAAGTCGGCATGCGCGTCGATCTTCTTTTCCTGGAGATTGGTCGAGCCGACCTCCGGGCTCTGGCTGACGAGCTGGAAGAAGTCGGACGTGTAGCCACGGTCCTGCATCGCCTTGAGCACCATGCCATGGGCGGCGGAGCCGAACGGTACACTGACGAGCTTGCCCTTGAGATCAGCGAGATCGTAATAGGGCGAGTCCTTGTGAACGACGATGCCGTTGCCGGAGCCGGACAGGCTGTAGGCGGCGATACCGATCAGCCGGCTCTTGCTTTCGGGGTTACTTTCGAAGGTGAAGCCGTTCACGATCAGCGGATAGTCGCCCATCATGCCGATCTGCAGCTTGTTCGCCATCATCGCGTTGGTGACGGGCGGGCCGGAGGTGAAGTTCTGCCACTCCAGCTCGAACTTGATGTTGCTGTATTTGCCGTCCTTCGGCAGATATTTTTCGAGCAGGTGCAATTGGCGGATGACGACACCGGCGGTCACCGTGTTGGTTGTCGTATCCTGCGTTCCGATGCCAAGCGTGACGGTTTCCGCCGAGGCCGGCTGCGCGACCAGAAGGGCAAGCGACGTCACCGACGTCGCGATCGAGAGCGTGGAAAGACGGCGGACCATTCTCATCCTCATTCGGTTGGATGTGCTGTGGTTGCCATGATTGGGGGAGGGCCCGGACAGGGCAAATCCGGAATGAGCGCTGCAGTCGATTAGTTGCCGGGAAAAGCTGATTGCATACTCCTTGAGCAGTTCTGCACTATATAGCCGCTTGCCTGAGCAGGGGCGATGGTCGCAAATTCGGTCAATCGGATGCGTGGCCGCGCATCTCCTCCAGCACGTCCGTCCGGCAGACCACGATCTGTGACCGCCTGGTTTGCAGGATTCCCTTCTCCTGCATCCGCTTCAGGCTGATCGTGACCCATTGCCTGGTGGCACCGACCATGTGCGCGATGTCGGCATGGGTAAAGGCGGCCGCGATCACCCTGCCATCGGCGTCCTCAACACCATAGAGCTCGACGAGATGCAGCAGCAAATGCGAAAGGCGCTGCGTGATCGAGCGCGTTCCCAGCATCTGGGCGAGAGCCGAATAGCATTTGCCCTTGAACGTCAGGCCTTCGATCAGGCCGATCGCAAGGTTCGGGATCTCGACGGCAAGGGATCGCAGCTCCTTTCCGGGAAGGTGCACGACGCTGCAATTGCTGGACGCAACACCGGACCATTGATGCACGGTGCCCTCGAACACTTCCGGCCCGCCGACGAAATTGCCGACATGCCAATAGGCCAGCGTGATCTCGCGCCCGAGTGGGGAGGTGTAGAACACCCGGATACGGCCGCTCTCGATCAGCCAGATGCCGTCATGCTTGCCCCCCTGGCTGAACAGCGTCTGGCCGCGGTTGAGCACTTTTCGGCGGCCTTGCTTCAGCACCTGCTCCCGCTCGCGCGGGGAGAGCTTATCCATCAGCGGCGGGGGCCCGCCGATCCATTGCTGGTTCTCGGTGAGCAGCAGCGAGGAGCTGCCTGCAGGCCGGACTGCCGGGGGAACAGCCCCGCGCACCGCATTCGCCGCCTGCAACATCATCTGCCTCCGGAACGTTCAAATCGTTCTAAAGAGGAGCAATGTCCGTGCCAGATGGGAAAGCGCAAACTTCCTGCGTCATTCCGGGATGCGCGCAAAGCGCGCAGGCCCGGAATCCATAGCCACGAGCGGGGGTTATGGATCCCGGGCTCGCCCTTCGGGCGCCCCGGAATGACGAGTGTGGATGCGGGTCAGCGCCCCGCCAGGCTCAGCAAATACGTCTTCGGGTAAATCCCCCTGTTATGTCCGTCCGAGAACGAGATGTTCAGCCCATAGCCGAGATCGCCGATCTCGGTGATGGCGATGCCGGGAAAGTGTTCGGGGAAACGGCCGTCGAAGCGGGCGCGGATGCAGTGGGCGCATTTGCAGGAGAGGCGAAGTTTTTCGGCAGGGACGCTCAGCGCGTCGTCCAGCGTGGTGCGGACGAGGAGCATCGCCAGATCGGCGCTCGCTTCGTAGTCGGCCACGGTCGGTACTACCAAGGTCATGGTCATGACGTATCTCCGACCCTCTTCTACGGCGTTGCAGACGAGTGCGAATAGCAACTAGTTGCCAACGCCGGCCGCTCTCCGATCATCGCCCGCGAAATGTGAAACTAATCGACCGGGAGTTTCACTTCCGCGTTGCCGGATGCCCGTCTCTCCGAAACCTTGTGCGCGATCGAGGCACGGAGACGAGATGAGCGCATTTCAGAAAGAGACGGTTCTGTCGGTCCGGCACTGGACCGAGTCCCTGTTCAGCTTTACCGCGACGCGCGATCCCGGCTTTCGCTTCCAGAACGGCCAGTTCGCCATGATCGGGCTGGAGGTCGAGGGCAAGCCCTTGATGCGGGCCTACAGCATGGCGAGTGCCAATCACGAGGAAGCGCTCGAGTTCTTCTCGATCAAGGTGCAGGACGGTCCGCTGACCTCGCGCCTCCAGAAGATCAGCGAAGGCGACATCATCCTGGTCGGCCGCAAGGCGACGGGGACGTTGATCACCGGCAACCTCATTCCGGGAAAGCGCCTCCTGCTGCTTTCGACCGGCACGGGGCTCGCGCCGTTCGCCAGCCTGATCAAGGACCCCGACGTTTACGAGAACTACGAGACGATCGTGCTCGCCCATGGCTGCCGCCAAGTCTCTGAGCTCGCCTATGGCGAGCACGTGGTCGAAGGCCTCCGCAATCACGAATTCTTCGGACCGCTGATCCGCGACAAGCTCGTCTACTATCCGACCGTCACCCGAGAGCCGTTCAGGAATCGTGGCCGCATCACCGATCTGATCGCCTCGGGCCAGCTCTTCGACGATATCGGGCAGGGCAGCCTCGATATCGAGACCGACCGCATCATGCTCTGCGGCAGCCCGGCGATGCTGGAGGAACTGCCCGCAATGTTCTCCGCGCGTGGCTTCGTCGAGGGGAACCACAGCCAGCCCGGGCATTTCGTGATCGAAAAGGCGTTCGTCGAGCGCTGAGGGGCAAATCGCGTCCCGTCGACAACTAATTGCTATCGCCGCGACGCCCTCTGAACAAATCTGATGCAAAGGCGCCGGAAATGCCGGCGAACCAGGAGCAAGCGATGGCACTAGATCAGATCGTCGACGGACTTTCGGAGGTTTCCTGCGATGTGCTGGTCATCGGCGGCGGCACAGCCGGCCCGATGGCTGCACTGAAGGCGAAGCTGAAGAATCCGAAGGCCAATGTCGTCCTGCTCGAAAAGGCCAACGTCAAGCGCTCCGGCGCGATCTCGATGGGCATGGACGGCTTGAATAATGCCGTCATCCCCGGCTATGCGACACCGGAGCAGTACACCAAGGAAATCACCATCGCCAATGACGGCATCGTCGACCAGAAGGCGGTCTATAAGTACGCGCAGAACTGCTACGGCATCATCGAAGAGCTCGACAGCTTCGGCATCCGCTTCCTGAAGAACGAGAACGGCGACTACGCCGTCAAGAAGGTGCATCATATCGGCACCTACGTGCTGCCGATGCCGAACGGCGAGACAGTGAAAAAGGCGCTCTACCGCCAGCTCCGGCGCGCCCGAATCCTGATCTCCAATCGCTACATGGCGACGCGACTGCTCAAGTCGGCAGATGGGCGCATCGCTGGCGCGGTCAGCGTCAATACGCGTACCGCAGAGATGCTGGTGATCAAGGCCAAGGCCGTCATCCTGTGCATGGGCGCGGCCGGCCGCCTGGGTCTGCCGACCTCCGGCTACATGTTCGGAACCTACGAGAATGCTGCCAATTCCGGCGATGGCTATTCGATGGCCTACCACGCCGGCGCCGCGCTTGCGAACCTCGAATGCTACCAGATCAATCCGCTGATCAAGGATTACAACGGTCCCGCCTGCGCCTATGTCGCCGGTCCCTTCGGCGCCTTTACCGCCAACAACGAGGGATCGCGCTTTATCGAATGCGACTACTGGTCCGGACAGATGATGCTCGAATTCTACAACGAGTTGCTGTCGGGTAAGGGCCCGGTGTTCCTCCAGCTCAAGCATCTCCACCCGGATACGATATCGGAAATCGAATCAACGCTGCACAAGGTGGAGCGGCCGACGCGTGGCCTGTTCCAGCAGGGACGCGGGGTCGATTACCGCAACGATTCGATCGAGATGCACATCTCCGAGATAGGCTTTTGCTCCGGCCATAGCGCCTCCGGCGTGTTCGTCGACGACAATGCGCGCACCACCGTGCCCGGCCTCTACGCCGCCGGCGACATGGCGAGCGTGCCGCACAATTACATGCTCGGCGCCTTCACCAACGGCGCGGTGGCCGGCATCGACGCGATGGAGTTCGCCGACAGCCACGACTTCGCGGAGTTCGATGCCGCCGACGTGGCCAGGGAGCGCGACCGCGTGATGGCGCCGACCAGGCGCGAGGACGGCATTCCGCCGAACCAGGTCGAGTACAAGACGCGGCGCCTGGTCAACGACTATCTCCAGCCGCCGAAGGTCACGCGCAAATACGAGCTCGGCATGCGCCGCCTCGCCGAGGCGCGGCAAGACATGCAGGAGCATATGATCGCACGTAACGCACACGAGCTGCTCCGCGCCCTTGAAGTGCAGTCGATCATGGACTGCGCCGACATGGCGGTACATGCCTCTTTGTATCGCGAGGAGAGCCGCTGGGGCCTCTATCACTGGCGCACGGATTTCCCGGAGAAGGACAACGAGAACTGGTTCTGCCACACCCTGCTGAGCAAACAGAACGGCAGGATGACCAGTGAGAAGCGCGCGGTCGAACCCTATGTCGTCCCGATCGCGGACGACGAGAAGGACCTCTACGACAAGCAGCGCATCCGCGCGACCGCCTGATCCATCGAACGACAAGCAACAGGAGATCTACGATGCCTCTCGCGTCCTATCAGACGTCGGTCCCGGTGGTCGTCGACGACGCCAAATGCATCGCCGACAAGGGCTGCACCGTCTGCGTCGACGTCTGCCCGCTCGACGTGCTCCGCATCAGCGACATGACCAACAAGGCCTACATGGCCTATGACGAGTGCTGGTACTGCATGCCCTGCGAGGCCGATTGCCCGACCGGCGCCGTCACCGTGAACATTCCCTATCTCTTGAGGTAGTCATGTCGAGTCCGTTCGAATCCTATGACGATCTCGAAGACGCCGACGAGCGGTTGCAAGCCGCAGATCCGGCCGAGCGGCGCGTCGCCATCATTGCGCTCGGCCATTCCGGCGATCCGGTTGCGGTCGCGCATCTCGCCAACATGGTGTCTGATCCCGACGCGGGCGTGCGCCAGCAGGTCGCGATGGCGCTCGGCGAGTTCGACGGGCGGGAAGCGGCGAATGCACTGGTCAAGCTGCTCGTCGATCCCGAGCGGATCGTGGCGTCGGCCGCAGCCGACAGTTTGGCCGAATTCAAGGATCCCGCTTGCGCCGAAATCATCCTGCCGCTGGTCAAGCATGCCCACGCCTTCGTCCGCATGGGCGCGCTGCGCGCGCTCAAGGAGTTGCGCCGCAAGGACACGCTGAAGCCTGCGCTGGAAGCGCTCCAGGATGGTGACGCGGCCGTCCGCGTGCAGGCGATCGGCGTCATCGGTTTCCTGAAGCTCGAAGAGTCGATCCCGGCGCTCACCGCGCTGATCCATGATCCCGACGCCCATGTGCGCCGCGCCGCGGTGAGCGCGCTCGCCTTCTCCCAGATGAAGCCTGCGGCCGAGACGATCACCCGCGCACTCAGGGATGCGGACTGGATGGTCCGGGAGATGGCAGCCGAGACGCTCGGGCTCAACGTCAACGGCTCGCTCGCCGCCGATCAGCTTATCGTCTCACTTGCCGACGGGTTTTGGCAGGTTCGGCTCAAGGCGATCCGCAGCCTCGGCAAGATGAAGGTCGAGCGCGCCCTGCGTCCGATCGGTAACTGCATCAACCATGAGCAGGCGAATTTGCGGAAGGAGGCGGCTGCCGCGCTCGGCGAGATCGCCGCCCCCGAAGGCGAGGCATACCTCGTGGTGATCGCCAACGATCCCGATCCTGACGTGCGCAAGAACGCGCGCTGGGCGCTACAGCAGATCGCCGCGCGAAAGGGGAAGGCGGGGCCGTAGGGCGGAAAGGGCCAGTACAGCTTTATTGTACCGTTGTGCCAGGTGGCGACCTTCATGTCTTGCTCTCGCGCAACGCGGCTTTCAGAACCTTGCCGTTTGCATTGCGCGGTGGCGGTGTCATGCGCAGTGAGACTGTTTCCGGCACCTTGTAGTCTGACAATCGCTCCGCGCAGCGCGGATTGGCGAGCGACCCCATCTTGGAATCAGGGTCGCTGCCGTCCGACCTTGAACGTCTTGGCGCCATCCACGAACTTGGACCCGTAGCGTCCGTGTCGCGAGATCACGGGCGGCGTCGCCTGCGCCCGGAACGTCTTGAAGACCCTGGAATTCTCCCCTCTCAGTGAAGCGTGCTCCCGCTTTGACGTTCCTATGTCTATGGCCTGAGCCCTTCAATCGAGCGCCGCGCATCTAAGCGGATCGCTGGCCTGCTGGCCGGGCGTGTTGCAGCGCAGCCCTCGGTGCCATTTTACGGTTCACCTCCGATCATCTCGTAAGTTCAAGAACAGAATGAACTGGTCTTGTATTGTGACGCGCGATATCCGGGGCCGAAAGGGGCGTCTCCGCGCCTGGAATCGGTATCAGCCTCTACCCGTGCCGCTGTCGAATTATGAGTACAACTCTTCGCAAGATCGCAAGCGCTTCGTCCTTTGTCAGGGGTGATGCATCTAAGCGCTTGACGAGTTCAAAAAAAGAACTGTAGGTTCAAGGAATGAGGCGGCCGGTCCAAGAGCCGCAACGGTTGACGCGCTTGGCCATCGACGCTTGGCGAGCGCGCTCGATCTCGCACGGCATGACGCCTGGCGAGTCGTAGAGACGCATAAGAATTGAACGGCGCACCCGAAGAGTGCGCATCAGGGAGGATGCCGATGTTGCCGAGATGGAAGAGTCTTGCCGTTCTGCTCGTGCTGTTGGGCAGCCCGGCATTCGCGGCCGACGAGCCCGGGGTTACGGCGACGGAAATCAAGATTGGCGGGGTGTTTCCGTTCAGCGGACCGGCTTCATCGATCGGTCTCGTGGGCAAGGGGCTGATCGCCTACATTCAGTCCCTGAATGATCGCGGCGGCATCAGCGGGCGCAAGATCAATTACGTCGCCTATGACGATGCCTATAGCCCGCCCAAGGCGGTGGAGCAGGTTCGCAAGCTCGTTGAGAGCGATGAAGTTGCATTCATGTTCGGCCAGCTCGGCACTCCCGCCATTTCGGCAACGTCAAAATACCTGAAGTCGAAAGGGGTGCCCAGCATCGCGATCGTCAGCGGATCGTCCAAGTTCACCGACGTCGCCAGTTACCCGCTGATCACAACAGGTCTCGTCAGCTACGATACCGAGGGAAAGATCTACGCAAAATACCTCACGAAGGCTCTGCCGAACGCCAAATATGCGATCCTCTACCAGAATGACGACCTCGGAAAAGACTACGTCAACGCCTTCAAGGCGTTTCTCGGTAAGGACTACGATGGCAGGGTCGTCACCGCGTCCTATGAGGTCACTGAACCGACCGTCGATTCGCAGATCACCAACCTGAAGAGCTCCGGTGCGGATGCCCTGATGATCGCGGGCACGCCGAAATTCGCTGCGCAGGCGATCCGGCAGGCCTCTTTGATCGGCTGGAAGGCGACCGTCATCATCAACTTTCCGTCCGGCTCGGTTGGAGGCACGCTCACGCCGGCCGGCCTCGACAAGTCGACTGGCGTGATCGTCGGCACCATCAACAAGGATGTCGTGGATCCGAAGTGGAAAGATGATCCCGGCATGCAGGCCTATCGGGCGTTTATCGACAAATATCTGCCCGGCGTCGATATCACCAACGGCAGCTATCTCACCGGTTATCAGCAGGGCATCCTGCTGGAACAGATCTTGAAACAATGCGGCGATGACCTGTCCCGCAAGAACATCCTGGCTCAGGCCAAGAACCTCCGGGACTTCGTCGTCCCGACCGCACTGCCGGGCATCAAGATCAACACCAGCGAAACCGAGAACATGATCTGGACGCAGATGCGCCTGCAGCGATGGACCGGATCGACTTGGGAGGCCTTCGGAGAAGTGCTGGACGCCAGGTCCGAATGAGCACGTAACAGGCGAGAGGCGAGCGGCATTGACGACGTGCCGGCGCCGGCGTCCTGCGCGACACGAGCGCAACGGCTGCGATCGCCATTCCGGTACTTCAGGAGATCAATTCGATGTCGACGAAGGCACTGACGTTTGCGCCGCGCGAGGTTTCAATCGAGCGCCGACCAGATGGCGCGCTCATATTGAGCTCACCCCTCGAGTGGAAGCCGTGTGACTGGCGTATCACGGACTTTCTGCCGAGCTGGGCAAGCACCACCCCGGACCGGATATTCCTCGCGCAGCGCAATGCGAAGGGTGGGTGGGACGAGATCACCTACAGCGAGGCATGGTCTCAGGTCCAGGCGGTAGGCCAAAGTCTGCTTGATCAGGGCGCAAAGCCAGCGGACAGGCTGGCCATCCTCTCCGGAAACTCGATCGAGAACGCCGTGGTTTCGTTTGCGGCGATGTCTATCGGCGTCATCCTGGCCTCGATATCGCCAAACTACACGCTGATGCCCGGTGGACTTGCTCGTCTCAAGGACATCGCCGAAGTGCTGCGCCCGAGCTTCGTGTTCGTCCAAAGCGGACGTGAGTTTTCCGCAGGCCGTACCATTCCGGAATTGGCGGCCGCGACCTGGATCAGTGTCGATGGCGCGCCGGACACGGTGCCCTTCCGTACCCTCACAGCCAAAACCGCGTGCGACGGATTTGCCGAGGCATCTCGTGCGGTCTCGTGCGACGCGGTCGCCAAGATACTCTTCACGTCGGGTTCGACAGGCTTTCCGAAAGGCGTGCTCAACACCCACCGCATGATGGCAAGCTCCCTGCAAATGGGTAGCCAGCTCGTGTCTCCTCCGGCTGCGCCAGTCCAGGTGGAGTGGCTGCCTTGGCACCACACGATGGGCAGCAACGTCATTCTTCACGGCATCCTCAAGAACGGCGGGACGCTCTATATCGACGACGGCCGTCCGCTGCCGCAGCTCTTTCATAAGACTGTCGCCAATCTCAAGGAAGTGTCGCCGACCGCCATGTTCAACGTGCCTGCCGGCTATAACCTGCTGTGTGACGCGGTCGAGAAGGATCTCGATCTGGGCGCCAGTGTCTTCAAGCGGATGGACCGAATGAGTTATGCCGGCGCTGCAATTTCAAAGGACACGCTGGAGAAGCTCTATCGCTTGACACTCTCGGTGACCGGCCGGCGAATTCCGGTCATGTCGGGTTACGGTACGACCGAAACCGCCCCGACCATCAGTACGACCCATTGGGCGACAGATCGACCCGGCGAGATCGGTCTTCCCGCGCCGGGACTGCGGCTCAAGCTCATTCCGGTCTCGGATACTTACGAGGTCAGGGTCAAGGGACCCAACGTCACGCCGGGTTATCTCGGGCGGCCGGATTTGACGGAAATGGCCTTCGACGAGGAAGGCTTCTATCGCATCGGCGATACTGTCTCGTTTCTGGATCCGCAGAAGCCTGAGCTCGGGCTGCGCTTTACCGGACGAATTTCCGAGAACTTCAAGCTTGCGAATGGGACCTGGGTCTCGATCGGCAATATGCGCGCGGCAATCCTGGCCGCAACGCGCGGTGTCTTGCTCGACATGGTGGTCGCGGGCGAAAATCGTGAGGCGTGCGCGCTGCTCTGCTGGTTGAATCCCACGGAGGCCGCACGGATCTCGAAAACTCCGGGTGCGGATTTGACCTCGGATCCCGCCGTGGTCGGGTTCCTGCTGGATCGCTTTCGGGACTACAATGAGACCGTCGGAAGCAGCGAACGGATCTGCTCCTTCGTTCTGCTGAAAGACCCGCCATCAATGGCGGCAGGCGAGATCACCGACAAGGCCTATGTCAACCAACGCGCGGTGCTGAAAGTTCGATCCGAACAGGTTGAGCGTCTCTACACCCACGAAGCTGGCGCCGATGTGATCCGGGTCTGAGAGCGAGCCTGTCCCGTGCGGTCGTTACTCACTCCCTTGCCGCCAGATCGCATCTGGCGGCACCTCCGGCCGCGGGAGGCCTTCGATGCGCGAGCCTCAGGCGGCCCGCGAGCGTGCCTTTGTTTTCGAGGTCGTCGGCGCCGCTGCCGCCGGCGCGCTGCGAGCACCCGGCCCGGGATGAGTATGAACCTCCTTGGCCGACAGCGGCTCGCCGCATTCGGAGCACACCATGACCGGATCGAAATCTTTTCCGCACTTGCGATGCTGGTGCAGCAAGGGGCGGCCGCGCTCGTCGACCATGTGAATATCGCCCCAATGCACGATTGCCATCATGATCGGATACAGATCGAGCCCCTTCTGGGTCAGGATATATTCGTGCCGCTTGGGGGATTCCTGGTAGGGAATGCGGCGCAGGATGCCCTGCCGAACCAACTTCTTCAGACGTTCGGCAAGCAAATGCCGCGTGATTCCGAGTGCCGACTGAAATCCCTCGAAGCGGCGCGTGCGCAGAAAACACTCGCGCAGGATCAGAAGAGTCCAGCGATCGCCGATCACGCCGATAGTTCGGGCCATCGAGCACGGCTCTTCCTCGAGTTCCTTCCACTTCATCCACACACTCCAGTCGCCGCCGCGGCACGGACCTCGTCTCGAATCGTTGCAGAGGCCGGCGCGGATTTGCCATTCTAGATAGGTACTAAACTCCAAACAATACCCTTCCAGACTAGACCAAATCAGCAGATTGCGGGAGCATTTGACAGTTCTATTTTAGAACTGTATGTTTGAGGAAAGTCAGGCCGGCGACCGGATCGCCAGTGCAAGCACATGTTCCGCGGGAGGAGCCGAGATGACCTTGAAGATGGAATTCCAATTCGATTTCGGCAGCCCGAACGCTTATCTGGCCGAGGTGGCGATTCCGGGTATCGAGCAGCGCACGGGTGCGAAATTCGATTATGTTCCGGTCTTGCTTGGCGGCATCTACAAGGCGACGGGCAACATGTCGCCGTTCGACTCGCTTCGTGGGATCAAGAACAAGCCGGAATATCAGGCGCTTGAGACCCAGCGGTTTATCCGCCGCCACAACGTCACGAAATTCCGCCAGAATCCCTTCTTTCCCGTCAACACGCTGATGCTGATGCGGGGCGCCGTGGCAGCCCAGTTCGAGGGCGTGTTCGAGTCCTATTTTCGCGCGGCCTATCACCATATGTGGGAGGAGCCGAAGAAGATGGACGACGTCGAAATCTTCCGGAACGCGTTCATGGCTTCGGGGCTCGATATCGACAGATTGATCGCTCGCGCCCAGCAGGACGACGTCAAGAAGAGGTTGATTGATCTGACCAGCGATGCCGTCAGCCGAGGCGCGTTCGGGTCGCCAACCTTCTTCGTCGGCAAGGAGATGTTCTTCGGCAAGGATCAGCTTCGTGACGTCGAGGAGTCCATCCTCGAGCAAACGAGGCCAGTCGCAAGGACGGCATAGAGCCGTCGAGCTAACGAAGTTCAATCCAACCGGGAGACGATCCATGCAAAAGAGAAATGCAACCGTCGCAGTGATCGGTGCCGGCGACTATATCGGCGGCGAGATCGCCAAGAAGTTCGCCTCGGAGGGCTTCATGGTGTTCGCCGGGCGCCGGAACGGGGCCAAGCTCGAGCCGCTCGTCAAGGAGATCGAGGCCGCCGGAGGCGAAATCCATGCATGCTCGCTGGATGCCCGCAAGGAGGAGGAGGTCATCTCCTTCCTCGCCGATGCCGACAAGCATGCGCCGCTCGAGGTCTGCATCTTCAACATCGGCGCCAACGTCAACTTTCCGATCCTCGATACGACCGAGCGGGTCTTCCGCAAGGTCTGGGAGATGGCCTGCTATTCCGGCTTTCTCGCCGGCCGCGAGGCCGCGCGGCTGATGCTGCCTCGCGGCGGCGGCAAGATCTTCTTCACCGGCGCGACAGCGTCGCTCCGCGGCGGCAGCGGTTATGCCGCCTTTGCCAGCGCGAAGTTCGGCCTGCGGGCGGTGGCCCAGGCGATGGCGCGCGAGCTCGGCCCCAAGAACATTCACGTCGCGCATCTCATCATCGATTCCGGCGTCGATACGGAATGGGTGCGGCAGCGCCGGCTCGAGGCACTCGGTCCGAATGCGCTCGACGATCCCGATCTCTTGATGCCGCCGTCGTCCGTCGCTGCGTCCTATTGGCAGCTTTATCAGCAGCCGAAGAGCGCGTGGACATTCGAGCTGGAAATCCGTCCCTTCGGCGAGAAGTGGTAAGGAGGCCCTTACGATGGAGCTTGCGCTGTCTGCCGATGACGAGGCTTTCCGCGATGAAGTGCGCGCCTTCATCGCGGACAATTATCCGGCGGAGATGCGCGTGCCCAATCCGGAGACCGACCTGACCAAGGAGCAGTCACTGCTCTGGCACCGGATCCTCCACAAGAAGGGCTGGATCGCGCCGCTGTGGCCCAAGGAGTATGGCGGGCCGGGCTGGACGGTCACACAGCGGTTCATCTTTGAGCAGGAAACCTCCCGGGCGGGAACGCTGCCGCCGCTTGCCTTTAGCGTGACCATGGTCGGGCCGGTGATCTACACGTTCGGCAACGAGGCGCAGAAGAAGAAGTTTCTGCCGCGAATTCTCTCCGGAGAGGATTGGTGGTGCCAGGGCTATTCGGAGCCGGGCTCCGGCTCGGACCTTGCGACCGTCAGAACCAAGGCGGTGCGCGAGGGCGACCACTACGTCGTCAACGGGCACAAGACCTGGACCACGCTGGCCCAGCACGCCGACTGGATCTTCTGCCTGGTGCGAACTGATCCGAATGCGAAGCCGCAATCGGGAATCTCCTTCCTGCTGATCGACATGAAGTCGCCCGGCGTCACCGTTCGGCCGATCATCACGATCGACGGCAGTCACGAGGTCAACGACGTCTTTCTCGAGGACGTCCGCGTGCCCGTCGACAACCTGGTCGGCGAGGAGAACAAGGGCTGGACGTACGCCAAGTTCCTGCTCGGCAACGAGCGCACCAGCATGGCGGGCATCGGCCGGTCCACCCGCTATCTCCGGAAGCTGAAGCAGATCGTGAAGGCCGAGATACCGGCCGACGATCCGGCGCATCTGGGATTTCTACGCGACATCGCCCGCGTCGAACTCGACGTGCTGGCGCTGGAGGCGACCGAACTACGCGTGGTTGCCCAGATGGCGCGTGGTATCGATCCCGGTCCGGCGGCGTCGCTGTTCAAGATCCGCGGCACCGAGATCTTCCAGGACATCACCGAGCTCACGCACCGCGCGATCGGCAATTATGGTCTTGCCATCCGCGAGCATCCGGTCAGTGACAACCACTTCATGCCGGGTCCGGACTACGGCCACACCGCGTCCGAGAAATATCTGAACGCGCGCAAGCTCAGCATCTACGGCGGATCCAACGAGATCCAGCGAAACATCATCGCCAAAGCCGTGCTCGGGCTCTAAGCCACGGCGGATCGGGAGGACCGGATGGATATTCAGTTCACGGAAGAGCAGGAATTACTGCGATCCAGCGTTCAGCGCCTTCTGCGCGACCAGTATGATTTCGAGGCGCGGCGCAAGATCGTGGCGAGCGAGGAGGGGTTCAGCCGGACGCGGTGGAGGGCCTTCGCCGAGCTCGGCCTGCTCGCTGCACCGTTTTCCGAAGATGCCGGCGGCCTCGGCGGCGGTCCGTTGTCGACCATGATCGTCATGCAGGAGTTCGGCCGTCACCTCGTCGTCGAGCCTTTCGTCGAAACGGTGGTGCTTGCTGGCGGCCTGATCGAGCAGCTTGGCACGTCCGAGCAGAAGCAGGCATTCATCCCAGGCATCATCGACGGCTCCAGGATCTGGGCGCTGGCCTGGACCGAGAGGGCCTCCCGGTTCGATTTCGCCAATATCGCGACCAAGGCGCGGCGCGAGGGAGACGACTACGTTCTGAGCGGCGAGAAGACCATGGTGATGGCAGCGCCTTGGGCGGATCATCTGATCGTTTCGGCCCGGACCGCCGGCGACAATCGCGACCGCGGCGGCGTCAGCCTGTTCGTGGTCGACCGCCATGCCGCGGGCGTCAATCTCCAGAGCTTCAAGACGATCGACGGACGCCGCGCCGCCGAGATCAGCTTGCGCGAGGTCCGCGGGCAATTGCTGGGAGCAGAAGGCGAGGGCGTTGCCGCGCTGGAAACCTGTCGTGACCGCGCGATCGGCGCGCTCTGCGCCGAGGTCGTCGGCGCGATCGGCGAGCTGAATGCCGCAACGCTGGACTATTCAAAGACCCGCAAGCAGTTCGGCACCGCCATCGGCTCCTTTCAGGTGTTGCAGCATCGCATGGTCGACATGTTCATTGCCCATCAGGAGGCGCTCTCCCTGATGCAGCATCTCAATCTCAGCCTCGACGCCGGTGATTCAGGCCTGTCGCGGCTCGCCTCCGGGGCCAAGTCGAAGATTGGCTATGCCGGGAAGTTCGTAGCCGACCAGGCGGTGCAGCTTCACGGCGGCATGGGAATGACCGACGAGCTGAACGTCGGACACTATTTCAAGCGAATCTCCTCCATCAACATCCAGTTCGGCGATCCCGCGTTCCACGTGCTGCGCTACGCGCAGCTGGATGCGGCCGCGTAAAGAGAAGAGGCCAGCATGACGACTGAAGCAGTCATCGTTTCCACCGCACGCACGGCCGTCGGCAAGGCCTATCGTGGCGCGCTCAACAACACGGACGGCCCGACCATGGCCGGGCATGTGATGGCCGAAGCCGTGAAGCGCGCCGGCATCGCGCCGGGCGAGGTGGAAGACGTGGTGATGGGCTGCGCGATGCAGCAAGGCACCATGGTGATGAACGTGGCGCGCAAGGGCGCGATCCGCGCTGGCCTGCCCGTGACGGTGGCCGGCACCACGATCGACCGGCAATGCGCGTCCGGCCTGCAGGCCATCGCCGTTGCCGCGCGCTCGGTGATGCTGGACGGGGTCGAGGTCGCCATCGGCGGCGGGATCGAGTCGATCAGCCTCGTGCAGAACGAGCACATGAACAAATTCCACGCCGTCGACGACGAGCTGATGGCGATGAAGCCCGAAATGTACATGTCGATGCTCGATACGGCGGAGGTCGTCGCCGAGCGGTACACGATCGGCCGCGACAAGCAGGATGAGTACAGCCTCGAATGCCAGCGCCGCGTCGGCGCCGCTCTGCAAGCCGGCCGCTTCAGCGATGAAATCGTGCCGTTCACGACCAGGATGGCGCTCGTCAACAAGGACACCAAGGAGGTCACCTACGAACAGGTGACGCTCACGAAAGACGAGGGCCCGCGTCCGGAAACCACGGCCGAGGGCCTTGCCAAGATCAAGCCGGTGTTTGAGGGCAAGACCATCAGCGCGGGCAATGCCAGCCAGCTCTCGGACGGTGCTTCAGCCTGTGTGGTCACGAGCGGAAAGTTTGCAGCCAGCAAGGGGCTGAAGCCGCTCGGTATCTTCCGCGGATTCGTCGCCGCCGGCGTCGAGCCGGACGAGATGGGCGTCGGCCCGGTCGCCGCGATCCCGCGTCTGCTCAAGCGCCACGGTTTGAGGATCGACGACATCGATCTCTGGGAGCTCAACGAGGCGTATGCGGTGCAGGTGATCTATTGCCGCGACAAGCTCGGCATCGATCCGGACAAGCTCAACGTCAACGGCGGCTCGATCGCGATCGGCCACCCCTATGGCATGACCGGCTCGCGGCTCACCGGCCACCTCCTGATCGAGGGACGGCGGCGCAAGGCGAAATACGGCGTGGTGACCATGTGCATCGGTGGTGGCATGGGCGCCGCGGGCTTGTTTGAAATCATCCACTGAGCGGAAACGCGGGGAGATCATTCGTGAAGACAGCGATCACTGAACTGTTTGGTATCGAGCATCCGATCATCCAGGGTGGAATGCATTATGTCGGCTTCGCCGAAATGGCGGCGGCGGTATCCAACGCCGGCGGGCTCGGCTTGATCACCGGCCTCACCCAGCGGACGCCGGAGCTGCTTGCCAAGGAGATCGCGCGGTGCCGGGACATGACGGACAAGCCGTTCGGCGTGAACCTGACCTTCCTGCCGACCTTCAGCGCCCCGCCTTATCCGGAGTATATCGCTGCCATCAGGGAGGGCGGTGTCAGGATCGTCGAGACGGCCGGACGTAGCCCTGAACAATACATGCCGGCCCTGAAGGCGGGCGGCATCAAGGTGATCCACAAATGCACCTCGGTCCGGCATTCGTTGAAGGCCGAACAGATCGGCTGCGATGCCGTCAGCGTCGACGGCTTCGAGTGCGGCGGCCATCCGGGCGAGGATGACATGCCCAACATGATCCTGCTGCCGCGTGCGGCCGAAGAACTGAAGATCCCGTTCGTGGCGTCCGGCGGCATGGCCGACGCGCGCAGCCTGGTTGCGGCGCTTGCGATGGGAGCGGCGGGAATGAACATGGGTACGCGGTTCATCGCCACCAAGGAAGCGCCGGTGCACGAGAACGTCAAGGAGGCGCTGGTCGCGGCGTCCGAGCTCGACACCAGGCTCGTTATGCGCGCGCTCCGCAACACCGAGCGGGTCCTGAACAACAAGGGCGTCGAGCATCTGCTCGAGGTCGAGCGCGAGAAGGGCAAGAACCTCAAGATCGACGACATCCATGATCAGGTAGCGGGCGTCTATCCCAGGGTGATGATCGACGGCGACATGGACGCGGGCGCCTGGAGCTGCGGCATGGTCGTCGGACTCATTCACGATATTCCGACCGTGAAGGAGTTGATCGACCGCATCATGGCGGACGCCGAGCGATTGATCAGGGGCAGGCTGACGGGATTCCTTGATGCCGACACTGGGGCCAATCTCAAGGTCGCGTGAAGCCACGGCTTGCGATCCGCGCTGCAGACGACATTTCGTCGTCTCCGCGCGGGCTGGAAGCTCCGGCCGGGATGGGATCGTCAACAGCGAATATCTTGTGCCATCCCGGAGCAGGCGATGCGTTACCCGAAAGACCATGGGCAGCATACCCGCAGACGCATCGTCGAAAGCGCTTCCCGCGGTCTGCGCCAGGCCGGCGCCGATGGCCTGAGTGTGGCCGACCTGATGAAGCTCGCCAATCTGACGCATGGCAGCTTCTACGCCTACTTCAAATCGCGCGACGCGTTGGTCGTCGAAGGGCTCGCCCTGGCCATGGATCGAACGATCGTGCATTGGCTCAGCCTCACGCAGGGGCTGCCCGCCGGGAAGGGATTCGACGCACTTGTCGAGTCTTACCTGGGTCCTCTCCACCGTGACGATCCGGGGCGCGGTTGCGCGTTGCCGGCCTTGGCCGCCGACATCGGACGTTCAGGTCCGGAGGCGCGGCGCACCCTTGAACGGGGGCTCAGCAAGATGATCGATATCATCGCGCGGCTGACCTCGGCGAGGCCGTCATCGGATGTGAGACAGAGGGCCGCCGGCGCAATTGCGACCATGGTCGGTGCGGTCGTGCTGGCGCGTGCGGTCGACGACAAGCGTTTGTCCGACCTCCTGCTGGAGGCCGGACGGCAGGCTTTGGGCAGCCCGGTCGCGAGCGAGTGCGAGAGAACGCATTCGGCCGACAATTGAGACACGGCTTAACTGACGTTGGCTTCTGGGCGGAGCGGGGCGATGGCGGAGGCAAGCGGCCGTGCCTCTACCATCGGCCGCCGCCTTGGCAGCTACGCGGCCATCCGCAGCAGATCGACGATTTCGGCTTGGTCGTTGAAGGGGCGCGGATTGGCTTTGACGAAGCGATGGTTGATCGCGATTTCGCTGATCTTGCCGAACTTGTCTTCGCCGATGCCGACCTCAGCGAGGCGGCCCGGTAGTCCAAGTTGCCTGACGAACTCCGCAAAGGCGTCTGCCGCGTCCCCACCGGGAGCACCCAAAGCTGCCGCCAAACGCTTCTGCGCGTCATCGGTGAACGGCTTGTTATAGCGAAGAAGGCTCGGCATGATGACGGGCGTGCAATAATAGTGAGGAACCCCGAAAGTCCCACCAAGCACGTGGCCGATGCCGTGGCTTGCGCCCATGGGAACGCGTGCCTGCAGTCCAAAGGACGCAAGCCATGAGCCGTATTGAGACAAGCGGCGCGCCTCGAAATCGTCAGGTTGTTGCAGGGTCCGGAGCATTCCATCGCGCAGCGTGCGGATACCCGCCAGAACCACTTCGTCAGCAAGGGGGGTGCCAGCTGGCGAGCACAATGCTTCGATGCCGTGATCCATGGAGCGAGTGCCAGATCCCATCCAGAGGTTCGAAGGCGTATGAAGCGTGAGGGCAGGGTCGAGGATGACTGCCACCGGCATCATGTGGGGGTGAAAGAATATTTGCTTCAGCTTGTTGCGCTCATCGGTGACAAGCGCTGCGGCATTGTATTCGCCGCCGTTCAGCGTTGACGGCACGGCGATCTGTCGGACTGCAGGCGTGCGGAACGGGGAATGGCTCACGCCCGGGCCCATGGGGAACGGATCGAAGCCGGCTTCATCGCGGATATCGTGCTCCATCGCCATGATGACGATCTTGGCGAGGTCAACGGCAGAACCGCCGCCGACGGCCACGACGAGATCGGCGTGTGCTTCCT
Organism: Bradyrhizobium sp. CCBAU 25360; assembly: GCF_028128695.1. Taxonomy (NCBI): domain Bacteria; kingdom Pseudomonadati; phylum Pseudomonadota; class Alphaproteobacteria; order Hyphomicrobiales; family Nitrobacteraceae; genus Bradyrhizobium; species Bradyrhizobium sp. CCBAU 25360. The sequence goes on from NZ_LBJA01000042.1 coordinate 570,183, forward strand.
TGGCGTGGAGCGCAACTTCGGCAGCTTGCTTGCGCGTGGTGTGCTGTGCAATTCCGTCGAAGGTCGCAGCATGTTTGTCGCCCAGCGTGTGCCGGATTTTCTCAATCTCGTCGGTCTGGGTGTTCAAGGTGCGGCTGACGATAAGGAAGACGCGCGTTGCCTTCAGTCGTTCCGCTTCTTCGTTGATGGCCTCAGCCGCCGGTTTGCCATAGATCACGCGATCAATTGCCGGAAAATTGTGTGCACCAGTCCTGCGCATTTTATCCTCCCATCGGAACTGCGGTCGAAGCGGAGATAGTCTTTTATATTATGATTATCATGCAATAGCTGTTCAAAAATATCGCACGAACTCAGGGTTTTACGGCCTTCGCCAGGTTCCACGCGAAGCACCAGCCTGGCTTGCCGACTTCGCGGTCACCCATCCTTCGGCGCCCTTGCGCCGTCGGAAAGCCTCAGCCGCATCAATGTCTTGTAGCGGGCTCCGACGCGCCAGTTTCCTGATGTCGATTTGGGTGAAGGCCACACGGATGTGCACTCCAGCTTTCGTATGCACCGAAAGGCCAAAACGGGTAGGGCTAGTCGAGAAAAGCTGACGCCGAACGCTGCGATGGTCCACACCCTCGGCGTTTGCAGCATACCTTGCACCGCAAACGCCAAGGCCCGTGCACGAAAGTTGCTCGATGCTCTCGAACTCCTCGCGTGTCGTCTTGCCGATACAGGATGCCCCGACGGTCTCGAAAGGCGAGACGATCGTGGGGTCTTTCGCACGCGGAAGCGTGGAGAATCGCACCGGCCGACGGGGCCTAACGCTCTGCGAGATTTGAGTGTCTCAGAGACGCACGCCGGTCGTAGCAAACGCCTGGGCGACGGGCTCCTGGACCCGATTCAAGACCACCATTCCCGCAATCGCGATCACCATGGCCGCGACGCAGCCAAGAAGAAAAGCCTTCATCCGCAGCCTCCTTCGATCGAAACGTCAAGGTGTTATACGACACGGCTTGCCGCGAGCAAACTCGTTGATCGCACCAAGGCACAAGCGATCTTATGGGCTCTTGAAGATGGGATCGATGGAAAATCCATTGCCCATCAAGCCTACGGACTGAAGCGCCGCGGTATTCAGGTCGACCTCTAATATCGAAAAAAGAAGCGCAAGCACGATGGCAACGAGGATCAGGAAGGGCGAGGCTTCTCGGGAAATGGGATCTTGCGGCCCATCGAGCGCGCGGACAGCGCGCAGCCGCGCCATCATCCGCAGAAATGGCCGCGTTGGCCCCTGCATGCCAGTCGTCCTTGACGTGACCAGCCAGAGACTAGTCTTCGGACCACCGGCGTTCAAGCGGAGGATGAGAGAAGTCAGGTTATTGCAATGCACGCTCCGGAACGGAAGGCAGCGTTGCCCGGTTTAGTACACGCACCGGAGGATCCGACGTGAAATTGCCAACAACGATCTTGTGCTTCGCGGCACTCTGCTTCTTCCAGAGCGCCTCCGCCCAACCCGCGCAAACCAACTCATCTGCGGCACCAACCCCTCCCGAGGAGAAGGGCCAACCACAGCCGCAAGGCTGGACGGGCCCCATCAATACAGGCTCGGGTGGCGCGCCCGCCGAAAGTCCCCAGGGTCAGAGCCCGCCTGGAATGCAGGCCGCGCCTCAAGGATCCTCCAAAACCACGACGGCACCAGCCAAATAGATCGGTTCGGATATTCTCCTCCGTCGGCTCTTCTGGCAATCTTGAGAGCGTGAACGGGACGCGGCGAGGGTCAATGAGACTACCTTTCTGCGCGGGCGGCGCCGCAGCCTTGTGGGCCATCTTGGCCGTATCATCCGTGCACGCCGACATGGCCGGACACGGCGGCTCCGTGCGGGCTCTTGCTATTTCCCCCGATGGGGACAGCCTCTTGTCCGGCAGCTTCGACTCAGCCGCCATTCGCTGGTCGCTAAAGGCGGAGACAGCGGAGGAGGTGCTGCGGTATCATGCTGATGCGGTCAATGCCGTCGCCTTTCTGAACGACGGCCGCATGATCACGGCGGGTGCCGATGCACGAATTGCGGTCTGGACGGCGGGCCGGCGGCAGCCGGACCGGGTGTTCGAGGGACACGTCGGTCCAATCGTCGCACTCGCGGTCTCTCCCGACGGCGCACTGCTCGCATCGGCTTCATGGGATCGGACGGTGCGGATCTGGTCGCTGTCGGACGGCGTGTCGCGCGTGCTCGAAGGGCATTCGCAGAACGTCAACGGCGTCGCCTTCACGCCGGACGGCAGGTCGCTCGTCAGCGCCGGCTACGACCTTACGTTGCGTATCTGGCGTTTGCCGGATAGCCGGCCTGAGATCGTGACGTTGCCGGCTCCGCTCAACGCGGTAGCCGTGGCGCCGGACGGTGAAATCGTCACAGGCGCGGTCGACGGCATATTGCGGATGCTGACCACGGACGGCAAGGTCAGCGGCGAGATATCGGCCGGCCCAACACCGGTGGTGGCCGTGACCATGTCGGCCGACGGCAAGCTGATTGCCGCGGCCGGCATCGGCGGCACAGTTGCGATCATCGATCGCAAGTCGCGCAGCCTGCTACGCACGCTGGTCGGGCCCGGGCTGCCGGTGTGGTCGGTTGCCTTCCTTCCGGATCGCGAGACGCTGATGACGGGGGGCGCGGACGGCAAGATCAGGCGGTGGAATGCACGCACCGGCGATCCCGTCGGCTCGAGTCTGATGGGCTCACCGGCCGATCCGCTCGCTGCCTATGCCGGCGATCATGGCGCCGACGTGTTCCGGGCGTGCGTTGCCTGCCACACGCTGTCGGACAAGGAGGTCCAGCGCGCAGGCCCGACGCTTGCCGGATTGTTTGGCCGTAAGATCGCATCGCTGCCGGGCTACCGCTTCTCCGATGCCCTGAAGACGATGGACATCGTCTGGACGCCGGAGACGGTTGCAAAGCTGTTCGAGGTTGGACCGAACGCCTACACCCCCGGTACCAAGATGCCGGAGCAGCGCATCGGCTCGCCCGAGGATCGCCGCGCGCTCACCGATTTCCTGGGCCGCGTGACGTCGCGATAGCTGCCTCTCAGATCGAATCCCAATTGTCCATCTGAAGATCCCTCATCTCCGGATGTTGCTTGAGGATCTGAATGACGTCGATGCTGGGGTGCTCCTTGAGCGCTTCCGCGACGCAGTGATTGACGTATTTGCGACGCGACAGCCATGCGATCTTCTTGCCCTTGGCCTCGGCTTTGCAGGCGGCGATCGCCTGTTTCACGGCAACCTTTTGTGCCTTGGTCAGTGGAGGAGCGGCAGCTTCGGCCGCTGCGCCGGCGAAAGCGATGGAGATCAAGCACGTCGACAGAGCTGTGATCAAACGAGACATGGTGATGCTTCCCCTGGTTTCCTGCCCCTGCGTAGATGTCTGCTGGTCTTGCCTAGTCCTTGCCCTCGCGCTGACGTAGGTAGTCGTCCGTCGTTCGCGGCGGCGTGCGTTCGGGAATGCCCTTGAACGGATTGAACTGCTGCTCGCTCATGACGATGACGCGGCAGTCGGCGCACATCTTGAGCGCCTCGATCCGTTTGTCGCCGGCGGGATACATCCAGTGCCGCCCCTCGAGCTTGGCGGCGATCCGGTCGATCGTGCTCTTCACCCCGAACGCCGTGCCGCAGCGGACACAGAGCGCGGGCTCCTCTTCCTTGATGACTGCGGCGGGAGCGCGGGCGGCGCGGAAATCGATCTGCGGCTTGAGCGTGATGACCTTTTCCGGACAGGTGGTCTGGCACAGGCCGCATTGCACGCAGGCGTCCTCGATGAATTTCAGCACGGGCCGCTCGGGGTCGTCGCGCAGCGCGCCGGTCGGGCAGGCGGAGACACACGAGAGACACAGCGTGCAGCCGTCCGTGTCGACGCTGATCGCGCCGACTGGTGCGCCCTGCGGCAGCGCAATCACGTCCACCGGCTTTGGCGAAAGACGATGCAGCTCGCTGAGGCCGAAGCGCAGGAGGTCGCGCCGCTTGCCGACGGTTCTGAAGGTCGCCGGTGTTGCGACCGCCGCGAGCGGGCCGATGCCGCTGAGATGGCTGCCGAGCGCGTCAGGGTCGTCGGTCTCGATCGTGGCGACGCGCTGGCCATCAAAGCCGAGACCGCCAAGGATCGCATCGGCCATGCCGATCGTCTGCGATAGTCCGGTCACATCGTGGCGCGGCTTTGCGCGCAGCAGATAGCGCACGGCTGTTACACCATAAGCGAATGCGCCGACGATCGCTTCCAGCCCGACCTGCGTGAGTTCGTTGACGACAAAGGGAAGCACGTTCGCGGGAAGACCGTCGCCATGTCGTGCCAGAGCTTCGATCAACGGTGTGCCGTGCGAGCCGTCATGGAACAGCAGCACCGCGTTGGCGCCGCCGGCCGCGTGGTAGGCGAGCAGCATGGCGCGAAGTCTTTGAAGCTGCGTATCGGCGGGCGGCAACGTGTAAGATGCAGCGCCAGTCGGGCAGGCGGCGGCGCATTGCCCGCAGCCCGCGCAGATGTTTGGATCAACAGCGACATGATCGCCGGCGGGCGTGATTGCGCCGGTCGGGCAGAGATCGAGGCAGCGATGGCACCCCGTGCGCTTCGAGCGCGAATGGGCGCAAAGACCGGGCGTAACGTCGACATATTTCGGCTTGTCGAAGCTGCCGACGAGGTCGCGTGCGGTCAAGACGGCGCGCAGCACCGCGGCGGGATCGTTCGGGTCGGCGCGGAGATACCCGTCGCGCAGGTCGTGTGCGGGAAACAGCGGCATCCCGCCCGAAAGGTCCAGCACGATATCGCAGTGCGACGTCACTCCGTCTCGGGAAGCGTCAAGCACGAAGCGATCGCGCGAGGAGGGGCGGGGCCTGGCATAGTCGTCGATCATGAGCTCGAAGGCGCCAAAGTGTCCTTTTGCAGAGCGGATGGTGCCCCTCACGATCGGGAAGACCGTTGCCGCCTGCGGCACGGTGTCACTGATCTGCTTCAGCATGACCGTGACGTCGAGGTGATCCGCAAGCAGCCGGCCGGCCTCGATCGCAGCTTCGTTGCGCCCATAGATCAGGATCACGCCGTCGCTCGACAGGGTGACCAGCGGATAGTCGGGCGCCGGGATGGAGGCGGCCGCCAACAGGGCGACCATTTTCGCGCCGGCGCGCGCCCCTTCGTGTGACCAGCCGGCCGTCTCACGGATATTGACAAAGCTGATCGCCTTGGCCCGTTCGCCGGCCTCGTCCGAAAACTGCGCGGCCTGCTGCGTGCAGGCGACCGTCAGCGGGCCAGTCTCCGCGGCTGCCTTGCGAAAATGATCGAGTTCGGGCCCGCAGAGATGGCGAAAGCCTCTGATCTCGCTGTTCGGACATCCGCGCCGGATCGCGGCCATGTCGAGACGCATCGTGTCTTCGCACGAGCAGATCAAGACGGTCTTCGACGGCTGCGACAGGTTAATCCCTCCGCTAGTCGGGCGCCGACTGTGGACTCGCGCCGGCCCTTTGCCTCGTATAGACATTATCCATCGGGAAGAAAAGGAAAGCGGAGGACGGCCTGCCGTCGACCCCAGTCAGCCACGTTTCCCCGGTGGAACCGATCCGCCTGCCGCCGCCGTTCACCTTGGTGCGGCTGCGCGAGAGTGGCGATGCTTTTGCCCATGCATGCCGCATTGCACCGGAGAGTGGTGCGGGCACATTGGTCTATGTCGGCCGCTTCGATCTTGCTGAGTTTGCCGTGGTCCTTGAGCCCCGAGAGCCTCTGTGCAGCGCGCGTCGCGCGTTCTACGCCGGCATGGTCGCACTCACCGATGCGCTGCGCGCCTATGCGCCGCCGAGCAAGCCGATCACCATCGATTGGCCTGACGCGGTCAGGGTCGACGGGGGATTGGTCGGCGGCGGACGGTTGGGATGGCCACGCGACGCCGACGAAGACACACCGCCGCCATGGCTGGTGTTTGGCGCCATGATCCGGACGGTTGCCATGGACGACGACGAGCCGGGCGTTCACCCGCTTGCCTCGGCGCTCGACCAGGAAGGGTTTGGTGAGGCCGGCGCCGAGCAATTGACAGAGAGCTTTGCCCGGCACCTGATGCTGGTGATTGACGGCTGGCAGGCAGACGGTTTTGACGGTGTCGCGCGCGATTATGTCTCGCGTATGCCGCGCGAGCGACAGACCGTGCGGCGCATCGACGATCTCGGCGATCTGCTGACGCGCCGGGTTGGGGCGGGCGCGATCGAGAGTGGCGACCTCGTCCAGGCGCTTGCGACCCCATCCTGGCTCGATCCGGCACTCGGGGGGCCGCGGCTGTGAAGCTCCTGCGTACCATCGCGCTCGATCCCTCCGACACATTCGTGTTTGACGTGGCGGCAGAGCCGGGCGAATGGGCCGTCTCCGGCGTTTTCCGCTTTTGGGATTGCGATCCTGCGAAGCTCGAGGGCAAGGCGCGCGCGGCCTTCCGCGGCGGTTTCCTCGGGGTGCAGTCCTGGGGCTGGTCGACGCTGGCGCAGATCGTTCCGGCCACCGAGGACGATTACCGCAACCTGGTCGATCTCCTTGCCGGGCAACTGGTCGATCGTTTCGGCGCGCCGGATATGGCGACAGCGAAGAGCGCCGCAGAAGAGGAGGTGGCGTTTTCGCAGTCGCTCTGCAGCCATCCGATCAGCTCCCTTGTTGCGGTGCACCGGGCCGTAAGCGACGGCGAGGTCCGCGAGTCCTTCCGCCGACTGCAACTGCGCGAAGGGCAGGGGCACGGCAAGGCGTTCTCGTTCATGGAAATGGAGGACGACATCGAGCCTGACGGCAATCTCAAGCTTGTGGATCTGGGCCGGAGGCCAACTGCCAGATGAACGATTTCTGGATTGCCTGCGGCCATCATCTGCTCGATCGCGACGAGGGCGGCGGGCTCCGCGTTACCGACGAATTCCTCAAGGCCTATTTTGCCCGTCCCGAACTGATGCCGCCGGAGGATGCGTGTCAGGTCGAACGCCGGCTGCACCGGGAATTGCTCTCCGATCCGCGCCAACCGGTCAGCGCCGGCGAAATCGCCGGTATTGCCGATCCCGACGCCCGGGAGAACTGGCAGTTCGTGCTGGCCTTTCGCGATCTCCTGTTGCGGCATCCGACGCTCGAAGCTGCTTATCTTGCAACGGTGCGCGCAGGCGCGAACGATCTGCCGCCGCTGTTCGTCAATCAGCTCGTGCACGTCATCCTGCGCAATGCGCTCGACGGTTGCGACGATCCGTTCGTGCTGCGCGCGGCCGAACTGTTCTTCCGGGCCCAGCGGATTCTGCCGCATGAGCAGGCCCTGCTGCTCGGCGACGAGGAGATTGTCGGCGGAATTAGCCCAACTCCGGTGCTATCGCTGATGTCGATGCTGGGCGCCACAACCGATGCGGTGGTCGATGTCTTGAACGCGGAGAATGTTGCTGCCTATTGGCAGCGCAGCGACCAGTTCGACATGGCCTTCGACCTCACGGCCGACGGCTTGGGGCCGACCGCCCTGGCGCAGGTGATGAGGCGCTGGCTCTCTCATCTGCTCGGTTTGGACGTCACGATCGAACCGCTGCGCGCACTGCAGGACGCAAAGCTCACCTGGTATGTCGGGCTCGATGCCGATGCCACAAGGCTCGGCGATCGTCTCTGGCACGGCGAGGAGCTCGACGGGCCCAGCGCCGAGCGTGTGCTCGCGCTCTTCCGCCTCACCTTCGTCGATTCAATGCTCGCGCTCGACGATGTCGAGGACGAGCCGGTCTACCTGATCCTGTCGATGTCGGCGGATCAAAAACTGCGCATGAAGCCCCAGAATCTGCTGACAGGCTTGCCGGTCAAACGTCTGGAGATGGTGACATGAGCCCCGCGGCGCTGCCATTGCTGTCGATTCCGGTCGGTGTCGTGGTCGAGCGGCGCAAGGCCGACTCCCCTTGGGTCGATTTCATCTGGCGTGGCGTCGCCATCCTGCCGGACGAGCCCGCCATGAGACCCTGGACCGTGCTTCGCGAGCAGGACGGCACGACGCTGTTCTATGCCGGAAGCGCGACCGTGGATCTTTATCCCTCCGAGACGGCGCGCTATCGCGACAATCTCGCCTCCGGCAGTCCGAGCATCTGGACCGTGCTGTCCCCTTCGGAAGGCGTGTGGCCCTATGTCGTCACGACCGTTACCGCCGATCCCTCGGAAGGCGAGGGCTTTACCGAGGCTGCCGACAATCTCGTCGAGGCGGTGCCGATGCCGGAGGTGCTGAGGGAGGCGATTGAAAGCTTCATTGTCGAGCACCATGTTGAGCGGGAATTCGTCAAGCGCAAGCGGCGCCGGGCTGACCCCGAGGCGCTAGCCCGGCGCGAACATGAAGGCGGACAGGAATGAGCGAGGAAGAGTTCCTTGCGCGTTGGTCCCGCCGCAAGCGCGAGTCGCGACCAGAGCCGGCGAAGCCTGCCGAGGCGCAGCCCGCGCCGTCGCCCGAGGCCAAGGATGGTGCGAAGGACGTTGCGAAGGACGGCGAGAGCGAGTTCGACCTCTCAAGCCTGCCATCGATCGACGAGATCAACGCTGCGACCGACGTCACCGCGTTCCTGCGCAAGGGTATTCCACAGGAGTTGAGCCGTGCGGCCCTTCGCCGCGCTTGGGTCGCCGATCCTGCCATCCGCGACTTCGTCGGGCTTGCGGAGAACGCATGGGATTTCAACGACCCGACCGCAATGCCGGGATTTGGACCGCTGGATTGTACCTCGGAAGAACTGGCGGCTCTCGTCGATCGCGTCATTGGCGGTGTGCGCGAAGTGGCAGAGTCATTGCCCGATGCGCTTGGTGAATCAGCGGATTCTTCGGAGGAATTGCATCAAGCCGACACGAGCGCTGCCCTCGAGGCTCCTGAGCAGGCGAATGCGCCGGAACTGCCAACAGCCCCTGTTGCAGCGCAACCGATCGTGGCGGAGAGACACGCGGATTTTGCCGAGCCCGTCATGCCGCGCACGCATGGTGGTGCACTGCCGTCCTGAGCAGCGCGACGAAAGGCTATAGCCTCCGGCTATGGCCAAGCGATTGACCGTCCGTGGAACCAGGACTACCCTCCGCATACTGCTTTGTAACAAAAGAATAATCGAGCAGGTGGGACTAGGCAGACGGGACTCGGATGGGAGGTCCACGTGCGGGATGACGGTCTTGATCGCGCGATCGATGCCGCGGGCGGCATAGCCGAGCTTGCGCGCAAAATCGGCATCAGCCAGCCATCCGTCTCGAACTGGACCAAGGTACCCGCACAACGGGTGGTTGCAGTCGAAGCCGCCACCGGCGTAGCTCGCAACGATCTGCGGCCCGATCTCTACAGCGAACAGGCCTTCTCCGCAGAACCACTCGATCCCGTCGATGCGGCGCGCGCGCAGGAATACGCGCTTCTGGCAACGCTTCTATCTGCGCCACCGTCGCGACGATTGCTCGACCAGCTTTCCATGTTGACGGGCGACGCGACGCCGCTCGGGCGCGCGCATGTTGCGCTGGCTGAGGCGGCCTCAAGCGCTGTCGCGGCGAAAGCCGAGCGCGAATATTTCGACCTGTTCGTCGGGCTCGGCCGCGGGGAATTGCTGCCCTATGCCTCGTACTACCTCACCGGCTTCCTCAACGAGCGGCCGTTGTCACGGCTGCGCGCGGATATGGCCGCGCTCGGCATCGAGCGGGTCGCCAACAATTCCGAGCCCGAGGATCACGCCGCCATCCTCTGCGAGATCATGTCGGGCTTTGCCGACGGCAGCCTCGACGCCTCGCCGGAGGCTCAACGCGCCTTTTTTGAAAAACACGTGTCGCCCTGGATCGGGCGGCTGTTCGCCGACATGGAAAGCACCGACAACGCCCGATTCTATCGGGTCGTGGGGGCGCTCGGCCGTGCCTTTATCGAGATCGAGACGGAAGCATTCACATTCGCCAACTGACCGACGCGCGTCGGTGCGGGAGAGATGCGATGAGTGACGAGACGAAAGCCAAGGTGGGACGCCGCGATTTCCTGCGCAAGGTCGGCATCGGCACGGTCGGCGCCGGCGCGACGCTCGCGACACCGCTGGTCGGGCCGGCACAAGCCGACAGCGAGAACAACGATGAGAAGCGCAAGGCGCGCTACAAGGAATCCGACCACGTAAAAACCTATTACCGCGTCAATCGCTATCCGGCTTGAGGGAGGCTTCCCGTGCTTATCAAGCGAACACACCAGCGTTCCGATCGTCGCGGCTCCGTCGCTGAATCCCTTGCGGGTCAGGCCGGCGGTCTGGATCGCCGTTCCTTCCTGCGCAGGTCCGGCCTTGCCGGCGGCGCGCTTGCGGCACTCAGCACCATGCCGATCGGCAGTGTGCGCAAGGCGGAAGCCGCGGTGGCCGGACCGCTCGCGGCCGGGGCCGTCGTCAAGAAGAGCATCTGCACTCATTGCGCCGTCGGATGCACGGTGACCGCGGAAGTGCTCAACGGCGTCTGGATCGGCCAGGAGCCGAGCTGGGATTCGCCGATCAACCGCGGCTCACATTGTGCGAAAGGTGCCTCCGTACGCGAGCTCGTGCACAGTGATCGGCGGTTGCGCTATCCGATGAAGCTTGTGAACGGCCAATGGACGCGCGTGTCCTGGGACACCGCGGTGAACGAGATCGGCGACTTGCTCTTACAGGTTCGCGAAAAATCGGGCAGCGATTCCGTCTACTGGCTCGGTTCCGCCAAGATGACGAACGAGGGCTCCTATCTGTTCCGCAAGCTCGGCGCGTTCTGGGGGACCAACAACACCGACCACCAGGCGCGTATCTGCCATTCCACCACGGTCACGGGCGTCGCCAATACCTGGGGCTACGGTGCCATGACCAACAGCATCAACGACATGCGCAACTCCAAGACGATGCTGTTCATCGGTAGCAATGCCGCGGAGGCGCATCCCGTCAGCATGCAGCATCTCCTGGAATCGAAGGAGCTCAACAAGGCGAACTTCATCGTCTTCGATCCGCGCCTGACCCGCACCGCGGCCCATGCCACCGAATATGTTCGGATCCGTCCCGGCACGGACATTCCCGTGCTCTACGGCATGATGTGGCACATCCTGAAGAACGGCTGGGAGGACAAGGAGTTCATCGCCTCGCGCGTCTACGGTTTCGACGATTTGCGCAAGGAGGTCGAGAAGTGGAATCCGCAGGAGGTCGAACGCGTCACCGGCGTGCCCGCTGCGCAGCTCGAACGCGTCGCCAAGATGTTCGCGACCGTGAAGCCCGCGACCATCATCTGGTGCATGGGGCAGACCCAGCACACCGTCGGCACGGCCAATGTGCGGGCGAGCTGCATCGCGCTGCTGATGACCGGCAATGTCGGCAAGGCGGGCGCCGGTGCCAACATCCTGCGCGGCCATGACAACGTGCAAGGCGCAACCGACGTTGGCCTCGATATCGTGACCCTGCCGTTCTATTACGGCCTTGCGGAAGGCGCCTGGAAGCACTGGTCGCGGGTCTGGGAGGTCGACTACGAGTACCTGGTCTCCCGCTTCGACGAGAAGAAGCAGATGGAGACCCCAGGCATCCCGCTGACGCGATGGTTCGATGCTGCGCTGTTGCCGAAGGCCGACGTTGCACAGAAGGACAACGTCAAGGCCGTATTCGTGCAAGGCCACGCCAGCAACAGCATCACCCGCATTCCGGAATCGATGAAGGGTTTGAAGGCACTGGACCTGCTGGTGATCGCGGATCCGCACCCGACCACCTGGGCGTCGCTCGCGGTCGAGGCCGGACGGAAGGACGGCGTCTATATCCTGCCTGTCGCCACGCAATTCGAATGCTCGGGATCGCGCGTCGCCTCCAACCGCTCGATGCAGTGGGGCGAGCAGATCGTCAAGCCGATCTTCGAATCCAAGGACGATCTCGAGGTCATCTACCTGATGGCGAAGAAGTTCGGATTCGCCGACAAGATGTTCAAGAACATCAAGGTCGAGAACAACCTTCCGCTCGCGGAGGACGTGCTCCGCGAGATCAACCGCGGAAGCTGGTCGACCGGCTATTGCGGCCAGTCGCCGGAGCGCATCAAGGCGCATATGAAGAACCAGAACAAATTCGATCTGGTGACGATGCGCGCGCCGAAGGACGATCCGGAGGTCGGCGGCGACTATTACGGCCTGCCTTGGCCGTGTTGGGGCTCGCCGGAGGTGAAACATCCCGGCTCGCCGCTGCTCTACAACAACAATTTGCATGTCATGGACGGCGGCGGCGCTTTCCGCCCACGCTTCGGCATCGAGCGCGAGGAAAAACTGCCGGACGGCACGACGCGGAAGGTGAGCCTGCTTGCCGACAAATCCTTTTCCAAGGGGTCGGAGATCGAGGACGGCTACCCCGAGTTCACGCTGGCAAGCCTGAAGAAGCTCGGCTGGGACAAGGATCTCACCGAGGCTGAAATGGCGACGATCCAGAAGGTCAACGCGGCTAATCCGGATGCCGTATCCTGGGCACTCGACCTCTCAGGCGGCATCCAGCGCGTCGCGCTGAAGCACGGCTGCGTGCCCTTCGGCAACGGCAAGGCGCGCATGAACGCGTTCGGTCTGCCGGATCCGATTCCGGTGCATCGTGAACCGATCTATACGCCGCGCGTCGACCTGGTGGAGAAGTATCCGACCCTGCCTGACGCCAAGCAGTTCCGTCTGCCCAATATCGGCTTCTCCGTGCAGAAGGCGGCGGTCGAAAAGGGGATCGCAAAGCAGTTTCCGCTCATCCTCTCCTCGGGGCGGCTGGTGGAGTATGAGGGGGGCGGGGAGGAGACGCGCACCAATCCCTGGCTCGCCGAATTGCAGCAGGACATGTTCATCGAGATCAGCGTCGCCGATGCCGCCGATCGCGGCATCAAGGACGGCGGCTGGGTCTGGGTGAGCGGCGCCGAAAACAATTCGCGCGCCCGGATGAAGGCGCTGGTTACGGAGCGTGTCGGCAAGGGCGTGGCCTGGATGCCGTTCCACTTCGGCGGCTGGCTGGGCGGCGCCGACCTGCGCAAGAACTATCCGGCCGGCACCGACCCGATCGTGCTCGGTGAGAGCGCCAACACCATCACGAGCTACGGCTACGACCCGGCGACGGGCATGCAGGAGCCGAAGGTCACGCTTTGTCAGATCGTCGCGGCTTGAGGGAGCAACGAACATGGCTCGAATGAAGTTTCTTTGCGACGCTGACCGGTGCATCGAATGCAACGCCTGCGTCACGGCGTGCAAGAACGAACACGAGGTGCCCTGGGGCATCAACCGGCGCCGCGTCGTCACCATCAACGACGGCAAACCGGGCGAGCGCTCGATCTCGATGGCCTGCATGCACTGCACGGACGCGCCTTGCGCGGCCGTGTGTCCGGTGAACTGTTTCTACACCACGGCGGATGCCGTGGTGCTGCACTCCAAGGATCTCTGCATCGGCTGCGGCTATTGCTTCTACGCCTGTCCCTTCGGGGCGCCGCAATATCCGAAGGTCGGCAATTTCGGCTCGCGCGGCAAGATGGACAAATGCACCTTTTGCGCGGGCGGCCCCGAGGCCGACGGCAGCAAGGAAGAATACGAGAAATACGGTGCGAACCGGCTGGCCGAAGGCAAGCTGCCGCTCTGCGCCGAAATGTGCTCGACCAAGTCGTTGCTCGCCGGCGACGGCGAGATCATTGCCCAGATCTACAAAGAGCGGGTCATGAAGCGCGGCTATGGTTCGGGCGCGTGGGGCTGGAAGACCGCCTATCGCGAGACGATCGAATCTTGAGGTGGGCAGCCGAGGGCGCGCAATACCGGGGAGGACGTGATGGCGTCATTTGGAAGGTTCATTCGCCTGGCTTTCGGCGTCTGCACGCTGCTTCTCTTGGTGATGGCGGCGCCCGCGAGTGCTCAACAGGTCAATCCGACTGCAAGTTCGGTCAAGGAGCAGCAGCTTCTGCAGGAGCTGAACCGGATCCAGGGCCGGGTGAGCATTCCGGACCAGCGGTCCGGCGTCCTGGAGCAGCCACAGGGACGTGAGTGGCGCGAGTTCCGCGATGTCACGCTGCGCTGGATCGGTGGCATCGCGATCATCGGGATGACCGCCCTGATCATGATCTTCTATCTCACCCGCGGCATGGTCCGGCTGGAAAGTGGCCGATCGGGTCGTACCATCGTGCGCTTCAACGTCTTCGAGCGCTTCGTGCACTGGATGACGGCAACCTGCTTCATCATCCTGGCGATCTCCGGCCTCAACATCACCTTCGGCCGGCCGCTGCTCTTGCCGCTGATCGGCTTCGAGGCCTTTTCCGAATGGTCGCAATGGGCGAAGTACGCCCACAATTATCTGAGCTTCCCGTTCACGCTCGGCGTGGTCCTGATCTTCCTGATGTGGATTGGCGGCAACATTCCCAACAAGGTGGATATCGAATGGGCGAAACGTGGCGGCGGCTTGTTCGGGCATGACCATCCGCCGGCCAATCGCTTCAATGGCGGGCAGAAGGCGATTTACTGGATCGTCGTGATCGGCGGCGGGCTCGTCGCCGCGACCGGCTATGCGCTGATGTTTCCGTTCTACGGCACGGGGATCGAGGGCATGCAGATTGCCCAGGTGGTGCACTCCGTCGTGGCCGTCTTGTTTGTCGCGGCGATGCTCGCGCACATCTATATCGGCACGATCGGAATGGAAGGTGCGTTCGAGGCCATGGGCACGGGTGAGGTCGACGTCAATTGGGCTCGCGAGCACCATAGCCTCTGGTTCGACCAGGAGACGGCACGAGCGGGGCCAAACGACGGACAGTCACGACCCGCAACCGAGGCGGCCGAGTAAGACGGACAGCCGGGAAAGCGGGCGGTTCGCTCTATTGCGCCGGTTCTTTCGCAAACAAGATCGAACGGTCCTGCATCTCCTGTTCAGGGAGCTTGTTTGCCTGACCTGTCTGCAGTTCCTGGATGGATGGCATGCCGCTCTGGTCGAACAGTGCGTGCGATCTGAGCATGCTGTTGGCCGCTCCGGCGAGAAGCAAGGCTGCAATGAGCGAGAGCATGAGGCGTTTCATGCGCATCTCCGTCTGCCATGTCCACCCAGCACGACGGATACACGTATATTGTCTTGCGCAATGTGAGCCACTTCACAGCCAGCGGTTCCAAAGTCGTCGATGCGTTCCGTCCAACGAAGCCGGAAGTATGAAGCGAGGAAACTGGAAGAGCTCGATCGGACTCGCGCCAACACGCTCTGCGCCGTCTGTTGTGATGCGGCTTTGTCGTGATGAAAGCCGGAATCAGGGTTCAAGCCTGCGATGTATGCCGGCCAGCGCAAGCGGGCTAGAGAGAACACGGCACGCTTGCGGTGAATAGGCCTTGCGCATCCATGCTGGTCCTTGATTCAGCCAGCATGATGATCAGAATTGCACTGACCCGGGAATCGTTCGCGTGCGATATCTCGTTGCTCGGGGCCTTCGCGCACGCGACGCCGATTGCCGTCTTTCTCCCGAGCGCCGTGCTTCCGCCCTTCGTACTCTCTCCCGGAGCCGCTTCAATTGAGCGAGCAGGCTAACGAGCTCGATCGCTGTATGATGCAGAACAGCCAGGCTGCAAAACCCACTACTCACTATAATACCCCAACAGGCCTTGCCGAAGCCGTGACGGAAAGATCGAATTTGTGACGACGTGCCAATAATTTGTAAGCAATGGATCCCGGAGCCGTCCGTTCGCTTTACGACGATACGCAGAAATATTTTCGAGCACTCTAGTGCATTGCACCAAAATGCTCGCATCGGAAAAGGGAATTTGGACGCGCTCTTTCAAACGGCCTTGGCATTTATGTCAGCGCGAAGGAGCCGCACGAAGGATATCCACCGTCCGGATGATTGACTCTTCGACCCAGGCCTCGCGGGCGAACCAGTTATGATTGGCCTCACAGATTGGGCAACGAGTATTGCCGAAAAACACGATGCTCCGCAGGAAAGTCTCGCGATCGGATTTGATGCCGGTAGGAATCGCGCGACCCGTTTGCGGACACTCGACCATGACCATACCCATGTGAGCCTCCCAGAAACATACTGCTGAAAAAGGGGCCGGTCGGCTGGAGTGCGCTCTCGTCGGTGCGGGTTACTTGGGGGGGCATCGCACCTGGGGTCGTTGTCGAGCAAAGGGCAGCTTGCTCGTGACGACGCTTCTCCAACCGACCGGATTCCTGCTTGGCGAATTCTCGGGGATACCGCCGGCTTGGGCCGGCAGGCCTATGAAATGAGGCTTCGGCTTCAACCGAAGGCTTCTGGGAGGCCCCTCACAATTAGCATGTTCAAATCCCTGCGGCTTCGTGCCGAATATTCCGCTCGCAACGAAGCCAATATCTTCCCTTTGACGGACAGATCAGCCAACCGGATCACTGGTCTCACTCCCCCTCACGCAATTCGTCAACATTATCGTTTTTTTATTTAATGCGCAATTAAATGCGCGTTGTCGGTCCGGTTTGCGACTCTCGACCGATTTATTTTGCGGGCTGTCGCGGCGGGCCCTTTCGTACGCTCAGCCTATCCCTCGCCACCTGCCATCAGTTCGGCGCGCCGCGATTTGGCTTTGGTAAACGGGTGGTTAGGTTCGGTTCAAATATGAAATAAATTTTGATTATATGGCACTTTGTAAATATCGTTGTTAATTGCTGCCGATCACGTAAGCTAAGCTCGTCCAGGTTTTGTTCGGCTGGAGGAGACAATGTGGGATTTAACTCTTAGCGAGTACGATTTCGCCCCCGATGCGCCGCAGTTGGCCCAGATGCGTGCCGAATTGGTAGGTATTGGCGAGAAGGAGCGCATTCTGCGGGAACGCAGTGCCGATCGCGAAGCCTATCGGTACCTCCTGGATGCTCATCGGTTGAGTGCGAGCGCGCTTTCTTTGAGAGCAGGTGTTGAACATTTCTCCGGAGGGAGGGGGTAGGGGCGGTCAGCTGTGGCGTGCCGGACCTGATTGTCGTTTCGAAACGAGACCGATTGGGTCACTTGTGCCCGGCAGACGGGAATTGCCGCGCCGCGGACGGTTCAGATTGAACTTCGTGGCTGCCGAGGGCCGCGACGCTAGCATCCCGGGCGCTGTCGTCGCTTCGTCGGCACAGGACGAGGCAGATGTCTTCACATTGGTTGGAACCGTGCTGGAAAGATCGTCGGCAGAGATGGTATTGAGACCGGCTTCGGATGCAGTGTTCGCGCTGCTGGACGGTCGATCAATGCTCTTCAGCGAAGCAGGGCAGAAGATCTTTGAACTGGACCGAGTAGGGGCATTCATCTGGTGTAAGCTGGCGCAAGGCGCCTCTCTGGAAGACACCTGTAAGGGGCTTGGGACCCTAGGCATCGACGAGCAGACCGCGCGCCAGTTCACCCGACAGGTCGTAGATGTCTGGATCGATCGAGCGTTGCTCGAGGTCGACTGGCGAATGCCGACCGATTTTGCCTTCTCGGCGGTACTAGGCCGGCACCGAATAGGGGTCCGGGCTGCAAATCGGGACCTCTTGAGGCGGCTGTGTTCGCTGTTTTGTGTTTCGGACCAGAGCGCCGGCGGCGACGACGACATTGCGATCGAGGCAATGATGCTGGACGAGCAAGTGCTCTTGCGCGGAGAGGATTCCAGCATCTCCAGATGTCAAGTCGAAGCACTTGCCCCAACGATCAAAGCTCACATCACCGAGCGGCTTATTCGAAGCGATCGCTGGACCTTCTCCCTTCATGCCGCTTCTCTTGTGAAGGACGGTATGGGACTATTGTTGTGCGGCCAGCCGGGAGCCGGAAAGTCTACCCTCACATTGCAGCTGGTGGATGCCGGACTTCGGTACGCCGGCGATGACGTTGCGCTGGTTGGCGCTGACGGAGCGATCTGCGGCATCCCGTTTGCTCTCACTCTCAAGGAGGGATCGTGGGACTTGCTCTCGCGACTACATGGCGGTCGGTACGACGCGACGCATCGCCGCTCCGACGGCGTTCTGGTGCGATACGTACCCATTGCGGATGCGTACCACCAAAGCTTTTCCGCAGGCTGGATCATCTTCTTGAACCGTGTCGCGAGCGGTCCGGCCGAACTAACCGCGATAGATCAACTGGATTCGATGAAGCGGCTCATCGACAACGGATTTGCTGCTGACGGAAGACTTTCGCAGGCCGGCTTTTTCGCTTTGAAGCGGATCGTCGCGGGCGCGCCATCGCTTCAACTCACCTATTGCGAGGCCGTGGAGGCTCGCCGCGTGCTTATGGATCTATGCAATGGCAAGGCATAGCGCGGCGCTCACGAGCCTCTGCAATTGCCTGCAAGGCATGCCACCTGTCGATGTCGAATGGACGTCCGTAATCGGGCTCGCAAATCAGACTCTGACGACACCGGCGCTCATCGATTTTGTCGACAAATTTGCACCGGTCCTGTCGGAGGACGTCTGCGGATATATTCGCCAGATCCACGGCCGAAACGTGCTGCGGAACAATCGGCTCGTCGCTCAACTCGAAGAAGCCGTCGTTGCGATGAACGACCTGGGAATTACGCCAATCATGCTCAAGGGGGCATCGACGCTGGTGACCGCGCCTGAAGAGCGACGAGGCGTTCGGCTAATGTCCGACCTGGATATTATGGTTATGCCGGACGAAGCCAGAATGGCAGTCTCCGCTCTATGCGCAATTGGCTACGATGTTGACTATGAGACCCCTCCCGAAAGCCACAGATGGCATGTCGAGCTGAATCGCTCGCAGGATGTCGGGACCATCGACCTGCAGCGGGCAGCTCCAGGTCCCGCGTACCTCTACCAGAGCTTCGGGCACCCGCTGAACCATTGTGTGCCCGCGCCGCTGGGGCGCGGACGCGTGTATATCCCCGCGCCTACCTACCGGGCGCTCATGTTGATCATCCATGATCAATTTCAAGACTACGGTTATTGGCTGGGCGACCTCGACCTGCGGCACCTAGTTGAATTGCGCGATATGAGCAATTCCGCCGAGGGCCTGGATTGGAAAGAGCTTGCCTCTCTTGTCTCGGGCGAATTGATGAAGAACGCGGTTGAAACCCAGCTGTTTGCTCTTGCTGAGTTGCTTGGCGTCGAGATTCCGCAAGAGTTGCGCTCTCGGCTGATTCCCCGTCTGCAGTTCATGCGACAGTTGATGCAAGCACGATTTCCAGCCACGCGCGTGCCCTTCCTCGCAATGATGATGCTGGATCTCGGAAACTACCGGAAGGTGGCGAATGACACCATCCAACCCACTGCGCGCCGGCGTGGATTGTGGTCCCTGCCGAGGATGGGAACCCTGCAGTTTCTGTTGAAGGCGGCCGTCGCAGTGCGCGCAGGGAAGGCCTAAAATCACAAGCCGCTCCGTTAGGGCGGCAGCTCCGAAGCGAACGACCTCAATTAGCCGGTTCCGACCGGGCGCCAGCTTCCCTGGATCCAACGACTTTGCGCATGCGGGGATTTGCAGTGGTAGGGCAATCAGTGCCCCTGACCACCAGCATTCTGGTTGGAGGCTTCACCGTTCTCGTGAATCCTGAACTCCTCCAATGTGTGCCCGGATTGTAGTGCGGCGACCAGCCAGCGCGGCTGTTTGCCACGCCCGGACCAAGTCTCTGTCGGTTTGAGAGGGTTGAAGTATTTCGGTACGACCTTTGGGTATTTGCGGCGGGGAGGCTGGCCTAGGCCCATCTCTGCCGCCCCGCTTTCGGGCCCACCGACCTGTTCCGGTTGATTGAGTTGCGCCAGGCGCTTCTCCAGTTCCCGCTTTTCGGCCGTGATCTTTTCAGCAAGAATCTTTGTTAGCTCCTCGTGGAGGAGCCATAGTTCTTCAAAATCCATGGCTTCGAGATCTTGCCTGCGCATAGCATTCTCGTCACCGTTCAACTCACGCTCCCGACTACCTTGTCATCTCCACGCCGAGTATCGTTTTCGAGCGCAAAATACGGATAGGTCCAAGGCTGGTCTTTCAAATTGGCGTGACAATAAATAATAATATATTATTTAATTATTAATTGCGAGGATTATTTTCATCAGTTTTTAATGCGAGCCAGACGAGAAACATTGGATGTTACGATTGCCCTCTGGGGCGCCCTTCAGGAAGCGATCGGCCGGTTCATCGCTGCCGCGGCTAGATTGATTGATATCCAGGCTTGAAGCCACAAATCCAGCTGCGATGGCTCGCGCTGAGGGTAACTGAGTCGTACGCTCCCTGTTGCCGAGGGTAAGAACGATGCAACGCGGCCTGGGATGCCGAGCATATTTGTCGAAAGTGCGGCGTGGCAGATTGATCCCAGGCCCGGCTTAACGTGTCGTTCTTCACTTGAGTCGGGGCATCGGTGCACGTAAGGCGCGTAATGTTACTTTGGCCACTATTAAATTGAGCGGATAAGTTCATTTTTTTGTCTTGATTAGAACCAGCGGCGCAGTTATGTGGAGCACGAACTTGCCGTTCGGTTCCACATATTTTTGTTTAAGCTGACCACTTGGTTCTTGATTAGCCGACCGGGACAATATTAAATGGGCGCAACTACAGGATGCTAGCATGTCGACCAAGAAGCTCGAACTAGAAGCGATGTCTCTGGACGATCTATGGTCGCTTCATGAGGAAATTAGCGGCATTTTGTCGGATCGGATCAAGGCGGAAAAGCAGGAACTGGAGAAGCGCCTGGCGGTTCTCGGAGGGGGAATGGCCGTGTTCGAAACAGGCGGGCCGGCCGTCTCCCCGACCGGCAAGCAGAGGCGCAAGTATCCGCGTGTGCTGCCGAAGTACCGCAACCCCCAGACTTCTGAAACCTGGTCAGGACGTGGCAAGCGGCCGCGGTGGTTGGTTGCTGCCATGAAATCCGGCCGACGGATCGAGGAGTTTCGCATAGGGGCAGCGACTCCGAAGCTTCGGCAGCGGGCGTGAGACGTCGTTACGCCAGCAGGTCGGCGCAGCTTGGCACTTTGAGCGGGGATCGAGCCTAGTAGGCGTTGCGGCCCCGCAAGACCTCCATCGGAGTTTGCAACAGGATTGCGAGATCCAGCCGAAGGCTCCAATTGTCGACGTACCAGAGGTCGTACTGTACACGTGCTTCGATCATGGACGCTGTAGGTGTTGCCCCGCGGCAGCCGTGGATCTGGGCCCATCCAGTCAGTCCTGGCCTGACCCTGCGACGAAACGCGTAGTTTCGCACGAGCTTGTCAAACTGTCCGTCGTGGGCCAAGGCGTGGGGGCGCGGACCCACCAGCGACATGCTGCCCTCGAGCACATTCAGCAGTTGCGGCAGTTCATCGAAACTAGACCGACGCAGCCATCTGCCCACGCGGGTGATGCGTTGGTCGACCGGGGTGGCCTGAACTATCACGCTGCCGTCCTCGAGCACGTGCATGGTCCGAAATTTGCGGATCAAGAATGTCCGACCATTAAAACCACAGCGTTGTTGCCGGAAGAACACGGGGCCGGGAGAATCCAGCTTGATTGCGATTGCGGCAAGCGCAAGCAGCGGTGCGGATACCGCCAAGGCGAGCCCCGCGCCAAGGATATCAATGATTCGCTTGGCCGCGCACTCGAACGGGGTAAGGGGACCGCGCTGCAATTCTACGCAAACGGCACTACCAAGGCTGCGCGTAGGATGTCGTAGCAATTCGGCTGTTGTGCCGACCGGCACGAATATGACCGGAAACGGCAGTACCCGCAACTCGGCAACAAATGCCCGAAGCTCGGGCCATCGCTCCGGGCTGGCTTCGACCACCACCTGGTCGAGCCGGGCGTTGCGAATGTGGTCGATTACGCGAGACGTGAGGCGCTTGCGACCGGCGGGACCGAACCCAATGGGCGGCAGGCTGAACCGCCCCTGGATGCAATATCCATGCATAGCCAAGGTTTCCGGTAGGCCGGCATTTTTCGAAAGCGGCTGGTCCGTGATTAGAACGATATTCGTGCTGGCAAATCTTCTTTCGCTCAGGCCTCTTATCAGCAGCGATTTGACAGCCCATCGCTCGGCTACAAGCAACCCCAGGCCAAGGATGGCGAAGAGCGGGCCTGCTTCCTGAGATACGCCCGGCCGAATTGCAAAGCCGTCGGCGGCCCAAATCAAGAGCAGCAATGACGCCCACGTCACGCAGACGGCCCGAACCTGGTTTTTGAGGACGAGGAGCTCAATCGGGCGATAAAGACCTTGAGCCTTCAGCACGGATGCAACGCAAGCTGCGCTGACCAGCGCTAAGCCAAATGCGTTGCCATGGTCTCCCTCAGCTTGCCCGTTTTGGAGCCGGTACAGTAATGTGGAGACGATGCTGGCCAACAAAATCGTCGCGATATCGGCACAGAGTGCAACAGGTTCGATCCAGTCATAACGGAGGGGCCATTTATGCCTGGAGGACACCGACGGCTCGAGGCTGACACGAGCCGTATCGTTTCGATCGGGGAGGTGCCGGTTCACGAAGTTCATGGCGGGGCACTCGGAATTCGTATTTAATTTATTATTAATATTGAATATATCAAGCAAAATATCATAATTTAAATGATACCAAATGACGCTCTTCGGATCTGGCGCGTGCTCGAAGAACTGCCCATCGAAGCGGAACGGGTTTGGAACTACCGCGCCGCCCCTCGACCCCATGTCCGGCTCGGCAAAGGTGGATCCGCTTTAGGTCCCGGGATCGGGCCTTCCTTGCGCATGCTTTGAAGAGCTGCTGAATCCCATTCCGAAATCAGATTGTCCACCAGGGCCTTCCCCTCCGCCGACGCCGATTGATAGGCTGCAATGAGAGCGGGTCGAAGAGCGGGCTGCCTAGCAAAGGCAATCTTGGCGTCGCGCTGCACCAGTTCACGCAATTCGGGATCGCTGACGACCGAAGCCTCGCCGAGAGCGGCAGTCAGTCGTAGCGGAAGCAGGGCCAGATCGTTTGGAGCTGTGTAGTATGAGAGTTTCAGCAAGGCCGCGACGTCGTATTCGACCGATCTTTGTTCCCTCGACAGTGCCGCAAGCATGAGCCAAAGATCCCCTCGTAATGGCGAGGACCGCAGTGCCTGCGCCAGTACAGTCGGCGCGGCAGGATGGACTCCGAACTCCGGTCTTGAGGCGGCTGCTCCATTGGCCGCGGGCTGTGGGGCGGCAGCGGGTCTCCCAGACCGCAAATCTCCATCACTGCGCAGTGAGTTCTGCGGCAGCACTCTCAGAAGTGCTTGGCGTGAGGCATCATTGGGAACGAGCGCTTCAACCGGCAAACCGCCGGGATACGACGGCTGAGCGAGCAGCCAGACCGTTTGCGCGATCAGCGCGACTGCGATGGTGCCCAATCCAACACGCATCGATGCATTGCCAATCCCATATGAGCGTATTGGCGCGCATGCCGGGCCCGGACTATCCAGTCCAACGACGGGCCGCGCCGACCGCGACTGCTCGGTTACGGCGCCTGTATCACGCTGGCTTTGGGCGACCGCAAGTCCGAACAGCGCGGCAGCCAACAGCGATGCGCCGAACTCGAGAATGCCGTCTTCGACCAAGGCCAGCACAACCAACGAAGTCGCAGCGCCGGCGCCAATGGCCGCGTAGACGTAGTCATGCCTTCGCCGCAGGGAGCATCTGAGCAAGGCCCCGGCGCCAACCACCGCAACGATCAACACGCCGTACAGAAAGGGGCGGCCCATCTCGATTGCGATGGCCGCGGCAGCCGTCGGGCGCTCTCGTGACAACGGCGCGGCAATATCGCGATGGATTGGCAGCAATGCCGCGTAGGTTCCCGCGCCGGAGCCGGCATGGCCGGCATCCTGCAACATCCGCTCAGTCGCCCCCGGGGGGTGCTCGGACAGGGCGACTGTCAGATCGGCATTAGGCCTTATCGGCATGAGGGTGAAGGCCGCCAGAAACAACACGGCAGCCGTGGCCAGGACGCTCGCGATACCCCAAACCCCAGAGAACCAGTTCCGGATCGCGAACGCGGCGAGCACGATTCCCACTCCGAGCAATGCCGCTGTGGCCGTTCCCATCCCGTCTCCGCTGGCGAGGATTGCCGACAGACAGAGAAGTGTCGCGAGGAGTGCGAACCAAGGGGTCGTTGCCACTCGAAATGGGCGTTGCTTGACACGGCGGCGGTCCTCGAACGCACGGGTCATCATCGCTGCGGACAGCACCAGCCCCAGCACTGCCGGGACTGCGCCGGTCGCTGCGAGGACAGGAGTATCGCCGCGCGAGAAACCGTCCGCTCCGATCGTCTGCCGCAACAGCAGGTACGCACTGACGATCGTCGAGATCGCGACCAGCATGGAGAGGAGTTGCCACGCACGCTGTCTGTCCAGCGCGACGACGGTCGTGATGAGCGCGAGGGCGACGGCAGTGCTGTAGTGCAAGAATGCCTGCACGGTTGCACGGACGTCCACCGTGAGCCGTTCGGCGAGGGGAGCATTCAAGGCGGCCGATGCCGTTTCCCATATCGGATTGCCGAGGCCGTGGACAGGAACTGGCGCGAGCTGGACGGCCATGTAAATCGCCGGTACAGCGAGAATGAGGATGAGAACGAGTCCCGACCGCCGTACCAGACTCGCGATTGCGGAGGATGAGGCGAAGATTGCGGTTGCCAGCACCGCCGTCGCGAGGAGAGCAGAGGATAGAGCTCGCTGCTGCGGGATCTCGGGCATTGCAAAAGCTGCTGCGACGGACACAACGAGTGCCAGCATCAGGAACCTGACGAGCATACCACGTCACCTCTCTGGCTTGACGTTCCTCCGGATGCTCCGATCGGCAGACCGTCTAACGCGCAAATCGTGATGGTGCGCGGCGAGGGGGCCGCTCAAGAGCTCGAAAGACCGTAACGAACATAGTGACTGTCGTCGTAGTAGTCGCTTCGATGGGTGTCGTATCGCGCCATTGCCTTGATGTCCGTCTTGTTCAAGACTGCGCCGATCAGCGAGTCCGAGATCGTCGGGGCAGTGTGCAGTGCATGCTGAACGACCTCGATCTTGGTGCGTCCCCACTCGACGACGAGAACGTAACAATCGATCAGAGGCGCCGTGACCCGTACGTCGACAAGCGGACTCAGCGGCGGAAGATCTACAATGACATAGTCATAGCTTTGTCGCAGGCGATCAAAGAGCTTGCATATCGCGCTGTCGGACAGAAGTTCGCTCGAGTGAAGTACGGGCCCGCGTTGAACGGCCGGAAGAACGGCAAGATTTGTCCTCGGATCCCGCCATACCACCTCCTCGAGTGGGCGATCACCGTTCATGACTTCAATAATGCCATCCACCGCCTTCGGGACGAGACGGGCCGAGAGCGATGGATTCCGGAGATCGCAGTCCACTATGATGACCTTCTTCCCGCTGTGTCCGATAAGTTGCGCCACGGAAGCAGCAATCGTGGTCTTGCCTTCGTTTGGGAGAGCTGACGTCAGGCCAATCACCTGGTTGGGGGTCTTTGCCGGGCTG
The DNA here is from genome assembly GCF_028128695.1 of Bradyrhizobium sp. CCBAU 25360. NCBI lineage: Bacteria > Pseudomonadati > Pseudomonadota > Alphaproteobacteria > Hyphomicrobiales > Nitrobacteraceae > Bradyrhizobium > Bradyrhizobium sp. CCBAU 25360. The sequence continues at coordinate 595,481 of NZ_LBJA01000042.1, forward strand.
TGATCGATCGCAATCTTGATCGCACGGATGGCCTCCGTGTACCGAGACAGGGGCATGCCTACGACGGCGCGATGAATGTCCGGAGCGGTCGAAAGTATTCGTTGGCTCGAGTCTTCCTGCGTCTGTTGAAGCCGGGCCGACGGCCTCTGCGGCTTGGGTAAGTTCAGGATTGGCACGAGAGACAGGCACGGCAGTTCCAGCGCGGCCTCGAGCTGGGAAGAGGTACGGAAAACGCGGTCCATTACGTCTCTCACGAAACCGAGCAGTAGTCCCAGCGCGAGGCCACCCAGAAGACCGAAACTCAGCACGACCTTCGTCTTCGGTTTGCTCTTGGTTTGAGCGGCGGAGGCGGGGAAGATGACCCGGGTTTCAGAGATAGGGAAGGTCTCCTGTTGCGTCGAGCCCATGTACTGCTGAAGGAAGGTATCGTAGAGGGCCCGCAGGCTTTTTGCGCGACTTTCCAAATCTCTTATCGTCAGCTCTGCCGAGTTCGTGAGGCGCGACTGCGCAATGGCAACGGACAGACGTTTTTCGATCTCCTGCTGCCGTTGCTTTGCGAGTTCGGCTTCGCTGCGGCTGATCTCGGAAAGTCTCCTCACCTCGTCTAGAATGGAGACCCGAAATTCACGGAGCCTGTTTCGGACGTTAACGACCGCCAGATGGTCGCGCCCGACGCGTGCCGATAACTCGGCCTCACGCCTGGAGAGTTCGAGATATTGCTGGCGTAGCGACGTAATGATTGGACTGTTCATCGCGTCGGAGCCGATGGCATCCAGATTGCTTATCGCGGATGGTTTTGCCGGGTCGGTGCCGAGGAGAGTTTCGTAGCGGGACAGCTTGGCCGCAGCCTCCGAACTCTGCGCACGGGCGGTAGCCAGCCGAGTATTGAGTTCCGTGATCTGCTGCTCGTCGATCGGTTTTCCACCGGGCGAAACGATGTTGTTCTGAGATTTGTAAGCGTCAACGGCACGTTCGGCGGTCAACGCCTCCTCACCGAGGTTTCGCAGCCGTTCCCGCAGCCAATTTGTTGCAGTGCGGCTGGCTTCAAATTTCGCGTCGAGCTGATCGTTGATGTAGGCTTTGGCAATTGCGTTCGCGATTTCCGCCGCTAGCGCTGGATCGCTCGAGGTGAAGTTGACTTCAATAACGTGACTGTAGCCAACTCGACCTGCAGATAGGCGATCCAGAAAGCTCGCAATGGCGGCTTCTGAGAGTTGCTCTGGCGCGGCAGATTGCGCAGCTTCCGACGCATTCGATCGCCATCGTCGAAGCCAGCTCAGTAGCCAGGACTGCAGCGACCGGGACTCCTTGAAATCCGGATGATCGCCCAATTTTAGCTGCTTGATCACGGCCGCAGCGGTTGCCTGCGACTTGATGATCTGCAGCTGCGTTTCGATCTGAGTGACATCGACGATCGGTTCGGAGAGCAACGATTGCTTCTGGAGGAATTGTGCCCTCGGGTTTTCGAACAGGACCTGAACCTGCGCCGTGTAGGCCGGCGAAACCAGTCGGAGATATATCAGGCTGGCGGCACCTGCCAGGACGGTGGTGAAAATGATGACGAGGTATTGCCGCCTTATAAAGACGAGCGCCAATTTAATGAGCTCGCCGATGCCCGCGGCGTCTTGGCGATCCGCCTGCATTGGCATGGAGGAGGGCAGACGTGCCCCATCGGTTTGGAGCGTATTGGTCTGAAGCATCGGACAATTCTCTCGGCTATTGACAGTCGCGCGGGAGCACGGGGCCGTAGGCGATATTCGAATCCGCGGCCGTATTTAAAATAATATATCTGATAAATTTTGTATTGCCAATTAAATCTGGCTCAGGCATTAATTGTCTGGAAATTAACTCGATGAAGGGCCGGCGTCCGATTAAACCCGATATTTGTCGCGAACTGAGCGAGGCGGACTTGGTCTGCTGCGCCGCTCAGTTGGGAGGACATGGGGAGAATAGGCCGACCGTCCGGGCGCTAGCGCCGCTTATCGGAGCGTGCGGTCATGCTGGAAGTGCGAAGTTTGGCGATTCCGGATGTCAAGCTGGTCCGATCGAAACGCTTTTCCGATACGCGCGGCTATTTTTGCGAGACGTTTCGTCGCTCTGCTTTCGCCGAAAGAGGAATTTCTCACGATTTCATCCAAGACAATCAATCCTGCTCGGAGCGAGTCGGGACGGTTCGCGGATTGCACTTCCAGCAGCCTCCTTTCGCGCAGACCAAGCTGGTTCGCGTGTTAAGGGGAGCGATCGTTGACGTGGTGGTCGACCTTCGGCGGCGGTCGCCGACATTCGGCCGGCACGTCTCGGTCAAACTGGATAGCGAGACTGACGAGCAGTTGCTCGTTCCAAAAGGGTTCGCTCACGGTTTCTGTACGCTCGAGCCTCAAACTACGGTCTTTTACAAGGTCGACGAGGTCTACTCTCCGGACCACGACGCCGGCATCCATTGGGCCGATCCGGAATTGGCTATCGAGTGGCCGGTGAGGGCCTCGGCGGCCCAGCTTTCACCGAAGGATCGGGCGCTTCCCCGTTTCGACCAGCTTGCTTCAGTGTTTGAATAGAGGGCGTGGCATGCGTGTCCTGGTGACCGGAGGAGCGGGATTTATCGGGTCTGCGGTCTGTCGACAGTTGGTGCTGGAAGCCGGTGCCTCGGTCGTCAATGTCGACAAGTTGACCTATGCGGCCAATTTGGCCTCGCTGGCATCCATCGAAGGTACCAGCTGTTATCGATTCGAGCAGCATGACATCTGCGATCAGGAGGCGGTCACTCGCTTGTTTCACGAGTGGGAGCCAAGCGCAGTCATCCACTTGGCAGCGGAGAGCCATGTCGATCGGTCGATTACAGGCTCGGCAGCGTTCGTTAGCACCAACATCGTCGGTACCTATACTCTACTGGAAGCTGCCAGACGATATTACGACGGGCTTTCAAGCCAGAGGCGAAGTCAGTTCAGGTTCATTCACGTGTCGACGGACGAGGTCTACGGTTCATTGGGGCCGGTCGACTGCTTCCGGGAAGATACCCCTTACCGGCCGAGTTCACCCTATTCGGCGAGCAAGGCCGCCTCGGACCACCTCGCGCTCGCCTGGTATAAGACCTATGGCTTGCCGGTGATCGTCTCCAATTGTTCGAACAATTACGGACCATTCCAATTCCCGGAAAAGCTCATTCCCCTGACGGTTCTCAACGCGATTGAGCACAAGCCGTTGCCTGTCTATGGCGACGGCAGCAATGTGCGCGATTGGCTTCATGTCGACGATCACGCCGCAGGCCTGATCAGGCTGCTGTTCGAGGGCAGGGCCGGAGAGAAGTACAATTTCGGCGGCGATAGCGAACGCTCGAACCTGGAGGTAGTCACCCAGATTTGTGACGTGCTTGATCGACTACGTCCGGGGCCGACAGCGAGGCGATCCTTGATCTCGTTTGTGCCGGACCGTCCGGGACACGACGCACGTTACGCAATCGATGCGTCCAAAGCGCGCAGCGAGCTGGGATGGCAGCCGACCCGAAGCTTCGAACAAGGTCTCGCCGACACGGTGGAATGGTATCTGGCCAGCGGCGCCTGGTGGGCGCGGGCTCGCAATATGGTCTACGACGGCGCGCGCCTTGGTCTCCCAGCCACCCGCCACTGAGGTTGCCATGATCGAACGACCGATTCTGATTGCTGGTCGAAACGGCCAATTGGGCAGTTGCCTTCGTGATCTCGCTGCGCTTAGCGGCCTATCTGCAGTGGCCCTCGGACGTGAGGAACTCGACCTAGAAGTCCGGGACGGGATCGACAGGACGGTCGCCTCGATCGCCCCCTGCATGATCATTAATGCCGCGGCTTATACGGCTGTGGATCGGGCAGAGTCGGAAGTCGGAAAAGCCTTCAGTGTCAACCGCGATGGTGCAGCTGCGTTAGCGGATGTCGCATGGCAGAGAAACATTCCGCTTGTGCATTTATCGACGGATTACGTCTTTGACGGTGCCAAGAGCGAGGCTTACGACGAGACCGACGTTCCGGCGCCGTTGAACACATATGGCGCGTCAAAGTTGGCCGGCGAGGCGGCCGTTCTGGCGGCGCATCCTCTCGCGACTGTCGTCAGGTCGTCTTGGATCTACAGCGCAACAGGCAGCAACTTCGTTCGGACGATGTTGCGGCTGGCCGAAACGCGTCCAATCGCAAGGGTGGTCTGCGACCAACACGGAAGCCCGACGTCAGCAGCGGAGCTGGCCGCAGCGCTCCTGAAGATCGCAGAGCGGTCGATCACAGATGATCGCCGCATCGCGGCAGGCATCTTCCATGTGTCCGGCCAGGGAACAACGAGCTGGCACGGCTTCGCCGAGGCAATTTTCGATGGTTTATCCCGTCGTGGAGTGCGGCCGCCGGCGCTGGAAGCGATCACGACTGAGCAGTACCCCTGCGCTGCGCGCAGGCCCCTGAACTCCCGCCTGGACTCGTCCAAAGTGGAGCGCGTGTTTGGAATTCGATTGCCGGCCTGGCGCCACTCTCTCGAAACCTGTCTCGACCAACTTGTCGGAAAAGGAGACACCGATGCTGAAGGGAATAGTCCTGGCTGGCGGCAGCGGAACGCGGCTCTATCCGATCACGCGTGTGGTGAGCAAGCAGTTGCTGCCCATCTATGATAAGCCGATGATCTACTACCCGCTGTCGACGCTGATGCTGGCAGGAATCCGCGAAATCCTGGTGATCACGACCCCGGCAGACCGGTCTCAGTTTGAGCGATTGCTCGGAAATGGAAGCCAGTGGGGGATTAGCCTCAGCTATGCGGAGCAACCTCGTCCCGGCGGCCTGGCGGAAGCCTTCATCGTAGGTGCCGATTTCATCGGAACCGATCGCGTCGCAATGGTGCTCGGAGACAATATCTTCTTCGGCGGCGGCTTGCGCGAACTTCTCACAAGGGCGGCAGCCCGCGAGGAAGGCGCAACCGTGTTCGCGTATCACGTGCGCGATCCCGAACGATATGGCGTCGTTACGTTCGACGAGGCGGGCCGCCCACTACGAATCGAGGAAAAGCCGAGAAAGCCGACATCGAACTGGGCGATCACCGGTCTTTATTTCTTCGACAACCGGGTCGTGCGATATGCCCGCCGTGTCAAGCCGTCGCCGCGGGGAGAGCTCGAGATCACCGATCTGCAAATGCGCTATCTCGCGGCCGGCGCTCTCCACGTCGAGCGCATGGGACGGGGCTTTGCATGGTTGGACACGGGCACGGTCGAGTCGCTTCTCGACGCAGGGACCTTTGTGCAGACGCTTGAAAAACGACAGGGCATGAAGGTGGCTTGTCTCGAGGAGGTCGCCTTTCGGCAGGGATTCATCGATGAAGATCAGCTTCTTGGACTGATTCAGCCGCTGGAGAAGAGCGGATACGGCAGATACCTCAATGAAATCCTGCGGTTGCCCGGCGCGCGCTCCGGCGTCGCAATCGACGGCTGATTTAAAATTATTATTTCCGATTTAATTAATTGACCGGCGCGGTTCTTTTAAATTAAATACTTCGCTTGCGAAGCTCGAGGGCTGGCCATGTTGAATCAAAAGGCGAGCGTCTTCCATCGGCCGGCAAGGCCGCTCCTCCCGGAAGAGGGTGATTTCGGCCAGATAGATGCTGACTTGCTCGGTGCGCCCCTCTGGAATGCGATCCGGAGCAGAGACGCTGCCTGGCTGTGGAGGACGACCAGCACCCTGACGCGCCCGGACAGCCTCGGCTCGCTACTCTCCTCAAGCTCCGATCTGCGAGCGGCGGCCGCGTCTTCGCGTTCGCGAGCCGGTACGACACATTGGATAAGTTCGAGCGGCGGCTATTGGAATGTCGCCACGAATTGGAGTGCGGGTATTCCGACGGCGGCGCACGGCGCCTTCATTGGCGCGCCTGGATCCTATGTTGTCACGACCAGAGCCAATGTCGATGTGGGCAGTTTGATCGTTGAAGCAGGTGTGACGATCGCGCTCGGGGAAGACTCGTCGTTCGTGGTGGAAGGTAACGCCATAAATAACGGGAGCATCAAGGTCGGATCACCCGGCGGCGAGGGGGTTGCCGCAGCGGACTTCAAAGGTGATGTCCGCGGGTCGGGCGCCTTCGCGATTTCCGACAAATCGGCACTCGAGATCGGAGGCTCGGTCTCCGGACAGCTCGTGAACGGTTCGTTTTACGGAATAACCGTCTCGTTCGAGACGGACGTCGGCACCCTGGTTCTCGATCGCTCCGCCCAATTTCATGGCCTGATCGGGAGTTCGTCGCCGGACCGACCGCTTTCAACCGGCAATCTGATCGACCTCAGGGATTTCGCTTTCACGTCGACGATGTCGGCCTCCGTTCATTACGACCTGGGCTCAAACATCAGCACAGTCGATTTCAGCAATGGAGTCGGCAATGTCACTCTGCTGTTCTCCGGCCAGGATACGAACTGGACCTTTGCAAGTGATGGGCAGGGCGGCACGCTCGTTGCAGACCCAGTCACGAACCCGATCGTACTGGAAAATCAGAAACAAGGCACATCGCCAAATATCTGGCAGATCGACCCTGGCGCGGACTCAACGAAAATCCAGGGGTTCACGACAGCGATAAGTACCAACATCGGCGGCACCGTTCAATTCAAGATCAACAACCAGACGGGCAATCCGAATTATCGTATCGATATCTACCGGCTGGGTTATTACGGCGGCAACGGCGCCAGACTGATTACGACCGTACAGCATCAGGCCGCAACTTCGGTTGTGCAGCCGGCGCCATTGAAGAACGCATCGACGGGCCTCGTCGACGCCGGCAACTGGAGCGTGACCGACTCATGGAGCATACCGACTGACGCCGTTTCTGGCGTGTACATCGCCAACGTCATCGACGGAACGCAGATCTTCCAGATTCCATTCGTCATCCGCAACGATGCGTCGCACAGCGCTGTGGTATTTCAGACGGCCGATCAGACGTGGCAAGCCTACAACCCCTGGGGCGGAGCCAATCTTTACACCGGCAACGGACCTGGCATCAACGGTTCGGCCTATGCCGTAAGCTACAACCGCCCCATTACGACGCGTGACGGTGGTCTGTACGGCACCGCCAACGATATGGTGTTCTCGGCGGAATATCCGGCGATCTACTGGCTTGAGCAGAACGGATACGACGTCTCCTATATCTCCGGCATCGACGCTGCGACCAGCGGATCACTCCTGCTCAACCATCAAGTCTACATGGATGTCGGTCACGATGAATATTGGACCGACAGCCAGTTTTCCAACGTCCAGGCGGCCGGCCGTGCCGGCGTCAATCTGATGTTTCTCAGTGGCAACGAAGTGTATTGGCAAACGAGACTCGCGCCCAGTATCGATGCCAGCCAGACGGCCAACCGCACCCTGATCTCGTACAAGGACACCCACGCCAATCAGTTGATCGACCCAACTGGAACGGCGACTGGCACCTTCATGGACGCGCGCTTTGCGTCGACTGGAGGCCTGTCGGGAATCCCTTCCAACGCCCTCACCGGCCAGGTATTTCAGGTGGACTCCGATCGCACGGATATTATCCGGATTCCGTACGACATGACGAAGTTGCGCTTCTGGCGCAATACGTCGGTTGCCAATACGCCGGTGGGCCAAACCGCCTCGCTTGTACAGAATCTGCTCGGTTATGAGTGGGATTCGTCGCCTGATAACGGCTTCCGCCCGGCTGGACTGGTAAATGTGTCGTCTTCGACGCTGCAGATCACCGGCCAATATCTCCTGGACTACGGCAACACCACGGGCAACGGAACAGCAACTCATAATCTGGTCGAGTTTCGCGACCCGGTCAGCGGTGCCCTTGTTTTCGGGGCCGGCACGGTGTTCTGGTCGTGGGGCCTCGCCTCCGATCACGACCAGGTGGTTGGGTCCGCTACGCCGATTGATCCGAACGTCCAGCAAGCAACGGTCAATGTGCTCGCCGACATGGGCGTGCAACCCGCGACGCTGCAAGCGAGTCTGGTAATTGCTTCCCAATCGACTGATCACACTGCTCCAACATCCACCGTCACGAACGTCTCGGCCAGCAGCATCCCGGAGGGCCAGTCGGTTACCGTCACCGGATCGGCGAGCGATGCGGGCGGCGTCATCGGCGGTGTTGAAGTCTCGGCAGACAGTGGACAGACGTGGCATCCCGCCAGCAGCAGAGTCGGCATCGCGAATGTGACCTGGTCGTATACATTCTCCGCTGGCGCTTCCGGCCAGTACAACATCAAGAGCCGGGCGGTGGACGACAGCCTGAACCTCGAGACGGCCGGCCAGGGCGTTGCTTACACCGTCACGCCTTCGTCGAACCTGACGATCTTCAATCCGACCGATACGCCGGCCGTAGTCACAACCAACGACGCCGGCGCTGTAGAATTGGGTGTGAAGTTCGTCGCCGCCGAGTCCGGCGATATCACCGGCATCCGGTTCTACAAGGGGCCGCAGAACACGGGGACGCATCTGGGCGATCTCTGGACGACGAATGGCGTACTGCTTGCGAGCGCCACGTTCACCAACGAAAGCGCGAGTGGTTGGCAACAGGTGAATTTCGCGACACCGGTCCATGTGCAGGCCGGGGTCACCTACATCGCCTCCTATCACACGAATACCGGTCAGTACTCTACGACCGACTTCTATTTCGACAATGCCGGCCATACGCACGGTGCGCTGACGGCGACAGGCAGCGGCCTCAACGGTGTCTATGCCTACGGTCCCGGACCGCTTTTCCCGAACACTGTTTCGATTGTGAAGGCTCAGAATTATTGGGTCGATGTCGTCTTCAGAAATACCAGCCAGCAGCCACAGGCCAACAATGACAGCGGTTTTAACGTAACCGAAAACGGTGTTCTGACCATTCCGGCATCGGCGCTGCTCGCCAATGATACGGATCCGGCCGGCCTGTCGTTTTCGATCACCGGCGTGAGCAGCCCAATCAACGGTAGCGTAAGCTACAACGCTCAGGCTCAGACAGTGACGTTCACTCCGACCGCGAATTTCGCGGGATCGGCGCAATTTTCCTATACGATCACTGACACGAGCGAGGCCACCGGAACCGGCCAGGTTCTCCTCAACGTCAACTATCCCGTCTCCGCGCAAAGCCTGTTCGCCACAAACGCCGCGCCGAGCGTGGCCAATTCGGGTGATACGAGCTCCGTCGAGGTCGGAGTCAAGTTTTCCGCTTCTGTGAGCGGGACGATAACCGGCCTTCGTTTCTACAAGGGATCGTCGAATACCGGTACCCATGTCGCGCATCTGTGGAGCTCGACGGGAACGCTCCTTGGTACGGCGACCTTCGCGAACGAGACGGCCAGCGGCTGGCAGCAGGTCAGTTTCGCGAGCCCGATCGCCATTTCCGCGGGAACGACATATGTCGCGTCCTACCACACCAACGGAAATTATTCCGACACTCCGAACTACTTCACGAGTTCAGTTACGAACGGCCAGTTGACCGCGCCAGCGGCGGGGAATGGAGTGTACGCCTACGGAACCGGGACCGTCTTCCCGGCCAACGTCTACAAGTCGACCAACTACTTTGTCGACGTGGTCTTCAATGGATCCGCCGCTACGAACAGGTCGCCGACCGCCGTGGCCGACACCGGCGACGCCACCGAGAAGGGCGGCGTCAATAACAGCACCGGCGGTTCGCTCGCCACTGGAAACGTGCTGACCAACGACACCGATCCGGACGCCGGCGATACGAAGACCGTAACTGCGGTCAGCTTCGGTTCGACCTCCGGCACGATCGGCTCAGCGCTGAATGGCGCGCATGGAAGCCTCGTGCTCAACGCCTCAGGGACCTTCACCTATACGGTCAGCGAGACGGATCCCGCCGTGCAGGTGCTGCGGCTTGCGAACAACACGCTGACGGATGTCTTCAATTACACGATGCGTGATGCCGCCGGCGCAACATCCTCGACCACGCTCACAGTCACCATTCACGGTGCCAATGATGCACCGGTGCTGGCGATCCAGACCGGTAACCAAACCGCGACAGTGGGTTCGGCGTTCTCGCTGACGCTGCCGGCCGGCACCTTCACCGACGTCGATTCCGGCGATTCACTCACCTATGGTGCGACAGCGGCGAACGGCTCCGCACTTCCCGCCTGGCTGACCTTTAACGCATCAACTCGAACCTTTAGCGGTACACCATCGTCAGCGGATGTCGGCACGCTGGGTGTGAAGGCAGCTGTGACGGATCTCGGCAGCCTCACCGCGAGCGAAACGTTCAATATTGTCGTGACAACGACCGCGAACGCCCCGCCAACCGCCGTCGCCGACACGGGTGACGCGACCGAGAAGGGCGGTGTCAGTAACGGCAGCGGCGGCTCACCCGCCACGGGAAACGTTCTGACCAACGACACCGATCCGGACGCAGGCGATACGAAGGCCGTGACTGCGGTCAGCTTCGGTTCGACTTCCGGCACGCTGGGCTCGGCGCTGAATGGAGCGCACGGAAGTCTCGTGCTCAATGCTTCGGGTGCTTTCACCTATACCGTCAATGAAACTGACTCTGCCATCCAAGCCTTGCGGCTATCGACTACCACGCTGACGGACGTGTTCAATTACACGATGCGTGACGCCGCCGGCGCAACATCGTCGACTACGCTCACAGTCACCATTCATGGCGCCAATGATGCGCCGGTCCTGGCGGCCCAAACCGGCAACCAGACTGCAACGGTTGGTTCGGCCTTCTCGCTGACGCTGCCGGCCGGCACCTTCACCGATGTGGATTCCGGGGATTCACTCGCCTATACGGCAACTGCGGCCGACGGCTCGGCGCTTCCCGCCTGGTTGGCTTTCAATGCGTCGACCCGGACTTTCAGTGGCACGCCGGCGTCGGCCGACGTCGGCACGCTCGGTGTGAAGGCCGCCGCGACTGATCTCGGCGGACTCACGGCAAGCGAGACGTTCAACATAGCAGTGGGCACGGCCTCCTCGACGGTCAGCTTGTTCTCGGCGTCCGATACGCCTTCGGTGCTCTCGACGTCCGACACATCTCAGGTCAATCTCGGCGTACGGTTCACATCCTCCGCTGCCGGCACGATTACCGGGATCAAGTACTACAAGAGTGCAAACGACACCGGCTCTCACACCGGCTCACTGTGGAGCAGCACGGGAACGCTTCTCGCGAGCGCAACCTTCTCCAACGAGACCAGCAGCGGTTGGCAAACCCTCACATTCAGCAGCCCCGTCTCGATTGCGGCCGGATCCACCTACGTGGCGAGCTTCCACAGCAACGGACGCTATGCGACGACGTCAAACTACTTTACCGCCGCACGCACGAACGGGCCGCTCACGGCTCCCGCGAGCAACAATGGTGTGTACACTTATGGAACAGGCAATCTGTTTCCAACCAGTACATTCAGCGCGACAAACTATTGGGTCGATGTGTTGTTCAGCAACGGGAGTGGCGGCACGAACCAGCCGCCGATCGCCAACAACGACAGCGGCTTCAACGCCACCCAAAACGTGCCACTCAGCATTTCTGGTTCGGCACTCCTCGCAAACGATACCGATCCTAACGGGGATGCGCTAACAATCACCGGGGTCAGCGGGGCCGTCAACGGGACCGCTAGCTTCAGCACCCAGAACAATACGGTGACGTTCACATCGGCGAGCAATTACACCGGACCGGCCTCGTTCAATTACACGATCTCGGACGGTCGAGGCGGGACGGCGAGCGCAAGTGCGACCGTGACCGTTCACGCGCCGTCAGCAAGCACCGTAAGCCTGTTCAGCTCGAATCCAACGCCCAGCGTGGTGACGGTGAATGATCCGAATTCGGTTGAGCTCGGTATGAAGTTCCAGGCGTCCACCACTGGCGACGTCATGGGGCTGCGCTTCTACAAGGGACCATCCAATACCGGCACTCACGTCGCCGATCTTTGGAGCAGCACCGGGACCCTGCTAGCGACGGCCACATTTACCAATGAGACGGCGAGTGGCTGGCAGCAGGTCAACTTTGCAACGCCGGTCACCATCACGGCGGGCACGACCTATATCGCCTCCTACCACACTGCGGGAAACTACTCGGACGATCCGAATCTATTTGCCAGTTCGGTAACCAACGGACCATTGACCGCTCCGTCATCCGCGTCCAGCGGCGGAAACGGCGTCTATGCATACGGATCCGGAAGCCTCTTCCCCACCAACACCTTCAACGCGACGAGCTACGCGGTTGACGTCCTCTTCAGACCGCAGCTAGCAGCATAGGAGAACCGCAATGCATACAGAGCTCTATACTGACGGGATTGACGAGGTCACAATTGGCGGGTCGATCGTGCGGGTCGACCTGGTCAGTCTCTCGCCCACGGAACGTGATGCCAACAACGCGCCCAAGAAAGTCTTTCGCCAAAGGCTGATCTTTTCGGCGGAGTCGTTCGCGAACTCCGTGGAGGTGATGCAGAACGCGCTTCAGGGTCTGGTCGATGCCGGCGTCGTCCAGCGCTCTCGGCCGAGGACGCCGATGGCCGCGCCACAGGCGAGTGCGCGCGTCGAGCCTGCCTCGTCAGTTTCGGACAATCCGCGATCTTCCAATGCCTCAACCAACTTCCGTTGAAATCGAGAGGTTCGAACCAGAACCGCCGTCGTCCGAGGACGAGCCGCGTCGGGCTGCTCAAACGGCCCTTGAATGCCTGTCAAGGATCGCTGCCCATCACGGTATCGATCTGCCTTCTGATCGGTTGCGGCACGCCTATGCCGTCGACGAGACTGGCATCTCGACCGATCTCTTGCTCCGCATGGCTCATGATGCGGGCCTTCGCGCCCGCACGGCGCAGCTCGATTGGAAGGCGATATGCCAGCTCGGCGAGGCCTATCCGGCTCTTGTCCAGCTCTCGAACCTCAACTGGGTCCTCGTGGTCGGCGCCGGCCCGGAATGCGACGCTGTAACGGTCTTTGATCCTCTGGCCGAGCGGACGGGAGAGCACCTGCTGGTCGATGCGGACCGCTTCTGCTCCAGGTGGACCGGAAAGGTCGTTCTGTTCAAGCGCGAGAGTTCCCCATCGCAGGGCCACAGGCCCTTCGGGCTGCGCTGGTTCATACCCGAAATGCTGCGGGAGTGGCGGCTCCTTTCCGACGTCGCAATTGCTGCGGTGTTCCTCTATGCGCTCGGGCTGGCGCTTCCGATCTTCTTTCAGCTCGTGATCGACAAGGTTCTTGTCCATGAGAGCCTCACGACACTCTACGTGCTCTCGGCTGGCGCGATCCTTGCGCTCTGTTTCGACGCCGTCTTCAGCTTCTTGCGGCGCTACCTGCTGCTCTATGCCACGAACAAGATCGACATCCGGGTCGCGACCAGGACGTTTCGGCATCTTTTGGGACTTCCGGTAACCTTCTTCGAGCGCATCTCGGCCGGCGTGTTGGTGAAGCACATGCAGCAGGCCGGACGAATCCGTGAGTTCTTGACCGGCCGACTGTTCCTGACCGCCTTGGACGCGCTTTCGCTTTTCGTCTTTCTGCCTGTTCTGGCGCTATACAGCATCAAGCTGACGTGCGTCGTGCTGGCCTTCACCGCCATCAGCGCGAGCGTGATTGCTATTCTGATGGGACCGTTCCGACGGCGGCTCTACCAGCTTTATCAGGCCGAAGCCGGGCGCCAGGCGCTCCTCGTTGAGACCGTGCACGGCATGCGTACCGTGAAGTCGTTGGCCATGGAGCCCGGCCAGAACAGGACATGGGACGATCGTTGCGCGCAGTCGGTATCGATGCGGTTTGGCGTCGAAAAAATCTCGGCGGGCGCTCAGGCCTTGACCGGTTTCCTCGAGAAGATGATGACGCTCGGCATCGTCGCACTTGGTGCGCTCGATGTCTTCGGCGGCGAGATGACGATCGGCGCACTTGTCGCTTTCAACATGCTGGCGGGACGCGTTTCGGGGCCGCTGGTACAGATGGTGACCATGGTGCACGAATATCAAGAGGTTGCGCTCGCCGTTAAGATGCTCGGCGAGGTCATGAACACGGAGCTGGAACGCGACGGTCGTCGCGAAGGCGTGCGGCCCGACTTCGCCGGGCAGATCGAGTTTGAAAACGTCACGTTTCGCTATGGGGAGGGAACGCCGGCGCTGGACGACGTGTCGTTCTCGATCGCTCCCGGCTCGATCTTCGGAATTGTCGGCCGGAGCGGTTCGGGCAAGACAACGCTGACACGCCTGATCGCGGGAATGTATCCGGTGCAGCAGGGGTTGGTGCGCATCGACGGTCACGATTCGCGCGAGATCGATCTCGCCCATCTGCGACGGAATCTAGGGATCGTGCTCCAGGACAGTTTCCTGTTCCGGGGCACAGTGCGCGAAAATATCGCATGCGTGAGGCGCGACGCCACGTTCGAGGAGGTCGTCCGGGCGGCTCAGCTCGCCGGTGCGGACGAGTTCATAGAGCGGTTGCCGAGGGGGTTCGACACCATGCTCGAGGAGCAGGCATCGAACCTGTCAGGCGGGCAAAAGCAGCGGCTTGCGATCGCGCGGGCCTTGATCGTCAACCCGCGTATCCTGATCCTCGATGAGGCCACCAGCGCACTGGATTCCGAGAGCGAGGCGATCATTCGGCGCAATCTGCGACGTATCGCGGAGGGACGGACCGTCGTCATCGTATCGCATCGGCTTTCGATGTTGTCGGACGCAAGCCAGATCTTGGTGATCGACCGTGGACGGGTCGTCGATGTAGATCGTCATGACGCGCTGCTGTCGAAATGCAGCTTCTACAGGCATCTCTGGAACCAGCAGACGAGGCAGGTCGCATGACTGCGGCTGAAAAGATCAGAGCTGAAGCAGCCTCAGGCAGATCCGGGCCTCCGTCCGGTTCACGGACGAGACGCCGGCTCATGAGGTCCGCGCCCACAGATTCTCGCTTTGTCGCGCAATTTCAATCAGACGCAGCCGAGATCGAGCAGCAGACGCCACCGCGTGTGGGACGGATCACGCTCTATTGCGTCGTCGCCCTGATCGCTGCGGCGATCACATTCGCATGCGTGTCTCGCGTTGATATGATTGTGACTGCGCAGGGTAAGTTGATCACGACGCGTCCGAACCTGGTTGTACAGCCGCTGGAAACGTCGGTTATTCGGGAGATTCGCGTCAAGGCCGGCGACGCCGTCAATCGCGGCGACGTTCTTGCGGTCCTCGATCCGACATTCTCTCAAGCCGATCTTGCTCAACTGCGCGGTCGCCTGGCGGGTCTCGACGCCTCCATCGGCCGGCTTCGAGCCGAGTTGGACGGCACGGACTACGGCCTCGATGAGGCGGCGAACGCCGACCAAGCTCTGCAGAGAAGGGTATTCCTCCAGAGGAAGGCGGCTTACGACCTTCAGATCCAGAACTATGACGCACAGATTGCGTCCGCACAGGCCAATCTAAAAACGGCTCAGAGCGAGGAGTTGGTCCTGGCCCAGCGGCTGGACACGATGCAGTCCATTGAAGCCATGCGAAGCGCGTTGATGGCCAAGGAGGTCGGTTCAAGACTGAACTTCCTGCTATCACGGGATGCGCGGTTGGAGGTCGAAAGCAACCTGGCGCGAGTCCGTGGCAGCATCGTCGACAACACGCATCGTCTGGACAAGGCCCGTGCAGACCAGAAGGTGTTCGCTGCCGAGTTTCGCCGCGGCGCCTATCAGGAACTTGTCGAGACGTTGCCAAAGCGGGATGGCACTGCCGAAGAGCTCAAAAAGGCGGAGCTCCGTCGGCAGCTGATCGTGCTGAATGCACCGGCGGATGCGGTGGTACTCGACATTGCCAATCGGACGGTGGGTTCGGTGGTCCGCGAGGCCGAGACTTTGTTTGTGCTGGTTCCACGGGACGAGACGCTCCGGGCGGAGGTCAACGTGGAGGGTAGGGATATCGGGCAGGTGGCGGTCGGGCAGGCCGTACGAGTGAAGTTCGAGGCATTTCCATTTCAGAAGTACGGCACCGCTACTGGCGAGGTCGGAGTCATTAGTCAGGACTCATTCTCGCCAGAGGCGAAGGCCGAAGGTGTGCGCCGGTCGTCAGCTCCCTATTACCGCGTACTGATCGATCTGCGGGACACGCACCTTCGGCTGCCGTCCGAGCGCGTTCAGTTGATGCCTGGTATGGCAGTCACCGCCGAGATGAAGGTCGGACAGCGAACGGTGATTTCATATTTTCTCTATCCCCTGCTTCGCGGCTTGGATGAAAGCATCCGGGAGTACTGAGCCGAATTTACAATGGTGTACTGGAAATGATGATCAGTCCGAATTCTGGTGTGAAATTCATAGTGCCCGCTGCAGCGAAGGCGCCGTTATCAAACTCGCCCCTGGTGAACTACGCGTTGCAGGGGCTTGAACGCTGCTGGTTGCCTGCAGAGCGTCGTTGGTCGCATGTTTATCACCTCGACCGGCCCGCTTCGCCGAACGAGTCGCTGCCGCATAGCGACGTGTTCTACACTCTCAACGTCTTGCTTGGGATGTCGCGGGTCGCGAAACTTCCGGCTGATATTGATCTCCCGGAGATCTTCTATCGAAATGCCATGAAGCTTACCGCGCTCCCCGTGCGCAAATATGCGTTCGGCATGGCGCTGTGGGCCGCCGCCGAGCTCCGCCTCCCGATTCCGGAGCCAGTCAGGCGAGAGTTGAAAGCGGTTCTCTCGGATCAGTCGCGGTGGCACGCTTTCCGGGCGCAGGATCTGGGCATGCTGCTGACGGGTGTCATCGCCCAGGCGAGGGAGGGCGAGAAGGAGTGGCTATGCTTCGCCGGCCCGCTCTACCGTTTCCTGAAGGAACGTTTCCATGGCGATTCCGGATTGTTCTTCGACGCGCCGTCCGGTTTTCGTCGCCGTTTCGCATCATTTGCGACGCAAACCTATCTCTCCATCGCCTGCTATCAGTACGGCGAATTCACCGGCGATGCGTCCGCGCTCGTCATGGCTGATACTTGCGTGCGCGATCTGATTGCGCTGCAAGGTCCCCAAGGTGAATGGCCGTGGTTCTTCGATGCGACGAGCGGCCGCATCCTCGATTTCTACGAGATCTATTCGGTCCATCAGTATGGAATGGCCCCTGCGCTGCTGGAATGGGCCGAGCGCTTTGGACGACGGGGAGCGCGGGAAGCGCTGGTCAAGGGATTCAACTGGGTACTCGGTCAGAACCGGCTGGGCCGGACCATGCTCGTGCCTGAACTGAACCTGACGATCCGCTCGCAGGTCCGCAAGGGTGAACTGACGACCAAGGCGCCGCGGGTGTTGCGCGCGATCAAGAACGTCTGGCGCGAGAGCGGGGGAGAGCTGATCGACCGCCAAAATGTGGGCGTTCGGCTCGAGTGCCGCAGTTACGAGCTCGGTTGGATTTTGTGGTCATTCGGTCGGCGTACCGACCTGCAGGATCTCAGTCACAACGTCGCGTTCGAACAGCCAGCCGGCCCGGTCGGCGGCGTGCCGCAGCGCAACGGCAGCGCGCTCGGCTAGCGATTCCAGACAACCGTGCCCTCTCTCCGGAGCAGGGCCAGCATCCTGGTCGTTCGATGGCTGCGAACCGCGCAGAGAACGGCAATCGCTTTGAGGCGCGCGCTTATCCCATGGAGGCGTCCGCTCGTCAGTACAGTGATGGCGCCGACCGCCGGTGATACCAGGACGAGCAGGGCCGTGGCAAACCAGCGCAGCTGCCAGCCGCGCGCGGCCTGTGCGGTGTTGCGGTAGTGCGCGATTTGGCGGTCCCATTTCGCATACAGCTCTCGAAGCGAGCGGCGCGCAGGGTGGAACACGATCATCCCGGCAATGTAGCGAAATTCGCAGCCGGCGCGGATGGCCATTTGTCCCCATTGCATATCTTCCGCGAACTGAATGCCCGGGAAAGGTCCGATCCTCGCAAAGTCGGCGCGGCGAACCGCCAGATTTGCCGTGACGGAGTAGCCGTGCTTGGTGACGTACAAGCGATTGCGAAAGCCAAAAACGCTTTCATAGGCTTCGATCGCGGTGAAACGCCCTTCGGCGGCAGGCCTGATGCGAACCTCTCCGCCAAGGATCGTCGCCGCCCTGGCTTGCTGGAACGCCTCACGGATCGCGGTCAGCCAGTCCGGATGAGCCCGGCAGTCGGCATCCACAAAAGCGAGGATATCGCCTCTCGCGCAAGCTGCGCCTGTGTTTCGCGCCGGGCCCGGACCGGGAAGCGCTTCGTGCTCCAGCCTGACGCCGGAATGGTCGGCAATGACGTCTATCGGCGGTACGGTCGAGCCGTTGTCCACCACGATGATCTCGAACAAATCCCGTGACAGGGTCTGCGCATCCAGGCTTCGCAGACAGGCTTCCAGGGCGTCAGCCTGATTGAGGTGGGGAATAATGACCGAGATCATTTTGGTGATTCCCTATTTAATTCACGTTGGCCTGCGGCATATCTGCCGGCGCGCTATTTTGGCGTCTCTGAAGGAGGTTGATGCATTTAATCCTTGCAATTAAATGGTAGACAATTATTATCGTTATTATAATCTTAAATGCAACTTAAACAAATTGCGTTTCGGAGGGTCGGTTCAAATGCGTGCATCGTTCCTGGCCTGCCCCATCGACCTGCTGACAATGGCGGAAACCGTCGAGCTCGCGCGCGGCGCCATGCGTTGCCGCCGACGGCTGCAGCATGTCGCGTTGAACGTTGCCAAATTTGTCAATATGCGATCGGATCCCATGCTCGCGGCCGATGTCGCCAATAGCGACATCGTCAGCATCGACGGCATGGGGATTCTCTGGGGTGCCCGAGCCCTAGGGCTGCCGGCAACGTCCCGAGTCGCCGGCGTCGATCTCCTGGCCGAGTTGCTCGCGGTATGTGCGCGGGAAGGTTACAAGCCCTACTTCCTGGGTGCCACCCCCGCCGTCCTGCAGCAGGCAATGCAGCGCGCGCGAGAGAGATATCCCTCACTCGTCTTCGCCGGCTGGCACGATGGTTACTTCAAGCCGGAGCAGGAAAGGGAGGTCGTGCGGGACATCCAGTCCAGCGCGGCCGATTGTCTCTTCATTGGCATGCCGACACCACGGAAAGAGCGCTTTCTCGCCGCCCATCGTGACGAGCTCGGCGTACCCTTTATCATGGGCGTGGGCGGTGCGTTCGATATCCTTGCAGGCACCGTTCGGCGCGCGCCGGCGCGGATTCAGGGGCTGGGCCTCGAATGGCTTTACCGCATCTATCAAGAGCCCGGGCGGATGTGGTGGCGATACGCCACAACGAACACGCTGTTTGCGGGCATCCTGCTGCAAGCGCTCGCCAAGCAAGCGATAGGGCATACATTTGGCACGCCGGGCGCCGTGCCGCCCGGCCCGAGCCGGATCGGAGGGTGAGACGTGCGCAAGCATTTTTTCATCCTTTTGGGAACCCGACCAGAAGCCATCAAGCTCTTTCCGGTCATCAACCGACTCAAGGCCGAGAATCGCAAGGACATTTCGCTAACGATCTGTGCGACGGCACAGCATCGACAGCTGCTTGATCAGGTCCTCAAGCTTGCCAAGGTAGTTCCGGATTTTGATCTGAACGTCATGACGGCCAATCAGACGCTGGATCATCTAACGGCCCGGTTGCTCGGAGAAGTCGGTGAGCTCCTCGACAAAGTGAAGCCTACCAGGGTTATCGTCCAAGGCGACACGGCGACTGCCATGGTCGGCGCGCTGGCGTCCTATTACCACCGGATACCGGTCTCGCACATCGAGGCGGGACTGCGCAGCGGCGACATCTTCGCTCCGTGGCCCGAGGAGGTGAACCGCAAGATCGTCGGGTCGATCGCCGATCAGCATTTCGCGCCGACAGAGCGCGCTGCCCGCGCGCTGCGCTCTGAGAACGTCTCGGACGACCGCATCCACGTCACCGGAAACACGGTGGTGGACGCGCTCATCCTCGCGAAAGCCATGGTCGAATCCGATCCGGGGCTTTCGTGCCGCTGGGACGGCATCAAGAAGCGACACGGCAATCGGCGCATCATTTTGGTGACCTGCCACCGCCGGGAGAATTTCGGCGGCGGTGTCGTCAACATCGTGAACGCGTTGGAGACGATCCTGCAAAGGGAAGACGTTGCTGTGGTGCTCCCAGTGCATCCGAATCCGAACGTCCGCGACTTGTTCGCGTCCCGATTGTCGGATCACCCAAGGGTCGTCCTCATTTCTCCTCAGGAATACACGGACTTCGTGAGTCTGCTCTCGTTGTCCCATTTGGTCCTGACGGATTCAGGTGGCGTGCAGGAAGAGGCCCCCACCTTCGGCAAACCAGTCCTGGTGATGCGCGATACGACCGAGCGTCCTGAGGGGGTGGAGGCCGGGACGGCGCGCCTGGTCGGCGCGAACTACGACAAGATCGTTGCCGAGACATTTCGCTTGCTCGACGATGACGAGACTTATGCCGCCATGGCCCGTTCGCATAATCCGTTTGGTGACGGGCACGCGAGCGAGCGTATCGTGAAGGTGCTTCTCGATGCCTGAATTTCAGAAGATCAATGTCGTTGGACTTGGCTATATCGGGCTCCCGACCGCAGCGCTGATTGCGAGCCGGGGAATGCAGGTAGTCGGCATCGACACAAACGAGCGTATCGTCGATACGGTCGCATCCGGAAAGATTCACATTGCGGAGCCCGATCTCGATGGTCTCGTTTCCAAGGTCGTGTCGAGCGGTGCCCTGACGACCGCCACCAAGCCGCAGCCTGCGGACGTCTTCATCATCGCAGTGCCGACGCCGATCGACCGCGAAAACCGTCCAGACCTTTCAAGCGTTAATGCCGCAGTCGACCAAATCGTCGACATCCTTGCGCCGGGTAATCTCGTCATCCTCGAATCGACATCGCCGATAGGGACCACCGAAGCCATAGCAAAACGTATCGTCGAACGCAGGCCGGATCTGCACATAGGCGTCAACGGCAAGGAAGACGGAGCGATCTACGTCGCCTACTGTCCAGAACGCGTGTTGCCGGGACGGATCCTGACCGAGCTTATCAACAATGACAGGTGCATAGGGGGCATTACGCCAACATGCACGCGGCGTGCTCAACGCTTCTACAAAATGTTCGTTCGCGGCGCCTGCGTCGGGACCACAGCGCGGGCAGCCGAGTTGGTCAAGCTGACGGAAAACGCGTTCCGCGATACCAACATAGCATTCGCGAACGAGCTCTCGTTGATTTGCGACAGGTTCGACATCAATGTCTGGGAGGTGATCGACATCGCCAACCGCCATCCTCGCGTAAACGTATTGCGGCCAGGACCGGGAGTAGGCGGGCACTGCATTGCGGTCGATCCCTGGTTCATCATCGACTCCGCACCAGACCTCGCTCGGGTGATGCGAACGAGCCGGGAAGTCAACAACGCCAAAACTCAGAAGATCATCGAACGTACAGAGGCGCTGATCGACGATCATCCCTATGCAAACGTCGCTTGTTGTGGATTGACCTTCAAGGCCAATGTCGACGATTTGCGTGAGAGTCCCGCCATGGAGATCGCCACGCATCTCGCGGCAAAGTACGGAGAACGAGTCAAGGTCGTTGAGCCGAACCTTCGCCGCCTGCCGCCTCAGTTGGCCGATCACCGTGTCGCTTTCGTGAACATCGAGGAGGCTCTGCGCAGTTGCGAAATCGCGGTTCTCCTCGTCGATCATGACGAATTCAAGATGGTGCCCCTATCGGAGCGCCGACATCTCGACGTCATAGATACCCGGGGCATATGGCAGGACATGCCAGCGCGGACCTAGTGCCCGGCGTGAAGTGATCGTCGGCAATGGGATGATTTGAGGCGTATCACCTGGATGCATCGAGGTTAGCATGCGAGACAGTCAACTGGGAATCGGCGTCGTGGGCTGCGGTTATTGGGGACCCAATCTCGTTCGCAATTTCTCCATCAATCCTGCCACCCGCGTCGTCGGCGTGAGCGACCTGCACCCAGGCAGGCTCGGCGCGATGAAGCAGCTTTACCCGGCGATAGAGACGACCTCTCGCTACGAAGATTTGCTGAAGGACGTCCGTATCGATGCAATCGCTATCGCCACGCCGGTGCATACGCACTACGAGCTGGCAATTGCGGCGTTGAGAGCCGGGAAGCACGTTCTGGTCGAAAAGCCCCTCGCGCCGAGCGCTGAGCTCGTGACCCGCTTGATCGAAGAGGCAGATCGGCGTGGGTTGACGCTCATGGTCGATCATACCTTCCTCTACACGCCGGCGGTCCAGAAGATCCGGGAGCTCCTGCTGAGCCGAGAACTTGGCGACATTTACTACTACGACAGCACGCGCGCGAGTCTCGGGTTGTTCCAAAAGGACGTAAATGTGATCTGGGACTTGGCGGTGCACGATATCTCGATCATCCACCATATCCTCGATGAAGCGCCGATCGCGGTCTCGGCAACCGGCTCGTGCCACGTTGTCGGCTCGCCGGAAAATATGGCGCATATCACGCTGTTCTTTGCCAACGCATGCGTGGCCCACGTCAGCGTCAATTGGCTGTCGCCCGTCAAGGTGCGCCAGACTTTCATCGGTGGCAGCAAGAAGATGATCGTCTACGACGATCTCGAGCCGACCGAAAAGATCAAGGTCTATGACAAGGGAATTACGCTCGACGCGCCTCCCGAAGATGCACATCAATTCCGGATCGGATATCGCGCCGGCGACATGTGGGCTCCGCATATCTCGACTATGGAGGCGCTACAGACCGAGGTCGATCATTTTGTCGATTGCATCCGCACCGGTGGCCAGCCGATTTCCAGCGGCATCTCGGGACTCCACGTGATCGAGGTTCTGGAGGCGGCATCGTGCTCGATCGCAAAGCAGGGTGCGCCCGTCTTGCTGCGCGAGCCTTACGGAACCCGGCAGCGCGCCAGAGCGATAGCATGACGCGCGCGGCGATCCAGCTCACCTGACCGACATGACAGACGACGCAATGAAGTCCGTGCAGCGCTCCATTCTGTTCTCGGCGCTCGACCGTTACGTCGGCCTGCTGCTGGTCTTTGTTGTGACCGCCGTGCTTGCCCGTTTGCTGTCCCCGGAAGAGTTTGGCATCTATGCCGTCGCGAACGCCGTCACGTCCATCATTGCGGCCTGCTTCCAGGAATTTGCGGGCGCAAGCTATCTGATTCAGAAGCGAGAGTTGTCGCGCGCGAGCGTGCAGACCACGTTCACGATTACCCTCATGATTTCGGCTGCCACGGCTTTCGTGCTGTTCGTGTCTGCCCAGCCGATCGCGCGCTTCTTCGAGCTGGACCGCTTGGGCCGAGGGATCGAGGTTTCCTCGCTAAATCTTCTCTTGCTGCCGTTCTCCGGAACCATAGCCGCATTGTTCCGTCGTGAGATGCAGTTTGGCGTGCTCGCAATCTGCAATCTGGCGGCTGGTACGACGATCGCTGTCGTTTCGGTCGGCCTCGCAATGGCCCACTTCAGCTACATGGCCCCGCTCTGGGGAGGGGTGGCCGGCAACGGGGTGCTGGCCGTGATGCTGCTGATATGGCGGAGAGATTTCGGTGCGATGCGGCCATCCTTGATCGATTGCCGAGAGATCGTCGGTTTCGGCCTCTACTCGGGCGCGGTGAGCGTCGTAAATGTGTTTTTTGGCCTGGCGCCGCAGCTGTTTCTGGCCAGAGTGCTCGACTTCACCGCTGTCGGCCTTTACAGCCGCGCGACCGCCTCGACACAGATATTCGACAAGCTGGTCACGCAGGTGATTAGTCCGGTCGTCATGCCGGCAATTGTTGCGCGAAGCAAAGCGGGTGGTGATCTCAAGGCCGTCTATCTCGAGGCCATCCAGCTGCTCTCCGCCGTGCAGTGGCCGTTCCTGGTCTTTATGGCGATCATGGCGCGGCCGATCATTCTGATCTGGCTCGGCCCGACGTGGCTGGAGATCGTCCCGCTGGTGCAGCTGCTCTGTATCGGAAACCTTGCGCTTTTCGCGGCGTGCCTGACCTACCCGATGTTTGTTGCGGTCGGAAGGGTTCAGGATGCGCTGATCTCGTCGTTGATTTCGCTGCCACCATCACTTCTGGTCATCTTGGGCGCCTCGTTCCTTGGCGTGCACGCCGTTGCTGCATCCGCTCTTGTGACATTGCCATTTCAGGCGTTGGTTGCGTTCTATTTTCTGGGACGACAACTCGGCCTTCGGCCCGCCGAATTTGTACGCACCCTATGGAGAAGCGGAGCTGTAACGGTTCTGGTGATTGCCGGTGTGTCTATTTGCGCGGCGCTGACGGAAGCTGGAGGCCTTACCTCGGGTGCTGGGCTGGCGTCAGCCTTTTCCGTCGCTGTGCTCTGTTGTTGGCTTGGACTGATGGTCACTGGGCACCCGCTCCTGCAGCAGTTTCACTACGCCGCAGCCGGCTTGGCGAGAATGGCGCCGGGGCTGTGGCCCTCGCGGACGGCGCCATAGCGGTTCTACGACATCATTCGGAGTGCGCGATATGCCTATCACACAAGACGTAGAACTTGGTCGCGATGTCCGCATCGTTCACCCGGAACTGGTCAATCTGTACGGTTGCACGGTGGGTGATGAGAGCAGGATCGGAGCTTTCGTCGAAATCCAGGCGGGAGCAAAGATTGGCGCGCGGTGCAAAGTATCATCGCACAGTTTCATCTGCGAAGGCGTCACAATCGAGGACGAAGTGTTCATCGGTCATGGCGTGGTGTTCACGAACGACAAATATCCGAAGGCAACGACCGCGGATGGTCGCCCTCAGCAAGCTTCTGACTGGACATTGGAGCGCACTCGTGTCGGCAGGGGGGCTGCCATCGGTTCCAACGCCACAATCCTATGTGGTGTCACGATCGGCGCGGGAGCGACCGTCGGCGCGGGCTCCGTCGTGACGAGGGATGTTGCCCCGGGTGCCACCGTCGCCGGAGTACCCGCTCGGACCATGTCCGCAGTCGGAAGCAGGGCCACCGCCGATCGTGCCTCCGTCCGCCGGTCTTTCGGGCTAGATTGAATTAACCGAATTTATTTTCTTGAAAATGGCGCTTGATTAAATATTATAATTCGAGTTAATTATTTAATAACGGTTGCTCCAATCCAAGGTTTGAATCTTGATACCCTTCCTGGATCTGAAAGCCCAATACTGTCAAATCAAGCCGGAAGTCGACGCCGCCGTGGCACGGGTCGTCAGCAGCGGGCATTTTGTGCTCGGGCCGGAGGTGGCGGCGTTCGAGGGACGTTTTGCGGAATATTGCCGGACTGCGCGTTGCCTCACCGTGAATAGTGGAACCTCTGCGCTCCACCTTGCGCTGTTGGCGGCGGGCGTCGGGCCGGGCGATGAAGTCATCACCGTGTCCATGACCTTCGTGGCGACAACCGCGGCGATACTCTACAGCGGCGCCAAGCCGGTTTTTGTCGACGTTGACCCGGTCACGTGGACGATGGATCCCGGTCTGATCGAGGCTGCAATCACACCTCGAACCAGAGCCATTGTGCCGGTTCATCTCCATGGATTGATGGCCGACATGGATCCCATCATGTCGATTGCGCAACGTTACGGTCTGGTCGTCATTGAGGACGCCGCGCAGGCGCACGGCGCGGAATACCGAGGACGCCGCGCAGGTTCGATCGGAGATCTGGGGTGCTTCAGCTTTTACCCAGGCAAAAATCTGGGGGCGTTCGGCGAGGGTGGGGCCGTCGTAACCGATCGGCCTGAATTTGCGCACCGCGTGTCGCTGCTGCGGGACTGGGGGCAGGAGACAAAATACGACCACGTCATTCCCGGATACAATTATCGCATGGACGAGATCCAGAGTGCGGTACTGAATGTCAAGCTGGACTACATCGAAGGCTGGACCGAGGCCCGCCGATCGATCGCAGAACGATACAACGAGCTACTTTCCGAGCTCCCATTCGCGCGTCCGCGACCGCCCTCGTACTCCCGCCACGTCTATCATGTCTATTCGATCAGATTGCAGCGTCGCGACGACGCGCTCACATTGTTGCGGGAGGCAGGCATAGGTGCAGGGATTCACTATCCCATTCCGGTGCACCTGCAGAAGGCCTATGCCGAACTCGGCTATCGGGCCGGTGATCTGCCGGTAACCGAGATGCTTGCGAACGACTTTCTCTCCCTTCCCATTTATCCGGAGCTGCTGCCGGACCGGGCGACCGAAATTGTCTCCACGTTGAGGAACGCCGGAGCATTGCGCCCCAGCGAAGCCGCCGGCAACCGGGCGCAGCAATCACAAAGCTTCACAACAAGGTCCTGCAACAGGAGGGCGTCTTGATTGAGCTCAAGGGAAAGCGCGTTCTGATCACTGGCGGGGCAGGGTTCATCGGCTCCCACATCGTCGATCAGCTCTGCGATGAGGGTTGCATCGAGATCGTTGCGCTCGACAACATGGTCAGAGGCCGCCCCGAAAATCTCCGGCGTGCGCTCGGTCGTGGACCGGTGAGACTGGTTCACGGCGACATACGCGATCGCAAGCTGATGGAAGCCTTGGTGAAGGCTGCCGACATCGTGTTTCACCAGGCCGCACTCCGCATCACTCATTGCGCGGCGGAGCCGCGCCTGGCCAAGGAGGTCATGGTGGACGCCACCTACGACCTCCTCGAGCTGTGCATCAAGCACGATATCGAGAAGGTCATCGCAGCCTCCTCGGCGTCCGTATACGGCCTGGCCGAGGAGTTTCCGACGACCGAGCGGCAAAATCCGTACAACAACCGGACGCTATACGGAGCGGCCAAGGCGTTCAACGAAGGGCTGCTGCGGGCCTTCAACGACACATGCGGCCTCGACTACGTGGCATTCCGATATTTCAACGTCTATGGCAGCCGCATGGACATCCACGGACGGTACACCGAGGTCCTGATCCGCTGGATGGAGCGGCTTGAGGCCGGGTTACCTCCCGTTATCTTTGGTGATGGCCGTCAGACGATGGATTTCGTTCACGTCCGTGACGTCGCGCGCGCCAACATCCTTGCGGCCAGGGCGAAGATTACCGACGAGGTCTTCAACGTCGGGAGCGGTACTGAGACCAGCCTGACGCAACTGGCTACGGTGCTTGCCTCGGTGATGGGACGCCGCGGTCTGACTCCCGAATTTGCGCCTGAGCGCTCGGTGAATCCGGTGCCGAGACGGCTGGCATCGACAGGAAAGGCCGATCGTCTGCTGGGGTTCCGCACCACGGTTTCGCTCGAGCAGGGGCTCGCCGACCTCGTGAAATGGTGGCGATCAGAACGCGAACTCCCTTCGGATCGCCAGCGGCAGGTGGCGGCATCGTGATCCCGATCGCAGTTCCGTTGCTTGCGGACGAAGAAGCTGACGCTGCGCGCGCCGTGGTGCTGTCGGGCTGGGTATCGCAAGGTCCGCAGGTGGCTGCGTTCGAAGAGGAGTTCGCCGCACTTGTCGGCGCTCCGCACGCCTGTGCCGTCGCGAATTGCACGACCGCCCTGCACCTTGCCTTGGCCGCGCTGGGTATCGGCAGCGGCGACGAGGTGATCACGGTCAGCCATTCTTTCATCGCGACAGCGAACGTGATCCGATATCAGGGCGCCACTCCAGTTTTCGTCGACATCGAGCCCGAGACGTACAATTTGGATTGCGCTCGGCTGGCTGAAGCCATCACCGAGCGCACACGCGCGATCATCGCGGTGCACCAGATGGGCATGCCATGCGACATGGCAACGCTCATGGCCGTGGCGCGTCGTCACGGGATCGCTGTGATCGAAGATGCGGCTTGTGCCGCCGGATCGCAGATCTGCATGAACGGGCAATGGGAGGCGATCGGCAAGCCGCATGGAGACATTGCCTGCTTTTCATTTCATCCGCGAAAGGTGATCACGACTGGTGAGGGGGGAATGCTCACCACTGCCGATGCCGAACTCGATCGCAAGTTCAGGCTTCTGCGTCAACACGGGATGAGCGTTCCGGATATCGTGCGTCATGGTTCGCAGCGTGTCATTTTCGAGGAGTACGTCCTCGTCGGCTACAATTACAGAATGACGGATATGCAGGCTGCGATCGGGCGCAAACAGCTCGAGCGACTTCCGCAGCTGATTGCGCGGCGGCGCGCGCTGGCATCCCGTTACGCCGAACTGCTTGGAAATATTGAGGGGCTGCGGTTGCCGTTCGAGCCGGCGTGGGCACGATCGAACTGGCAGAGCTACTGCGTACGCTTGCCCGATCGATTGGATCAGCGGGCGACGATGCAATCGCTGCTCGATCAGGGCATCGCTACGCGCAGGGGCATCATGTGCTGCCATCGCGAGGCGCCCTATGCCGGCGCTGGGTCGCGCGATGATCTGCGGCAATCCGAGCTAGCTCAGGATCACGCGATCCTGCTTCCACTTTATGCGCAGATGGACTGCGCGGACCAGGATCGTATCGTAGATGCGGTGAAGGCTGAACTTGCCCGCTCAAACCGCGCTGCCACCGTGGCGGGTCATGTATCTGTCTGCCGGGATATCTTATGAGTCGGATCTGGCGCGGCCCTTTCTGATCGAGGGGCCGCCGACTTTGCGGATAGCACCGCAGAGATTCGTGCCCGATCGTTGTCGTCTTCGGCGGAAGCCAGGCCCATCCAGCGCCGGTATTTTCGCTGCACTTTATAGTTGGCAAGGCTGGCCGAGCATCGGCCGGCGTCTGCCAATCGCTGGCTGGTTGAGGGCTTGCTGCGTAGGGCATGTAGATAGGTTTGCTCTATCGTTCTCGCCGCCTGCGCGAGGCTGAAGCGGTGCTCCACCAGCCGCCGCCCGAATCCGCCAAGTTCCTGACGGAGCGACGCGGAGGCGAGAATGGTCTCGAGAGCCGATCGAAGTGCGCTGGCGCCGGCGCCACGCGAGCCCTTGCCCAATCCGTACCAGCCTTGTTGCAGGAAGGTCGGCGCACTCTCGGGTGTCAACAACTCGCTGAACCCGTCTTCACCAACGACCACCAGCGGCTTTCCAAAGGCCATTCCGCGCAGCGCCGAGCCACCCTGGCCAATGATGACGTCCGCGGCAGCATAGCCAGGGCGCGGATCGGACATCTCGCCCACCAGTACGACGGCGTTCCGGCCGACTAGCGAGTTAATTCTGGCCGCACGCGCTTCGACGTTCGGTCGCGCCGGTCCATTACCAATGATCAGCAACCGCACTGGCAGGCCGTCGAGCGCGATTTCGCCGACAGCATCGCACGCAGATAGCAGCCCCTCCAGTTTAAGGTTCGGCACAAGTCGACAGACCATCGCTATGACGACCTCGTCCGGACCAATATTGTGAGCCGCGCGAAAGCCCGTGCCATCGACGAGGGGGTGGTCGGACTTCGTATCGACTGGCGGCTCGAGCAAGGTAACATCCTGATGTCCTGCAGTGATCGCAGCGCGACGGATCATCTCCGTGCCCACGGTCAGGGGAACGCTGCGCGGCAGGAAGGAGGGGACGGACATCGACATGACCGTTCCCACCACGGCAGCCCTCGTCGATAGTCCAACGCTCAGAAAAGCCTCAACAATAGGGGGCCATTCATGACCGTGCACCACGTCTACGGTGCGTTCGTTGACGATGCTGCGGAGCATCTGGCCAACACGAGGCGAGGGGCGGGCCCGATGGCGAGGAATTTCAATATGTCTGAGGCCGGTCTCCCTTATTCTGTCTAGAAGAGGGCCAGTCTCTGCCGCCACGGTGACCTCATGACCGAGGTCTCGAACCGCCTCGGCGAGCTGGACTGCGTTGAGCTGTGACCCTCCCAGTTCCATGGAATGGGGATAGACCAGCACCTTCATGCGATGGGATTCTCCGGGTGTCGCGCCAAAGCGCTAAGAGACCAACCTGACATTGCTGAGAACCATATCGCGATATAATCTAAATTTAAATCATAATAAATGTCGACCGGTCCGGATTTGGTTATATAATCTGCGTGAATTTAAACGCGAGACCCGCTTTTGACCCTCACCGGGACCCCAATCCGATGAACGAGCATGCAGCACGGCACGTGGCGCGCCAAGACGGCCGTCACCTGCCTCGCCTACTGGTCGCGATTGCAAGCCATGGAACCTCGAATGACCGCTATCTCGAGCGGGTCATCCGGGAATACCGGTCGATGTCCCTCGTCGTTGATATCGTCGTGCTGTCGAACATCGACAAGCGCGCGAGAACGGGGGTGGAATGCATTGTTGGCCTACCCGACAGAAACCCGTGGTCCCTGCCGTTCGCGCACAAGAAGCTGTTTGCGGAACGTCGTGACCAGTACGATCTGTTCATTTACTCGGAAGACGACATTCTGATCACCGAGAGGAACATCCGCGCCTGGCTGGATGCAACGTCGTTTCTATCTCCAGAAGAAGTTGCCGGGTTTCTGCGGGTTGAATTCGGCGAAGACGGCCAGCGTAACTATCCTGATATTCACGCGCACTTTCACTGGGATTCCTCATCGGTCAGGCGGCGCGGCGACTATATTCTCGCGCATTTTACCAACGAGCACGCCGCCTGCTTTGTCCTTACCCGGGAGCAGCTAGGCAACGTCCTACATTCGGGCGGCTTCGATGTAGCTCCGCATCAGGGAAAGTACGATCTGGCCTGTACGGCCGCGACGGATCCATACACCCAATGTGGTTTGCGGAAACTGGTGCCAATCTCACACCTGGAGGATTTCACCGTTCATCACCTCACCAACCGGTACGTCGGCCGGATGGGGATCGGGGAAGAAGAAATTGGCAGGCAGAAGGCAATTTTGCTGCAAATCGCGGACGGCCGCCGCTCGCCCTACTCGTTGCTCCCGACGGAAACGCGCCTTCGCCGCGCTAGCTTTTCCAAGGACTATTATGAACCTGAATCCGAGGCGACGATCGCGCTCGTGCCGGCATCGGCGCGCAGCGTACTTTCGATCGGTTGTGGGTCTGGCAAGACGGAAAAGCGGCTGCAGGCGCGAGGACTGCACGTCACCGCGATTCCGCTCGATCCAGTGATCGCAGCCGGCCCCGCCGGGGACGGGATCGAGATGATCTACGCCGATCTGGACAGTATCGACTCCAATCGCGACACCTACGACTGCGTTTTATGTCTCAATCTGTTGCACCTCGCTCCGGATCCGCAAAAGCTGCTTCTGAGGCTGCGATCGTTCATGCACGAGCAATCGCTCGCAGTGATCCAGATGCCCAACACGATGTCCCCAAGGGGCATTCGGTCTTATCTCGGGGCGAGTCTCCGGTCCGGGCGCTCCAGCGGCTACGAGGCAGTGGGTGCTCATTTCGCTTCGGGGCGCAAGCTGGCGAGTTGGTGCGTCGATTCAGGCCTGCGAATCGAAGCGATGTTCGGAGTTCCGGCGGATCGTGGTGATGGATTGTTTGGCATGACCTCCCGGCTGGGCGAGTTCGCGCCGAGGTTTGTCTCGCTCGGGCTTGCGGCTTCGATCATCGTGACCGTCTCCGGCGGAAGGCCAGGCACTGACGGGGTCACCGAATTCACGGCCTCGTCTCAGTCAACTCGCCCGGCCGGCGAGGTCCGGTCCGGTTAAAATGGGTGCCTCATTTAATTGCGGTTCTATATTAAATGTTATATAATCATGAAGCGGCAGAAAGATCATTTCGCGTGAGAAATCGATGATTTCACTTGGGGCAACGACGATCGGCGATCGGCTTGCCGTCCTTTCGGCCAGAGGCCCCGGTTTTGATCAGATACGACTTGTGGCCGCACTCACGGTGGTTGCTCACCATGCCTGGTGGGGAACAAACGACGTCCTCTACCGGTTCAGCGGCGGGTTCATCCAGTTCGGCCTGTTTGCAGTCGTTATTTTCTTCTGCGTCAGCGGCTTCCTGCTGGCGCCTGGCCTGGCCCGATCTGGCGATCTCGTCCGGTTCGCCGTAAACAGGTCGTTGCGTATCCTGCCCGCACTCTTCGTCGTGGTCATCGCGTCGATGTTCGTGCTGGGTCCAGCCCTGACGACCTATTCGCTAGCCGACTATTTCGGCAGCGCCGAGCTTTACCTGTATCTGAAGAACGCCGTTACCCTGATGTCCCACTACCTGCCCGGCGTGGTGCGGCATGGACACGAAGTGCAGGTCAACGGACCGCTATGGACGCTCAATATCGAGGTCTGGTCCTATGCGGTGCTGGCGGCGATGAGCGTGGCGGGCTTTCTCCGCCGACGGGCGCTGACGATGATCACTTTCGCCCTGGTATACTTCATCTATGTTGGGCTGGCGCTTTCGCCATCCCTGCACGCGGCCTGTCCGCAGCGGCTCTTGGATTTCATCGGTCTCTTCGTCTACTTCATCGCCGGCACGACCCTCTACCTCTACCGTGAAAGTATCCCGTTCTCCGGAATCGGGGCCGCGGTCGCCGTGGGAGGCGCGCTGATCGGTCTTGCGAGCGGGTTGGGCGCGGTGGCGATGCCGCTGTGTATACCCTACGTCGTGATCTGTCTCGGGCTCTCCGAGGTCGCCAGTCGCGTGCCACTCAAGCACGATCTGTCCTACGGCGTATACCTGATCCATTCACCGGTCATATTGGCGCTCCTGACGCTGTTCGATCTCGCAGCCGGCTGGCCGTTGGCCTTGCTGTCGGCATCCGTGACTCTCGTTCTGGCGTATGCCTCCTGGCGATTTGTCGAAGCGCCGGCGCTGAAGCAAAAGGTGTGGGTTTCGCGTTGGCTGTCGTCGCACATTGCAGGGCTAGGCAGCCGACGAGGCGTTGGGACTGAGGCCGCGGTGCGCCGTGATGAGCCCGGCAACAATCTGACAGGAACAATCGAGGCCGGTGCGGCGGAGTGAGACCAAACCCGCACCTGAGCTCAGGTTCGAGGGTGATAGCGCGACGAGCGGGCCGCAGTTTCTTTGAAAGGAGCAGAGTCGCTATGAGCAGCGCGTACCATGATGACGAAGGTCCGCACTCGGATCGGCAGCTGGACCTCTCCATCATTGTCGTAAGCTACAATACCCGCGACATGACGCTCGACTGTCTGGCGTCGATCGCCGCTGAGACAATGGGTACGAGGTATGAGGTCATCGTCGTCGACAATAATTCGTCCGACCAGTCAGCTGCCGCAATTGCCCGTCAATTCCCTGACATCAGGCTGATTGCCCTAAACGACAACATCGGCTTTGCACGCGCCAACAATCTGGCTGCAAAACAGGCGCGCGGCCGACGATTGCTTCTGCTCAATCCAGACACCATTATTCTCGACTGCGCGATCGATGTTCTTTTTGAGTTCGCCGAGGCCAATCCGTCATTTCACGTCTGGGGCGGACGCACCCTGTTTCCGGACGGCAGTCTCAATCGCACCTCGTGCTTTCGAAGAATCAGTTTGTGGAATTTGTTCTGCTTCGCGCTGGGGTTCACCTATTTCGGTCGTCGCAGTCCGATTTTCAATTCCGAGGCCTATGGCGGATGGGACCGAGATACCGCGCGGCACGTCGACATCGTTACAGGTTGCTTTCTGCTGATCGACCGGCTGGTGTGGGAGAGGCTCGGCGGGTTCGACCCCACATTCTTCATGTACGGAGAAGAAGCAGACCTCTGTCATCGCGCGCGGTCGCTCGGTGCGCGGCCCGCGGTCACGCCTGAAGCGACCATCGTCCACTATGGCGGGGCATCCGACGTCGTGCCTGTCGACAAGAGGGTGAAGGTTTTCAAGGGGAGAATCACCCTGATCAATCGGCATTTCGGCTGGCCGGCACGGACGATCGGGCAGGCTTTGCACCTGATCGTGCCGCTTACACGCCGGTACGGTTACGGCATGGCAGCCGCCCTGGCGCGGAATGCGGAATGGCAAAAGAACGCTGTTTATTGGGAAGCCGTCTGGAGGCGTCGGCGAGAGTGGGTTGGCGGTTACGAGGCACCGAGGGTCGAGCCGGCATGAGAGCGTCGGGTTGTTTCCGGCGAGAAGAGCGATGAGATCAGATAGCCTAGAAGGACAGCGACGGAGTTGGCGAGGAGCCAGGGGGCTCGCGCTTGGCCATATGCGCTGGGGCGGGATTGTGCTCGAAGCTGCCCGTGTAGCGGTTGCGGTCGCAGCGCTCCAGATTCCGGCGGCTGCTGTGGCAGCCGAGCCGAACGGCGCATCCAAGCTGGCATTCGCCTCCCAATGGCCGGACGCAAGCAACACGGGGCCGCCTCGTGATCTCGTGCTGAAGCCGTCCGGTCCCCTCACGATTGCCGTTTCCGGCACGACGATTTCAGGACTGGACATTCAGGGCGGCGTCGTCGTCAACGCCGATAACGTGACCATCGAGATGTCCCGCATCTCGGCTAGCGCTTGGGCCGTTATCAAGATCGATCCGCATCGGACAGGAGTTGTCGTCAGGGATTGCACGATCGACGGCCAGGGTGCTGGTCCCGATGGCAATGGCAACCAGGGAATCATGGGACAGGGTACGTTCCAGCGCAACAACATCTCGAACGTCGAAAACGGCATCGTCCTGACCGGCAGGGACAATCTGATCGAACACAATTTTATTCACGATCTCAATGCCGGCGGGGCGCCACATTACGATGGTATCCAGATCGATGGCGGCATCTCGGACACGGTCATCCGGCAAAACACGATCATCAATTCTCACGGCGCTGCCGGCGCTATCATGATCGACAACGAGTTTGGCCCGGTCTCCAACATCGTCATCGAAGGCAATCTTCTCGCTGGCGGCAGCTATACGGTCTACTCGGACGCGAAGTTCAACGACAATCCGATCTCGGGTGTTTCGATCACCGACAATCACATCGGCTCGGGGCAGTATGGGCCGACCCTGTTTCGGCGAAACCGGCCCACCTATCTCAGAAATGCGACCGACGGCTGGCGCCTGGTGCGCAATCTGGACTTTGGCAGCGTCGCGGCGCAGGAGGCCATCAGATGAAGCGCCGGCGTGCTCCGCACCAACTCAAGCGCTTGTCGGATCTAATGGCTTGGTCCGGCCTGTCCAGGGAGACAGCCTCATGAGCTATCCTGGCTATGCTCTCCTCGCGGGGCAGCCGCGTATCCGCGCGACGGCGGCCGGATTCCATTCGACCATTCTCCAACGGGGCAGTCTGGCCGTCCCGCTCCTTCTGATGGGCATCGTATTGCCGTCGGGGCTCCAGGTGCTGATCGCCGGGGCAAAGCTAACGCCGACCAGGATATGCCTTCTGGTCCTGCTGCTGCCGGCGGTTGCGCGGCTATTGCAGCCGAGCCGTCGGCTCCTGCTGTCGGACGGGCTCGCGGGGACGCTTGCGCTTGCCATGGTGGCGGCGGCTGGTTACGCCGCCGGACCTCAATCGGCGTTTTCTGCTGTTGCAGAGGCTCTCGACTTTGTCGGAGCATACTTTGTTGCGCGAGCCTTCGTTCTGGAGCCGTCGGCGGTCCAGCAGTTCATTCGTCTCATCAAGGCATTCACGGCGATTGCGATATGCGTTGCGCTAGTGGACGTGTTGACGGGGCATTGGATCGTCCGCGAGATCATGGCGACACTCATGCCGCAGCCTGAGGCGTTCGTGGACGACGGCACGTCGAGCGCAGATGGAGTACGAGCAGGTCTGCGACGCGCAATATCGACGTTCGATCATCCTATTCTCTATGGCGTGTTCTGTTCGCTGACTGCGGCCATCGTGCTGTTCTCGGCGACAAGTGCCATCAAGCGTCTGTCGTGGGCGTGTCTGTGCCTATTCGGCGGATTGCTGTCGTTATCTTCGGCCGCTGTCTTGGGGATGGTCGTCGTCATGTCAAGCTACGCCTACGAGCGGTTGTTGCGCCGCTGCCCGTGGCGATGGCCTCTGCTTTGGACGGGAGCGGGCATGTTCCTCCTGGCCGTCACCGCTGTGACGAATAACCCTCTCAGCTGGCTGCTGTCCCACGCGACACTGGAGCCTCAAACGGGATTCTATCGCCTCATGATCTGGGACGCCGTCTCGGCGCAGGTGTGGCAGTCGCCTCTGACGGGAGCCGGATTCGTGACGTTCGGCTATTATCTACTCGATCGCACAGTCGACAGCGTGTGGCTGGTCACGAGCCTTCATTACGGCGTACCGGTCACCATCCTGCTGATCGTTTTGAATCTCTCGGCGGTATTGCCTGTGCCCGGGCGCCGCCCAAGCGGGATTCAGACGGGGTTTACGATCGCTTGCATGGTGTTCCTGTTCACGGGTTTGACGGTGCATTTCTGGAACTACATGTGGACGTTTTGGGGCGTTTGCATCGGTGTGCGTGCTTCGCTTAGGGAATGGCAGATGTTGGGAGCGCAAGATGAGCGAGTTTGACGTGGCATCATCGCCGATTGGCGGCATCAAGGGACGTTTGCGACCTTATGTCTGGTCATTACGCAGCGGGCTTCGGACGATCCGTTTCCTGTTCGGACGATTTGAGAGGACCTGTCCGGTATGTGAGTATCGAGGCAGATTTTTCGCGTACGCAAATCCGCTGGCATTGGGAATCAACTTCGACTCGCTCTGTCCGAATTGTCTGTCGCACGAGCGACACCGTCTGTTGGTGCTTTGCGACGCCGAGCAGGGCCTGTTTATGGGCAAGGATATCCTCCACTTCGCGCCCGAGAAGGGGCTCACGGAGTATATCAAGGCGAGAAAGCCGCGAAGTTACGTCACCTGCGAGTTCGGAGGGAAGGGCGCTGATTTCGACATCAATATCGAAAAGATAGACCTCGAAAGTGACAGGTTCGATCGGATCATCTGCTGCCATATCCTCGAGCACGTCAACGATCGCTTGGCCATCCCCGAACTCTTTCGGATCTTGCGTAAGGGCGGGACGCTGATCGCGATGATCCCTCTCATCGAGGGATGGCAAGAAACGTTCGAGGATCGATCGAGGCAGAAAACAGAAGAAGATCGTATCCTGTATTTCAACCAGCATGATCACGTCCGCTTCTTCGGTCGTGATTTCCGACGCCGGCTCGAACGAGCGGGCTTCGTCGTCGACGAGTATACGGCGGTCGAGCCTCAAGTTGCGCAATATGGTCTGATCCGCGGCGAAAAAGTATTTTTGTGCCGGAAGACTTAGGCCAGGCAGTGCTTTGACGTTGCCCGGCGAAATCGGGCCGCACCGCTTTGTCA
The DNA here is from genome assembly GCF_028128695.1 of Bradyrhizobium sp. CCBAU 25360. Classification (NCBI taxonomy): domain Bacteria; kingdom Pseudomonadati; phylum Pseudomonadota; class Alphaproteobacteria; order Hyphomicrobiales; family Nitrobacteraceae; genus Bradyrhizobium; species Bradyrhizobium sp. CCBAU 25360. The sequence goes on from NZ_LBJA01000042.1 coordinate 632,311, forward strand.
CCTAAGCCCATTTACGAAGTCATCTTGCATCGCCTCTGGCTTCGCCGGTAGGCGCGCATCTCAGCCAACGGAGCAGCACGACAAATTCGAGCTGATGTCTTGCCGCTGTCTGCTGCAGAGGACATTCGCGCGTCGTATTTAATAATGCGCGTCGCTGGCTATTTATACATTCGATGGTTTATTTAATGTGCGTCGACGTTGAGCGGGGCCGATCTCGGAGTCGCTCGACCCGTTGCAACGAGCCAGCACGAAAGAATTTTTCTGTGAAGTGTGGCGCGCGCATGTTTTGCGGTCGTTTGATCGCGGCTAAAACGAAATCGCTTTTAATTTCCGTAACGTAGATTTCCGCGCTGTATTTCCGGAAACAGGAATCTGGCGGCGCTTGTGGCGAAATGACCTTGGCGGAGCCGTGGTCTTGTCAAAAAAAGGCCGTCTGCAGACGACCATTAACGCCGCACAAGCACGGCACCTGGCGTATCTCGATCACCAATTAAATCGAGGGCGCAAACTCGCAATAAGCACTGGTGTCAGTTAACGGGGATAATACAGAGAAGACGGAGAAACTGTTTTGGCAACGACAACGAATGCATGGCCTGACGCGACGAACACCGGGGTGCCGGCGGGGGTAACGCTGACTCCTTCTGGAGATGTGGTCATCACGCAGGCGGGAGCGGTGGTCTCCGGACTCAACATCACCGGCAGCGTCTACATCAAGGCGGACAATGTGACGCTTGAGAACTGCAAGATCACGTCCGGCGGTTGGGCTGGGGTGACCATTGATTCCGGAGCTACGGGCGCGGTGGTCCAGAATTGCACCATCGATGGTACCGGCCGTGCGCCGGATGGCACTGGCAATCAGGGCATCATGGGAAGCGGCACGTTCATCGGGAACAACATCTACAACGTGGAGAACGGCATCGTTCCCGGCAGCAACTCCGTCATCCAGGGCAACTACATCCACGATCTCCAAGCGGGCGGATCGCCTCACTATGACGGCATCCAGATCGACGGTGGCCTCTCCAACATTCAGATCACCGGCAATTCGATCATCAATCAGTGGGGATGGACCTCCGCGGTCATGATCGACAACGACTTCGGGCCGGTCTCGAATGTCACCGTCACCAATAACCTGCTGACTGGTGGCGCCTACACCGTATACGCGGATTCCAACCTGGGCACCGCTTCGATTACCGGCGTGTCGTTCACCAACAATCACATTGGCGGCGCGCAGTATGGTGACGCGTTGATCCGCGGGAATAACTCGGTGTTCTCGGGCAACTACACTGACGGCGCGGCGCTGGCGTCGGCGCTCAATACGTCGGCAAACAGCGGTACGACGACGACCTCACCGACGATGCCCCCCGCAACGCCCGAAGTCCCGGCAGCGCCGAGCATCGCATCCTGGTCACCCGATACGGGCAAGACTGGCGATGGCATCACTGACGCCAGTCAGATCACCCTGCACGGTACC